>DAIDGQ010000045.1 GCA_027452215.1 Granulicella sp. | reverse complement strand
GCACCATCTCGGAACTGCTCGCCGACCTCCCGCAATAAACTCCTCGCCACAAACGAACCCTCCGCCGACCCGCTCAGAAACTGAACCGACCCCCGATCGTTGGCGCAAAGTTGCTGTTGTGCAGAAACGGTACGCCGGAGTTAGGAATCGCAATCGCCAGGCCGCCAGTTACAAACGAGTACGCAAGTCCGGCAAATCCATCGAACCGCTTCGTGAAGCGATGGTCCATATACAGCGACCCCTCATCGAGCGTGCCCGCGCACGCAGGCCGGAATCCCGCCGTCACCGAGCACGGCTGCGGCACACGGAAGTCGTTCTGCAACTGTCCATACCAGGCGAACGTAACGTCGGTCTTACTGTCATAGGCGTACTTCACCCCCAACCACCAGATCCTCGTAATCTTTTCGGAGTCGAGATTGTTGTCCTGAACCCCGCTCATGAAGTAGCCGCCTTGGTCCGATGCTCCCACCCCCAGTGGATGGTGCGGATTATTCTGCCAGATGTATTCAAACCCGCCAAAATATTTGAAATGCTCCGCCGTATACTTGGCCGCGCCCATCATCGCGTTGTTGTCGGTCACGATGCCCCACACCGTGTTACTCGTTGAGATCAGATTCGCCCCCGTGATCGGATTCGTATTGATGCTGTCCATCGTTGACTGATACGACTGCGACGGACTCTGCGGCCCCAGCAACGGGTTCACCACGCTGATCGCCTGGTTGTAATGCTGATACACCGCGTCGCCTGAAAACCGGTGATACTCTCCGCCTACATCGCCCCCATACGCATTGTTATGCGCCGATTCCGGAGTACACGTCGCAGCCGTCCACGTCGCTGAACTCGAGTAGCACCCGCCCGATCCATCCGCAAACTTATACATTGCGCCCAGATGCATCGCCCCATAGCCGATCCGGTACTTCACCGCATCGTCCCATCGGCTGTCCTCCGTGTCGCCCCCCCCGGCCATCGTGCCGTTATACCCGATGTACGAAAACGCATAGCTCCCGCCCGCCGGATCATACACCAGCATCGCATCGGTCCCCAGCGATCTCTCCCGACCAAACGTCACCGTCCCCAAATGCTCCGACGACACACCACCATAAAATTCGTCATTGAACGGTTGCCCCGCCCGCGCTCCATCGATCGCCTCCGAATAGCTCCCCCTCGGAAGTCCATTGTTGATAATGTCCGTCATCGACGCATTCGCCAGCAGCCCCGACTGCGGATTGATCCCCGTCGACGCGTTAAACACCACCGCCCACCCCGGGTGAAACTCTTCCCTGCCCCGGATGCCCAGCCCCGTCTGCTGCAGGTTATTCGGTGCAACAAGGAACCGCGAACTGCCTGCATTTCGATTCACCAGCGATTCGCCTTCATAGTTATAGCCATTCTCCGGCAGGCCGTGGCTCACCCATCCGACCCCCACGTCATACGCACCATACAGCGTGATCCCGTGCCACGTCAGCGCGCAATCGCTCGCAGCAAATTCGTGCCCACTGCTGCAGGCGTCCGCCTTCTTCGCCAATCCGGCTGCCTGCACCCCTGTCCGTTCCGTTCCAGCTTGTTGGACGTTCGCCTTCACCCCAGTCGCCTGTTGCGCTCCCGCCCCCACAGCACCCACAATCAGTAGTGCCGCAAACATACGTAGCCGCGCACGCACAACTCGCCCGCATCCCAGACCAACCAGATAACCAGAAGTAGCTTTCATATCTATACGATTTTACATAACGATTTTTTGATGTCCACCCCGAGCCCACTCCACCCCTAAAACCCCATCAGGAGACCCACCCCATGCCCGACGCAGACATCCTGCTCAAACCCCGCGAAGCCGCCACCGCCCTCGGCGTCAGCTACCCCACCCTCAAGCAGTGGATCCTCGCCGGAACCCTCAAGACCATCAAGACCCCCGGAGGCCACCACCGCATCCCGCAGTCTTCCCTCACCCCACTCATGAAGTCCAAACCCTCCACCACCCGCAAGGCCTCACGCGAGCGCTTCCGCAACGTCAGCGGCCGCAATCAACTCGTCGGAACCATCGCCGAAGTCAAAATCAGCGGCCTCCTCGCCCAGGTCGTCCTCAAGATCGGAGACCAGTTCATCACCTCCATCATCACCTCCGACGCTGCCCGCGAGATGCAGCTCCGCAAAGGCCAAACCGCGGGAGCCCTCATGAAAGCCACCGAAGTCATGATCGTCCGCGTCTAACCCACCCACCCCGACAACTACCGCAGCACCACCACCACCGGCCGCCCCTCACCATCACGAAACTCCACCCTCTTCTCATTCATCAACGTAGCCTTCGCCCCCTCGCTTCCCTTCAGCAACGTCGCCACATCCGCATCCAGCAGGCACGCCACATACGCCAGGCAATGAATCTCCGCCGGCGTCCCCACCCGCTCTCCATGCTGCACCAGCGACACATACATCGGAGCGTTATAGTTCGTCAGCAGCACATCATTCGACGCGTTGATATACGCCTGCGCTCCGCTCTCCTTCGCTCCATCCCGAGCCACGCTCCCCAGAGGGTCCCGCACATAAATCCGCTGCCGGTTCCACACCAGAAACACTACCGCCAACAACGCCACCACCAAAATAATCTTGCGCACATCACCCTCCCAACAACCACCCACTCCAACTTCCGCTGACTAAAAACTACCAGCGTCCCACCAGGCCCTCGCCCTTCGCACAGCAGCCCTTACTGAAGAGCCGCTCCCCTGAAGCAAACCATCACCTGCTCCATCGCCACCGCAGGATGCACCGGCTTGGCCAGCGTCGAAAAATCGTATCCCTCGGCCCTCGCATTCATCACCCCGCCATTCGTCTCACAGCTGGAAAACAGCAGCACCTTGCATCCCGGAATCGCCTGCACCACCAGCATCGCCAGTTGCACTCCATCAATCCCGCGAATCCCGACATCGCTCACCAGCATCTCCGGACTCAACGCCAGCGCCATCTCCAGCGCACTCCGGCCATCATACGCCGTCCTCGCCGCAAACCCCTCCCTCCTCAGCAGCGTCGCCATACACTCCGCCACAACAGCCTCGTCATGCACCACCAGGATCACTCCCCGCCCGCGCCCTTCCGAGTGCATCAGATCCCCCCGAGGAACCTCGACCAGCGGAACCACTTCAAACCTCATCGCAGCTGCCATAGCCCGTACCTCTATTCACACCCTAGGCCTCTCGGGTTGCCATGAGTTAACTCTTTTTAATCTGTTCTTTCCCCGATAACTCTTCACTTCTTGTCGTTCAGATCAAACCCTCGCCACATCCCGTCGCATCAAAATCTCTTGTGCTTAACGTCTCGATAACGCGTGATCAGTTTTACGTGAACACCATCTTTCACAAAGGAGGCACCATGGACGGAAGCGACGCGAACCAAGACATTCCCCTTGAAGGTATGCGGTTCAAATCCATCCTGCAGGCCGACGTCCCCAAAGGACGCGAAGGGAAACACAAACGAATCATCACTCAGCTCCTCAGCGACATCGAGAAGCTCCAACAGGGCTCTGCCCTCAAAATCCCCCTCGCCGAGCTGCCCGACACCAAAGAAAACATCCGCTCCGCCCTCAGCCGAGCCGCCTCCCAGGCCAGACTCGCCATCGCCACCTCCAGCAACGACGAGTTCCTCTTCGTCTGGAAGACCGGCACGCCACGCTGATCCCGCACCACCTCCCAACAGCCTCTGCCAACCCTCGCCCATCCGCACAAAACCTTGTGCCTGGCCAGCGGAGCCCCTTCGCCCTCGCGCAGCACCACGCGAAGCTACCTCGCGCCCCCGCACAGAACCTTGCCTGGCCACGCAAAGCCACTCGCCGTCCGCGCAGGACCCGTGCAGGACTGGCGCGTATGCTGTTGAGTGGAGACTTGCGTCGCCCTCACTCCTCGGCGCGTCCAAACTTATCTCTCTCGAAAGGCCTTCCATGAACATCGCCGCCAGCATCACCGACCTCATCGGCAACACACCGCTCGTGCAGCTCAACCACGTCACCGCCGGAGCCGGAGCCCGCGTCGTCCTCAAGCTCGAAAGCAACAACCCCGCCGCCAGCGTCAAAGACCGCATCGGCTTCGCCATGGTCGACGCGGCTGAGCGCGACGGCAAAATCACTCCCGGCGTCACCACGCTCATCGAGCCCACCAGCGGCAATACCGGCATCGGCCTCGCCTTCGCCGCCGCCGTCAAAGGCTATCCCATCATCATCACCATGCCCGACACCATGTCCGTCGAGCGCCGCATCCTTCTCCTCGCCTTCGGTGCCAAAATCGTCCTCACCCCCGGCGTCAACGGCATGAAGGGTGCCATCGCCAAAGCCGAAGAGCTCCGCGCCCAGACCCCCAACAGCCACATCCTCCAGCAGTTCGACAACCCCGCCAACCCCAGGATTCACTTCGACACCACCGGCCCCGAAATCTGGAACGACACCGACGGCACCGCCGACATCCTCGTCTCCGGCGTCGGTACCGGAGGAACCCTCACCGGCGTCAGCCAGTACATGAAGTCCCGCAACCCCAACTTCTGGACTGTCGCCGTCGAGCCCACCGACAGCCCCGTCCTCTCCGGAGGCAAGCCCGGCCCCCACAAAATCCAGGGCATCGGCGCCGGCTTCATCCCCTCCATCCTCGACACCAAACTCATCGACCAGATCATCCAGGTCACCAACGACGAAGCCCTCACCATGGCCCGCCGTCTTCCCAAAGAGGAAGGAATCCTCATCGGCATCTCCTCCGGAGCCGCCGTCCACGCCGCCCTCCAGCTCGCCCACGACCCCAAGAACGCAGGCAAGCTCATCGTCGTCATCATCCCCAGCTCCGGCGAGCGCTACCTCTCCACCCTCCTCTTCGACGACCTCCGCCAGCAGGCCCTCGCCACCCCAACCTCCCCCGTCACCCTCTAGCGCAGTATCACCGCGCGACCATCCCGGTACCCCATCCAAGGCACCTTCGCCATGGGTGGGGTGAGGATACTCGCTAACCAACTCAACAGAACCGCGCTTCTCAGGACAGATCCGATATCGGTCGAACCGTCCTCATTGCCTGCCTTAGCCTGAAGTCAACGGTCAGAACCTCGGGGGCATCGCAGTCTGCTGGCCTCGAGACAACCTTACGATCTGGCGGCCATCTCATGGTATGAGGTGGTTGGTTATGCGTGTTGCGCCAGCAATTGAATTGACCCGTGATGCACGGCTTGGACTGGAAAAGCTGTCGCGGCGGCGCGCTCATTCCAATCTGGCTATCAGAGCAGCGGCTGATCGGCCAGCGTGTGGATAGGATCACGAAGGGCCTAAAGATCGGGCTTGCGGTCGTGGTCTGCACGATCCTTGGCCTGTGGGCGGTGGCATGGTATACCGTGCGCAACCCGGACCGGTATCTTCCTCAAGCCATCGCTTACCTGCAAACTAAAACCGGATTGCAGATCGAAATCCATCACGCCGAAGTTCAGCTTCTGCCACTCTCGGTGCGTCTCTACGGCGTTGCCGTAAAGAATCCGAAGCCCTTTCCGCCAGGGTACTTTCTGCAGGCACCGGAGGTGGATGCGGCAATTCCCTGGATGCCACTGCTCCACGGCAAGGTCGCCATTCGCTCGCTGCTGGTAGAAAAGCCCATCATCCATCTGATCTCCGATCCCGATGGCCTCTGGAATTATCAGAATCCTTCCACTGCGAGGACCCAGCCCGCGCGGTTCTCGATGGGAACCATCTCCACCGTTCAGATCAAAAATGGAACGCTATACGGCTCCGGGCTGATCGATCCCACCGACGCCCCAGGCCCGGTCGTCTTAACGGTCGAAAATTTCTCCGGAGGAGTGCAGCAGCTCAACGTAGACGCCTTGAAGAATCATTCTCCCCAGGCTAGCGTCGTCGGTAGCCTGACCGTGGAGAGCGCCATCTTTGGACGAATCCATCTTCGCAACATTCAATCCCAACTCCAAATCGAGCCCGCGCAGTTCACATTCAAGAGCTTCACGGCCAAGACTTATCGCGGAAACGCCGCCGGAGATTTCACCTTTGACTTCTCCGGAAGCAGGACGCGTTTCAACACCGATCTGCGTGTGAGCGGAGTCGGCATCAACTACCTGCTGGCGCAATTTGAATCTGGCCCCCCAAAAGTTACCGGAATGATGGAGGCAGACATGAAGCTCGACGGAGTCATCGAGCACACAGCCAATCCTCTCTCGGGGATCCACGGCACGGGCCACTTCACCATCCGAAAAGGGGAATTCACCGGCCTGAATGGGAGCAAGAGCATGGCGCAGATGGTGCGCTTTCGCGATCCCGGCACAAGCTCTCTACCAATGGCGGCGTTCTCCTCCTTCAGTGGAGATCTGGACTTGAATCGCGAGAGGATCTTCACCCGGCAGATCGACGTCAATTTCTACGGCATTAACGTGGGTGGCTCGGGAAGCGTTGACGAACTCAACAGCCAGCTCGACTACAAAGGCAACGCCACCGTCCAGACCAAGCAGGGCTTTTTCGTCAGCACCTTTGCAAGAATGTTCAAAGGCGCCGACTCGCAGAACGGAAGACTGGTATTCCCTATTCGGGTCACGGGGTCGTTGAACAATCCGAAGTGTGCGGTGGTGGATTGAATCCGCTCCCAACAGCAAACAACGTGTAGCTCCCCTGAGCACACGTCACCCCGTCGACCGCAAATCGGCACTCGGTAGTCAGCCCCTTATCAGCGATCAGGTTTCTTGGTCGAGACCTCGGACCCCGACGGCACTTCGAACGGTTCTACCGAGATGCGTTCGTACCGCACTTCCAGCACCGTGAGGGTTTCAGTGCCGCCTGGCGCGTGAAGAATCACTTCATCGTCTTCTGCCGCTCTCATGAGTGCGCGCCCCAGCGGGGACGCCCAGCTGATGTGGTTGCGGTCCAGATTGACTTCATCTGTTCCCACGATGCTCACCACTCGTTCTTCCCCCGCAGCATTCGCATAACGCACGGTGGCTCCAAAGAACGCCCTTGTTGCCCGCTGCCCCGTCCTCGGAGCCTCCGGGTCCACAACTTCCGCAGCTTCGATTCGCTTTGTCAGAAAGCGAACCCTTCCATCGATCTGGCGTAGTCGTCGCTTGCTGTACTGATAGTCGGCGTTCTCGCTGCGATCTCCATTGCTCGCCGCCCAGGCCACCACTTCCACCACCGCAGGACGATCCTTCGTCAGCAAATAATGACGCTCAGCTTTCAGGCGTTCAATCCCGCCCGGAGTGATGTAGTTCTTTTCGTGGTTCGCCGCGGGCTCCTCTGCTTTCGGTCTTCTCGTAAACCCTTGTCGCATCCCGCGGCCCTCTCCTGCGCGATTCAAGCGATCGCCGTTTCTTGATATTACTGCGGGAAGACTTCCATCACTACCGGGCTGTCGGCATCGCGACCGGAGTCCCCCAAGGCCTGCCAGCTTTCGGAATCGCCATCGCCCTCCGCGTCTATAAGCAACCGTCATGACGATGCGTCATCATAGAGACAGCGCGACTCGCCGAGTCGTTTCCTCCGGGCCGACTTCAATCATGAGTACGTTCTTCATCGCGACTCCCTTAGCGCGAGCCTGGCCTCAGCGCACTCCATGCTGCATGCGAGTCCATATAGTCTCTCCAATGCGCAATCTTCCGGTCTTCGAGATGGATGATGGAGCAGAACCGGTTGTCGTACTTCGTGCCGCTCGCGAGGACGGTTCCATGAACCTCGTATTCGATGACAACCACACGACCCGTGTCTGTCATGTGAACAACGAGATTGTCCGCGGACTGCAGGCTGATGATCTCAACGTAGCCGTGGAACGCATCCATCAAAGCACCTCGGCCCCGAATCACACGAGGCCAGCCGAGATCATAGAGCACCTCGTAGATCGTGTCTTCGGTGACGATGTCAAAGAAGTGTTCGCCGTCGACCAGGTCTCCGAGAGCCCGTCGCACCAGGTTGAAGTAGGGGTCAGCGGCCTTGTAGGCAGCGTATTTCGTCTTCGGCATCTCGTGTCTCTCCGCTCGCTTCATGCTGTTCCTCATCACCAACGAGAGCTACTATAAAAGAGTAAGCTGCTCTCAAACAAGAAGGCAGATCGGCGTCAGTAGCTAACACCGAGGTTAGTCATGAAGAAGCCAGGAAATACCGTCCCTCTCAACCCCGCAGCCGTCTGCAAAAGCTCCGACCCAATGGCAGTCAGAGAATTGTTGACCAGGATCGGTGATAAGTGGAGCATCTTTTTGATTCTGTCGCTCGACCTCCTCGGAGGACGCGCGCGATTCTCTGAGCTCGAACGCGCGGTTCCAGGCATTTCGCAGCGGATGCTGTCGATCACCCTCAAGAATCTTGAACGGGACGGGCTGGTGACACGCGAACTCTTCCCCGAAGTACCGCCCCGCGTTGAGTATGAAATTACAGGCCTCGGAAAGAGCCTCCTTCAGCCCACGCAGGGATTGGTCGATTGGGCTAAGGCAAATTGGGGGCGAGTCAGAAAGGCGCAGGCGAAGTACGACTCCAAATGAGCCCCACGGGCTGTATTGCA
Source organism: Granulicella sp. (assembly GCA_027452215.1). Taxonomy (GTDB): domain Bacteria; phylum Acidobacteriota; class Terriglobia; order Terriglobales; family Acidobacteriaceae; genus Granulicella. The sequence continues at coordinate 254,611 of DAIDGQ010000045.1, read as the reverse complement.
TGGTCGTCACATCACGACCAAAAACTCGGCTGGCAGCAACTGTTTCCGAGGTCCATAAAAAATGGTGTCTCCACCAAACCCACCCCTCACAAGCGCGCCCGTCGACTCCCCGACACCCAACCCCCAAAGAGCTGAAGGCCCGACCCACCCTCGCGCGCAAACTCCCCAGACCACCTCAACCGGATGCCCCATGCATGGCGCTTTTGCCATCGGTGGGGTGCGAATCCCCGGCACCCCTTGCTTCCGACAGAGCGCGCATCTGCAAACTTTCTCAAGACCCGACTTCGCAGGACCGATTGCTTCCTGACGACCTTTCATCCCTCTACTTGATTCTGATTGTTCGTCTCTTGGCTGAGACTCTGCCTTGAACCATTGTTCCGTGCACTTCGGGAAGCCGTGCAACCTCTTCCATCATGTATGCGGAGGAAAGGTATTCCCCTACTACCGTGTACGTACCGGGACTGTCGACCGTGCTGAGAAGAGTCGTACGCCAAACGCGCGTGGCTCCAGGAGCGAGTCGGACGAAATGTCGCAATTGATCTTCAGCCTTATCTGCGTTCGATCCAAGGATGCTTGCTGCGCATCCCGAAAGATCCTTGATCGCGGAATCACCCGCCGGTGTTAACAATACGGCTGCGAATCCGCTTTCACATGTCTCATTGAACGGCCCAAAGTAGTTAGGAAGGTATGCCCCCTTTGTTCTTGCCCTAAGCACGAGCAAAACATGGATTGGAGCGCCGCGCCGATAGACGGAACGGTCAAGCTTCATCGTGAGAGTCATGAGATTCTCCGACGGTGGCTGAACGGGGACTTGAGCCCATGCTGCATACGCAAATGTCGCAAGCACCACGGTTATAAGCGCTCTCATTAAGTGCTTAGACACCGGCTACGTGCAAGTTGCTCCACTCTTTGTCGAAATAACTGGGTTTCCGCCAAGTTCATTCAGCCGGAGTGGACACTCATGAACTTAGCCAAAACCCGACTTTCAAGGAGATTCGCGCCACGGCGCTATCTAGCGTTGTCGCGTTCGATGTCCCTGCGAACGATGGCAGCACTGGCAGCTTCACGCTGTTCTGGAGTGCCGCGAGTCTGGGAGGCACCGTGGGATTTGAGGAAAGCAGCCACATCCGTATGGCCGTTCTCGGTGGCCGCTTCTAAGGGAGAGTCCCCGTAAAAATTTGTGGCATTGAGATCGGCGCCTTTTGACGCCAGCATTTCGATCATTGGAAGGCTGCCGCCCGCAGCTGCGGCGAATGCAGCCGTCGAGCCTTCATAATTTGTCGCCATCAGCGGAACGCCGTGCTCCAGATAGCCGCGCACCGTCTTTACATCACCTTCCGCTGCCCCATAGACCATGAGATCACCCGCGTTTGGGCTTCTTGCAAAGGTTCCAATGAACGCCCATTGCCAAAATGTAGGGGGTATCGAAAGAACTCCGAGAGTCAAAGCCGCGCTGGCGAGAGTTGACCAATACCACTTTGAAAGCGACCTCTTCCGCCAGAGACAAACGGCCATCGTGACCAAGGCGACCAGCAACCAAAGAGCCAGCAAGAACGGCGTCAGGAACAATATTGCGCCCCCACCGTGGGCAAGCGAGAAACCCAGCATCTGTGGTCCATGCTCGATTGTGAGGAATGTCTCCTCCCACACCATGCGTCCCGCGAAAACTGCCGTCAACAGCACGGCTGGGACACCGACCGCAACAAGCGCCGTTGACGGCTGCTTCGTCTTGACTCCATCGCCGCCGTTGTCCATTGCTTCAGCCATAGCCTACGCCTTTCGTTGGAATGAAATCACGCTAGCAGAACGACCAAGAGTTGAACATCCCGAAAAACGGCGTTTTCGGCAACGTCAACTCTCACTCGCGCGCACCCGGCGAGGATCGCCCCACCTGAATCACCCCTGACCTCACAACCCATCCCCCACCCCGCGCTATCATCAACCCAGCCATGAACCTCTTCCAATCCATCCGCGAAGACATCCGCACCGTCCTCGAGCGCGATCCCGCCGCCACCTCCCGGCTCATGGTCATCCTCTGCTATCCCGGCCTCCACGCCGTCTGGGCCCACCACATCCAGCACAGCCTCTGGTGCCACAACTTCAAGCTCCTCGCCCGCCTCTGCTCTCAGTTCACCCGCTTCTGGACCGGAATCGAAATTCATCCCGGAGCCCAGATCGGCCGCCGCCTCTTCATCGACCACGGCATGGGAGTCGTCATCGGCGAAACCGCCATCCTCGGCAACGACATCACCCTCTACCAGAACGTCACCCTCGGCGGCACCGGCAAGGCCTGCGGCAAACGCCACCCCACCCTCCGCGACGGCGTCTTCGTCGGCAACAACGCCAACATCCTCGGCAACATCATCATCGGCGAACGTGCCCGCGTCGGAGCCGGTTCCGTCGTCCTCCGCGACGTCCCACCCGACTCCACCGTCGTCGGCGTCCCCGCCCACATCGTCTACCAGCAGGGCAAGCGCGTCCTCATCACCGACCCCCGCGAGATCAACGACCCCCTCTCCGACATCCTCATCGCACTCGGCGACGAAGTCACCTCCCTCAAGACCCGCGTCGAGCGTCTCGACGGCGAGCTCCAGCAAGCTGTCCGCGACGAGCCCGCCCAGGCTCTCGTCTCCGAACAGCAGGAGAGCGCCCAGTACCGCTCCGAGCAGCTCGACCGAGCCGATTTCATGACCATGGGAGAAGGAATTTAGCCCCCCGCAACCCCAACCCTCCCTCAGTCACGCCGCTTGCAACCCCAGCCATCCCTTAATCTGCTCAAAAATCCACACATTCACAGGCTTTTGTGTAATAGTGCCTCATCTCCGGCGTTAAATAGTCATGACCCGCTCGCCAAGCGTTTCGCTGGCGAGCGGGTCATTCTGAATTGAGTGTTCTCTGCTAACCCTTGGGTTATGAGGTACCTAGGGCTTTGAAGGAGTCGAGGACGATGCCGTTACTTCTGTCCGCGGCAACACACTTGCCGGCAAAGGGGGCGGCGGCACTACATGTGCGTCCCGATCCCTCTCCGCTGGAGCAGAAAGCGGCCAAACATATGGAGAATCAGCAACATCGCCGAACCCCATCCGAGGATAGCGACCCACAGCCATAGCGCTGCGATCAACCCGGACATACACATCCGTAGATTTATCCTTGTTTTTAGCCAGCAAACTATCCTTACTGCTCAGCTCAAACGTGTGCCCGCCAGCAACAAACGTAAGCGTCTTTCCATCGAAGGCATTCGCTACCCTCTCCGAATCCGCAATCGGGGCCCGTGAAACTACAGCCGTTCCCATGCCCGGAACAAAGAAATAAAGGTAGCCGGCACGTTGAATGTCATAGTTTAACTGGACTTTTGCGACCATTCCGTCGATCGTCAAAATCCCTTCTCTTACCTGAGCTGTGATCAGGCGATCTGGTAAACCATCATGCAACCTTGCATTCGATGAAAGGGTTGAGTTACTGGGGCTGGACGTTGTTGACATTGAACCAGGCGTTGCTCGTACCTGCTCCTGGCATGCAGCGGCCAAAGGGAAAGCCGTAGCTAAGGTCAACACTATAGAAACTCTGGGAGAAAAGTGATACATGGGTGCCTCCAAACCGACGTCTCGTCGTACGTCGACCTACTTACTATCCCACTATCTAAAGGACTTGTGGGCAAAATCATGGCAAAGATCAAACAACAATCTGTGCAAAAGTTGTAGATAAAAAACGCGTATAATCTTACGGCAAAAAATACTAGCCCCTGGATCCTACATAGTCAACCCTTAACTTCGGGCTGATTTCGGGTAGCGACTCGCTACTCCTATTGGCTCAGCAGGACCATCCGTGCATTGTGTCAATACCTTATCAATCAAGCGAAATTTGGCGTTCTACAAAGCAACTGAGTTGATTGGTCACGAATCGCCAAACTAAATGTGGGTCCCAGGACTGGAGCTTCCCTCTCTCGCGGAAACGAGTCTTCCATAAGCGAGTGGAGTCATGAACTGGTTACTAATACTCGGACGTGCCGCTGCGCTGAGAGGTTGTCTCGATGCCTTGACAAATCCTCTGTCAACCGGTTTGTGATCTTCCCGGAACCAATCGAGGTAGCCAGCTTCTTACGCCAGCGCCTAGCAACTCGATAGCGTGAAGCATCCTGGCATGAGGCAACGGGCCTCCGCTCATCATGAGGGTAATCCGCGAAACGCCTCCGAGCACCTCACTAACGCGAGCCATCTTCTTCGCTACGGTCTCGGGGTCGCCGACGAAGAAGGCTCCGTCCTCAGAACGCTGGGCGTCGAAGGCGGCGCGGGTAGTGGGCGGCCAGCCTCGCTCGCGACCGATGCGGGTGAAGGTAGTGGAATAGGCCGGCCAGAGCACATCTGCGGCTTCCTGCGTGGTGTCGGCAAGGAAGCCGATGGCGTGGACCGCTACGTCAAGTGCCTCGGGAGCGTGGCCTGCGCGACGTCCGGCTTCGCGGTACAGGTCGATCAGCGGACGGAAGCGATGCGGCTCCCCGCCGATGATTGCGACGGTCAGAGGCAGACCGAGTGCGCCGGCCCGGGCGAAGGATTGCGGTGTTCCTCCGACGCCGAGGCGGATGGGAAGGCGCGCCTGCAGCGGTCGCGGCCACACTCCTTGCCCAGTGAGCGATGGGCGATGTTTGCCTTCCCAGCTGACCCGGGTTTGCTCGCGGAGCTCCAACAGCAGGTCCAGCTTCTCTGCGAAGAGTTCGTCATAGTGCCTGGTGTCGTAGCCGAAGAGAGGATAGGACTCGATGAAGGACCCACGACCGACGATCATCTCGGCTCGGCCCTGGGAGATGAGGTCGAGCGTCGCGAAGTCCTGGAACACGCGGACAGGATCGTCGGAGCTAAGCACCGTCACTGCCGAGGTAAGGCGTATGTTCCGGGTGCGAGCGGCCGCCGCGGCGAGGAGGACCGCGGGCGACGAGGCGATGTACTCTTCGCGGTGGTGTTCGCCGATGCCATAGACGTCGACGCCAACGCGGTCGGCGAGCTCGATCTCCTCCAGCAGCTCACGAACGCGTTCTGCGCCGAGTTCGCCGGACGAGCGTCCGGAACCCACAATCGTCTCCACAAAGCTGTCAATGCCGATCTGCATGGTGAATTCGATGAGGGAAGGCAAGGGGAGGACTCAGGCCATGCTGCAGCGATGCGGCGAGCATGTTCCAATAGAGGTGAAAAGGAATCTCTGAATTATGCCTCTGAATTGCGGAATCGTCGGGCTGCCGAACGTCGGCAAGTCCACCATCTTCAACGCGCTTACAGCCTCGAAAGCTGCGGCTGCGAACTACCCGTTTTGCACGATTGATCCGAATGTCGGGATCGTTCCTGTGCCTGATGCTCGCATGGACCGCATCGTCACCATGGTGAAGCCGAATTCGATCGTTCCGACGACCATGGAGTTTGTGGACATTGCGGGCATCGTGGAAGGCGCGAGTAAAGGGGAAGGTCTGGGCAATCAGTTCCTGAGCCACATTCGGCAGACAGACGCGATTCTGCATGTGGTGCGCTGCTTCTCTGATCCTGAAGTGATCCACGTAGCAGGCGGAGTGAACCCGCTGCACGACATCGACATCATCAATACGGAGCTGCTACTGGCTGATCTGGACACGGTAGAGAAGCGCAGAAACAAGGCTGAGAAGGCGGCGAAGAGCAACTCGGCAACGGCTGCGCAGAAGTCGGAGTTGTCTGCAATGGTAAAACTGGCTGATGTGCTGAATGCGGGTAAGCCAGCGCGCACAGCGGAGCTTGCGGATGATGAGAAGCTGATTGCTCGCGACCTCTTTCTGATCACCATGAAGCCACAGTTGTATGTGGCGAATGTGGATGAAGACGGGATCGTCGACGGAAATGAATTTACCAAGCTGGTGGAGCAACGCGCCGCCGAGGAAGGCAGCGAAGTGGTTCGGATCTGCGGCGCGATGGAAGCAGAGATCGCGCAGTTGGAGCCAGCGGAGCGAGCCGAGTTCCTCGAGGCAGCGGGGCTGGAAGAGCCGGGGTTGAATCGGCTGATCCACTCGGCTTACAGGCTGCTGAATTTGATTACGTACTTCACGTCAGGCGTGCAGGAGGTCCGCGCGTGGACGATCAAGCGTGGAACCAAGGCTCCTGGAGCCGCAGGCGTGATTCACTCGGACTTCGAGCGTGGGTTCATTAAGGCTGACTGCTATGCGTGCGAGGACCTGTTCCGGCTGGGCAGCGAGCAGGCTGTGAAGGAAGCTGGTCTGTTGCGGTCTGAGGGCAAGGAGTACGTGGTGAAGGACGGCGACATCCTGTTCTTCAAGTTCAATGTGTAGCTGGAGCAAGCTGAGGGACGCAACATGGCACGGAAGAGACTTCGCGTAGGCATTTTGTTTGGTGGCAAGAGCGGTGAGCACGAGATCTCGCTGCGTTCGGCACGCTCGATTTTGAAGGCGATCGACCGGAAGAAGTATGACGTGGTCGAGCTGGGCATCACCAAGGAGGGTCGCTGGCTACAGAGTGGAGCTGCGCAGGGACTGCTTGGTAGCGAGACGGCCTCGGCTGATGCTGGCGATGAGAGTGGGCTGTCGATCGTGACCGCAGCTGCGGAGCCGGAGGCAGGCACTGGGCTGGATGTGGTGTTCCCGGTGCTGCATGGGACGTTCGGCGAAGACGGAACCATTCAGGGGCTGTTTGAGCTAGCTGATATCGCTTACGTGGGTTCGGGAGTTCTGGGCTCGGCTGCAGGTATGGATAAGGATGCGATGAAGCGGATGTTCTTCGCCGCTGGTCTGCCGTTGACTCCACATGTGACGCTGCTGCGGAGCGAGTGGAGAGCGGATGCGAAGAAGGCTACGCGTGCGATTGAGAAGGCGCTGACTTATCCGGTGTTTGTGAAGCCTGCGAACCTGGGGAGTTCGGTCGGGATCAGCAAGGTGAAGTCGCGCAAGGACCTTGCAGCGGCGATGGATCTGGCGGCGAGCTTTGATCGGAAGATTGTGATCGAGCAGGGAGTTGGAGGATCTGGAGTGAAGCCGCGCGAGCTGGAGGTTGCAGTGCTTGGGAATGATTCTCCAGAGGCGAGTGTCATCGGAGAGATTGTTCCGGCGAAGGAGTTCTACGACTACGAGGCGAAGTATGAGCTGAATGGTGCGGATGAGAGTGTGAGCATCATTCCTGCGAAGTTGTCGAAGAGCGAAGAGAAGAAGATTCGTGCGATGGCGATTGCTGCGTTCAAGGCGTGTGACTGCGCGGGGCTGGCGAGGGTGGACTTTCTGATGTCGCCTGCGAGCAAAGGCAAGACCTCAGAGATTGTGCTGAACGAGGTGAATACGATGCCTGGGTTTACGTCGATCAGCATGTATCCGAAGCTTTGGGCTGCTAGCGGTGTGTCGTATACGAAGCTGATCGACAGGTTGATTGAGCTGGCGCTGGAACGGCACACAGAGAAGCAGCAGACGAGCTTTACGCGCTAGCCTCTACAACACGCGGCTGTGGCGGTAGCCAGCCTCGGTCATCGCAGTGAGCAGCTGCTCTACCTGCTCGCGCCCGCGAGTCTCCATGGTGATGTCGATCGTCGTATCGCCAAGATTCACGCCGTAATATGCTCGGTTATACAACGTGTCCACAATGTTGACGCGATGCGCTGCGATCAACGTCGTCAGTTCTGTCAGCGCACCAGGCTTATCCAGCAGATGGATTCGCAGACGGATAAGACGGCCATCTTGCACGAGGCCTCGCTCGATGATCCTGCTCAACAAGGTGACGTCGATGTTGCCACCGCAGACCAGCACGGCGGTTCGCACGCCTTCGGCGAGCGAGGTGCGCTTCTGCAGGAGCGCGGCGAGAGCGGTTGCGCCAGCGCCTTCTGCGAGCGTCTTCTCGCGCTCCAGGAGCGTGAGAATCGCGCTGGCAATCTCGTCTTCATCGACCGTAACAATTTCGTCGACATACTTCTCGACGACGGGAAAGGTGACCTCACCGGCGCGCCGCACGGCGATACCGTCGGCGATGGTTGTTGCCGGCTCGAGGGTGACGGGATGATGTGCCGCGATCGCATCCTTCATGGAAGGCAGGCGAGATGTCTGCACACCGATCACACGCACGCTGGGCTTCATCTCCTTGACCGCGCAGGCGATTCCACCGATCAATCCTCCTCCTCCGATCGGCACCACGACAGCCTGGAGGTCGTCAATCTGCTCGAGCAGCTCGAGGCCAATGGTTCCTTGTCCTGCGATCACGAGCGGGTCGTCGAATGGGTGGATGAACGTCATGCCCTGTTCTTCGCAGAGACGCGTTGCTTCGGTGCAGGCCTCGTCGTAGTTGCCGCCATGCAGAACGACTTCCGCACCAAACCCTCGCGTCGCGGTGACCTTCACGAGCGGCGTGGTCAGCGGCATCACAATCACTGCGCGAATGCCTCGACGGGTCGCATGGTACGCAACACCCTGGGCGTGATTTCCTGCGCTGGCCGCAATCACTCCTCGCCTGGCCTGCTCTGGGGTGAGCATCGCAATTTTGTTCAGAGCTCCTCGCTCTTTGAAGCTTCCTGTCATCTGGAGGTTTTCAAGTTTCAGGAAGACGTTTTGCCCAGTCATCCTGGACAACATCTCCGATCGCGTGCACGGTGAACGATAGACCGAGCTCTCGATCCGAGCTCTTGCGGCGAGGATGTCCGATAGTGCCAATGTGGTTGTGCTTGTGCTCATTCTGGTTATCGTAATCCTCTGGAGCGAGGTTCGCTGGAGCTGGAATCTGGATTGCTATTCTATGGGTAGATGGTTGCGCGATAGGCTTAAAGCAGAGGTGTTGCTTGAAGAGATTATGGGCCGCGTTGGTGTTGGGTGTGCTGCTGGTTGTGTGCGGACAGGCTCGCGCACAGGTGGGAATTTATGGGATGGGAAGCGGCGGATTTTTGTCGTCGGTGAATGCTCAGAGTGGGCCGCTGACGCTGACTTCGGCTAGCTTTTCGGCGTATGGCGGGACGTTTGGGGTGTATGACAATTACCGGCACTGGGGGCCGGTGAAGTTTGGTGGCGATGGGCGATTCTTCATCCAGTCGAAGGGCAACAATACTCCTTTTGGAAATCAGCTTCGCGGCGGACTGGTAGGCGCACGGTTGGCGTTGTTCAGCCATGCGGTGCCATTCTCGCCGTATATTCAGGCGGAGATTGGCGGCGTTGGGACGAATTATGGGACGCAATCGCAACGTTCGACGAGCTTTGCGTACCAGGTGCAGGGTGGGCTGGACTACACCATCTTTCCTCTGGTGGATCTGCGGTTTGAGTATGGTGCGGGACAGATTGGGTCGCAGTTTTCGGGGACGCGACAGGAGATGCAGCAGGTGGGCATAGGCATCGTCGTCCGCATCAAGTAGGGTCCTGCGCGGAAGGCGAGAGGCGCTTCGCGCGGTGCTTGCGAGCGGGATGGCTTTGATTTAGTCGAACTCCTCTTCGTTTTCGTCATCCGGTTCGTCGGCTTCGTGACGGAGCCGGAACTCCTCGATAAAGCGTTGCTTGTCCTGGATCTCTTCGGGATCTTCGTCGGGGGAGAGGAGATTGCCGGAGTCATCCTGGGTGATGTCGGAGACGGCGTGGGACTCGTCATGGGAGAGGTTGCGGGCGTTGGCGGCGGCTATCTGCAGGGCATAGAGCATGGCGGCGGCTCGCTTAAGGTCGAGGCGATTTTGACCGAGGACCTTGATGACCATGGAGAGGGCGAGTTGGACGGCGTTGGCGTCTTCGAGCGGAGGGAATTGGAGGACGACGGGACCACGGGAGCCAGCATAGTACTCGGTCAGGAGAGGTTCGCGGCGGATTCGATCGAGTTCGTCATTTCCGATGTCGTGAAGGATGTTGCTCGTGCCGTCTTCAGGCGGATGGAGAGCTCGGAGGTGGGCTTTGGCGCTGGCGTGATGGAAGCAGAGAGGCTGGCCTCGCAGTGCGGCGGACTGGCAGCGGCGGCCGCTGGGACGGATGTGACGGCAATAGATGGTGGGCATGGTTCTCCTTGAGGGGGAGGGGTACCCCCCTCCCCCCCTGCTTTCACTTTTGCTTAGCGAAGTCGTTTGGAATGTTCGGTTTAGCTTGGGAAAGCAGCTTTCAAACCGGTCATTCTAAATGGGTTACGCTCAAAATATTCATTCGATTGGCGTTATGAGGTGAATGAGAAGGGCTGCAGCGGTGGTTGCCGTCTTGCAGCCCCTTTTTTCTTGGTGTGGGTGTTCCGGTTTTAGGTTCCGGAGGGCATCATGCTGACGTTTACTCCCTGGACCTTGCAGGTGTAGGGAATGGGAGTGGAGCCGCTGTCGAGCTGGAAGGCGCAGTGGAGGTAGTCGCTCTCGAGTCTGGGGGTGGCGGGCCGGGTGACATTGACGGGATAGACGACGCCGTTGAGCGAGAGGGAGACGTGGGTGAGGGTGCAGGATTCGCCTCGCAGGAAGATGGCTTCGACGACGGTCCACTCGCCGGCGGTGATGCTGACGGGGATGTCGGTGGGGATCCATTGCGAGGTGTTGTAGTCGAAGGTTCGCCAGAGTTTGGTGCCGGCGATATCGGCTTGCCAGGCCATGTTGTAGATGTGGCCACCGATGTTCTGCTGGAGCTCAAACTCGACGGCCTGGGAGGCGGCGAGGTCGGCGGAGGTGGGGAGCATGAACTGGAGTTGGTAGGCGAAGTAGGTCATGGCGTCCCAGGCACCGGGGATGACTCGGTACCAATAGCCGTTGTTGTAGGGGTAGTTTCCCTGGGCTGAGAAGGTGGCTGGAGACGCTGGGATGGCGGCTACGGCGGGCATCTCGTGGGTGGCGGGGGTCATGAGAAAGGTTCCGTTGGGCCTGGCGGAGCCTCCGCCTGTGTCTCCGGTGTTGCTGGGCTGGATCCAGTCGGACTGGTGCTCGAAGCCGAGCAGGGTGGTTACTGTGTTGGGCATAAAATCTCCTGATTCTGGAGCAAAGGAAAAGGGCTGCAAGCGGCGATTGCCAGCCTGCAGCCCTTTAAATTTTGTCTCTGCTCTAAGTTTATCAAGCGGGGTGGGGGAACTATGCCAACTTTTGGAAAGATAATTCGCCAGTGTTGATAGGCATTTTTGCGACTATGAAGGCGTTGAGGGGCTTGACAGCCCTGCGCGGACGGACGGAGGGGAAGCAGGCGAACTCCGGCGCAGGGGCCGCTGCGACGGCTATCGCTCGACCCGATGCAAACTCATCGTGATGGCTGCTGGCATGTGGAAGGACGAACCTATCGAGGGGTCGGATCCGTTGGGTGGAGGTCCAATGGCGGGTTGTGGGCCTGTAGGCACCTCGACTTGAGGCCTATGGAAGGGGATCTCGACCTTTCGCTGGAGCTCGAGGCGGCCTTCCACGATCGTTCCGGAATAGGTGCTGTTGCCAGCCTTGAAGGAGATATTTTTGCCTTCTACTTTGCCGTCTTCGATGGGAGCAGGGGTTTCGCCTCCGCTGAAGAAACCTCCCCCTCCTTCGACGGTTCCCGTAAGGTTGTTGCCTTCCTGACGGAGCGTGAAGACCATGGTTCCACTGCCGACGAGGAAAGCGACCATACCCGTAGCCGCCTTCTCCGACGGCAGGGGGCGCCACAGGCCGGTGATCCCGGTGCCGGCAGGAACCTCGCGCCTCCACGCTTCCACTTGAGGGCGGAGAGGAACCTTCCTCGCTTCGATGGTCACGCTGGCTGATTCGAGTCCGGGCGAAGTAGCTCGAACGGTGAGGGGCCCCCTCGCTTTGGTGGACTGAACGATGGCCATGCAGAGGCCGGAGAAGGCCTTTCTCGAGGTGCCTTTATCGGATTCCTGGTCGGTAGGATCGCCGTTGCCAACGCCGATGAGTCGACCGCTGCCTGAGACTTTGAAGGACACCTCATTCCTGGTGATAGGAACGATGCGGTCATGGGCGTCGCGAACCTCGACCGCGCACATGGCAACATCTTCACCATCGGCGCTGAGGGTCTGGCGGTCAGCTTTCATCACAAGCTTTGTGGCGGGGCCGGTGGTCTCACGTCTCTCCGTCATCGCGAGCTTGCCGTCCTTGTAGCCTCGGGCCTCGATCGCGCCTGGAGCATAGGTGACATTCCAGGCTAAGTGAGAGTTCTTCTTGATCTCTTTGGTGCCGAGACTCTTGCCGTTGAGGAGCAGCTCGATCTGGTCGAGGTTCGAATAGACCCAGACGGCGATCTCCTTTCCCTCCATGCCGGGCCAGTTCCAGTGGGGAAAGAGGTGGAGAACCGGCTGGGAGGTCCACCACGACTGGTAGTAGAAGAAGGAGTCCTTGGGGAAGCCGCAGGTGTCGATGATGCCGTACTGGGAGCTGATGTTGGGCCACTGGTTGGGGGAGGGCTCGCCGCGGTAGTCAAAGCCTGTCCAGACGAAGCCTCCGGAGAGCCAGGGCTGGGCATCGCAGAAGCTCCACCAGCCTTCAGCCGAGGCTCGACCGGTGGTGGTGTAGGGATCATAGGAGCCTACGTAACCCTTTGCTGGGTCGGTAATGTAGATGCCGCGAGTGCCGACGGCACTGACGGTCTCAGTGCCGATGACGGGTTTGCCGGGGTTGGCCTTATGGTAGGCCGCGGCACCGGGATCCATGTAGTTGTAGCCGATGACGTCGCACACGGCGAGACCACCGGTTCCGATGGCACCAGTGGGAGCGATGGAGACGGGCCGTGTGCCATCGAATTGGGTGGCTACGGATTTCATCGCTTCCAGGATCAGCACTCCTCGGTCGGTGTTGGCCACTCGCTCTTCATTTCCCATGGACCACATGAAGACGCTGGGATGATTGCGATCGCGGCGGACAAGGTCTCCGAACTCGCGAAGACCTTCGGGATTGGAGGACATCATGCGGGTCTCGTCGAAGACGAGCATGCCGAGTTGATCGCAGGCATCGAGGAGCTCGGGGGTGGGGGGATTATGCGAGGTTCGCAGGGCGTTGCAGCCCATGTCCTGAAGCCGCTGGATGCGGTAGGACTGTACGGCGTCGGGGAGCGCTACGCCGAGGCCGGCGTGGTCCTGATGATTGCAGGTCCCTTTTATTTTTACGGGCTTGCCGTTCAGAAAGAAGCCGTTGTCCGCGTCGAACTTAATGGAGCGAATGCCAAACGGAGTCTCGTAGCGATCCACCACCTCATCTCCGGCACGGACCTCCGTTACAAGCTTGTAGAGGTTTCTCTCCTCGAGAGACCACAGGAGCGGGTTGTTCAGCACAAACTTTTGCTCGTAGGTGTGGTCTTCACCCTTGGGGATGGAGGCGACAGCGGTGGCGACCCTTTCTACGGCCTTACCTGAGGGGTCGAGCACAGTTGAGATAACGCGTGCGCTCCTGGCTGTAGCCTCCTGGTTACTCACCTCGGTTCGCACGGAGAGAGACGCCTTGCCAGACTCAACCTCGGCAGAGACAAAGGTTCCCCACTGCTTCACATGAACGGGATGGGTCTTGACGAGCCAAACGTGGCGGTAGATGCCTGCGCCTTCGTAAAACCAGCCGTCGCTAAGGGTCGCATCGACGCGAACGAGCAACACGTTCGCTCCGCCGGGATTGGCGAAGTCGGTGACATCGAAGCTGAAAGGATCATATCCTCCGCTGTGGTTGCCGATGAAAAAGCCGTTGAGCACGACCATGGTTTCGCGGTAGGCTCCGTCGAATTCGAGCGTAAGCCGCTTGCCGGCGTCGGCTTCGGTGAGATCGAAGACGCGGCGATACCAGCCGACGCTGGTGGTGGGATAGGCCCGGCCGAGCGGGTAGTAGCCCTTGCTGGCAAGCGCGGGGTCGTTGTGGAAGGGCAGCTCGACGGCCCAATCGTGAGGCAGATTCACGGGCTGCCAGTCACCATCGTCGTAGGCCAACGCTCCGGCGGAAAGGAAGTTGCCGGTCTTCTGGAAGTTGCCGGTTGTGCCCTCACCGAATCCAAAGTCCTTGGTGGGATCGTCGGCGTTGCCGAGGTGGAAGCGCCAGTCGAAATCGAGGAGGAGGCGCTCGCGCCCGGCCCCGGGAATGGCGGCTTCACGAGCCGCAGCGATGGGGAGCGGCTCAGAGTTTTGTCCAGCGATCTGAAGCGCGGAACCCATGGGCCCCAGACCTTGGGCGGCGGCGATTCCGGCTGGCATCATGATGCTTGTCTTCAATAAATCGCGGCGTGAAACCGTTTTCATTTTGCCTCCAGAAAGACCACTGCGAACGCGAACTCCGTACCGCGAATGAGTATAGCCTAAGAGCGCCACGACCCACACGCTTGCCACTCCGCCGGGCTCTGGTCGCTCCGGGACGACATTTCTTTGGCTTACTGGACAAGCCGATACAGCGACGAGGCAATGCGCCTGAGATCGACGCACTTTCTCGATTCGGGGCACGTGCCAATGTGATGTGGCGAATGACGAAGGATCAGATCCTCATTGGCATGAGGATGTAGCGGTATTTGACGTCTTCGTTGGCGTCTTCGGGACGCATCTGGCCGGCGGACTGGGCGTCCTTGAACTCGAGGCGGACTTCGCCGGTATTGCCGGTGGCGCGGAGGAAGTCGACCAGGTAGGAGCTGTTGAAGCCTACGACGATGGGGTCGTAGTTATAGGGGGTTTCGATGATGTCTTCGGACTCTCCAGCGTCGGTGGACTGGGCGCTGATCTTTAGCTCGTTTTGTTCGAGGCGGATCTTGATAGCACCGCTGCGCTCGTCGGCGAACTGGGCGACACGCTGGATGGAGGCCATGAGGTCTTCCGAGCGGACGATGACGAACTCGGTGTTGTCGCGGGGGAGGACGGCCTCGTAGTTGGGGAATTGGCCGGTGAGCTTGCGGCTGGTGAGGACGCGGCCTCCGACTTTGAAGAAGAGGGTCTGGTCGTCATCACCGAATTCGAGGTGGTCGGCGTCGGAGGCGGAGAGGAGGCTGGCGAGCTCGGCGAGGGCCTTGCGGGGGATGAGGGTCTTCTTTTCTCCGGAGATGCCCTCGAGGGATTCGCCGAGCTTTTCGATGTGGGCGAGGCGGTGACCGTCGGTCGCTACCATGGCCATGGACTCGGCCTTGAGGACGAGGAGAGCGCCGTTGAGGGTGTAGCGCGACTCTTCGTTGGAGATGGCGAAGATGGTCTTGGCGATCATATTGGCGAGGGCGGGAGAAGAGATCTTGTAGGCGCCGACGGAGGGGAATTCGGGGACCTGGGGGAAGTTGGCGCGGGCCATGCCGACCATCTTGGTGTTGGAACGGCCGGAGCGGATTTGTACCCAGTGGTTGTCCATGAGCTTCATGGAGATGTCGCCGTCGGCGAGGAGCTTGATGTAGTCGTAGAGCTTGCGGGCGGGGATGGTGCAGGCACCGGGCTTCTTGACCTTGGCGGCGCAGGAGGTACGCAGGGACTGGTCGAGGTCGGTGGCGGTGATGGTGAGGCGGCCGGCACCGAGGTCGTCGACTGTGGCTTCGAAGAGGAAGTTGGAGAGGATGGGGATGGTGGTTTTGCGCTCGACGACGGACTGCGCGGCGGTGAGCTCGCGGAGGAGTTCGGCGCGGGAGACGGTGATCTCGAGGTTGCCGGTGGGGGCTGCTACGTCGGGTGTGATGGTGGCGGTGGACATGGTGTGGTCTCTCCCCTGGGCTCCTGGCGATGGTTTGCTGAAGGCTTTTCCCGGTGCGGCGGTTGCCTTGATTTTAGGGCGTGGAGGGGGTTTCGTGCGAGTCCGCGGGGCTGTGAATTTCAGGGGGCATCTTGTGGGGGTCCTGGGCCTGCGCGGACGGCGGTAGGCTTTGCGCGGTGTTGGCCAGGACTTTGGTGAGGGATGAATGCATGCCGGGAGAATGCTTCTAAGAAACTAAGTGAAAGGAGAGATATTTCTAGTAGTAGTAACCGTTGTGGGTGGAAGAGTGGATAAGAGGACGGAATCCGCATGGATGCTGGGCGGATGTTGGGTACACGGTTTCCAAAAGTGGGTGGAGGGAGAGACTGGAGTTTGGATATGAGGACGGGCTGAGGGAGTTTGGGGTGGGGTTTTCCTAGCTGCGCACAGGAGGGTATTGATGGCCAGAGGCGAAAGCTGGGAGGTGTGTGGGGAGTGAGACGAAAACTGCGTGGATAGCGGCCGCTGAAGGGGTGGGGTTTTCGACAGCACGAAGAAGACGCGAGGAAATGTGGTCCCGCACGGAGGGCGAGAGAGTTCGCATGCGGGTATGTAGGTGGAGGGCGAGACTGGGCTGCGGAGGAGGATTGCTCCGCTGCGAGGGGCTGATTCCAAAGAAAAGATTCGTTAGTAGCGGCTGGAGGTGGAGGGCCGGCGGGGAGAGCGGCGACGGTCGCGGTCGTTACGGGGGGGTTCAGCGGGGATGCGGTAGCCCTCGGGATAGAGGACGACGAAGCGGCGAGGGCCTTCGCCGGAACTGGCGGTCTGGAGGCCGGAGTCCTTGAGGAACATGTGGAGCATGCGGCGCTCGCGGGAGTTCATGGGAGGGAAGCGGAAGGGCTCTCCGGTGTCGTCTACCTGATCGATGGCATCGTCGGCTGCGTCCTGTAGGGCGCGGGCACGGGATGCCTTGAAGCCGTTGGCGTCGAAGGAGACACGGTCATGCTCGTCGGGTTCGAGGCGAAGCATCTTGGCAGAGAGATGTTCGAGGGAGCGAAGGAGTTCGGCATCGCTGGCGAGGAGGAGATCAGTATCGGGACCCTTGCACTCGACGTAGATGTCGCGGCGCTCGAAGCCGTTGGGATCAACGGCACCTGCACCGGCGGTGATGCGGTATTTGAGGCGAAGACCACCTGTGGTGGTGAGTAACCTCATGAGGGAAGCTACGGTTTCGGCGGCTTGAGTCAGATCTTCCATGAAAGAATCCAGTCGTACTAGTTAGGATGCGAGACTAGCAGCAAACAGAGAGGAAATGAAGCGGAAATACAGGCTTGTACTTACAACATCCACAGCCAGAAGAGGTTGGAATAACAAGGGCAAGAGTATTCGTCGACGGAGTGAGGGAGAAGCGGAGGGAGGGTGGGCTCCCCCC
This sequence comes from Granulicella sp., assembly GCA_027452215.1. GTDB lineage: Bacteria > Acidobacteriota > Terriglobia > Terriglobales > Acidobacteriaceae > Granulicella. The sequence goes on along the minus strand of DAIDGQ010000045.1, from coordinate 237,663 downwards.
GCTGGAGGGGGTTACCTTCTGCCCTGGATGGTCTTAGAGCTGGAGGAGCGAACAGCGGTCTTGCGGCTGGCTCGCTTGGCGGCAATCTCTTTCATCTCGCGGCCGAGGGAGGTGCGGTTCATGACTTGTTGCTGGATGATCATGACGAGGTTGCCGATGTTCCAGTAGAGGGCGAGGCCGGAGGCGTAGTTCCAGGTCATGTAGCCGGAGAAGGCGGGCATCATGAAGGCCATCATCTTCTGCTGCTGGGGGTCGACTCCGGGCGAGGGCGTGTAGTACTGCGCCACGAAGGAGGTGATGACCATGAGGATGGGGAGGATGTGCCAGGGGTCAGCGGAGGAGAGGTCGGGCAGCCAGAAGAAGTGGGCCTGGCGGAGCTCGACGACCTTGGTCATCATGGTGAAGAAGGCGAAGAGCAGCGGCAGCTGAATGAGCGACGGGATGCAGCCACCGAGCATGCTGACGCCGTTGGCCTTCTGGAGGGCCATGACCTCGGCGTTCATCTCGCCGGCTTTGGGATCGGTGGCCTTGGGGTTCTTGTACTTGGCCTTGATGGCTTCGATCTGCGGCTGGATGCGTTGCATCTTCACGGCGGACTTCATGCCCTGGACGCGGAGTGGAAGAAGAACGAGGTTGATGAGGATGGTGAAGATGACGATTGCCCATCCCCAGGAGTAGTTGTGGACTCCGTTGTCGTGGGGGGCGATGGCAGAGTGGACGGCGCGGAGGCCGAGGAAGAGGTACTTGCCGATAGGGCCGAAGAAGCCGAAGTCCAGAAGGGGCTCGAGCGTGTTGCCATCAGCGGTGTGGATGCTCTTCAGGACGGAGATGGCCTTGGGACCCACGAAGACGCTCATCTGGTTATGGCCGGAGAGTGAACCAACAGCGGCGCCGAGGACAGGCAGAAGGACGGCAGACTTGCCGGGGATGACGGTGTTGGATACCGCGCTGCGCTTGACCTTGGTGACGTCGATCTTGTTTTGAAGGGTGACGAGTGAGGCGTCGGAGGGCTGGTCGGGGATGAAGATGGCGGCGAAGTACTGGTCGCTGACTCCGGCGAAGTCGAAGGGTCCGGGGAGGGTGTTTCCTCCGGAGACCTTCTTGAAGGAGAGGTGGTCGTCCTTGCCGCTGGAGCTGGTATCGACCTGCGCTCCGTTGTAGGCGATGGCGGTTTCGAGGTCGCCGAGGCCGGCGGGCCAGGAGAGTAGAGCGCGGAGGGGAGCTCCGTCGCGGAGGACGACGGTGTCGGCGTGGACGAGGTAGTCGGCACCGAAGGTGAAGGTTTTGGTTACGGAGAGATTGCCGGCCGCGTACTTAAAGGTGAGGGTTGCGGGGGCCTCGAGTGTCCCGGTGGAGGAGGCGACGTAGAGGGCGTTGGAGAGCTGGCGGGTCAGGCCTTCATCATAGGTATAGAGCGAGAGGGGATAGCCGTAGAGAGCAGAGGCACCGTTGTGAACGAGGTCAAGGGGATGACCCTCGGTGTCCTTGAACTTTTTGAGGATCCAGGAGGTGACCTGACCTCCTCGGTTGGAGAAGGTGATGCGGTAGAGCTCGTTCTCGACGACGGTGGAGGTTTGGGCGGCGGCAGCGACGGCGGGGGTGGCGGCAGTGGTGGCGGAGGGAGTAGAGGAGGCCGAGGGCGAGGTCGAAGGGGCTGTGACGGCGGTCTGCTGGTCGGGCGGGGCGATCGGTGGGTTGTGCTGCGTGCGCCAGTACTGGAGACCGAAGATGACACTGATCATGACGATCATCATGATCAGAAAGGAGCGATTGTCCTGGCTTCCGCCACCGCCCTGATTGGGATTACGAAACTCTGGCAAAGGGGTTCCTACTCTTTCCAAGGCCGGCGTGAGAGCGCAGCCAGCTAACTTCTAATGGTAAATGGTGAATGCTGCGATTGCGTTACGGCAGGGAGCGTAATCGCGGGCCGGGGAGGGCTAAGGGACCGGGTCGTGGCCTCCGGAGGCGAAGGGGTGGCAGCGGGCGATGCGGCGGACGGCAAGCCAACTGCCTCGCGCCCAGCCATGACGGACGACGGCGACGTAGGCATACTCGCTGCAGGTGGGGAGGTATTTGCACTGCGTGACAGCGAAGACGTGCAGGAGGGGAGAGAGAACTCGCTTGTGCAGAGCGAGGAGAGCGGCGGCGATGCGTTCGCGGCGGGAGTTGGAGGGAAGATCGCTCATGGCTGCGGTGGAGCGGCGACGGCGGCGGCGGTGCTGCGGTTGGTCTTTGTGGTGTTGTTTGGGGAGGTCGCGGCGCTGCTTGCGGGGTTGCGGTCGCAGGCGGCCTGGACGCTGCGGAAGATGGTGGAGACCTCTCGCTTGAGTTGGGCAAAGTCAAGATCGATGACGGAGCGGCGAGGATGCAGGACGACGTCGACGGGAGAGGTGAGGAGCGGCAGCGCGGCGCGGACGGCTTCTCGCATGCGGCGCTTGATGCGGTTGCGATCGACGGCTTTGCCGAGAGCCTTGGGGACGGTGAGGCCGATGCGTGGGCCGGGGGTGTCGGATCGGCGGTCAGAGGGGCGGAGGGCGTGGAAGTAGGCGAGTTGCTTGCCGAACTGCTTGCGGCTGGCTTTGTAGACGAGCTGGTAGTCAGCGTGTTTGCAGAGGCGATGGGTTGTCGTTGAAGAGGTCATGTACGAAGGAATGCAGAGATGGAGACTTCTTGCTGAACACAAGAACGCGCTCAGCGGGAATGCTCCCGTGAGCGCGCTGGTTGGAACCAATGCGAAGCTGTGCGACTAGTCGCGGAAGCCGGCGGAGACGGCGATCTTGTGGCGGCCCTTGGCGCGGCGGCGGCTGAGAACGGCGGCACCGGCCTTGGAGGCCATGCGGACGAGGAAGCCGTGGACCTTGCTACGGCGGCGGCGGTTGGGTTGGAAGGTGCGCTTGGGCATGGTGTTTGTCCTGTCTCAAATGTTGTGTACTGTCCCCGGGCCGGTGTCGCCTGAGATTTGGGGGCGAATGGTCAGGCGATGGGCACTGGAGCGGGCGTAAAAGCCAACTCGGCAGCAAGATTTGAGTATATCCGAGTTGAGGAAAACAGGCAACGAAATAGAGTGTATGTCGGGTGGGAGGGGTTTCGTGAATCCGGTTACCGGAGTGGATTGCTGATTCTTCACAAAGGTTGGTGCAACTCAAAAAAAGTTTCACGATTTGGGTAATTTGGCTTGGTAGAGAGGCCCTGTTCACATGCTAGTATCGATTCCGTTCCGTGATGTGTGAATCTCTCGCGGCTAACTTTTCCGACGAGCCAACGTACTGCTTCACTCCTCCAACACGCCGAACGGTGTTGGGCTTCAAAAGCATCCTAAGGATGGGCTGGCTTCGCGACTGGATCGCGGGGATTGGTTGTTTATTGCATCTTTTTTGAATTTGATCAGTTACCGAAGTTGCCACATGTGGACGACTTTATGAAAGTAAGGAAGACTTAGACGATGTCATTTGTTCCAGTCCCGGCCGCAGTGCTGAACCAGTGGGTTCGGATTCTTGGCGCGCTTGAGAAGAAGATTAACCGCCAAAGTTATGAGACGTGGCTTAAGCCGACACGCTACTCGCATGTAAGTGACCGAACGCTGCACGTGAGGATTCCGTCGGAGGAGTTTCAGCATATCGGGGATCGCTATGGCGACCTGATTGGCGAGGCGATCGAGAATCTAGGGCTGGAGATCGACCAGGTGGTGTTCCAGGTTCCTCCGCAGGAGGCTCCTGTTCGGGTACGTGAGGATGGTGGGTTTGCACCGCAGCCGAGCCATAGTCAAAATGCTCCCCGGCGTGGGAATGGTGGACCGATGCCGGCAGGACCTGAGCAATCTCGGTTTGATTGGAATACTGCGGCGCAGTTGAACCCTCGTTACCAGTTTGATTCGTTCGTAATCGGCAGCGGGAATCAGTTTGCGCAAGCGGCGGCGCAGGCGGTGGCAGAGCGGCCTTCGAAGGCCTACAACCCGTTGTTCCTGTATGGGGGCGTGGGGCTGGGTAAGACGCATTTGATGCAGGCGATTGGACACCTGGTGAAGGCGCGCAATGCGCTGGCTGCGGTGAGCTATGTGTCGGGTGAGAAGTTCACCAACGAGATGATCAACTCGGTGCGGTATGACAAGATGACCGGGTTTCGCGATCGGTATCGCAATGTGGATGTGCTGCTGATTGACGACATTCAATTTCTTGCAGGCAAGGAGCGGACGCAGGAAGAGTTCTTCCACACGTTCAATGCTCTGCATGAGCAGAACAAGCAGATCGTGGTGGCGAGCGACCGGCCTCCGAAGGAGTTGAACGACTTCGAGGATCGCTTGCGGTCGCGCTTTGAGTGGGGCCTGGTGGTGGACATTCAGCCTCCTGATCTCGAGACGAAGGTTGCGATTCTGCAGCGCAAGGCGGAGCTGGAGCAGACGGTTCTTCCGACGGATGTGGCGCTGTTCATCGCGGGCAATGTGCGGACCAATGTGCGTGAGCTTGAGGGAGCGCTGGTGCGGTTGATTGCGTGGTGCTCGCTGCATGGCGTGGAGATTACTCTGCCGACGGCGCAGCAATGCCTGAAGCAATTCATCGACACGCAGGTTCGGAAGATTACGATTGAGGCGATTCAGCGTGCGGTTGCTGAGAGCTTCGGGATGCGGGTTGCGGAGTTGAAGCAGAAGAATAACTCGCGGCAGATTGTGGTGCCGCGGCAGATTGCGATGTACCTGGCGAAGCAGTTGACCGAGGCGAGTCTGCCGGAGATCGGGAGGCAGTTCGGGGGCAAGCACCATACGACGGTGATGCACTCGATCTCCAAGATTGACGAGCAGCGGAGGAACGACAAGGACCTGAATCGTACGGTGAATAAGCTGATGGAGACGTTGGGGTAGAAGCAGGGCTTAGAGTGTAGAGCGCAGAGCGAGGGCCGCCAGGAATGGCGGCCTTTGCTATTCGCTATTGGGTGCAGAGATCAGGCGGTGAGGATGATTTTGCTGACTCCACCTTTTTCGGCGATGGCGTGGGCTTCGGCAGCTTCATTGAGGGGCATGATGCGGTCGATGGGGAGCTTGAGTTTGCCATCGCGGATGGCCTCGGCGTAGTGGACTATGGTCTTTGGGTCGGGGACGGCCATGATGGGGTTGATCTGGATGGTGGGATGGAGGGCGGCGTTGGAGGGAGGGCCGAGTACGCTGGCGAAGATTCCACCGGGTTTTATTTTGGCGATGAGCTTGGCGGCGACGTCGTGATTGACGGTGTCGGCGACAGCGTCGACGATGCCGAGAGAGGCGATGGATTGGTCGTCGTCGAGATTGATGGCGGCGATGGCACCGAGGGCGAGAGCTTCGTCCATCTGCTTCTTGCGGACTCCTGCGATGACCTTGGCTCCGATCTCGAGTGCGGCGAAGAGGGCGCAGCGGCCGACGGAGCCGAGAGCCCCGGTGAGGACGATGGTCTGGCCTGGCTGGAGGTTGGCTCCGCGGCGAATGAGTTGATCTCCGGTAAGGGAGACGAGGGGGACGGCGGAGGCGGTGGTGATGTCGAGGCCGGGTGGGATGTGGGCGAGGTCGGAGGCATTGACGACGCAGAGTTCGGCGTAGGTGGCGCGGGCGAGAGCGAAGACCCGGTCTCCGACGTGGAAGCCGGAGGCCGCGGGGTCGATGCCGGCACCGAGTTCACGGATGACTCCGGCGACGTCGCGGCCGAGGATGCCGGGAAAGCCGACGGGGAAGTGAGCTTTGGCAGCGCCGGAACGCATCTTCCAATCGACGGGGTTGAGGCTGACGGCCTGAACGCGGATGAGGATCTGGTCGGGAGCGGGAGTGGGGTCGGCGAAGTCCTCGTACTTGAGCTTGGATGGAGCGCCGTATTCGTGGAGAACGACTGCCTTCATGGCTGCACCTCGGTGAGTGAGATGCGGGGGGACGCAGACGGGTTTTTAGGCGTCGTATGACTCGGGGTGTGACGTCAGGTGGGGAGATACTGCTGCCAGCGGTCGGACTCGGCGAGGCCTTTGAGGCGGGCGAAGCGCTGGCGGCAGAGGCTGCGGATGTGGGGGGCGAGAAGCAGATTCGCGGCGATGCGGCCGAGAGGGCCGAAGGGGAGGGAGAAGCGGACTTCGTCTTCGAGCTCGGTGATGGGGGCACCGGTGATGGGGTCGGGCGATTCGTAGAAGTGGTGGTCGTGCTGGAAGAAGGCGAAGCGGCCGCGCTCCTGGGTGTCCTGGAAGAAGGCTTCCTTGGTGATCTCGTGGTGGTCGATGCGAATGAAGTGGGTGTGCGGCTCCTGAAAGCCGGTGATGAGGGTGAGGTGGGTGGTGGGAAGGCCGAACTTCCAGCCTCGCCAGAGGACGCGGCTGTTGTTGGTGATGTGGCCGGAGGAGACGTAGCCTGCCTGGCCGGTGTCGACGAGGTTCATGCCGAGGGTTTCTTTGACGAGCTCGACGCGGGTGGAGAGAGCAAAGACTCGCTCGATGGGTGCGTGGATGACGGCGGACTCGTGGACGGGCTGGCGGGTGAAGTCGCGCATAGAGCTTTAGTATGCGCGCGAATGCTCACCGCTTGTGGAGAAGGTTGCGGCGATGTTTGGCGTTACGCAAAAGGAGGCTCGCCGCGTGCAATCGACGCGGTGAGCGCATGGCGGGATTGGGTTGCGCTACAGGTCCGTGGAGTGGGTGGTGATGAGGTTTTTGGTGCGGTCGAGGAAGGCGTCCAGGGCGATGCTGCCTTCGTCGCCTTTGGCGCGGACGCGGACGGAGACGCTGTCTGTGGCGGCTTCTTTGTCGCCGAGGATGAGGATGAAGGGGATTTTTTGGAGGCCGAAGTCGCGGATCTTGGATTGCATTTTGCCGTTGGAGGCGTCGAGTTCTACTCGCAGGCCGGCTGCTTCGAGGCGCTGCTTGACGGTCTCGGCGTAGGCCAGGTGCTTTTCGTTGGAGATGGGGACGAGGCCGACCTGGATGGGGGCGAGCCAGAGGGGGAAGGCTCCGGCGTAGTGCTCGATGAGTACTCCGAAGAAGCGCTCGACGGAGCCGAAGAGGGCGCGGTGGACCATGACGGGCTGGTGCGCAGCACCGTCTTCGCCGATGTACTCGAGGTCGAAGCGGGCGGGGAGGTTGAAGTCGAATTGGACCGTGCTGAGCTGCCAGAGGCGGCCGAGGACGTCGACCAGCTTGACGTCGATTTTGGGGCCGTAGAAGGCGGCTTCTCCGGGGATTTCGACGAAGGGGATGTCTTTGCGGATGAGCGCTGCCTTGAGGGAGTTGATGGCGGTGGCCCAGTTTTCGGGCGAGCCGGTGTAGTCGCCGGGCTTGTTGGGGTCCCAGGTGGAGAGCTCGACTTTGAAGTCTTTGAAGCCGAAGGTGGTGAGGACGGATTGGGCGAACTCGATGCAGGCCACGACCTCGTCTTCGATCTGGGCGGGGGTGCAGAAGATGTGGGCGTCGTCCTGAGTGAAGCCGCGGACGCGGAGCAGGCCGTGCATGGTGCCGGAGCGCTCGTAGCGGTAGACGTTGCCTAGCTCGGCGTAGCGCTGGGGCAGGTCGCGGTAGGACTTGGGAGAGTTCTTGTAGATGAGGATGTGGCCGGGGCAGTTCATCGGCTTGAGGCGGTACTCGGCGTCGTCGAGGGTCATGGCCGGGTACATGTTTTCGTTGTAGTAGCCCTCGTGGCCGCTGATCTTCCACAGCTCGCGACGCATGATGTGCGGGGTGTAGACGAGGTGGTAGCCGCGGCGGACGCACTCGTCGCGCATCCAGTCTTCCATGGTCTTGCGGATGAGGCCGCCCTTGGGGTGCCAGAAGATGAGGCCGGCTCCGGCGACTTCCTGGATGCTGAAGAGGTCGAGCTGTTTGCCGAGGACGCGGTGGTCGCGGGCCTTGATCTCTTCGAGGTGCTTGAAGTGGGCTTCGAGGTCTTTCGCATTGAAGAAGGCGGTTCCGTAGATGCGCTGGAGTTGCTGGTTCTTCTCGTCTCCGAGCCAGTAGGCTCCGGCGATGGACATGACCTTGAAGGCCTTGACGCGGCCGGTGGAGGGGACGTGCGGGCCTCGGCAGAAGTCGGTGAAGCTGCCGTTCTTGTAGAGGGAGATTTCTTCGCCGGGCTTGGTGAAGCGCTCGATGAAGTGGACCTTCATGAATTCGCCGCTGGCAGCGTAGTCGGCGAGGCCCTGCTCGCGGGATTCGATGACCTGGACGAAGGGTTCGTCGCGCTTGACGACGTCGGCCATGCGGGCTTCGATGGCGGCGAGGTCGGCTTCGGTGAAGGGGACTTCGCGGTAGACGTCGTAGAAGAAGCCGGCGTCGGTGGCGGGGCCGTGGCCGAGCTTGGTTTCAGGGAAGAGCTCGAGGATGGCGGTGGCCATGACGTGCGCGGCGGAGTGGCGGACGACTCGCAGGGCCGCGGGATCGTTCTCCTTGAGGAGCTCGAGGGCGACGTCTTCGTGGAGCGGTGCGTTGAGGTCGACGATGCGTTCGGCAGTGGTGGTATGGCCGGAGTACATGGCCTCTTCGGAGGCTTCGAGGGCGGCCTCGTTGGTGCTGGCGATGACGGGCGTGATGGGCTTGATGCGCGCGACAACGACCGCAGCGGCGAGGCGCGGGGAGATGCTGCTGGCGATGTCGAAGGGAGTGGTGCCCTTGGGGACTTCGCGGATGGAGCCGTCGGGAAGCTGGATGCTAATTAGGTTGCTCACGGATATAAGGATAGTGCAAAGTCGGCGAAGTTATTTTGGTCGGTGATAGGACGGCCCAGGCTAAAGCCCACCTTTTCGCCGTCGCATACCGCGGCCTTGAGCCCGTTGCTAATCCGGCAGGTCCGTCACACGGGCCTCTCCGCTTCGATACAATGGTCGAGGTCCCTGGCAGTTCGTGCGGGGCAGGAGTGTCCCGGCAATGACCTGGTTCAAACGCGATGCGCATGAGATTTCCCCGACTCCCGACCATGAGGTGAGGACAGAGGGGCTTTGGACCAAGTGCCCGGAGTGCGGGAAGACGCTGTGGAAGGCGGAGCTGGAGGCGAATCTGAAGGTGTGTCCGCACTGCGGGTACCACTTCAAGTTCAGCGCGCGGGAGAGGGTGGAGCTGCTGCTGGAGCCGGGCTATGAGCTGGTGGACCTGGAGCTACAGTCGACTGATCCGCTGGAGTTTACAGATTTGAAGCCCTATAAGGCGAGGCTGGCGGCGGCGCGGAAGAGTACGGGGTTGAATGACGCGATTCTGAACGCGGTGGGGCGGATTGCCGGGTTGTATGGGGAGCAGGAGGTGGTGCTGTCGGTGATGGAGTATGGGTTTATTGGCGGCAGCATGGGCGCGGTGATGGGAGAGACGATTGCGCGGGCGGTGGACCGGGCGCTGGAGAAGCGGGTCCCGCTGGTGGTGGTGTCGGCGAGCGGCGGGGCGAGGATGATGGAAGGGATTGCGAGCCTGATGCAGATGGCGAAGGTGTCGGCGGCCCTGGCGAAGATGGACGATGCGAAGATTCCGTACATCAGCCTGATGACCGACCCGACGACGGGGGGCGTGACGGCGAGCTTTGCGATGCTGGGAGATTTGAATATCGCCGAGCCGGGAGCGCTGATTGGGTTTGCCGGGCCGAGGGTGATCGAGCAGACGATTCGGCAGAAGCTGCCGGAGGGTTTTCAGCGGTCAGAGTTCCTGCTGCAGCATGGGTTTCTGGATGCGATTGTGGCTCGCAAGGATTTGAAGGCGTACCTGGCGCAGACGCTGAAGTGGATGACCGAAGCGAAGGCGAGCTAGCAAGGCAACGTCATGCATGAAGCGATTCCATCGCGGACGGCGCTGCGAGTTGCGCTGCGGCGGGCGGCGCACCAGGTGCATGACGCGAAGCCGCTGGTGTTTGAGGACCCGTTGGCGGTACGGATCCTGGGGAGAGAGTTTCAGGAGGAGTTGAAACGGACTCCGGATGGGGCGAAGCGTCCGTTCTCTGCAGGGTTGCGGGCGTTTATGGTGGGGCGGGCGAGGCTGGCGGAGGATACGCTGGCGGCGGGGGTGCGGGAGTTGGGCGTGCGGCAGTACGTGGTGCTGGGCGCGGGGCTGGATACGTTCGCGTGCCGGAATCCGTATGAGGATGTGAAGGTGTTTGAGGTGGATCATCCGGCGACGCAGGCCTGGAAGATGACGATGCTGGCGGGGGCGGGGATTGTGGCTCCAGAGACAGCGAAGTTTGTGGCGGTGGACTTCGAGCGGGATTCGTTGCGGACGCGGCTGAAGGCTGCCGGGTTCGATGAGGGTGTGGCGACGGTGACGGCATGGCTGGGAGTGGTGCCGTATCTGACGAGCGAGGCGTTTCGGACGACGATGCGGGTGCTTGCGAGATTCAAGGCGGGCAGCGAGGTGGTGTTTGACTATGCGCAGCCAAGAGAAGCACTGCCTCCGGTGGAACAGTTGATGCTGGATTCGTTGAGTGCTCGCGTGGCGCGGGCGGGTGAGCCGTTTCAGCTCTTCTTTACTCCGGAGCAGTTGGCGGAAGAGTTGGATTGGTTGGGACTTCGGGTGGTGGAGGATTTGGATAGTGCGGCGATGACGGAGAGATATTTCGCGGGGCGAGCGGATGGGTTGATGCTTCGTGGCAAGGGCGGGCGGTTTTGTGTGGCGGCGTCGCGAGAGGAAGAGGTGCGAGACTGATGGATGGGATGACGTACGAACAAGCATTGGATCGTTTGGCGGCGCTGGGGCCGGAGTTGCGCGTGGGTCGCACGGGTGTGCCGCGGAAGTTTTCGCTGGAGCATATTCGGGCTCTGCTGGGGGCGCTGGGCGAGCCGCAGAAGAAGTTTGCGTCGGTGCTGATTGCGGGGACCAATGGCAAGGGATCGACGGCGGCGACGCTGGCGGCGATTGGGCAGGCGGCGGGGTTGCGGACGGGGCTGTATACGTCTCCGCACCTGGTGAGGGTGAATGAGCGGGTCAGGATCTCTGGTTCGCGCGGGCTCGAAGAGATTCCGGATGAGGAGTTTGGGCGCGTGCTGGGGATCGTGGACGAGGCTGCTAGGCAGCTGGTGGAGAGGGGCGAGCTGCCGCATTACCCGAGCTACTTTGAGCTGGTGACGGCGATTGGGTTTACCTGGTTTGCGGAGCAGGGTGTGGAGCTGGCGGTGCTCGAAGTAGGGCTGGGTGGGAGGCTGGATGCGACCAACTCGGTGGAGCCGCTGGTGAGCGTGATTACGGATATCGGGATCGATCACACGGAGTTTCTGGGGCACACGCTGCGGGAGATTGCGGGAGAGAAGGCGGGGATTATGCGCCAGGATGGCGTGCTGGTGACGCTGTCGCAGCACCCGGAGGCGAATGCCGCGATTGGCGAAGTGGCGGTGCGGCTGGGTGTGCGGGGAGTGGATGCGGCGAGGTGTTTGCCGGGGGAGAGGCAAGAGCAGGGATCAGGGATTAGGGAACAGGGATTAGGGGTAGGATCGCCGCTGGCTCGGAATCGGTATGAGTTGAGCATTGGCGGGGAGGTGCTGCAGGTGGACTCTCCGCTGGCGGGGCAGCATCAGCAGAGGAATGTGGCGCTGGCGATTGCTACGGCGATTGAGTTGCGGACGAATCATCTTCACAACGGGAGGCCGTTTGTGATTTCGAACGCGGCGATTGAGCAAGGGGTGAAGGCGACGGTGTGGCCGGGACGGCTGGAGTGGATTGCCTCGCGGGGAGGACATGCTCCTCTGCTGCTGGATGTGGCGCATAATCCGGCGGGGGCGTGGACGCTGCGGGCGGCGCTGGCGCAGCTTCCGGAGGAGATGCCTCGGACGCTGATCTTCAGCTGCATGGCGGATAAGCAGATTGATGAGATGGCGCAGGTGTTGCTGCCACTGTTTGATTCGACGTCGGGTGATCCGGCGAGGGTGCGGGACCATGTGATTCTTGCTCCGATACAGAATCCCCGGTCGGCTACGGTGGAGGAGTTGCTGGCTGCGGCGCACAAGCTGGATGTGTCTGCGCATGCGGCACCGCATCTGGCGGGGGCGTTGGCACAGGCCGAGGCGGTGACGCCGAAGGATGGAGTGATCGTGGCGACGGGGTCGGTGTACCTGGTGGGTGAGTTGAGGGAGCTGGCGCTGGGAGAAGCGCGATAGCATAGGGAAAGATGTCGGTAACGAACGAGACCCTGAAGACGAAAGAGACGGTTGCGCAGCCAGAGGCGCGGGAGGATGTGCCGCGTCCGGCGGTTTCGCTGGCGATGCGCTGGGTGAACTATCTTTTTTTTCTGCCGCTGGTGGGATTGGCGACGGTGTTCTTTGGGACGATCTCGCTGGTTTGCGGGGTGTGGGATGAGAATGGCCGGCAGCAGCATACGCTGGCGCGGATTTGGGCTCGGGTGCTGCTGAGGGTGGCGTTGTCGCCGGTGACGCTGGAGCATGCAGAGAGGCTACCGTTGGGCCAGGCGGCGGTGTATGCAAGCAATCATCTGAGCTACTACGACACTCCGGTGCTGTATGCGGAGCTGCCGTTTCAGTTTCGGATTCTGGCGAAGGCTCCGCTGTGGAAGGTACCGTTTATCGGGTGGTATCTGCAGCGATCGGGGCAGGTGCCGATCGATCAGAGCTCGTCGCGCGCAGGGGTGGTGAGCCTGGGACGGGGAGCGAAGACGCTGGAGGCAGGGATGCCGATGGTGATCTTTCCGGAGGGAGGCCGAGCGTTCAATGGAGAGCTACAGACGATGGCTGCGGGAGCAGCGTGGATGGCGATCAAGGCGCAGGTTCCGGTGGTTCCTCTGACACTGGTGGGGACGTATGAGCTGCTGCCGATCCATGTGTATGCGTTGCGGCCCAGACCCTTGAAGCTGATTGTGGGCGAGCCGATCTCGACGGTGGGAATGACGACGCGTGATGCGGAGGCGCTGACCGAGCGTTTGCGTGCGGTGATTCATGAGACCTATGTGGCGGATCAGGGATCAGGGATTAGGGAACAGGGATTAGGGATTAGGGATTAGGGATTAGGGATTAGGAGATAGGTGAGGGTGGGATCGCGTAAACTCGCTTTGTGATAGCCCATCTGCGTGGACAAATTCTGTACAAGATCCCCAACTATGTCGTGATTGACTGCGGCGGCGTGGGGTATGAGCTGGCGATTTCGGTGACGACGTATACCGAGCTTGGCGAAGTGGGAGCGGAGGCGCGGCTGCATGTACATACGCATGTGCGGGAGGACGCTCTGCAGCTCTTCGGGTTTTATGAGGTGACGGAGAAGCGGCTGTTTGAGAAGCTGCTGACGATCTCTGGCATTGGGCCGAAGCTGGCGATTACGGTGTTGAGTGGGATTTCGGCAGAGCGTCTGGTGGGGGCGATCCGGGGTGGGGATCATGCGACGCTGACGAAGATTCCGGGAATTGGGAAGAAGACGGCCGAGCGCGTGGTGCTGGAGCTGAAGGATAAGCTGGATGACCTGGCAGGATTTGTAGTCGGCGGTGTGTCGGCGACACGGTCGCTGGGAGCGACGGCGGATGACGTGTTGAGTGCGTTGGTGAATTTGGGGTATCCTCGGCCGATTGCGCAGAAGGCCGTGGAGACAGCGGCGAAGGATGCTGCGGTTGCCGGGGATTTCGAGCGGCTGTTCCGTGCGAGTATGGCGGCTGTGCGGTAGGGCACGAAGTCCAAGGGCAATCGGCAGTACAGGGGTCTCTCCACTACGGTCGAGGTGACGGAAGGATAGGAGGCGCTAGCGAGAAGCAGATTCCCTGCGGGAATGACAGAAAGAAAGGCAGGAGCAAAGGCAAAGGTCTACGCGCGGCGGCGGTAGCGGACGGAGAATTCGTAGGCGGGGTTGGGTGGGTAGAGATCGGCGACGAGGCGGAGGCGCGCGGCCAGGGCGGTGGGGCTGAGGAGGGGATAGTCCCGCTCGCGGAGTTCGCTGTAGTCGAAGTCGAGGGCCAGCGAAAGGAGGTAGATGGCTACCGCGTCAGAGAAGGCGGCTTCGAGGTAGGCGCCTCGCTCTTTCTCGTCGATGGAGAGTTGCTGGTCTGGACCCTGCGGGGTTGAGGCGTTGATTTGGGCGAGGGACGCGGGCGCGCTGGAAAAAGAGCGCTGCCGGGCAGCAGCAGGCGAGAGGGTGTTGCGGTTGCGGCGAGAGGTGGGCTGAGCAGGGTCGGGCTGCGCGTTGGCGGGGCGGCCGAAGGCGAGGTTGCGGGCCTCCCAGGCGTCGATGCTGGTCTCTCCACGGACGTTGCTGAGGGCCTGCTTCCAGACGAGGTCCGTGAAGGCGTCGGGGATGCCAGCCTGATCGACGAAGGCGTGGGCGACGTTGATGAAGAACTCGAAGCTGAGGGCGAAGCGGTCGCTCATGAGGCGGGTGGAGATAAAGACGCCTCGCTTGCCGTGGCCGAGCTCGACGTTGCGGTGGCAGATGGCGGATTGCGAAAACTCGTCGGTGTAGGCGCTGGCGACCATGGCGGGCTCGGAGGCTTCGGGCTTCTGGTCGGAGGGGGCGTCGAGGCTTTCGGAGGCCTCACGCAGGGCGAGGGGGACGAAGTAGTAGGTGTTGGCGTTGAGCGCGGCGGTGATGGCGGTGGGGACGGCCTGGAGCATGCGGTCGAGGTCGAGGTCGGCCAGGCCGGTTTCGCCGAAGGTGGCGAAACGGACGCCATTGGGGGATTGCCGGACGGTGGTATCGTGGGCGACTTCGATGGCACGCACAAGATGCGAGGTAGGGTGAGGCAGGCCGGTCTGCAGAGTCTCTGCCATTAGCTTATTCTAAATGAGTATGGCTACTGCAAACGATGTAGAACGAGCTCGGCGCGATGGTGAGTTGTTCGGGATTCCGCTGGGAGACCTGGGTTGGTTCCAGTCGCTGCTGATGGGCGTGGCGACGGGGATGGCGGCGTTCTTTGGGACGACGTTCCTCGCGATTATGGCGCTGCTGGTCTACATGATGGCGACGGGGAAGCACCCGGACTTTGCGCTGGCCTACAAGGTGGCGGGGTTTCCGGTGGGTGTGGTGGTGATGGCGCTGGCGCTGGGGTTTCTGGGCGTGCAGTGGTCGCGGCGGATGGCGAGGAAGTCGCGCAAGGCGTAGAGGGACAAGGTTAGATCGTCACAATTCGAGACTTATTGCGGGGTTGGCGCGTATTCTTAGCCATCCGGCTTTTAGTGTGCAGCTATTTCTCGAGGAGTCCCCTGATGACTACGTTTGCTTGTAAATTTATGCGTTGGAGCGCTGGTGCTGCTCTGGCGATGGTGGTAGGTTCTACGTGCTTGACCGCGGGGGCGCAGGACAAGAAGAAGCATGTCGAGGAGACGCCGGCGGTTCCCTCTTATTACGGACCGCAGCCTGCTCGCGAAGACATCGATTTGACGATGTATGCGCGAATACGCACGGAAGGCTTTACGCATAGCAAGGTGATGCAGTTTGCGGGGGCGCTGGCGGATGGGATTGGGCCGCGGCTGACGGGGTCTCCGAACATGGCGAAGGCCAATGCGTGGACACGCGATACGCTGACGGCGATTGGGCTGGAGAATGCTCACCTGGAGGACTGGGGCGAGTTCGGGATGGGCTGGCAGCAGATCAATACGTGGGCTCGGATGGTGTCTCCTGATCCGGAGCCGCTGTGGATGCAGGCTGCTCCGTGGTCTCCGGCGACGAAGGGGCCGGTGAGTGGCGAGGTGGTGTATGTGCCGTTGACCGATGAGAAGGAGCTGGATGCGCTGAAGGGCAAGCTGGCCGGGAAGATTGTGCTGCTGGGGGCGCTGCGGCCTACTCCCGATATTACGGAGCCGCTGTTCCGGCGCTACACCGATGATGAGCTTGCGAAGATGAAGGAGACCGCGGTGGGGCAGGACTCGCGGAGGTTCAATGGTCAGACGCTTGAGCAGTTTATGGCGGCGCGGCGCAAGGCTGCAGAGCTGAAGGAGAAGGCTCTGAAGATGATGACTGATGAGGGTGTTGCCGCGATCATTACGCCGAGCCGCGATAGCAGCGACGGCGGAGGTACGGGCATCATCTTTGACGACAACGGAGCGAATGTTGCGCGCAATGCGCAACTGGCTGAGAACGCGGTGAAGATTCCGAATGCGGTGATGATGATTGAGCACTATAACCGGCTGGGGCGGATGGTGCAGAATCATGTGCCGGTGACGGTCGAGGTGAATATCGAGACGAAGTTTACGGGCGAGCACGAGCATGGCTTCGATACGGTGGCGGAGATTCCGGGCAGCGATCCGAAGTTGAAGGATGAGGTCGTGATGGTGGGTGGGCATCTGGATAGCTGGATCTCGGGCACGGGGGCGACGGATAACGGCGCGGGGTCGATTGTGGCGATGGAGGCGGTGCGGATTTTGAAGGCGCTGGATCTGAAGCCGCGACGCACGATTCGCATTGCGCTGTGGTCTGGAGAAGAGCAGGGACTGTTCGGCTCGCTAGGCTACGTGAAGCAGCACTTCGGAGAGTTTGCCGCGCCGGAGAAGCCGGATACGTCTGGCATGCCGAGCTTTATGAGCACCAACCATGGGCCTTTGAAGACTACGAAGGAGTGGGAGACGCTGGACGCGTACTACAACCTGGACAACGGTACGGGCAAGGTTCGAGGGGTGTACACGCAGGGGAATTTCGCGATTGCTCCGATCTTTGCGCAGTGGATTGCTCCGCTCAGCGACCTGGGTGTGACGACGATTACGACGCGCAATACGGGAGGCACGGATCACCTGTCGTTCGATGCGGTGGGACTGCCGGGCTTCCAGTTTATTCAGGACCCGATGGACTATGAGACTCGCACGCACCACTCGGATATGGACACGTACGACCGGCTGCATGAGGGCGACCTGGAGCAGGCGGCGGTGGTCGAGGCGATCTTCCTTTGGAACACGAGCCAGCGCGACGCGATGATGCCTCGCAAGCCGTTCCCCCATCCTGAGTTGGAGAAGAAGTTGGCCGAACCGCTGAAGGGGATCTACCCGAACGCGGTGCAGTAATTGTTTGGTGAGGTGAAGGATGCGGCGGCGAAGACTTCGGTCTTCGCCGTTGTGCATTGTGGTGAGGAGGGATGTTGGGTAGCATCGAGGAGCGATGGCGACACACTTTACTCCTGAGGCTATGAAGTTTCTGCGCGGGCTGGCTCGCAACAATGACCGCGTGTGGTTTGAAGAACGGCGCGCGGTGTACGAGCGCGCCCTGAAGGCTCCGATGCTGGCGCTGGTGGAGGAGATCAGCGCGGCGATGGAGGGCTTTGCTCCTGAGCATGTGCGGCCTCCGCACAAGATCACGATGCGAATCTATCGCGACATTCGGTTCAGCAAAAACAAGCTTCCGTATAAATCTCATCTGGCTGCGTGGTGGGCGAGGCGGGGGATGAAAAAGACTTCGGGCGGTGGATTTTATCTGCAGGTGAGCCCGCAGGAGGTGATGGTGGCGGCAGGCGTGTATATGCCGGAGCGCGAGCAGTTGCTGACGATTCGACGCTGGATGAGCGAGAACCACGAAGCGTATCGCGCGATGGTGAAGAAGCTGACGAGGGCGCGGGGCGCGGGGTTTGAGGATATTGATGCTCAGGCGTTGACTCGGATGCCGAAGGGGTTTGCGGCAGACGATCCTGCGGATGATCTGGTGCGTGCGAAGAACTGGGGAGTGCGAGCGTCGATGCCTGGGGAGTTGGCGTTGGAGCCGTCGTTGGCAAAAGAGATCGTGCGGAGGTTCAAGCTGGCGGCTCCGGTGGTGGAGGCTCTGAATGGAGCAATTCTGACGGGCGGGGACTCGTCGATGAGGGATCGTTCCATGGTGGGACGGAAGCCGTTATTTTGACTTGACGGCGAAGAAATCCAGTGAAAACGCGCCTAAAAGGGAACATATCCTCAAGAAACCTGTAAATATCTGTGGAAATGGCTGATTTGTCGTTGACAAAGGGCTTGGGAAGGTTGAAGGTGAACATCGGCGCGGTACTCTGCACCCGCGTGAACACTGGCGATTCCCGCTTCAAGAAGCTTCCGGCAGAGTTGCAGGAAGACGCGAGCGGAAGGTCGTTAGAGGCAGGTTGCGGAGAGGGGCTGTGACCCATGCTTCCGCTTTAACTTATTTACCGAACGAAGGAGATACAACATGGCAAAGGGAATTACAAAGACACAGCTGGTTCGCTTACTCGCGGAGAAGCTCGAGCTCACCAACAAGCAGACCGCTGCGTTCCTCGAGACGCTGGCTGAGACGGCAGTGAAGGAGACCAAGAAGACTGGTGAGTTCACGATCCCGGGCATCGGCAAGCTGGTGAAGGCAGAGCGCAAGGCGCGCATCGGCCGCAATCCGCAGACTGGCGAGGCCATCAAGATTAAGGCTAAGACCGTGGTTAAGTTCCGCGTGGCCAAGGTAGCGAAGGACACGATCGCTCCGCCCAAGAAGTAGTTCGGGTCTTTCAGGAGTCCAGTGAGAAGGGCCGGAGAGTCGACGCGATGCGTCGAGACTCCGGCCCTTTTGGCTTTGCGTTTCAGGCTTGCGGCGTGGTGGGGATTATGCGGGTGTGGATGGGTCCTGCGAGGCGTTCGGCAGCAGCGCCCGGATGATGAGCCAGACTCCTACGGAGATGAGCAGGCCCTGTCGGATGGGTTGTGCGTTGAAGCTCCAGCCGAAGATGGCAAGAACGAGGAAGACTGCGGGGAAGTAGATTTCGCCGAGCAGCGATTGGAGCCAGTGGGGCTGTGCTCCGGCTGCGGGAACCTGCGGAGTAAGTGCGGGAAGAAAGCGCGGGACAGCAGCTTTGTAGTCGAGGTAGGGCTGGCCGAAGCGGGCGGCCAGGAAGGGTTCTTCGGCCAGCGCGAGGCGGAATTGCAGGATCCAGATGAGAGCGATGGTGAAGAGCGTCCCGCTGGGGGGCATGAGGATTGCTAGACCGAAGGTATGGAGCAGCGTTCCGAGATAGAGGGGATTGCGGGTGCGGCGAAAAGGGCCGTCGGCGAGCATGGCAGCGCCGTGCATTGTGGGGGATTTGACGATGCTGGATCCGACGTATGCTGAACCCCAGAGGCGCATTATTGCTCCCAGCGCGGTAAAGATGAGCATGAGTATGAGAAGAACGACGGTGGCGGCACTGAAGGTGAGCCAACCCTGGCGCGAGAGCATGGACGCGGTGATGAGCCAGGTGGATCTGCTGCTGAAGCCGGGTACGTCTGCCAGTGCGGGAATGTAGAGCCACGGCGTGGTGAAGCCGAGGATGAAGATGATCGCGTGAATGGCGAAGCGGAAGCGATATTCGAAGCGAGAGGCCTGCATTAGAAGCTGTTCTCCGAGAGGGCGGGTTCGTGGGAAGGAGCTGAGGCGATGAGTTTGTCCACGGCGGCAGGTTGTGCTTCGTCTTTGTAGATGACGCCGGACTTCATGACGAAGGGGACGTGCTGGAGGATGCGCACGTCGGCGAGGGGGTCGCCCTGGACGGCGATGATGTCGGCCCATTTGCCGGCCTCGAGGGAGCCGATCTTGTCGGTCCAGCCCATGAGGTCGGCGGCGTTGAGGGTTCCGGTCTGGATGGCGGCGAGCGGTGTCATGCCGTACTGGTTGACGTAGACGTCTAGCTCATGCGCGTTGAGGCCATGCGGGTAGACGGCGGCATCGGTGCCGAGGGCGACTTTTACACCGGCAGCGATGGCTCGCTTGTGGTTTGCTTTCATGGCGTTGCCGACGTCGGTCATCTTCTGCTGGTAGAGCGCGGGGAGATGGCCGTTCTCTTTCATCCAGTCGACGAGGTAGGCCGTGGGGACCAGGTAGGTACCATGCTGCTTCATCATGGCGATGTCTTCGTCGTTGATGTAGCTGCCGTGCTCGATGGAGTCGACACCGGCTTCGGAGGCCCAGAGGATGGCCTGCGCGCCGTGGGCGTGGGCGGCGACTTTCCGGCCAAGACGGTGGGCGTCGGCGACGATGGCCTGCATCTCTTCGAGAGTGTACTGCGAGGCTTGAGGATCGTCCCCCTTGGAGAGAACTCCTCCCGAGGCTCCGATCTTGATGAGGTCGGCACCGTATTTGATGTTCTGGCGAACCATGTGCTGGACTGCCGGAATACCGTCGGCGACTCCTTCTCCGACGACGTGGTATTGCTCGGGGAGGAGGTTCTCGTCCATGTGGCCTCCGGTGATGCCGAGGGGTGGGCCGGAGACCTGCATGTGGGGGCCGGGGATGTGACCGGCGTTGATCTCGTCGCGCAGGGCAACGTCGGTAAAGTCATTGGCGCCAACATTTCGGACGGTGGTGAAGCCTGCTTCGAGCGTGGTCTTCGCGTTCTCGACACCGAGGATGGCCTCTTTGCCGGGAGTCATTGAGAGCTCGAAGTAGGGGTCGAAGTTGGTGGCGCTGGTGAGGTGGGTGTGGACGTCGATGAGACCGGGCATCAGGGTGTAGGCTGTGAGGTCGACGACGCGGTCACCGGGCTTCTCGGGGGTGCTCGCGGTGGGCGCGATGGCTGTGATGCGGTCGCCTTCGACGATGATCGTTTGGGCGGGGGCTTCTTTGCCGGTGTGGACGTCGAGGACATGGCCTGCGCGGAGAAGGGTTCGCGGGGCAGCGGGCTTGTAAGTAGGCTGTTGCGCTAACGAGAGAGTGGTGGTGGCGGCGGCGAGGAGGAAGGCGGCGAGACGTGCTGCATGCTTCATAATGTGACCTCGTTAAATGCTTGTAATGTGCTACTTAGCCAAGGCGGAGAGGATGGCGTCGAAGTCCTCGACGCCGGAGTATTCGATGATGACCTTGCCTTTGCCCTTCTTGTCCTCGATGGTGACCTTGAGGCCGAGGGTGCGTCGGAGGTTGTCCTGTGCTTCGCGGACGTTGGGGTCGACGGGGACGATGGTCTTGGGTTCTTTGGCGCGGGATTCCGGGTTGAGGAGGCCCTGGACGTAGTTTTCAGTGGACCGGACGGACAGGTGGAGCGCGAGGACTTTTTGTGCGGCGGCGGTGATGGCCTCGGGGTTGTCGAGCGCGAGGAGTGCTCGGGCGTGGCCGAAGCTGAGTTCGCCAAGCTCTACGTGGCGCTGAACGGACTCTGGTAACTTCAACAAACGAAGGAAGTTAGATACGCTGGCTCGGTCTTTGCCGGTGCGCTCGGCCATCTGCTCCTGGGTCATGTGGAAGTCGCGGCTGAGGCGAACGTAGGCGTGGGCCTGCTCCATGGGGTTGAGGTCAGCGCGCTGGAGGTTCTCGATGATGGTCATCTCCATGGCCTGGAGATTGGAGACCTCGCGGATGATGGCGGGGATGGTTGGTTTGCCTGCCTTCTTGCTGGCGAGGAGGCGGCGCTCTCCGGTGATGAGGGTGTAGCGGCCGTCGTGCTGGAAGTTCTGGCCGTGACGAACGACGATAGGTTGGACGACTCCTGAGGCGGTGATGGAGAGGGCGAGTTCAGCGAGCTTGGCTTCGTCGAAGTTGGTGCGGGTTTGAAAGGGGTTGCGGTCGATGAGATCGACGGGGATCTCGAGCGGCTTGCCGGTGGTGTCTGCAGCAGCCGAGAGGCTTACCGGGGCAGGCGCCGGGGCGGGTGCGGCAGGCCTTGAGGGGAGGAGGGATTCCAGACCTTTGCCGAGGGCGCGGGGCTTTGGCTTGGTTTCGGAGGGTGTTGACATGCTTGGTTCCTTTTTTAGCCTTGATTAGCTTCTAGCTTCTAGCTTCTAGCTTCTAGCTTCTAGCTTCTAGCTTCTAGCCTTTGGCCTTTGGCTCGAAGCTGTATTTATCGTTTGAAGGGCCAGATTCCCTTGGATTCTCCCATGCTTTCGAGAACGGGGAAGGTGGGGGCCGGGCCGGGCTTTTTGGCGGGTTTCATACCATTGCGATCGAGGAGTTCCAGGGCAAGGTTGCGATAGGCCTCGGCTCCACGGGAGCGGGGATCGTAGAGGGCGACGGGCTTGCCGTGGCTGGGGGCTTCGGCGAGACGAATATTGCGGGGGATGGTGGTTTTGAAGATCCTCTCGTTGAAGAAGCCGACGAGGTTGTCTCGCACCTGCTGGGAGAGGTTGGTGCGGTCGTCGAACATGGTGAGGAGAACGCCTTCGAGGGAGAGGCCGGGGTTGAAGCTGGCGGCGACGCTGTCGAGGGTGGCCATGAGCTCGGAGATTCCCTCGAGGGCGAAGTATTCGGCCTGCATGGGGACGAGGAGGGTGTCGGCGGCGACGAGGGAGTTGAGGGTGAGGAGATCGAGGGCGGGTGGGCAATCGAGGAGGATGAAGGGATATTCGGTGCGAACGGGCTCGAGGGCCTCGCGGAGACGGGATTCGCGGCGCTCGACTCCGACGAGTTCGAGGTTGGCTCCGATCATATTGCGGGTGCCGGGGATGAGTGAGAGGTTGGGGACGTCGGTGGCGAGGATGACCTCGCGGGCGGTGGCGTTGCCGAGGAGGAGGTCATAGACGGAGAGGCGAGCTTCTTCTCGTGGGAAGCCGAGACCTCCGGTGGTGTTTGCCTGGGGATCGACGTCGAGGAGGAGGACGGGGACGCCTTCGATGGCGATGGCGGCGGCCAGGTTGATGGCTGTGGTGGTTTTGCCGACTCCTCCCTTCTGGTTGACGATGGCAATGACCTTGCTGCGAGGGGCCGGAGGGGTGGATGCGGGCGGATTGTTGGGTTTTAGCTGTTCGGACATGGCGGGACGAGACCAAGGGTAGCAGATGCAGAGGGTTGATGTTCCACGTGGAACATTGGGGATTTGGTTTGGTGGAGGATATTGGGAGGAAATGCTGTGTAATGTCTATGGAGTCTGTAGGTTAGCGGGGGAAGGATTGAATGGAGGTGGATTTGATGTTGCATTTAGTGCGCATTCGTGCGGGTGTGGGGTTGCAAGTGGCGTGACTGAGGGAACCTTCGGGCGTCGGCGGTGCTGTTTTGGTTGTGTTGGTTGGGTGGTGGAGCACGGGATGTTCCACGTGGAACATTGGGGCGGAGGGTCAGGGTCAGGGGTCAGGGGTGCTGTTGGAGGGTTAGCCAGCCGGGGGCGGTTCCGGGGAGTGCGATGCGTTCGGCGTCCGTGGGTGGATCGGTGGAGAGGGTGACGAGCCAGCCGTGGGGGGCGATGCGGGGTTGGGCGTCGGCGAGGGCTTGTGGCATGTTATCGACGGCGCGGAGGGTGATGGCGTCGAACTGGCGGGAGGGGGGCATGGTGTCGACGCGGGCGGCCCAGACTTCGGTGGAGAGAGCGAGGGTTCGGACGGCTTCTCGGAGGAAAGAGGACTTTTTGCCCTGGGATTCGGCGAGGGTGACGCTGAGGTCGGGGTAGAGGAGTTGGATGGGGAGGCCGGGGAAGCCGGCTCCGGAGCCGAAGTCGAGGAGGGTGGCGCTGGCGGGCAGGCGCGGTACGAGGTGGAGGCCGGCGAAGAGGCTTTCTCCGAAGTGGCGGCAGACGATGTCCTCGGGGTCGCGGATGGCGGTGAGGTTGGTGCGGGCATTCCACTTGAGGAGGAGGTCGAGGTAGGTGGATAGCTGCGGGTAGAGAGTGGGGGCGATGAGGTGGGGGCCGAGGTAGGGCTGGAGGAGGGCGGCGATGCGGGAGTCGGGGAGGGTGGGCATGGTGGCTAGGGCGCCTGCGGCGAGGGGGAGGGGGAGGCGGTGCGGGCGTCGGCGGAGGGTTGGGCTTCGGAGACGAGGCGCTGGAAGAGGGCTCGGCTGGCCGGGCTGATGTCGAAGCTGCGCTCGGGATGCCACTGGACGCCGAGGAGGAACTGGCGAGGGGTGGAGGATCCGGATGAATGTTCGGCTGAATGTTCCACGTGGAACACTGAGTCGTCGTGGTCTAGTTCCACGGCTTCGATGACGCCGTCGTCGGGGCAGCGGGCGACGATGCGGAGGCCGTCGCCGGGGGCGGCGATGGATTGGTGGTGGCTGGTGTTGATGGGGAGGCGGAGGAAGCCGTTGGATTCGGGGGCCTCTTCGGGGGTGAGGAGGGAGGCGAGGAGGCTGTTGGGAGCGACGAGAGCAGAGTGGGCGATGGCGACTTTGCTTCCGGCCTCGTGGTTGACGGGGAGGGGGGTGAGGTCCTGGATGAGGGAGCCTCCCCGCCAGACGTTGAGGGATTGGACTCCGAAGCAGATGCCGAGGACGGGCTTGGAGAATTTGGCGGCGTGGTCGAGGAGGAGGTAGTCGACGGCTTCGCGGGCGGGATCGGCGGGAGCGGAGGCTGGGTCGCGTTCAGCACCGTAGAGGGCGGGGTCGACGTCGGCGGGGCTGCCGGGGAGGAGGATGCCGTCGCAGGTGGCGGCGAGGCCGTTGAGTTGCGCGGGGGTGGAGGATAGGTCGATGGCGACGGGCTCTCCTCCGGAACGCGTGACGGCGGTCGCGTAGGCGGGCCAGGAGCGCTGGTTGTAGGGGAGATCGGTGGAGGTGGGGAGCGGGATGGCGATGCGTGGCTTCATATCAGGGTTGTGGAGCGGTCAGAGGTGCTGATAGAAGGGTACCGCAGGAGGGGGAGGAGGGCGTGGGGAGAGATGGGTGGGGACCGATGTTAACTAGTTGGGTACTGGGGTATTTGCTGGTACAGGGGGAGGTGGGTGGGGGGAGGCCAAATGAGTGCCCCGAATCTATCCAAACAAGTACCCCGTATCTATATATAGATACGGGGTGGGGAGAGGTGGGAGTTGAGGCTCTGGGAGAGCCGGGGGTCACTTTTTGTGATTCGGGAAGAGTTGGTCGAAGGCCGGGTCTCCGCGGAGGCTGGCGAATTGCTGGTCCTGCTGGATGGCGTTGCGGTCATGGAAGCCTTCGAGGAGGGCCTTGCGGATGTATTCGAGGGCCTGGGCTTTCTGGCCGGCCCGGGCGAAGATTCCTGCAAAGCAGAGGTACATCTTGGCCATCTCCTCGTTGGAGGTGGCCTCATGGAGACCGTTGAGGGCGATGTCCTCGAAGATTTCGGGATCGAGGACGTAGGCGCGCTGATAGGCTTCGGCTCCATCGCGATATTTATTGCTGGCGAGGTCGGCGGCACCGAGGTTGCTCCAGAACTGAGGGGTCTTGGGGCTTAGTTTGATTGCGCGGTGGTAGAGGCGTTCGGCCCGGCGATAGTCTTTGTCGTGGTATTCGAGGGTGCCGAGATTGTTATAGGCGGGAGCGTATTTGCGATCCTGGTGGATGGCGCGGGTGAAGTAGTAGCGGGCGTCGGCGTAGGCCTGGAGGTGCTGGCAGGCGATGCCGATTTTATTGACGATTTCGGGGGTCTGGGGGAGCTTCTTGTAGGCGCTGATCGCGTCCCTGTAGTGCTGACGGGCGGCAAGCAGATCGGCGGTGGCCTCGGGGGTGAGGGTGACGAGGTCGCCACTGGAGGAGGTAGAGGGGGCGGATTGCTGGTGATCGTCGGCGACGATGCTGAGGAGCCGCTGCTGGGCAGAGGCGTGGGGGGAGAGGGCGGTGCAGAGGGACAACAGAAGCGCGGCCAGAGCGGGGCGCATAAGGGGGAATGGGCGTGGGGTTACGACGTTCAGGGAGTTCATCACGGCCTCCGGATCAGTGCCGGGGTCGAGGGTAAGCCGAAGAAGCGGCTGGACCTGGGCAGGATCTGGGGATTAGGATGATCCTGGATTGGTACGCTTGACTAGGCCCACTTACGCAAAATTGACTGGACCACTTTGAGGGTGAGTATGGGAAGCGAGTTTTGGGGGTAGGGTGGAGAGATGACCAGGCGCGATTCGAGCTTTGAGTTGGTGCTGCCACCCCGTCCGGCGGGGATGGTGGCGTTTCACTGGCTGCGGAATGCGCTGCGGGCTGAGATTCTGAGCGGGCGGATTGGGCCGGGGGCGAAGCTTCCGGCGAGCAGGGACTTTGCGCGGCAGTATTGCCTGTCTCGGGGAACGATTCTGGCGGCGCTGGGGGAGTTGCAGGCGGAGGGGTATGTGGAGACCAGGCGGGGGTCGGGGACGTATGTGGCGATGATTCTGCCGGAGCACCTGCTGCAGTTTGAGGAGGTGGCGGAGGGGGAGGCGAATGGAGGGGTGCAGCGGGAGCAGGCGCTGTCGGAGTTTGGGAGGAGGGTGGAGCCGTTTTCGCTGTATGTGAAGCCGGAGAGCAGGGCGTTTCGGACGAATCTTCCGGCGCTGGATTTATTTCCGACGACGCTGTGGGCGCAGGTGTCGGCGAGGAGATTGAGGGGAGCGACGGCGAGGTCGCTGCTGGGGTGCGAGGCGAAGGGATATGGTCCTTTGCGGAGGGCGGTGGCGGAGTATGCTCATGCGTCGCGGGGAGTGAGCTGCAGCGCGGAGCAGGTGGTGATTGTGTCGGGGATACAGGAGGGTCTGGACCTGGCGACGCGGCTGCTGCTGGATCCGGGAGACAAGGTGTTGATGGAAGACCCGGGGTACCAGGGGGCGTATGCGATCTTCCGGGCGGCGGGGGCGAAGGTGGTGTCTGCTCGGCTGGATGGGGAGGGAGCGGCCCCGCGGGAGAGCGACTTCAGACGATGCAAGATGCTGTTTGTGACTCCGGGGCACCAGTATCCGATGGGGATGACGATGAGTCTGCAGCGGCGATTGCAGCTGCTGGCGTGGGCGAAGAAGTATGACACGGCGATCTTTGAGGATGACTATGACAGCGAGTTTCGGTTTGCGGGGAGACCGCTGCCGGCGATGCAGGGGCTGGACCGCGCGGGGAAGGTGATCTTTTGCGGAAGCTTTAATAAGGTGATGTTTCCGTCGCTGCGGACGGGGTACCTGGTGTTGCCGGAAGATCTGGTGGAAGTGTTTGGGCGAACCAAGGCGATGACGACTCGGCATCATCCTCTGCTGGACCAGGCGGTGTTGTGCGACTTTATGGAGCAGGGACACTTTGGGCGGCACTTGCGGAGGATGCGGAAGATTTATGAGGAGAGGTTTTCGCTGCTGATGGAGAGTGCTCGCGAGTATTTGGAGGAGGACCTGGAGATCTCGAAGATTGAGGCGGGGTTGCAGACGATTGGGTTGATCAAGGGGAAGATGTGCGCGGAGCTGGTGGCGGAACGAGCGGCGCTGGAGGGGATCGATGTGGTTCCGCTGAATCGGTATTGCCATGCGGAGAAGATTCCGGAAGGGCTGCAGATTGGGTTTGCGGCGGTGAACGAACCGGAGATCAAGGCCGGAGTGAAGAAGCTGGCGAGGGTGTTTGAGCGGCTGCGGGCGGAGGGATGGCGCTGACCGATTTGACGAAGAGGGCTGGGCCAGAGAATATTGTGGCGGCGTTACCCTTGAATATTTCGCGGAGCTGATGGGTGGAGCTTTCTTGTCGGCGGGCCTGTGGTGCCGAGGGCGGAGGCGTTGCCGTGGGTGCGACTATTCGCTTTTGGGCGAGAGAATCATTTTGAAGGACGAGGAGAATGGCATGACGTTTAAACAGATGAAGACTATGGCGCTGGCTCTTGTAGCTACTGTGTTGGTGGGCGTGCTGCCGGCGGTGGCGTTGCAGGCGAAGTCGGCGACGAAGCCTGCCGCAGCGGCGACGACGAGTAGCCTGGTGGATATTAATTCGGCGACGAAGGACCAGTTGAAGGCGCTGCCGGGTGTGGGCGATGTGTACTCGCAGAAGATTATCGATGGACGACCTTATGCGAATAAGACGCAGCTGAAGAGCAGGAATATTGTTCCGGCGGCGACGTATACGAAGATTGCTCCGCTGGTGATTGCGTCGCAGGCGACGAAGAAGAAGTAAGTCGCGCGGATGAAATGAGAGGTGGAAGACAGGGAGGGCGCGGCGATGGCTGCGCCCACTCTTGTTTGTGGGGCGCGCAGGGAGGGGACCAGTGGGCGCGCGTGGATGGGCTCCATCGAATGATGGGTGCAGTAATCAACCTACTGGTCCAATACAACGGTGGGGTCGGGTGGGTATACATCGTACTCAGAGCTCCATAACCGGAGATAGAAAGCAGGCGCACAAGCCGGCCAATCCCAGCTTGCGCAAAAGCAGACATGAAGTTGGCGTGGAGAGGTGTGCTCACAGGTCTTGCCCTGGCCCTGAGCACGGTAAGTAAACCAGCCGGGGCTGTGCAGGATTCGTCTACGAGTGTCATGGTCTCTCCCAACCATGCACACGGCGCGATTGCCTTCGTGCGTGCCTCGGTGGTGGTGGCTGGGGATGTGGTGGGGAGGTATCCGCAGGGCAGCCAGTTGATGCGGAGTGCGGCGTGGATAGCGGGAGTGGCCGCTGCGGAGCCGCCCGTTGTGATGACTCCGGAGTTCTTTGCGGTGGCTGATCCGCAGGTGTCGTTTGATGGAACGCGGGTGCTGTTTAGCGGCAGGAAGCAGCGAGATTCCACGTGGCAGATTTGGGAGATGAGCGCGGAGGGCGGGGATGCGCGGCAGGTGACGCATTGCTCGGGGGATTGTGTACGGGCAGTGTATCTACCGGGGGATGCGATTGCGTATTCGTTGGCTGGGGCTGCGGGGCGTGCGGGCGAGATCTATGTGAGTGCGAGGAGTGGAGTGGAGGCGCATGCGATTACGTTTGGGCCGGGGGAGTATGAGGTGGAGACGGCGCTGCGGAGTGGGCGACTGCTGGTGTCGGCTACGGGTGTGGGTGGGCAGGGTAGGGCGCTGTATGTGATGGACCCGGATGGGTCGGGGTTGGCGCTGCTGCGGCAGGATGATGGGGCGCGAGCGATTCGTGGTGGGGCGACGGAGTTGGCGGATGGCACGATTGTGTTTGTGCAGCGAGCGATGGCGCGGGCTGCGGGTGGAGTGCTGGAGTGGATTCGGCCGGGGGCGCTGCATGCGGTGGCGATGCACGGGGCGGAGCTTGGATATGCGTCGGTGACGGAGATGGGGGATGGGACGCTGGTGGTGTCGCGCGGGGGCGCGTTGTACAGCATGGATTTGCTGCGCGGTGGGCGCGAGACGTTGGTGTATCGGAGTGCACAGGGAGTGAGTGCGCAGGCCGTGGAGATTGCGGCGCATGCTCCGGTGCAGGCGTATCGCAGTATTTTGCATCCGGAGAGAACGACGGGGCGGCTGCTTTGCCTTGATGCTTATTCGTCCGAGGACGTGGCGAGTGGGCGGCTGGCGGGGCGTGTTGCTCGGGTGCGTGTGCTGGCGAAGGATCGCGGCGGCGAGCGGGTGCTGGGCGAGGCTCCGGTGGAGGCGGATGGATCGTTCTATGCGACGGTGCCGGCGGACGTGGCGATACGCGTGGAGTTGGTGGGGACGAAGGGCGCGGTGGTGAAGGCGCAGCGGAGCTGGATGTGGGTGCGCGGAGGAGAGGATCGTGGATGCCCGGGATGTCATGAGAGCCAGGTGCTGGCTCCGGAAAATCGGTCGCCGATGGCGCTGCAGCGGTTCGATACGCCGAGTGATTTGGTGGGTGATGCGAAGAAGGCGGTGAGGCCGTGAGGAGTTCGATGATGAGGATGCGATGGGCGTGTGCGGGGGTGATGTTGAGTGTGGCGTTGAGTGCCCTATCGCAGAGTGCGGACGTTGCGGTGCGTGCTGCGGGGTTGCCGCAGTTTGTGGATGTGACGGCGAAGTCGGGGATTGATTTTCAACATTCGTTTGGCGAGAAGGCGCTGAGCTCGATTCAGGAGGGAACGGGGTCGGGGTGCGCGTGGCTGGATTACAACAACGATGGGCTAATGGATTTGTATGTTGCGAATGGGCGACATGTTGATGGGCTGACGGACCACTCGGCGGCGGATGGAGTGGGGGCGACGAACCATTTGTATCGGAACAATGGGGATGGGACGTTTACGGATGTGACGGCGCAGGCGGGCGTGCCGGGTAAGGGGATTGGGGTTGGGGTTACGGCGGGGGACTTCGATAACGATGGCAATGAAGATTTGTATGTGACGAATTACAACTCGGCAATTTTGTATCACAACAACGGGAATGGAACGTTCACGGATGTAACGGCGAAGGCTGGGGCGAACAACGCGTTCTTTGGAACGGGCGCGGCGTTTCTGGACTACGACCACGATGGGCGGCTGGATTTGTTCGTGGGGAATTATCTGAAGTTCGATCCGAGCAGTCGGCAATATTATTCGGCGCAACAGTATCCGGGGCCGCTGGAGTATGCGCCGGAGACGAACCGGTTGCTGCATAACAATGGCGATGGGACGTTTGCGGATGTGTCGAAGGCGTCGGGGATTGGGGCGCAGCCGGCGCGCGCGATGGGCGTGACGGTGGGGGATTTCGACGGCGATGGATGGCCGGATCTTTATGTTGCGAATGACACGATGGCTAGCTTTCTGTATCGCAATAATCACGATGGGACGTTTACGGATGTGGCGGCGGATGTGGGCGCTGCGTATGGGCAGAACGGCGAGGCGTCGACGGCGATGGGGCCGGTGTTTGGGGACTATGAGAATAACGGGCGGCAGTCATTGTTTGTTTCGGATGCGCATTATCATCGGCTGCTGCGGGGTGCGGGGAGGGCGGGCGGAGGGTTTGAGGATGTGACGAATGCGTCGGGCGTAGGGCAGGTGTCGGCGCAGTTTGTGGGGTGGGGCGATGGGCTGTTTGATTTTGATAACGATGGATGGAAGGACTTGTTCATCGTGAATGGTGGGCTGGTGTGGCTGGTTCCACAGCAGAGTTCATTGCTGCGGAATAACGGCAATGGAACGTTCAGCGATGTGTCGTTGCAGGCGGGTGCGTTCTTTCAGAAACAGAGTGTGAGTCGCGGCGCTTGCTTTGCGGACTACGACAACGATGGGTATGTGGATGCGTTTGTGACGACGCTGGGGGGCAAGGGAATCTTGCTGCACAATACTCCTCCGGCGGACAAGCGGAATCATTGGTTGACGATCAAGCTGGTGGGGACGCGGAGCAATCGCGATGGCTATGGTGCGAGTTTGGAGGCGGTGGCGGGCGAGCTGAAGCAGTGGGTGCAATCGACTTCGGAGAGCGGGTATCTTTCGCAGAATGATTCGCGACCGCACTTCGGTTTGGGGTCGCATGCGGTCGTGGATACGCTTACGATTCATTGGCCGAGTGGGACGGTGCAGACGCTGCATGATGTGAAGGCGGACCAGGTGCTGAAGGTGACGGAGCCTGCGGCCGCAGTTGTTGCAGCGCCAGTTGCGGCGAAGGGGACGACGCGATGATGGGACGTCGTGGGAGTCCGGTTGCGCAGATGAAGAGGTGGGAGGAAGCGGCGATCGGCATCGCAGCGATTGCGATGATTTTGGCGTCGTTGTTGATGGTCGCGACGAAGCCGGTTCGCGTGTCGGCTGCAGGTCGTGGGATGGGTGCGACGGTCGAGAGGTTGGAGGGCAGGGCGTGGTATTTGAGCCCGGTGGCATTGCAGATTTCGCACGATGGGTTGTGGCTCTATGTGGTGTGCGAAGACAGCGATGTGATGCTGGTGGTGGACACGCGGGCGGGACGTGTGGTCCGAAGTGTGGAGGTGGGCAAGCGGCCGAAGGGGATTGCTATTTCGCCGGATGGGAAGACGCTGTATGTGTCGGATGAGGCGAGCAATGCGGTGACGGAGATTGACGCGCAGAGCTTTGCGGTGCGGAGGACGCTGGCTGCGGGATGGGGGCCGGTGGGACTGACGACGGATCGCGCGGGCGAGGTGTTGTATGTGGCGAACACGCTGGGCAATGACGTGTCAGTGATTGATTTGCGCACGGGGATGGAGCGGAAGCGGCTGGAGGCGGGGCACTATCCGGAGTATGTGGCGCTCTCGCGCGATGGGAGCCGGGTGTATGTGGCGAATCTGCTGGCGCGGCTGGCGGCTCCGGATCAGCCACCGGTGTCGGAGTTGACGGTGATCGATTGCGCGAAGCAGGTGGTGGCGGCGCGGGTGGATGTGCAGGGCGTGATCCAGATGCGGCATATTGCGGAGCTGCCTGCGAGCGCTGGGGGATATGTGCTGGTGCCGTTTATGCGGCCGAAGAATTTGAATCCTCTGGTGCAGATTCCGCAGGGAGGATATCTGACGCATGGGGTAGCGGTGATTCGGCCGGCGAGAGAGAGTGCGGATGGAGCGGGGAGTTACCGGGTGTCGGAGGTGTTGCTGGATAACATCGACCACTACTATGCGGATGGGTTTGGGGTGGCGGCGACGGTGGAGGGGAGATGGGCGCTGGTGACAGCGTCGGGTGCGGATGTGGTGTCGGTGGTGGATGCGGTAAAGCTGCGTGGGCTGCTGGTGCGGAGTGCGGCGCGAAGGATGGAGCTGGCGAACCGGTTGGATTCGGCGAATGCGATTGTTGAGGGACGCGTTGCGACGGGGAGAAATCCGACGGATGTGATCGCTTCGGCGGATGGGAGGTTTGCGTATATCGCAAACCGGATGGACGACACGATCAGCGTGATGGATATGACGCGGAGACAGATGGTGTCGACGATTGATCTGGGTGGGCCGAAGGAGTTGACGCGGAGACGGCGCGGCGAGCGGCTGTTTTACAACGCGAGCTATTGCTACCAGGGACAGATGGCGTGCGCAACGTGTCATCCGCATGAGGGGCTTTCGGATGGGCTGGCGTGGAGTTTGGAGACTCCGCAGTTAGGGCGCGATGTGGTGGAGAACCGCACGCTATACAGCATTGCGGGGACCGAGCCGTTCAAGTGGAACGGAAAGAATCCGGATCTTGAGACGCAGGATGGACCGAGGACTGCGATGTATATCTTCCGGTCGCAGGGGTTTAATTCGAGCGAGGTGGAGGATTTGGTGGGGTACATCTTCTCGCTGCACCTGGGGCAGAACCCGCATGTGGCAGCCGATGGAACGTTGACGGAGGCGCAGGCGCGCGGACGGGCTGTGTTCTTTCGCGACAAGAGCAGCAGCGGTGCCGTGATCCCTCCGATGCAGCGGTGTTATACGTGCCATTCTCCGCTGACGCATTTCACATCGAGGGTCCAGGTAAATGTGGGGACGGCGACGAAGTATGACACGATCAGCGCGTTCGATGTTCCGCAGTTGGAGGGCGTGGTGATGAAGCCTCCGTATCTGCACAATGGCGAGGCGCTGGAGCTGGAAGATATCTGGACCTTATTTAACCCGGAGGATAAACACGGTTTGACCTCAGATATGAATAAGGCGCAGTTGAATGATTTGATCGAGTACTTGAAGACGCTGTGAGGATCATGATGACGATGCAGGCGTGGATGATGCGAAGAGTGTTGGTGGTTGCGGGATGGTTGTTTGCTGCGATGGTGGGTGTGAG
This sequence comes from Granulicella sp., assembly GCA_027452215.1. Lineage (GTDB taxonomy): Bacteria > Acidobacteriota > Terriglobia > Terriglobales > Acidobacteriaceae > Granulicella. The sequence continues at coordinate 204,689 of DAIDGQ010000045.1, read as the reverse complement.
CGTGCAGAGCGCTGCGCAGACACCAGGGCTGTATACGAGGTGGATTAATTACACTCCGGCGAATGGGTTTCCTACGGGTGAAGTGTTTTGCGTGACGGTGGATGGAGCGCGAGTGTGGGCGGGAACGTCGCATGGGCTGGTGATGCTGGAAGGTGGCCGCGTGAAGAAGGTGTTCACGCAGGAGGATGGGCTGGCCGGGCGCGCGGTGATGTCGGTTGCGGTGGACAAGGAGAGCGGTGATGTGTGGGTGGGAACGTTTGGTGGGCTGAGCCGGTACTCGGGTGGCAAGTTTACGAACTATACGAATATGACGAGCGGGCTTGCGAATGATTTGGTGTATGGCGTTGCGGTGCAGGGACAGAGTGTGTGGGTGGCGACAGGCGCGGGCGTGAATCGGCTGGATACGCGGACGGGGAGTTGGTCGATCTTCAATGAGACCAATGCTCCGTTTGCAGAGCCGTGGGGCTATGGGATTTCGGTGGCGAAGGAGAAGATCTATTTCGCGGTGTGGGGAGGTGGCGTGCTGTCGTATGACCTTGCGACACAGGCGTGGAAGCCGTTCACGGATCCTGATGGGGAGATGGAGTTAGTGCTGTATCGCAACCAGGGGTTGATCCACAACATTGTGAGCAGCGTGAGCTACAACGAGGAGACGAAGACGTTTTGGGCGTCGACTTACTTTGGGTTGAGTGGGTATGACGGGCGGAACTGGCACAACTATCTGACGAAGGATAGCGGGCTGGCCTCGAATTTTATTAATGCGGTGCACTCGCGCGGTGATGAGGTGTGGGCGAGTACGCAGGGCGGGCTGAGCGAACTGGATACGCGGACGAATACGTGGGTCAGCTATCGAAGGGATGCGAAGACGGGGCGCGGGGAGATTCTTGTGACCCATGCAGATGGAAGCAAAGAGCGGATCGCCACGGAGACAAGCGTGGCGCACACCTACATTCTTAACACGGATTTTCAAGGCGACGACATCTGGGTGGCGACGGCACAGGGCCTGAGCCACGGGATGCGCGCGGTACGAAAGGAGCAAGGGAAATGAGCAATATCGTGATGGAAGCAGAGGCGAGCGTGGCGGCGAAGAACGGGAGCAATGGGGCTCCGAAGACGTTGCGGAAGAAGGCGATGTCGGCACCGAAGGCGCTGAATGAGGCATACCAGTATCAGAAGCCGTCGTCGTTTTCTCGCGGGATGCGGCTGGATATCAAGGGGATCACGATCCTGATGATTTCGGGTACGGCGAGCGTGGGGGAGAAGGGTGAGACGGTGCATCCGGGAGACTTTGGGGCGCAGACGCGACGGGCGTATCAGAACGTTACGGACTTGCTGAAGTCGGAGGGCGCGACGTGGAAGGACGTGGTGCGGACGACTTGCTATCTGCGTGATATTGAGCGGGACTATGAGCAGTTCAATTTAATTCGGACGAAGTTTTTTGAAGAGCAGGGTTTGGAGGTACTGCCGGCGTCGACTGGGATTCAGGCGATTCTGTGCTGGCCGAGTCTGCTGTTTGAGATGGAAGCGATGGCGATCTTCGAGACGCCTGGTGCTGCGCGCACGGCGAGTGAATAAAGAGTCTCACGCTTGCACAGGACGGTCGGTAGACGGAGTGAAGGAGAGCTGGTATGCAAAGGAAAATTGCTGGGCAAGTAGGGCTTGCGGATCTGCCGCGAATCTGTCCGAACATCAGCCGCCGAACGCACCCGGAGTTTGATGAGGGCGGGTTCGTGGTGGAGGTGGGAGGAGCTCGCTTTGGTGCAGGGAGGCCGGTAGTGATTGCCGGCCCCTGCGCGGTGGAGAGTGAGGGACAGTTGATGGAGGTCGCTCGCGGAGTGAAAGAGGCGGGCGCGGATATGTTGCGGGGTGGGGCGTTCAAGCCTCGCACGTCGCCACATGATTTTCAGGGGCTTGGATTGGAGGGGCTGAAGTTGTTGCGGGCCGCGGGCGATTTGACAGGGCTGCCGGTGGTGACGGAGGTGATCGACGTGCGGCTGGTGGAGATGGTGAGTGAGTATGCGGATATGCTGCAGATCGGCTCGCGGAGCATGCAGAATTATCCGCTGCTCGTGGAGGTGGGGAGAAGCGGCAAGCCGGTGCTCTTGAAGCGCGGAATGGCCGCGAGTCTGTGCGAGTGGCTGGGCGCGGCGGAATATATTGCGAACGAAGGGAACTTGAATATCGTGCTGTGCGAGCGCGGAATCAAGACGCATGCGGCGAGTGAATACTCGCGCTACTCGTTGGATTTGAATGTGATTCCGGCGGCGCATGCGGAGACGTTTCTTCCGGTGATTGCGGACCCGAGTCATGCGACGGGGATGGGGTCGAGGGTGGAGGCGGCGAGCCGTGCGGCGATCGAGTTTGGCAGCGATGGCTTGATGATCGAGGTGTCGAGCTGGGGCGAAGGAGGCGGAGTGTTGCGGCCGCAGTGCGATGCGGATCAGGCGATATCGCCGAGCACGCTGGCGAGGATTGCTCGCTTCATCCAGCGTCGCGAAGTGGAAGTGTTGTTGGCTGAAGATGTGGTGGCAAACGATGGCTGGACGTGGAGCCGGTAGGGCGAGAGACAGGTGCTGGTGATGAGAGTTCGAAGCGGTATCGCGATGGGATTATTGTGCGTTGCAGGTGCGAGTGGGGTGCACCCGCAGACGGCGGTGACGGAGAGGGCGGCGGAGGCGGTGACGATGCCGTATGCGAATATGCCTCCTGTGGCGGAGCCGTATGGTGGGTTTCGGAAGCCGTATCAACAGTGGCTGGTGGAGCCGAACACGTTGGAGTATGACGGCGCGGCGCGTAGTGAGGCGGACGGTGATGTGGCAGCGCTGAAGACGATCAAGCTGGGGTTTCTTGGGCCGCTGGATGCAGTGAATGAAGATTCGCCTTATGGGATTGCGATGCTGCATGGGGCGCAGATGGCGGTGGAGGAGGCGAATGCGAAGGGAGGGTATCGGGGGAAGCCGTTTGAGCTGAAGGTGCATGATGATCTGCCGCTGTGGGGAGCGTCGTCGATGGCGCTGGTGGCGATGCGGTTTGAGGATGAGGACTGGGCGATGCTGGGGTCGGTGGATTCGTCGTCGACCCATATTGAGTTGCGCGTGACGCTGAAGCTGGAGCTGCCGATTATGGATACGGCGACGAATGATCCGACGGTGACCGAGACGGGGATTCCGTGGCTGATGCACAACTTTCCGGATGACCGGCAGCAGGGATATGCGCTGGCGGATTACATCTTTTTGCAGCAGCATCTGAAGCGGATTGGGATTTTGCAGGTGAATAATCGGTACGGGCGCGCGGGCAAGGAGATCTTTGTGGATACGGCGCGGCGCATGGGACACCAGCCGGTGGTGGAGGTTTGGTATGCGGCGGGGAGTAGAGATTTCTCTGCGCAGCTGAAGACGATTGAGGCGAGTGGAGTTGATGGGTTGGTGATCTGGGGAAATGCGGCGCAGGCTGGAATGATTTTGAAACAGATGCGAGCGATGGGGATGCAGCAGCCGGTGTTCGGGAGTAGCAGGATTTGTGCTCCGGAGGTGGCGACGATTGCGGGCGCGGCGGCCGAGGGATTGGTGACGATCAGTGCGATTGATCCGACTCGAACGGATGCACGGTGGCAGGAGTTTCGGCAGAGGTTTGTGGCGCGATTCAACACGGAGCCGGATGCGTATGCGGCGTATGCGTATGACGGCGAGACGTTGATGATTGGGGCGATTGAGAAGGCGGGGCTGAACCGCGGAAGGATCATGGATGCGCTGCGCGAGTATGAGATGAAGGAGTATGCGGGCGTGAGTGGCAACGCGCACTTTGATTACACGCTGAATAATATTGCTCCGGTGACGTTCGCGCAGGTTCGCGATGGGAAGTTTGTGTACTGGCCGGAGCAGCGCACGGATTGGAAGACGAAGAGTGTGGCGTATGCGCACTGAGGCGTGTGTGTTGGCCGCGCTGTTGGTGTTTGGCGGTGGAGTACGTGCGCAGGGTGTTGCGCCGTACGCTTCGATTGCGACGGACGGCGAGAGCTATGCGGGGGCGGGGCGCGCGGTTGCGAATGATTTGACGGGGAGGGTGGTGCGGATTGGGATGCTGGCTCCTCTGCATGGAGCGCGCAAGGCGGAGGGTGATGCGATGGTGACGGCGGCGCGGATCGCGTTGCAGGACGCGGGTGGCGATGTGTTGCCTGGTGGGCGGAGAGCGGAGCTGGCGGTGCGGGATGAGAGTGGGCCGTCGTGGGGCGCGGTGTCGGATGAGGTGATTCAGTTGGTGATGGAGGATGAGGTGGTCGCGATGATTACGTCGACGAGTGGGGCGGATGCGCACTTGTGCGAGCAGGTGGGCAACCGGATTGGCGTGCCGGTGCTGACGCTGGCCGCGGATGCGACGACGACGGAGATTGATATTCCGTGGATCTTTCGGATGGGTGCCAGCGACGATGAAGAAGCTATGGTGGTGGCGAGAGATATTTATCGCGAACGCGGGCTGATGAAGGTGCTGCTGGTGACGGAGCAGGAACATGATGGACGGCGCGGGGTAGAGGCGATGGAGACGGCGGCGAAGGAGTTGGGCATGGCTGCGCCGGAGAGCGTGATGCTGGATCCTCTGCATGCGGATGTGGCGGGGGTGGTGAAGAGGATTCGCGCGGAAGAGTCGCAGGCGGTGGTGTTATGGACTGGCGCGGCGAAGGCGAGGGAGTTGCTGGGTGCGATGCAGCGCGCGGGTTTGACGACGATCCGTTATCTGTCGCGGAGCGCGGGGGATGAGGAGTTGGGAATGGGAGATGCGAGGTGGGAGGGGGCGTGGATGGCGGCTGCGGAGGGTGAGGACGCGGAGGCGCGGCGAAGTTTTGCGCAGAGATATTTGTTGGCGACCGGGAAGGTTCCGGGTGATGCTGCGATGGAGAGCTACGATGCGGTGATGATCACGATGAGAGCTCTGCGGGTTGCGGGAGCGAATCGCGCGAGGGTGCGGGATGAGTTGGCGAGGATGCAGAATTTTGGTGGAGTGTCGGGACGCATTTCGTTTGATCGCGAGGGGAATGATCACGCTGCACTGCATTTGGTGAGGATGACGGAGGTGCGGCGATGAGCGGTGCTGAGGATGTGAGCGCGGACCAGTACGACGTGGTGATCGTGGGGTCGGGTGCGGGCGGAGGGATGGCGGCGTATCAGCTGACGAAGGCGGGGCTGAAGTGTGTGCTGCTGGAGGCGGGCGATTGGTATGACACGGCGAAGGATTCGAAGTGGCTGGAGTGGGGGTATGACGCGGCGCATCGAGGAGCGTCGCGTGAGCCGATGGGTGGGGGCGGATTTGATGCGGTGGTGGGAGGGTGGACGGTGGAGGGTGAGCCGTATTCGTGTGCGGCGGGGACGGAGTTCAAGTGGTTCCGGTCACGCATGCTGGGCGGGCGAACGAATACGTGGGGACGGATTGCGCTGCGCAATGGGCCATATGATTTCAAGCCGCACAGCCGCGATGGAAAGGGGTTCGACTGGCCGATCAGCTATGAGGATCTGGCGCCGTATTATGACCGCACGGAGGAGTTGATTGGGGTGTTTGGATCGGTGGAGGAGATGGAGAATCTTCCGGATGGAAAGTATCAGCCTCCTCCGGCGCCGCGGTGCTATGAGCGGCTGGTGCAGAAGGCTTGTGGGACTTTGAAGATTCCCTGCATCCCGTCGCGGCTGGCGATCCTGACGCAGCCGAAGGGTGAGCGGCCGGCCTGCCACTATGTGGCGCAGTGCGGGAGAGGGTGCCGGATGGGATCGAATTTTTCGTCGCCTGCAGTGCTGTTGTATCCGGCGTTGCAGACGGGGAATCTGGAGATTCGCTGCAACGCGATGGCGCGCGAGGTGAAGACGGGGCCGGATGGATTGGCGACGGGGGTGGCGTATGTCGACAAGAAAACTGGCGAGACTGTGGAGGTGCGGGGGAGGACGGTGGTGCTGGCGGCGAGTGCCTGCGAGACGGCGCGGCTGCTGCTGAATTCGCGCAGTGAGCGCAACCCGAAGGGGCTGGCGAACTCGAGTGGGATGGTGGGGAAATATCTGATGGATACGGTGATGTCGGATGTGACGGGATGGGTACCGGCGATGATGGACCTGCCGGCGCACAACGAGGATGGCGTGGGGGGCATGCATCTGTATATGCCGTGGTGGAAGTATAAGGAGCAGGCTCGGGGCGAGCTTCCGTTTTCGCGTGGGTATCATATCGAATTTGATGGCGGGCGGAGGGGGATGCCGGGGCCGGGATTGTTGAGTGGAGCAGAGGGCTTGCTGGGCGGAGGGTATGGCGCGCAGTTGAAGGAGAAGAGTCGCAGACTGTACGGGTCGTTTGTGAGCTTCCATGGGCGTGGCGAGATGATTCCGAATGAGCAGAGCTATTGCGAGATCGATGAGAAGGCCGTGGACCGGTGGGGGATTCCGGTGCTGAAGTTTCACTTTGCGTGGAGCGAGGAAGAGGTGCAGATGGCTCGGCATATGCAGACGACGTTTCAGGAGATTGTGAAGGCGGCGGGCGGCACGGTGATTGAGTCGTATGGAGCGGAGGAGCGATGGGGAATTGCGGCGGGCGGGCAGGGGATTCATGAGGTGGGCGGCGCGCGGATGGGTAGCGACGCGAAGACGTCGGTGCTGAATGAACACTGCCAGGCGTGGGATTGCAGGAACTTGTTTGTGGCCGATGGAGCTCCGTTTGTGAGCCTTGCGGACAAGAATCCGACGCTGACGATTCTGGCGCTGGCGTGGCGGACGTCGGAGTATGTGGCCTCGCAGATGAAGACGGGGAGGGCGTAGTGGCGATGACGACGGAGTCGAGGTTGGGGCTGCGGTTTCAGCGGCGGCAGATGCTGAAGGCGATGATGGCGCTGCCGATTGCGGGGCTGATGCCGCTATCTGCGTTGGCGGCGGAGGTTGCGGGAATGCTGCCGGAGGGGACAGTGGATGAGGACGCGGGGACGTGGCGGCTGAGGGTGCTGACTGCTCACGAGTGGAAGACGGTGTGCTCCTTGAGCGATTGGATTCTGCCAGCGGATGAGACGTCGGGTAGCGCGAGCGATGCGGGCGTGCCGGAGTTTATCGACGACTGGCTGGAGTTCCAGGGAGGCGAGTTGCTGGTGCAGATTCGCGGTGGACTGGCTTGGCTGGATGCGGAGTGCAGGGGGAGTTGGCAGCAGAATTTTGTGGAGGCCCCTACGGATCGGCAGAGGGTGATGCTGGACCGGATGGCGTATCCGGAGAAGGCTGCGGCGAGCGATGCGGTGGGGGTTGCGTTCTTCAGCCGGATGCGCGACCTGGTGCTGAGCGGGTTTTATACGAGCGAGATGGGAATTCGCAGCCTGCCGTATGTGGGGAATGAGCCGCAGAGTGAATGGCATGGGTGCCCTCCTGCGGTGCTGGCGAAGCTGGGCGTGTAGCGGCGGCGAAGAAGAAGTGTTCGCGACTTAGGTGCGTCGTCGATAAGATGTGCGTATGGATAACAGTCGGCGGAGCGATGCGGTTCGGCGCGGTTGGATGCAGGGTGGTCGCCACGCTGTTGGAGTGTGGGTGTTGGCAGCGGTGGCGATGGGAGCGAGTTGTGCGGCGCAGACCGGCGCGAGTGTTGCTTCGCAGGCTGGAGTGACGGCTGCGGATGAGAGTGGCGTGAGTCGCGATATTGATCCGGAGATTGCTGCGCGGATCTATTCGGTGGAGGCGATCGACAATCATGCTCATCCGATTCTTGCTCCTCCGAAGGATAAGGCGGATCGCGATTTTGATGCGCTGCCTGTAGATAACATGGAGGCGGCGACGGATGTGGTGGCGTGGCGTGCGGATAATCCGCAGCTACCGGCGGCGTGGAAGGCGCTGTGGGGCTTTGATGTTCCGGTGGACTTCAAGGGGCCGTTGGATGCTGACGGGATGAAGCGGCTGCAGGCGGCGCGCGAGGTGGTGAAGGCTCGCGAGGGAGTTCATTACGACGAGTGGGTGCTGGACCAGGCGAGGATCGGCGTGATGCTGGCGAACCGCGTGACGATGGGCGCGGGTGTGCAGGAGCCGCGGTTTCGTTGGGTTCCCTATGCGGATGCGTTGCTGTTTCCGCTGGAGAATGGCGTGCTGGCGGAGCAGACTCCGGACAAGAAACTTTTCTTTCCGCTGGAGGATCGGCTTCGCGCGAGATATCTTGACGCGGTTGGGATGAAGGCTGTTCCGTCAACGCTGCAGGAGTACCTGGCGAAGGTGGTGACTCCGACGTTGGAACGGCAGCGCGCGGGCGGAGCGATTGCAGAGAAGTTTGAGATTGCGTATCTGCGGTCGTTTGATTTTTCCGATCCGACGATGCAGGAGGCAGCGCTGGTATATGCGAAGTGGGTGGGGAAGAGCGCTCCGGATTCGGCGGAGTACAAGCGGCTGCAGGATTTTTTGTTTCGGTATATTGCGGCGGAGTGTGGGCGACTGGGGATGGCCGTGCATCTGCATACGCTGTCGGGTGGCGGAGGGTACTTCGGAATTGCGGGCGCGAATCCGTTGCTGCTTGAGCCGCTGTTCAATGACTCGCGATTGAGGCATACGAATTTTGTGTTGCTGCATGGAGGGTGGCCGTTCGTGCGCGAGGCGGGAGCTCTGCTGCAGAAGCCGAATATGTATCTCGATCTATCGCAGCAGTCGCTGATGTTTCCTCCCCGGACACTGGCGAGGTGGCTGCGCGAGTGGCTGGAGACGTATCCGGAGAAGGTGATGTTTGGAACGGATGGGTATGCGCTGTCGGAGTCCGCGGGGTGGGAGGAGACGACGTGGATTGCGAATCGCAATGGGCGGGAGGCACTGGCGTTGGCTCTTACGGGGATGGTGAGGGATGGTGAGATCTCGCGAGCTCGGGCAAATGCGATTGCTGATGAAGTGATGCGTGGCACGGCAAGCTCGCTCTATGCGGCAAGACGATAATCGATAAGCTGCGAGCCGTTCGCCAATAAGCGAGACGAGATGCGTGGGTAAGACTTCGAGCGATCCGCTTGAAGGACGGGCCTTGGCGTGCGCTGTTGAGCGTAGGCGGAGGGTAGCCGATTGGTGGAATCGCTTCTGAAATCGCGGGGTTTGCGCGAGGAACATACTGCTACCCGCGCCCTGTGACGGTGGTCACAGACCATCTTGACTGTGAAACGACAGAATGAATCTACAAATCATCTCGCTATAGATCGCGAGACATGAGGAGCATGTATGGATAGCGGCCAAGGCGCAATGCGGCCAGCAGTGACACGTCTCCTCGATGCGGAGAAAGAGGAACTATGAGAGGTCTGAAGTCACTGAGTACTGTCGTACTGTTTGCTGCCTGTTGTGGATTCGCACCAAAGGCGAAGGCTCTTCCGAGCTATGCGCGCCAGACCGGACTGCCATGCAGCGGTTGTCATACGACACCACCTGAGTTGAATGCAGGCGGGAGGCAATTCAAGCTGATGGGTTATGTCGACCGGGCAAAGAAGGACGACATCATCTCGGAGGCGAGCAAGCGCAACGCGGGGCTCGATCTGCTGGGGGCGCTGCCGTTGAGTGCATTTCTTGAGGCTTCGCTGACGAGCACCAAGGCTCCGCAGCCAGGCACTCAGAATGGCAACTTCGAATTTCCGCAGGACATTGCGTTCTTCTTCGCGGGTGCGTGGTCAGAGCATCTGGGCAGCTTTGTACAGGTAACGTATGACGGGCAATCGGATAGCATCGGCATCGACAACACGGATATCCGCTATGCGAACAAGGCAGAAGTAGGCGGCAAGGACCTGGTGTACGGTGTGATGTTGAACAACAATCCGACGGTTGAGGATCTGTGGAACAGCACGCCAGCGTGGGGCTATCCGTTCGTAGCGAATGACTCGGCACCTAACCCTGCAGCGACTGCGGTGATCAATGGGCAGCTCGGGCTGGACGTGGCCGGGATCGGCGCATACACGATGTATGACAAGCATCTGTATGCGGCTGGAACGCTGTATCGCTCGGATCACTATGGAACTCCGCAGCCTACGAATGGAGCGGGCGCGACGTATAACATTCGCGGCGTGGCTCCGTACTGGAGGGTTGCTTGGGCACAGACAGGAGCAAAGGATTATCTCGAAGTTGGCGGCTATGGTCTGCACATGAAGTCGACGCCGGGAGCGATCCAGGGTGCGGAAGACACGTACACCGACTTCGGTCCTGACTTCGAGTATGACCATACGTTCGGCAGAGATGTTCTATCGGTGCGCGGCACGTACATCCGGGAGAACTCTTCGCTGGATGCGAGTTATGCAGCGGGCGCCGCGGCGCAGGTAGCTCACCATCTGAATACCGGGAATGTGAATGCCGAGTATCACTACGGCAATCATGCCTCCGCGGCGTTCGGCTGGTTTATGAACGAGGGGACGACCGACGCGCTGCTCTATCCGCAGGCACCGATCTCAGGGAGCGCGAATGGCGATCCGAGGAGTGCTGGTTTTATCGCGAACGTCTCCTACTGGCCGCTGCAGAACCTCGACCTTGCGGTTCAGTACACGGGCTATACGCGGTTCAACGGCGGAACGACGAACTATGACCTGGCTGGACGTAACGCCACGGACAATAACACGGTCTATCTGGTCGCCCGGTTCCTCTTCTAAGAGAGCGGACAGACCAGGAATCACAGGAACAGGAACTCTAATTCGTACCACCAGGAGAACATATGAAACGCATAGCCCTTATCCTACTTACCGGCCTGACGGCCTATGGCACTGCAGCGTTTGCCGGCACGATTCATGGCAAGGTCGCAGGCGTCAAAGGTGAATCCGTAGTCTACGTGGAAGCCATCCCGGGAAAGACGTTCCCAGCTCCTACCCAACACGTGACGATTGACCAGAAGGGCCTGATGTTCGTGCCGCACGTTGTCGCGGTGCAGCAGGGTACGACGGTTGAATTTCTGAACAGCGACAGCGTTGCGCACAACGTGTTCTGGCCCTCGGTGAATGGCAACAAGAAGCTTGGGCACAACCTTGGCACGTGGCCCCAGGGTCAACGCCAGTCGTTCAAGTTCGACAACCCGGGCGCGATCCCGCTGCTGTGCAATGTTCATCCGGACATGGCGGGCTACCTGGTCGTTTCGCCGACACCATACTTTGCTGTGACCGATAAAACAGGCGCATACAAGATCGAGAATGTGCCCGATGGATCATACACAGTGACCGCATGGCATGAAGGCGGGAAGACCAAGACGAACCCGGTGAAGGTGGCCGGCGACACGACTGCAGACTTCACGCTCACCAAGTAACTCACGCGGCGGCGACCGACGCAGGTCGCCGCCGAATCTCCCTCCTCCCTATGCAAGAAAGGACCGTCATGCCGCACCGCTTTTCAGAGAAGAAAGTGGACAAGGATTGGTTGAATACCAACTTCCCTTGCATGATGGCTTGTCCTGCGCATACAAATGCGGGACGGTATGTCGAACTGATTGCCGAGGGGAATTTTGAAGAGGCGTACCGCTATGCCCGCGAGCCGAACCCGATGGCGAGCATCTGCGGAAGAGTGTGCGCGCATCCTTGCGAGACAGCTTGCCGACGCGGAACAATCGATCAGCCGATTGCGATTCGCGCGCTCAAGCGGTTTCTGACGGAACGCCACGGACCGGAATCGAAGAACCCGATCAATGTGAATGAAGGTCGCGTGCAGCCAGCGCTGCCGTACCGGGTTGCGATTGTAGGAGCGGGGCCAGTGGGACTGTCAGCTGCGCACGACCTGGCGTTGATGGGCTACTCGGTCACGCTGTTTGAAGCGTCGCAGGTTGCTGGCGGGATGCTGTATCTGGGGCTACCGGAGTATCGCCTTCCGCGCGACGTGGTGGAGGCGCAGGTTCGCGAGATTCTTGCGACAGGCGATATTACGCTGAAGCTGAATCACGCGGCGGGGCGCGACTTCACGATTGCCGATCTTCGCCGCGACTATGACGCAGTGTTGATTGCGGTGGGGGCACATCGCAGCCGCGACCTGACGATCCCTGGCGTCGATCTGGATGGCGTGTACAAGGGCATCGACTTCTTGCTGAATGTGAACCTCGGGTATCGATTCACCATCGGCAAGAAGGTGCTGGTGATTGGCGGCGGTAATGTGGCGATGGACGTGGCCCGCTCGGCTGCACGTGAGGTGCTTCGCCAACATGCTGGTGGTGTCGAAAACATTGAGCCTTCGCAGGAAAGCCTGGCGGCGGTTGCGACGCGCGAGATGATGGATGTGTCTCTCTCGGCGCTGCGACTGGGCGCGCAGGAAGTTCACCTGGTGTGCCTGGAGACTCGCAAAGAGATGCCGGCGGCACTGGAAGAGATTGAAGAGGCCGAAGAAGAGGGCATCATCATTCATGCGGGGTTCGGGCCGAAGCAGATCATCGGCAAGAATGGACACGTGGTGGCGCTCGAAGCACTGAAGACGAAGTCGGTCTTCGATGAGAATCGCCGGTTCAATCCGACATTCTTCGATGACAGCGAGACGGAGATTGAATGTGACACGATCATCATGGCGATTGGCCAGGCGGCCAAGCTGGACTTTCTGCTTCCGGATGACGGCGTCGAGATCTCTCCACGAGGGTTGGTCGCGGTGAATCCGCAGTCGCTGATGACGACGGCGGCAGGCGTGTTTGCGGGTGGCGACTGCGTCTTCGGGCCTCGGCTCATCATCGACAGTGTGGCTGACGGAAAGCGCGCCGCGGTTGGGATTGACGAGTATCTGCGCGGGGTGAAGCATCCGGATCCGATCATCGAGGTAGAGGTGAAGGAGCGCTATCGGATGCCGCTGGATCTACTGGATATCATGCGGCAGCCGATCCCGATGCTGCCCCTGAATCGGCGGACCGGAGTAACGGAAGTAGAGATTGGATACGACGATGCCACGGCGATGGCAGAGGCGCAGCGCTGCCTTCATTGCTGGGTGAACACGGTCTTTGAGGGCACACCGCAGGATGGAACGATGTGCATCCTGTGCGGTGGCTGCGTGGATGTGTGCCCGGAGCAATGTCTGCAACTCGTATCGCTGGATCGGATTGAATTCAGCGATGACACGACGGCGAAGATCACCGATGCTCGCGAACTGCTGGGCCTTGAACTGGATGATATCCAGGCAGATGAGCTTGGCGTGATTACAGGCTCCGCGATGTTGAAGGACGAGTCGCGATGCATACGCTGCGGGCTGTGCGCGGCACGTTGCCCTGCAGGCACGATCACGATGGAGTCCTACAACCTGAGGCCCGTCGAGGCAACTGGATTGATCTCGGTGGATGCGATCGACCGGGCATTCAGACCAGCACCACCTGTTGCAACCGCAAGTGTGAGGTAAGAGATGGCCGACGAAAAACAACACGCATCCACAACGGCGAAGGGCGAGCTGAACCGCCGCGCTTTCTTCGCAAAAATCGGACTGGGTTCACTCGGCATTGCCGCAGTGGGAACAGCGGGTTTTGCGTATCAATTCCTGTCACCGAATGTCTTGTATGAGCCATCGCCGATCGTGAACCTGGGCAAGCCGGAAGACTTTGCGGTGGACTCGGTGACTATGGATCCGAATGCGGGGATCTACCTGGTGCATACGTCCGAGGGATATTTTGCGCTGAGTGCCGTGTGCACACATCTGGGCTGCCTGACGGCATGGAACCAGGAGCTCGGCATGATCAAGTGCCCTTGCCACGGCAGCGAATTTACACGCACCGGAGTTAAGATCGAAGGCCCTGCGCCGAAGCCGCTGCCGTGGCTAAGGACATGGGTAAGCGATGAAGGCGACCTGATGGTCGATCGCTCTACCGACATTCACCCACTGCAGTATTTGAGGATATGAGTATGCCCGGAAAGACTGACAAAATCCTCGAACAGGTGGAGCAAAGCCGGGTCTGGCGCTCCATCTTCCGCAGCGGCCGAGGCACCAGCACACTGCATCGTGCGCTCGCTATTCAACAGAATGTATTCCTCCATCTGTTCTCCACCAAAGTCCGCAAGCGGATGCTGAGTGTGAGCTCGACGTGGTACCTGGGCACGCTGACGCTGGGGACGTTCATGATTCTGATTATCACGGGCGTGCTGCTGATGCTGTACTACCATCCGTCGGTCCCGCAGGCGTATGCGGACATGAAGGACTTGCAGTTTGTGGTGTCATCGGGACTCTTCCTTCGCAATCTGCATCGGTGGTCGGCACAGGCGATGGTGTTCCTGGTGTTTGCGCACATGTTCAAGGTGTTCTATCGCGGGGCGTATCGTGCACCGCGCGAGTTCAACTGGGTGATTGGTGTGGTGCTGTTGCTGATTACACTGCTGCTGAGCTACACGGGTTATCTACTGCCGTGGGATCAGCTGGCGTACTGGGCGATCACCGTAGGATCGAATCTCTCGAAGGCAGTACCGCTGGTGGGGAGCAAGATTCACTTTCTGATGCTCGGCGGCAACCAGGTGAATGCCAACGCGCTGTTGCGGTTCTATGTGCTGCACTGCTTGATTCTGCCACTCGCGGCGCTGCTGTTTATCGCCGTGCACTTCTGGCGTATTCGCAAGGACGGCGGCCTCTACGTACACCAGAGCGAACCGAAGCGCGCAGGAGCAGTGGATGAATCGACTCTAGTGAAGGAGGCCAAATGAGTGACCCGAAGGATTTTGTAGCCGGCGTCGACTCCGATCAGCGGCGCTCTCCCCAGCGCGTGGTGTTTGTGACTCGCCGGACATCCGCGCAGGTGAAGGCGAATTACGAGGAGCAGGTTCAGACGTATCCGGAAGTGCTGTTCCGCGTGGTGCTTGCGATTGAGATACTGGCGATCGTGCTGGTGGGCATGGCGCTGTTGTTCAATGCTCCGCTCGAAGGCATTGCGGACCCAACGCATACCCCGAATCCTGCGAAGGCTCCTTGGTATTTTCTTGGACTGCAGGAGCTGCTGCACTACTTTCCCCCTGTCGTTGCGGGCGTGCTGGTTCCCACGATGCTCATCGTATCGCTGGTGATCATTCCTTACTTCAATATCAACATTGAAGCGGCGGGATTGTTTCTTCATCATCGTCGCAGGCGATTGCAGATCTTCTATGTCACGGCGATTGGCCTGCTGGTGTTCCTGGTGGCGTTCCATGTGTATGTGGCCGCTGTGCCGAGTCTGATCGTTGCGATTGCGATGATTGTTGCGGCGAACAGTTCTCCGCAATCGAAGAGCGCCTCGTGTCGCTATCTATCCAAAAAGCCGATGGCCTGGTGGGTGATGACCTGGTTTCTATTTGAACTCATTGTGCTGACAGCGGTTGGCACCTTCTTCCGCGGCCCTGGATGGTCGTGGGTACTCCCCTGGAGGAGCTAAGTGAAGACCGTTATGAAATTCCTCTCTTCCATCTGGCGTGCTCTCTTCGGGGACACGATGCGGGCCTTCGGCATCGTCAGCGGATTGCTGCTGATTGCTCTTGCGATCGCTCCTGCAAAAGACCACTTCAGCGAGTGGCATGGCTATCAGAATGGATACCTTTCGCTGATCCACGACCGCAGCGATGCGATCAGCCTGCGGCGGCGGTTTGAGCCGGGCATCCAGCAGATATGGCTGCCAGAGTTGGGAGTAGTCGACCGCTGCGCGACGTGCCATGAAGGGTTGAAAGAAGCCAGCCTGGCGGATGTGAAGATGCAGCCGTTCCGGAAGCATCCAGTGATTCCACATCCACTGGACCGGTATGGATGCGTGATCTGCCATCGTGGCCAGGGCCCTGCGACGACGGTGTCCGAGGCTCATTTCAGCGAGCGCGCTGGCGAAGATCCGATTCTTCCTGCGCGGTTTATTGAGTCTGGATGCGGGCAGTGTCATCAGAACGAGTTGACTGGAACTCCACAACTTAACAGCGGCCGAAAGATGCTGGCGCAGTATGGTTGCGTGAGCTGCCACCTGGTGAAGACTCCGGATGGCACGACGATGAAGGCGACCGATGATCCTCCGTCGCTTGAGCATCTCGCAGACAAGACAACGCGCGAGTGGGTGTTTAGCTGGATCAAAGATCCGCAGGCGTACGCGGTGTCTGCGACGATGCCGAACTACAAGCTCAGTGACGCGGATGCGAGCGACATCTCTGCGTTTCTGATGAGCAGCAGCACTCCGCATGCGGGTGATAGCGATGCAACGATGATCGCACTTGCGAAGAATGCGGACCCATCGGCGGGAGCGAGCCTGTATGGCGAATCGTTCTGCGCGACGTGCCATGCGGTACAGAACGGCGCAGGCAACCTGGTGGGGGGTAATGTTGGTCCGGAGTTGACCCGTGTTGGCAACAAGGTGAAGCCAGCCTGGCTGCAGGCGTGGATTGAGAATCCACATGTCTACAACTCGGCGACGATGATGCCGCACTACCGGTTTACTCCGCAGCAGGTGGCGACGCTTACGTCCTACCTGATGAGCAAGACGGACTCCGACTACGGGTCGAATGTGCATCTGGATCCGGCGACACCGGCGCAGATTGCACATGGCAAAAAGTTGGTGGCGGAGCTTGGCTGCGCGGCGTGCCACACGATCAATGGGGTCAACAAGCCTGATAACTTTGCACCGGACCTTAGCCGCATAGGCAGCAAGCCGCTATCGCAGGTGGTCTTTCTTCCGGGCATGCAGCACGCGCTGCCGGCTTATATTGCAGGCAAGATCAAGGACCCGCAGGCGTTTGGACCGGGCTTGAAGATGCCGCAATACACCCTGACCGACACACAGCGCGATGGCCTGACGACGGCGCTGCTATCGCTTGGGGATCGCAGCCAGACGATGCCGGAGAAGCTGCGCGTTGCGGGGATTCATCAGACGACCTATGAGCCTGCGGGCCCAGCGGGCAAGCTGATGACCGACCTTGACTGCTTCAGTTGCCACCGCATCAACGGGCATGGCAGCGACATGGCGCCGGATCTGACGCTCGAGGGAAGTTCGGTGCAGCGTGCATGGCTGGACGCGTTCCTCAAGAACCCGAATACGCTGCGGCCTGCACTGACTCGCCGGATGCCGCGGTTCAATCTATCGGATGCGGACCGGAAGACGCTCACTGACTACATCATGGTGGTGTATCAATCGGCGACGATTGATCCGGATAAGGCTCCGCCGGCGGTCAATCCTCCAGCGATGGTGGAGCATGGTCGACAGTTGTTCTACTCCAGATATGCTTGCCAGTCGTGTCACATCATCGATACGAAGACGGACAAGGGATATATCGGGCCGACGTTGACGCAGGTGGGATCGCGGCTGACACCAGCGTGGATCTACGCATGGCTGAAGAATCCGCAGGAGTTGAGACCGGGCACGATGGAACCGAACCAGAATATTAGCGATGAAGATGCTCGTGCAATGACAGCGTTTCTGATGACGCTGAAGGGCTCAGGCAAACAGGAGGGAAAGCAATGACAAGGCGACCCGTTGCATGCGCAGTGCTGTTGCTGATGGGTGCGGGGATTGGATGCAAGCACCCGGCGGCGTCCTCCTCTGCATTGAAGCCGACCGCTACCGGAGCGGCGATCGTTCTATCGAGCGGGGATAAGCAGACCGGGCCGACCGGGACTGTGCTCGCGAACCCGGTGGTGGTGCAGGTGAATGACGATCAGGGAGCGGCGGTGACCGGAGCGTTGGTCGAGTTCCATGGACCAGCCGGAGTTGTGTTTGATCCGGCTGCGATCCTTACGGATTCCAGTGGTCAGGCGACGACGAATGTCCGGCTGGGCACGATAGGTGGACGGTACACGTTGAGTGCAACCACTCCCGGGAAGGCTCACGAGGCGTCAGTGCAGGTTGGAGAGATTGCGCTGGGCTACCAGCAGCAACTGGGGTCGATTGTGGCGGACAAGTACTGCAGCCGTTGCCATGACCCAGAGTCGTCTGCGGAGCGCGTTTCGAACTACGACAATCTAGCGGT
This sequence comes from Granulicella sp., assembly GCA_027452215.1. GTDB lineage: Bacteria > Acidobacteriota > Terriglobia > Terriglobales > Acidobacteriaceae > Granulicella. The sequence continues at coordinate 186,853 of DAIDGQ010000045.1, read as the reverse complement.
GAAGCCGCATGCGTTTACCGACGGAGGCACACTGAACAAGATGAGTGATGCGGACATGCTGGCGGTGATTCAGCATGGCGGGCCTGCGCTGAGTCGATCCGCGCTGATGCCTCCATATGGCAAGACGCTGAGTCCGGCGGATGTGCAGGCGGTGATTGCCTACATTCGTGTCGTCTCGGATCCTCCGTATAAGCCGGCTGGAACGGTGTACGAGAAATAGTCTGCAGCATCCGTTCGAATTGATAAGGTCCCTCGCCGCTCCCACCTGGGGCGGCGAGGTTGTTTGGGGATGGGCTGCTACGCTCTGCTTTGGAATGTCTTGAAGCGTCAGTAGAGGATTATCCTTCGGCCCGCTTCTTGACCGCACCAAATAAGCGCGATAACGTCTGCATAGTCGTTGCTGCAGCTTTTCCGTGGAGCCGCCGCGGCGAGGAACGAAGGAGCACCTGACGTCATGACCTTTGAACGGAAGAGAGTTGCGAAGAGACGTTCCTTCGCGACGCACACGTTGTCGAGCCGCAGCGATGAGCGGATTGGGGAGCGTGCAGCGAAGCGTCCCTTCACGCGGCGTGATGTGATTCGCGGTGCCGCCACGGGGATGATCTCGCTGGCGATGCGCGGCAACTTAGCGGGCGCGGAGCCTGCGGCGAAGCCTCCCAACATTGTTTTCATCCTCGCGGACGATATGGGGTATGCGGATGTGGCCTGCTATGGGCGGCCGGATCTCAGTACTCCGAACATCGACGGCATTGCGGCGAAGGGCGTTCGCCTTCTGCAGGCGTATGCGAACTCGGCGGTGTGCACAGCATCGCGCGTTGCGTTGATCACGGGCCGCTATCAGGATCGACTGCGGATTGGCCTGGAGGAGCCGCTGGCCGGCAACCCCAATGTGGGTCTTCCTCCCGAGCATCCCACGCTGCCGTCCTTGCTGCAGAAGGTGGGATACGGCACGACGCTGGTGGGCAAGTGGCACCTGGGCGTGCTGCCGAAGTTCGATCCGATGAAGAGTGGCTATGACCACTTCTACGGATTTCGCGGAGGTGCGCTGGACTATTACTCGCATGAGAATGGAGGCGGCCGGAGCGACTTGTGGGACGACGAGGTTCCGATCCACCAGGCTGGATACCTGACCGACATGCTGGGCCGGCGAGCGGTTGAAGTGGTGAACGACTATGCGAAATCGGGCCAACCGTTTCTGCTGAGTCTGCACTTCAACGCTCCGCACTGGCCGTGGGAGGCTCCGGGCGATCAGGCGGAGACGGTGCGTTTACAGCAGGAGCATCGCGGGATTGGCGATTTCGATGGTGGCACGCAGAAGACGTATCAGCGAATGATCGAGGATATGGACCGGCAGATTGGGTTTGTGCTCAAGGCGCTCGAGGAGAAGGGGTTGGCGGAGAACACGATCGTCCTCTTTACGAGCGACAACGGAGGCGAGCGCTTCGCCGACACCTGGCCCTTCACTGGAAAGAAGACGGAGCTGCTCGAAGGAGGGTTGCGGATTCCGGCGATCGTCTCGTGGCCCGCGCGGCTTCCGCAGGGCGAGACGACGGAGCAGGTTGCGATCGGCATGGACTGGCTGCCTACCTTTCTGGCTGCCGCGGGCACCGAGCCCGATCCGGCGTATCCGTCCGATGGCATGAACCTGCTGCCCATTCTGATGGGGAAGCATGAAATGGTTCCACGCCAACTCTTCTGGCGGTACAAGGCGAACGCTCAGCGAGCGGCTCGCGATGGGGACTATAAGTTTCTGAAGATTCTTGATAACACGTTCCTCTTCAATGTGGTGGACGATCCACTGGAACGAGCGAATCTGAAGGAGCGGCACGCGGATATCTATGACCGACTCGTTCGCGAGTGGTTTGCGTGGAACAGTACGATGCTGCCGGAGATCAGGGAGAGCTATACGGACAGCTTCGACGGCGAAGAACTCGCAGACCACTTTGGTGCGCAACCATCAGACCAACGGCCGGACAACCCAAGGCCACCCAAGGACTGAGGCCGCGACGGCCTTGGCTGGGTGCGGAGGCTCGAGGCAACGCTTACGGGCCGCTATTGAGCATTCCGCTGAAGACACCACTGACGCAAGTGGAGCTAGACACGGTGATGCCGATCGGGAGATTCGTTTGGGAGTGGCCTGGGCGAGGCCGACTCCTGCGACGGACGTCTCGCCGGGACTTTATTTCAAGGCTCGATACATTGTCCGTTAGTACTTTAGCGATACAGCGCGGAGAGTCTGTGAATAGCGTGATGGTGGGGTCCGAAAGACCGCATAGCCCCCTCCGGCGGGTCTGGCACAGTGGGGCAGCCCAAAACGGGACGGCGGAAGCTTGTTCCAAATCGAAACAATAAATGATGGCGGTTGCGCAGGTGCGTATTGTCTTGAGTTCTCTGGCGGTGGATCGTTATAGGACACCCTGGTTGAGCGCAGTGCGATGCGGCCGATGAGAGAAGCATTAGTCTCCTAGCCAAAAACAAACTTAGACGTTGTACGTGACACGTCGAATTCCACACGATTTAAGCAGAGCAATGGGGATTCTTACGACAAACCTAGCGAACTACGACCCTACCGGACCTGACTCTCGAGCCAGGCTATCGACTCCAACCCTGAGGCGCACCACCCTGATCGTGCAAGAAAATGCCTCTCTTGCCAGCTTCCTCCGCCAGGAATTGGAGGCGCAGTCTCATACCGTGGATGTAGTTCACGACGGCCAAGCAGCATGGAGCGCACTTCAAGGCGGCCGGCGGTATGACTTGCTGATACTGGACCTGAATCTTCCTGAGCTCGATGGCATGACGTTGCTACAGCGGGTGCGGCCGACCAGGCTTCGCATGCCGATCATGGTGCTGACCTCGCGAAGCAGTATTGAAGATAAGGTGCAGGCGTTCCAGAGCGGAGCCGATGACTTTCTCGCGAAGCCGTTCTCCTTTGCAGAGCTACTGGCTCGCGTCGGGGCGTTGTTGCGGCGTCATTCGGGAGTGATCCCGAACACCTCGGAGGTGGGAGACCTAATCCTTGACCGCGAGGAGCGGAGGGTTGAGCGAAACGGGAGGCGGATCGACTTGACGCCCCGCGAATACTCCATCCTTGAATACATGCTGCGGCATGTTGGACACCCCGTGTCCCGCGCGACGCTATGCGAAGAGGTTTGGAATATGCCTCATAATTCTTCCACGAATATTGTGGACGTCTACATGAAGTATGTGCGCGACAAGGTGGATGGGCCAGGGGAGCGCAAGCTGACTCACACAATTCGCGGCTTTGGATACGAGTTCCGCGACGCCTAGTTGTATACAGAGCCTCTAACTCTGGATGAGTCTCGATTGGCGAAGCGCGTTGATCATATTCCGAGCGCACTCTAACGAAGTTCTAACCATACACAAGCGGGCCAGAATCCTATGGGAATGTCTGTCACTCAATTCGATCGTCAGGAAGATAGACTTCCTATCAACGTCTTCGTGGTTAGCTCTAATATCAACCTTCGAGAGAGCCTTCACGGAAAGCTCGGCCTTCCTCGCTGGAACGTGATTGAAGCGGGAAGCGGTGCGCGAGCGTTGGAGGTCCTCCACAGCCAGCGGGCAGACGATGGAGTGCTTCTTCTGGACCCTACGCTTCCCGACCTTGACCCCGACGAATTTCACCGAATGGTGAGGAGCCGGTATCCAAATACCCAGGTAGTTACGCTCAACTCGCATACGGGACAGTTGTTGACTGGCAGCACATCGCCAACGCCTGTGTCGAAATGGCTCATCGACGCGGTGAATAGTGGAGGGGCAACTCTTCCCAGTCCGGCTGTCCCGTTCGATGGTGCGAAGCTTCGCAACGCGCAGACGGAAAGCAATAATCTGCGCGGCATGATTGGCGAATCAGAGGCCATGAAGCGTACCTACGCGCTGACGCGGATGGTCGCGCTCCGCGATACGACTGTGCTGGTGACAGGAGAAAGCGGAACTGGAAAAGATCTGGTTGCCCAGGAGATTCATCTGATCAGCCCTCGCAGGAAGCAGCCGTTTATAGTGGTGAATTGCTCTGCGATTCCTGAAGCGCTGCTTGAGGCCGAGCTGTTTGGCTATACCAAAGGCGCCTTTACGGGCGCAGCCCAATCGCGGATCGGAAGGATCCATGCGGCGCACGGAGGGACGCTGTTTCTCGACGAAATCGGGGACATGCCTCTGTCATTGCAGGGTAAGATCCTTCGATTTCTTGAGCAGGGAGAAGTACAGCGTTTGGGCGGCAATGACAATCTGAAGGTCGACGTGCGCGTGGTTGCGGCGACGAATGCGAATCTAAAGAAGCTGATTGGGCAACAGCAGTTTCGCGACGACTTGTACTATCGCCTTGCGGTATTCCCGATTCATCTGCCTCCACTGCGCGACCGAATGACTGATCTTGCGGATCTGGCTCATGCATTTGTGGCCAGGTTTCTCCCGGGGGGAACGCTGAGCTTTGAGGCATTGGAGATTCTGGCAAAGCATGACTGGCCCGGAAATGTGCGGGAGTTGCGTAATGTGATGGAACGCGCAGCGATCCTGGTGGAATCTGGACGAGAGATTAAGCCCGAGCACATTTATTTATAGCGCGCGTGTTATTTCGCGACCAACTAGGTAAGTTTGGCACTCGTCGTGCATTTGATATAGGCAAATGTTGCCCGGTTCTCATCCCGTTCCAATAAAGGCTTCCGCCCAGGACTCTCTCCATAGTCCTCAGCTATTAGCGGATGCCTTCTCGGAGTTCATCACAGCATCCTCGCTCCTGGAGGATGCGTATCGCGATCTGCAAAGTGAAGTCGCACATCTCAGTCACGAGCTGGCCGAACGCAATGCTGCACTCACCAGGAGCGTGGCGGAAAACGATCACATGCGTCTGGCGCTTCAACAAATTATCGACTCGATGCCGTGTGGTGTCCTCGTGCTGGATACCGATGGAAGCATCGTTACGATCAATCCCGAAGGGCGCGCACTGTTGCAGCTCGGACCAGCTGAGGTGAGGGGACTAGGTGACATCTTTGCGATTAGCGGGATCGATCTTGAACTACTTATCGATGCCTCAGAGCGTGAGGTCCATCATGAGCTGTGTATCGGCTCTGGCGTAGGGAAGCGGTGGTTAGCGATCAGCAACCGGAGACTATCGTTGGAGGCCGCGGACCAGATCTCTGGAGACCAGAGACGTGCTCTGCACAGCATCTGGATTCTGCGCGACGTGACAGTGACCAAGCAGGCAGAGCAGGAACGCGAAGCTGGGAGGAATGCGATGGCACTGGCTGAGATCTCAGCGATCCTGGCACACGAAATTAGAAATCCATTAGCAAGCATGGAACTGTTTGCCGGCTTGATCGCAGAAGATTCGGAGGACTCTGAGGAGATGGTGCAGTGGATCTCGCACCTTCGTGCTGGAATCCGCCTTCTCTCGGCTACAGTCAACAATGTGCTGAGTATCCATGGCGGTGGCAATGCCCCTCTTGTGGCTGTTGACCTGACGGCGTGCATGCGAAGCGGAGTGGATTTTGTGCGGCCAATCGCAGAGCAAGCTGGTGTCGAACTTTCGTTCGCGGCAGGAGCCGAACCGCTCAGGATCAACGGCAATGAGAACCTTCTTCGTCAAATCATCCTGAATCTGATCTGCAATGCGATTCGCCATACAGCTACCGGCGGGAGCGTGACTGTATCGATACGAGAGGCGGTGCAGGGGAATAGTACTCAGGCCGTGGTCGATGTGACGGACACAGGCTGCGGAATTCCGGCACGGGTCCTCGAACACGTATTTGATCCCGGATTTAGTGCGAGCGGCGACACGCCAGGCCTTGGCCTCGCTGTGTGCAGGCGGCTGATGATGTCCCACGGCGGAGAGATCCGCGTTTCCAGTCACATGAACTGTGGCAGCACATTTGAATTGGAGTTTCCAGCCTTATGACAAGTGAGGGAGTGTCCTCGGTAATGGTGGTCGATGATGAGCCGGGTATTCGTACGGCTCTGCGTGCAAATTTTCTTCGCCACGGCTGGCAGGTGGAGACAGCATCGTCTGTGCGCGAGGCAATGAGCCAACTTGATCGACGGGTGTTCGATCTCGTCGTCACCGATATACGCATGCCCGACGGTACGGGCATGGAGGTGATGCGGTCCACGCGCGTGCTCTCGCCTGGGACGGCGGTCATTCTGCTGACAGCTTACGGAACGGTAACGGACGCCGTGAGCGCGATGCGCGATGGAGCGCTGGACTACCTGACCAAGCCGATCTCGTTTGAACAATTGCAGGCTACTGCTGCCGAGCTCATGCATCAGGTGAAGCAAGAGCCGTCTCATAAGGTGGTGCAAGAGCCGGCTCCAGCGAGCGGGATCATTGGGAGGTCGCCCCTATTGCATCGCGTAATCCAGCGAGCCCGCGCCGCGGCCAGCACGAACGCAGATGTCTTGATCGAAGCGGAGAGCGGAACCGGTAAGGAGCTGCTGGCACGATTCATTCATAACTCGAGTGATCGGATGGGCAAGCCATTCATTGCTGTGAACTGTGCAGCGGTACCGGAGACGCTGCTTGAGAGCGAGCTATTCGGCCATGGGCGAGGGGCGTTCACTGGAGCGGTGGCATCCAAGCCCGGCAAGTTTGAGCTCGCAGATGGGGGAACAATTTTGCTGGATGAGATTGGCGAGATGCCCCTTCATCTGCAGCCCAAGTTGCTCCGCGCTTTGCAGGAGCGTGAGTTCGAACGCCTCGGTGAAGCACGTTCAGTACACGTGAATATTCGGGTCATTGCTACGACCAACGTCTCTCTCGGTTCCATGGTCGAGCGAGGTCAATTTCGCAGCGATCTCTTTTACCGTCTGAATGTGATTCCTCTGACGCTGCCCCCTCTGAGGGAACGCAGAGAGGATATTGCCGTGCTCGCCCAGTACTTTGCAGAGAAGCACGCAGCCGAGACAGGGGCGAGAGTTCCTCGTCTACATATGGAATTTCTCGAACGCCTGCAGTCGCACAGCTGGCCAGGAAATGTAAGGGAGCTTGCGAACTTCATGCGGCGCGTCGTTGCGTTGAGTGAGACACATGATATCGATGGGAACTGTTTTGACGCAGAATTTCAGGGACCGACGCGAACCTCCGGACCGTCGCAGATGCGCGGACCCTCAACGGTTGCAGGGACGCCGATTCGTTTGGTCGAACGGCAGCATGTTGAGAGCACGCTGGTCTTGACGGATGGAAATCGTACGCATGCAGCGGAGATGCTGGGCATCAGCCTTCGCACCTTGCGAAACAGAATTCGCGAATATGGTCTACCACCAAGGAGGCACGCATAATATGTCAACGTTCTCATCAGTTGAAATGTTGCAAGGCTATCTGAACATCCTCACGAGCAGGCAACAAATGATTTCGTCGAACATGGCAAACATTGATACACCGGGTTACCACACCAAAGACGTCAACTTCAGCGCCGCAATGCGCCAGGTGATGGACCAGGGAGGCCCCGGACGTGGAGCTCATTTGCTCCCGGCAGCGTCAGAGACGGCAGGCCTACCGGAGCGGCCTGATGGAAACAATGTGAATGTAGACCGCGAAAGTCTTGCGCTAGCGCAGACACAGCTTCAGTTTCAACTCGGAGTGCAGCTGGTGAAGTCAGACCTTCAAATGGTGCTGACGGCGATTAAGGAAGGGAACTAACAATGGGACTCTTTGACATGTTGAACATTAGCGGATCAGCGCTGCAGGCGGAGCGGCAGAGGGCTGAGGTCACCGCAGCCAATATGGCGAATGCAGAGACAACGCATACGGATGCGGGCGGCCCCTATGTGCGTAAGGAGGTCGTGTTTAGCGCAAAGAACGGGTCGCCGTTTCGAACGGTCTTCAATGGTCTTGGAACCACAGGCCAGCCTCCGACGGGCTCAGTAAAAATCTCGCAGGTGATGGATGACCCCACCCCCGCAGTGATGCGCTATGAACCAAGCAGCCCCGATGCCAATGCCACAGGGTTTGTCGCATATCCGGCAATCAATCCTGCCAGCGAAATGTCGGATCTGATGGGAGCGGTCAGGTCCTATCAACTGAATGCGTCGGCTGTGAATGCCGCAAAGCAAATGATTCAGGAATCGATCGACATCCTGAAAACCTCGTAGGTCTGGAGTGGGACGATGATGAATGTCAATCTGAGTGGGCTTCCGGGAATGACTGTGCCGGGCGCATCCGCGCTGGACAGCGAAGCGAATAGTGGTGGAGTTAAGTTTGGCGATGTCCTCAAGAACGCGGTTCAAAGCGTAGACGCGACCAATAATACCGCCGGAGCACAAATCAACAATCTGCTGCAGGGCGGAGGCGGCGACATGACCAGCGTAATGATTGCGGTAGAGAAGGCGGACGTCTCGTTTCAGCTCATGATGCAGGTGCGCAACAAGATCGTGAACGCATACCAGGATATTGAGAAGATGCAGTTCTAGGATTGAACTCTTATGGCAAGCTTGAACGACCTATCGAAACAGGCGCAACAATTCTGGACAAGCCGGAATAAGCGACAGAAAACCTTCCTCCTCGCCGGAGTCGCGGCTACCGTTCTACTGGTGACGCTCTTCGCGGGGATGCTTGGCAGTCCTGACTACAAGCCGCTCTATACGGGCCTGGAATCGGCGGACGTGTTGGCGCTCTCCGCGCAGTTGGACGCACAGGGCATCGCGCACCAAACGAGTGCGGACGGAAAGTCGATCAGCGTGCCAGCAGACAAGTTGGATGTGGCTCGTATGCAAACCGCGTCGCAGGGTAGTCCTCACAGTGGTCGAATGGGGTTCGAGTTGTTCGACAAGATGTCCTGGGGCCAGACGGAGTTCGATGAAAAGGTTACCTACCAACGTGCGTTGGAGGGTGAACTTGAGCGGACGATCGAAACGCTCAGCGATGTGAAGAGCGCGCGCGTTCACCTGGTGATGCCAACGGATTCTGTCTATCAGGATCAACAGCGCGCAGCGAAGGCTTCAGTGATTCTGAAGCTGAGTGGCAGCAGTATCTCTAAAGAGGCCGTGCAAGCAATTTCGCGATTGGTGTCCGGAGCGGTGGACGGGTTGAAGCCGGAGGACGTGAACATAATTGACGCGGACTCTGATAAATCGCTCAACTCATCCCACGAAGGACAGACGAGCGGCGAAGGCCTGGAGACAACTCTAACGCAACGTCTGATGAGCACGCTGGAACCCGTGGTGGGCACGGGCAATATTCGTGCAAGTGTCAATATCGACTACGACCAGGGCTCCAGCGAAGAAAGCCAGGACAAATACGACCCGACGGTCACGGCCTTGCTGAGCGTGCAGAAGTCCGAAGATAAGGCGGGTGGCGCAGGTGTCACCGGAGGTGTCCCGGGAACGGCAAGCAACGTACCCTCACCCACGCAATCCAAGGCAGCGAAGGTCGCGGCCACACCGGATACGACGCAGTCTTCCACCACGGAGAATGCGAGGTATGGAGTGAATCGCGTGGTGGTGCACAAGGTGGTCCCTGCGGGTCAGATTCAACGTGTAAGCGCGGCAATCCTGGTGGATGATGCGGTGGTGAAGACTGTACATGGCGATAAGGTGACGTTCACACGGCACGCAAGAACCACGGAGCAATTGAGTCAAATTCAGCAGTTGGCCGAGGCGGTCATCGGCTTTGATGCCAAGCGCGGAGATACGATCAGCGTTCAGGATATGTCTTTTGCCGCAGACGCCGGAGCGTCGGACATGCCTGCGACTGGCTGGCCGGAACGTACACGGAAGGTACTGGCCGATTATTCTTCCCTGCTCCGGCCCGGCTCGCTGCTGATCCTTTTCCTGATGGCGTACCTTTTCGTACTGCGCCCGATTCAGAAGGAGGCCCTGAAGCCGGGTCAGCCACAGCTTGTGCAGTCGGCTGCCATACCGTTGCCGGCGAATGTGGACGGATTTGCGATTGCGCAACAGTCGGCAAGCGACCCGGGTAAACGAGCCGGCGCGCTGAAGGAGGAGGCCGTTGAAATGATCAGGCAGAAACCGGCAGATACTACCCGGGCGGTGCAAGCGTGGTTGCGCGAGGAGGCATTATGAGTGTTCTGGAATCGACTCCTCTCAGCGGTGCCCGGAAGGCGGCCATCCTGCTATCTGTCCTTGGAGACGAAGCAGCTGCCGCGATCCTTCGCAATCTTCCCGAGGATGATCTGCAACGTGTGACCGAAGAGGTTGCGGGTCTCAGTGCTGTTCCTCTTGAAACCGCGCTCACGGTGCTCGAGGAATTTCAGCAGATCATGCTGGCGCAGGATTTTCTTGCGGTGGGTGGTCATGACGTCGCAACGCGCCTGCTGAACAAGGCGTTTGGGGAGAGCGGCGCGAAGGCCATGGTGCAGCGGCTGGTTCGCTCAGACGAGATGAACGCGATGCGGATGGACTCATTGAAGAAGGCGGACCCTCAACAGCTCGCAAGATTTCTGGTGGGTGAACACTCTCAAACGAAGGCTCTGATTCTCGGTCATCTCGATCCGAAACAGGGATCGGCGCTACTGATGAAGCTTGAGCCTGAGGTTCGAGCAGATTGTGTTCGCCGACTTGCAAACATGGGGCAGTTCTCTCCAGACATCGCAACCAAGGTCTCTATGGTTCTGAACCGCAGATTGAGAGCGATGGGCGATCAGAGCAAGCGAGCTGACTTCGGATTCAGAGATGTTGCCGAGCTGATGAACCGGCTCGACCCGCTGATAGCGAGGGAGATCCTCGAGAGTATCGAGAAGGAAGAGCCGCAGCTGGTTGTAAATATTCGCGACCTCATGTTCACGTTCGATGACTTTCTTGAGGTTCCCGATCAAGGACTCCGCGAGCTGATGAATGTGGTCGACAAAAAGGTCTTGATGATCGCGCTCAAGGGGGCAAGCGAGGATTTGCGCAGTCACTTTTATCGCATGATGTCGACCCGCGCGGTTGAAATGATGAAAGAAGATGCGGAGGCGATGGGGCCCGTGCGCAGCAAGGAAGTAGCGAAATCCCAGGCCGAGATTATCGCCATTGCACGCAAGCTTGAATCAGAAGGCAAGATCGTCCTTAAGAGTGAAGGAGAAGATGAGTATGTCCTCTAGCGGCATGGAATTTGACGGTCTGGCGCAGGTCCCGATCAGGGCCCTGATCTACCAGGACATGGCAAGCACTTCGGTGCCTGCTAACGCAGTCCGAACGCTGCGCGGAGATTTGTCTGCTACCGAAGCGACCTATCAACGTGCCGAAGTCGAGCTATCGCTGGATGAATTAGCCGAACGTATCCGGCTGGAGCGAGCCGATGCGACGCTGCAGACAGAGCAGCGCCTCGCGAAGGAATATGAGTTCAGGCTGGAGTCGGCAACCGCATCCATCGCGGCTGCGGTCACGGACTTTGAGATCAAACGCGGAGACTACTACGCGCGGGTCGAGGCCGAGGTGATCCACTTAAGTCTCGCGATCGTCGCTAAAATTCTGCACCGGGAGGCACAGGTGGACCCGATGCTCGTGGCGACTCTCGTCCGTATGACGATTGAAAAGATGCGTGAGGGATCGAGTGTGACAGCTCGTGTTGGCCAGGGGCGAGCTCTGCATTGGAAGGAATACTTTTCTGTCCATACGAAGGGTGCTCGGCTGCAGGTGGTGGAGGATCTGACGTTGAGCGAACATGATTGTTTCCTCGAGACAGAATTGGGTATCGCCAACTTCGGACTCGATGCTCAATTGAAGGAAGTAGAACAAGGGTTCTTCGACCTCCTCGCTTTGAGACCGGTGAAGGGATGAACCACCCTCTATTAGCGCCCTACGTTCAGTACCTTGAGATGGGCTCAACCCTGCGATGGCGAGGCAAGATCAGCCAGGTCATCGGCAACCTGATGGAGTCCGAAGGGCCGTTTGGGTTTGTCGGCGAGTCATGCGAGATCGCTTCTGCGGGGGGCCGCAGCTATGCGGGCGAGATTATCGGCTTTCGCGGTTCAACGGTATTGTCGATGGCGGCTGATCACCCGCGGGGCATTCGCTTAGGCGATGAGATTGTGACGTGGGGAGCGCGCCCTTCGGTGAGGGTTGGGCCGGAGATGCTCGGGAGAGTGATCGATCCCGCGGGCAATCCACTGGATGGCAAGGGCGACTATCGTGCGATCAAGTCAGTGACGATCGATGGGTCAGCTCCACTCCCACTCGACCGTGTGCCAATTCGTGAGCCTCTGGGTTGTGGCATAAGAGCAATCGATGGCCTGATGACGTGCGGCCGGGGTCAGCGGATAGGAATCTTCGGTGGGAGCGGTGTAGGGAAAAGTACGCTGATCGGCATGATGGCGCGCGGCACCGCAGCCGATATGACGGTACTTGCGTTGGTGGGAGAACGCGGAAGAGAAGTGGGCGAGTTTCTTGAGGTGCTGGGCGAAGAAGGGCTGCGCCGCGCGGTGGTCATCGTGTCGACATCGGACCAATCGCCACTGCTTCGTCTTCGCGCTGCATTGGCGGCGACTGCGGTTGCGGAGTACTTTGCGAGCTTGGGCAAGAATGTACTGCTGGTCGCAGACTCGCTGACTCGGTTTGCCATGGCTCAGAGGGAGATCGGACTGGCAGCGGGGGAACCGCCAACGGCGAAAGGGTATACGCCCTCCGTCCTGAATATGCTGGCACGGCTAGTGGAGAGAGCAGGGAATTTCTCACAGGGGAGCATCACCGCCTTTTATACCGTGCTGATGGAGGGAGACGATCAGCAGGATCCTGTGGTCGACACAGTTCGATCGCTTCTGGATGGTCACGTGGTGTTGGATCGAAATCTTGCGATGAGGAATCACTATCCGCCGATCTCGATTCTGGATAGTCTAAGCCGCTTGATGTCGAGAGTGGTGTCAAAGGAACACCTTGCGAAGGCGAATATGTTGCGCTTGTCGATGGCGGCATATGCGCGATCAGAGGATCTGATCCGTATCGGTGCCTACCAGAAAAATGCTGATCCGGTTCTCGATCGAGCCGTTGAAAACCTTCCAGCTCTGAATGGTTTTTTGCAGCAGAGTCCAGATTTGCTCTGCACGCATGCAGAGATCGTTGACCTGATTATGGCCCTGCCTGGATAGAGCGGGCCATGTGGTGCGAGCGCGCCCCTGTGTTCTACCGAGAGCAGACAGACAATGTGCACTCCCCGGCGAACAGGAAGAAGAGAGGGTCCTCCGCAATGCCATTTCGGTTTCGACTTGCGACTGTCCTTCGTGTTCGAGAGAGTCTGGAGAAGGATGAGGAGCGCGCGCTCCAGGTCTTGCAATTGGAGATAGTTCGCTTATTGACCTGCGTGGAAGAACTGAGTGCAGCGATTGCACGCGCGCATGAGGCCAGGGAATTAGCGATGCAACAGCCAATACCTGCTGGTCACCTGCACTCCCTTCTGTGGGAGGTGCAAGGTAAGGTGGAACAAAAGAAGGCGTTGCTTCAGGATCTTCAGAGGCTTGAGCAAGAGCGAGACCAGCAGATGAAGGTCTACCAGCAGGCTCACCGCAATCGCGAGATGCTGACGGACATGTTCCATGAGCAGCGTGCGGAATATGAGCAAGAGTCGGCGCGCAGTGAGCAGAAACAACTGGACGATATCTTTATCGCGCGGCGACATCGCAGCTAGGTGTTGTGATGCGATGAGGTTGAATAGCTCGAGTAGCTTGCGCGGAGCGAAGTCGAGCCGGGCGACGATCCTGGCCGAGCGTTTTACGGGCGCTCTGGAGAACCATCTGCGGAGTAGCTCTGCTCCATAACACCAATCCAAAATAGCGCAGCATCCTCGCACAGGTCTGTCTGAGAGAGAATCGCGTGACCTCGCGATTCCATCCGCCATGGCATGTGATCTCCGCGGTTGAGACCGCGAGTCGGCACGCCTTGCCTAGTGGCTCGGTAACGATTGCCGACCCAACGAGGCGGGACCGGGCAGCCAATGCTTGCCGCGCCAAAAGTCTTTTAGAATGTGTGAAAATCCGGGACGAATTTCACTGCTTGGGACCCTCCGAATTGGCGCGCAACGTGCTGTAAGACTAGCGTGCGAATTCCTCCAGCAACGATGACATCGAACACGGCTCTGCCGCACTCGCAGAGCAATTCGCATGTGAGTACATTTCAATCTGTCTTTGAGGGCGCATCGCAGCAGAGCTCTCCAGCGCCGGCGTCGCCGAAGGACAGCGCGAAGCCGCCGGCGGTTCAGACTCCTTTGAACCGCGCGATGAGCGACCCGTCATCAACGCCGAACGCCTCGGGATCAGGTACTGAAGGCAGCGTGAGAGCGGCAGCTCCCGCGCAGGGAGAGCGCTCGCTCGTCTCCCAGTCGGACTCTCACGGAGAGACAATGATCTCGACGGCCTTGTCCGGCGGGGTGCAATCACTGCCGATATCGCAGCTTCCGATCAATCCGTATGGCAGCATGTTGCCTATGGCCGTTGCGGTCAACTCAGTGGAAGGTGTCACTGCAGCAGCGGCGATCCCTCCCGCGACGAACACTCCTACTGGAGCGAGTGCTCCAAATCGTTCTGCGAGCAAAGAAGAAAAGCCAAAGGGGACGGTGGCTCACGACAGTGTTGGAACGCTTAACATGATGGCGATTCCGGTTGTCGATCAGCCTCATATTCCGGTGCAACCCGTATGGAATGGGCAGGGACATTGGCGCGAGCAAGGGAGTGGATCCACTGGATCGTCCGCAAAGCCGGCGATGCCCAATGCTCCTAACGAGGCACACTCTGTGAGCACGGGGGCTGTCGCAGGGACAACAACCGTAGATGCAAACACGAAAGGCCTTCCACAGGGAGTGCAACCGTCTGACGCGACCCTCCTTGCCCAAGGTCTGGGCGAAGCGGCGAAGGCGGTTGCGGATATCCCCGCAGTCTCGAGTTCCCCCGGCAAGGTCGACGGCAGCCTTCCCATCGGCAAGGCAATGCAGAAGGGAGCATTTGACGCGATCAGCTCTGGCAGCTCTGATCCAAATCCCCAATTGGATGTCAGCAAGAGTTCGACGGGCGGAACGGCTGATGCGACGTTGCATAGCGCCCAGAGCGCGGGTCAGGGATCGCAGAGCTCGCAGTTAGATCCATTGAAGATGGCGATCGGCGCGGTGCGAGGGCCAGAGAGCGCTTCCGTCCAATTGCAGGCGCAGGCGGTCACAATGCATGTGGCATCTCATGCGACGGCGACTGCCCAGAATGCGCAATCGAGTCTTGGGGATTCGGTCGGAACGGCTAAGCTGCCGGGCGTGCCGGGACAGGTTCGCACGGCTGGTGATGAACCGGTGGCTGCATCCGGCATCAATGCAGCGAAGCTGATTCAATCTATGGGCGGGTCGGAGATGCGGGTCGGGATGCACTCGACGGAGTTCGGCGACATTGCGATTCGGACAACCATCTCGCAACAGCAGATGGTGACCCAAATATCGCTGAGCCATAACGATCTGAGCCAGGCGATCTCGGCTCACGTGGCAACGGTTCAGGCGAAGCTGGGACAGGACTATGGGCTGCATGCCTCGATCGAAGTGAATAATCAGGGATCCTCGCTATCGGGTGATGCGCAACATGCTTCACCGCAGGAGCAACGTGCCTTTGGCGGTTCGAAGAGAGCCCAAAGCGCTGCAGCCCCGCCGGAGATCGATAGCGGAATAGGTATGGGCGCAATCCCAAGCGTTGGCAATCGATATGGGTTAGACATCAGAGTTTAGTGCGAGATCAGATCAAGAGAGGAACGCGATATGAATATTCAAGGAATCATTCCGGCGATGACGGCACCGGTCCAGGCATCGGGGGCGAAGGCCGTTGCGAACTCGACGAACACGTCCACTAGTTCGTCGAGCAGCGCAACGGGCCAATCTTCGACAAGCCTTCAAAGCACATTTCTAAACCTGCTGGTCACGGAGCTACAGAATCAGGATCCCACAGCTCCGGTGGATCCGACCGCGATGGTAGGCCAGTTGGTGTCGCTCAACCAGTTGGACCAACTGATCTCGATCAACCAGACGTTGACGAGCCTTGCGCCGGGAACTACTCCGACCACAGGCACTTCGGGCACCAACGGTTCTACAGGTACGTCGAGTCCCACGGGAGCCATGTCTCCCAGTTCAAAGGGTGCCGATGCGGCAACTGGTGGATCAAACTCTGCTTCGA
Organism: Granulicella sp.; assembly: GCA_027452215.1. Taxonomy (GTDB): domain Bacteria; phylum Acidobacteriota; class Terriglobia; order Terriglobales; family Acidobacteriaceae; genus Granulicella. The sequence goes on along the minus strand of DAIDGQ010000045.1, from coordinate 170,777 downwards.
CTGGCCCTGGTTCGGCAGTCGCGGCAGTGCTCAACAAAATTCAATCGGCAGGTGTCAGTGCTGCAAGCTCAGCGGCGTTGATGAATCTGTATGGCAGTTTATCGGCACCGGCATCAGCTTTAAATTCCACACATACAGGAGGTAGGTAGATGGCATCCTTTTCCGTTCCACTTTCAGGCTTGCAGGCAAGCTCCTCAGCGTTGAATGTGATTGGCAACAATCTGGCGAACCTCAACACTGATGGCTACAAGAATCAGACGTTGAGCTTCGGCGATCTCTTCTCGCAGATGCAAGGGACCTCGGGCAATGGCGATCCGATCCAGATCGGCTCGGGCGTGAAGATCGAGGGGACAACCTCGAACTTCACCAACGGCGCCGTGGCGACCACCGGCACAGCGGCAAATATGGCGCTGCAAGGCAATGGATTCTTTGTGGTCAGTAATAAGGGCGTGACCAGCTACACCCGCAATGGTGACTTCTCGGTGAACTCATCCGGGCAGCTCACTTCAGCAGACGGGGAACAGGTGATGGGCTTCCCAGCCGTGAACGGAACAGTGTCGACCACCGGCGTGCTCGCGCCTATCTCCGTGAACTCGAACGGCACGGTTCCTGCTGCAGCCACCACGAGCTTTCAGGCGGAGGTGAATCTCGATTCCGCATCCGCGGTTGGCACCACATTCAACACCCCAATCAGAGTGTATGACACGCTGGGCACGCCGCAGGACCTGAGTATTCAGTACACCAAGACGGGCACGAGTAGTTGGAGCTACAGCGTTTCCCTTCCAGGGGCTGCTACCGGTTCTGCGGCCCCTACGACGACGGTTGCTACGGGAACGCTCACCTTCGATCCGACTGGCCAGTTGATCTCGCCAAGCGGAACGGTGCCGGGGATTAACATCACGGGCCTGGCCGACGGCGCCGCCAATATGAGTCTGACCTGGAACCTGAATGGGGCCTCCGGATCACCGACGATCACGCAGCAAAACTCCGCGAGTGCCACAACGACGGCTACGCAGAATGGCTTCGCGGTCGGAACGCTGACCAGCTATTCCGTGCTGTCCGATGGAACGGTCCAGGGCCAATACAGCAACGGTCAGACGCTGGCGCTGGGACAGGTGGCGGTAGCGAATTTTGCGAACCCACAGGGCTTAACGGAGGTTTCAGGTGGCAACCAGCAAGCCACGAGCGCCTCGGGGGCTGCGGTCATCGGGCAGGCAGGCGTTGGCGGAAATGGAACAATCACCGGAGGAGCAGTCGAGCAATCCAACGTGAGCTTATCCACGGAGTTTGCGAACATGATCGTAGCGCAACAGAGCTATGACGCCAACGCCAAGGTTCTGACAACGCTGAACCAAGTCGACCAGTCGACGATGCAGATCATCGCTTAGCCTGGGTCCAAGACCGAGTTATTAGATAACCATGAGGAAGTCCCGCCGGCCCACGATCGTGGCCTGGCGGGAATCCCCATCCCGCTCTCTGCTCTCATGGTCGTCTCATTGGCCGTAAAGACGAGAGTGGATGGGCAAACCTGGACTAACGCCGCGATAAACCTGAAGTTTGACGTTGTTTAGGGCCTGTTCACGCCAGGTCAAGCCCCCGTGCCTATTTCGGCCCCTGGATTGCTTTAACCATTGTGCCGTTCCTTCATTCGTCGTCCTGTTGCGTAGTAGCAAGCCAGAACCTTGGTAAGGGCATGTCGAACGGGAGGGACCCAGGAGTATGTGAGGGCACAATGAGTAGTTCAGTCGAAAATCCGGACTCTAATCCAGCCGAGCTTCCAATAGTAACCGCGGCGGTGAGCGAGAAAGATCTGCTGGATAGGATGCCGTGGTTGCCATGCACGCTAAGCGTCGAAGTGCCCGTTGTCCGATTCACAATCGGCGATCTGCTATCACTGGCCCGAGGATCGATTGTAGAGACTGCCTGCCACCAGACCAGCGATGTTCCGCTGCGCATCAACCAGTTGCTAGTTGGATGGACCGAGTTTGAAGTGATCGGTGACCGTCTTGCTGTGCGGATTACGGATCAGGCATGAGAGTGAAGAATCGTAGTCTCCGTCCTCAATCACAGAGTCTGAGAGCGAGCGTTGCCGCGTGCGCTTCCGAGGCAACTCTGCCCGGCAAATCCTTTCAGTCAGTCCTTCGCGACTGCGCGCAAATGCAATTGGGACGATGGTCTCCTCTCCGCTATGTCCTGTCTCTCTTCCATCGAAGCGAGAGCCCGTCCAAACCAATTCGTATCGGCAAACTGGCACGCGCGTGGGAATGGACACGTGAGAAATACACCCTGTCTGCGACGAAGCGACTCCGAGTGTCTGAGACCGTCGCGCTCGGCGAAAAGAGATTTGTGGCCATCGTCAGCGTAGAAGGTCGTGAGTTCTTGATTGGCGGAGGCACTGCGGGAGTCTCCTTGCTGGCACAACTGGGATTGCCACCTGCACCTGAAGACGCTCGTCTGCAGGGATTCGGCGGCGAAGGAGGCGCACAATGAGGTGCAATCGCGCTCTCCTAAAGATCGTCGTTCTTCTCTCTGCACTATTTGCTGTAACGGCAACGGCACTCGCAGCGGGGCACTCCCCAAAGAGGGGGGCCCAGACGACTGAGGAGGATACTCCGCAGATGCAGAGTTTTCCCTCATTTCCTCCTCCTCCTACGGTTGAGGTTGTGCCGATGAGCGAGCCAGCAGGCTTACCAATGAAGCGGGGTAAACGAGGAACTTCTACCTCTGCGCCTTCAGTGGATCCCGATGGAGTCCTGCAGGCTTCCGGGGCATTGGGGAGAGCGGTGCCTTGGAACATCATCGTCACGCTCACCGCATTGACGCTCATTCCATCCATCCTGATCTGCATGACCCCGTTTGCGCGACTGCTGATTGTGTTTCATTTCCTGCGCCAGGCATTGGGCCTTCAATCCACTCCTTCGAACCAGACGCTCATCGGCCTCTCGTTGATCATGACCTTCTTTGTGATGCAACCAGTCGCATCCCAGATCTATCAAGACGCCGTTGTGCCGATGCAGGCAGGTCAGATCACAGGCATCGAGGCACTCTCACGTGCTGAAGTTCCGATGCATCAGTTTATGGCTCATTACGTTCGCGAGAAGGACGTAGCCCTGTTCATCGAACTGGCGAAGGAACCCCGTCCCGCCTCCGTGGAGGACGTGTCGATGCGAGTCTTGCTGCCGTCCTACATTCTGTCAGAGCTCAAGGCCGGCTTTCAAATTGGTACTGTCTTGTTCCTCCCCTTCCTCGTGGTCGATATGGTCGTTGCTTCAATTACGACATCTGTCGGCATGCTGCAATTGCCTCCCGTCGTCATCTCCACTCCTCTAAAGCTCCTACTGTTTTTGATGGTTGATGGATGGCACCTTTTAGTCGGTTCACTGATGAGGAGCCTTAGCTAACGCCATGGATGTCGATCAAGCAGTTCTACTCGGACGAATGATGCTGCAGGAGGTTCTCATCCTCGCGGGGCCGGTGCTCGTCATCGCTATCATGATCAGCCTGCTGGTGAACATCCTGCAGGTGCTCACTTCGCTCCAGGACAGCACAGTATCGACGGTATCCCGCCTGCTTGTCACAGGAGGAGCACTGTTCTTCATGATGCCGTGGATGTGGCGAAGTCTTGCACACTACACGCTCAACCTTCTCTCGGACTTCAACAGGTATCTGCAATGACTCAGACGGCACTACTAGGAGCGATCAGCGGCCTGCTCATCATTGCTGCGCGTCTATCGGGTCTGATGCTGTTCGCTCCCTTTTATGGAAGCATCGTCATCCCATCGCGGGTCAAGGCGGGATTGGTCATTTCGATTACGCTGCTCCTATTTCCTGCGGTTGGGCAGGGCCTGGGACCCTACGCCATGATGGATTGGCCCATCCTGGTGTTTCGGGAGCTTCTCATCGGCGCAGGGATGGGGATTGCAACCAACCTCGTCTTCGACGCCGCGCAGATGGCGGGCCAGATCCTAGGGGTCCAGATGGGATTCTCTCTTGTGAACATTCTGGATCCTCAGACGCAAGTGGACACAACCGTGATCGCGGTCTTCTACCAGTCGATCGTGATGCTGCTCTTCCTGCGCATGGATGTGCACTTTTGGCTTCTCAAGGCCATCGGAGACAGCTTCCTTTACTTGCCGCCATCCACGATGCACTTGAGCAGCTTCTTTGCGCTGGCCATTATCAAGACCTGCGGCATGGTGTTCGGACTTGGGGTCAGGATTGCTGCACCTGTTCTGGCCGCAACACTCGTCACAGATGTCCTGTTGGGATTTCTGGGTAAGGCCTCTGCTCAGTTGCCTCTCATGCTCCTTGGGCCTGCGGTGAAGAGTCTGCTGGGAATTCTTATCTTGATCTCAACCCTCAAGTATTGGCCTGACCTGTATCACAAGCTTTTTCAAGAGACGCTGGAAAACGGCGTTCATATTCTGCACCTCGCGCGATGAGAGACCATGGCTGAATCGAATAAGACCGAACAAGCGACACCGCATCACCGGCTCAAGGCGCGGGAGCAGGGACAGGTCACACGTTCACGAGAACTCACTGGCGCTATCGCGATGTTTGTCGTTGCGGGAATCATGGTGATGATGGTGCGGGACGGCGCCGATCAGTGGACGGACTTCTTTCGCAATACACTCAGCTCCGCCAGCACAGACTCTATCGATGCGAATGGTCCGCTCCTGTTTTGGGTCAGTGTGGAGGCAATGCGATGGGTGGTCCCTTTCCAGTTCGCCGCGCTCGTCGTAGCTCTGGGCGTCGGACTGGCCCAGGGCGGCTTCGTCTTTGCGCCGGAGGCGCTGGCTTTCAAGTTCGACCGGTTGAGTCCGGGGAAACGGCTCGGCCAGATCTTCTCACTCACGTCCGTGAGCAGTGTTCTTAAGTCGCTTCTTCCGTTCGCCATCATCGCGTGGGTCGGCTATGCGTGTATTCAAAGCCACTGGGTTGAGATTTTAGGCAGCTCGTATGTCGATGCACGGGCCTTCGCCAGCATCGTGTCTGAAATGCTTCTGCAGATCTGTTGGAAGTCTGGTCTGGTGCTGCTGATCTGGTCGGCCGTGGACTATCTTCTGCTGTGGTTGAAGAGCGAAGGCGACTTGAAGATGAGCCGCGAGGAAATACGCGAGGAGATGAACGAGTCGGAGGGCAACCCTGCCAACAAAGCACGGTTTCGCAAGCTACAGAGGCAATCACGGCGCAGACAGATGATCAAGGCGGCGGAGACCGCGACGGTAGTCATCACGAATCCGACTCACTATGCGGTTGCCCTCAAGTTCGAACTCAACATGGAGGCACCCCTGGTTGTAGCGAAGGGTCTTGACCTTCTGGCGCTAAAGATCAGGGAGATCGCCGGCGACCGCGGGATTCCCATCATGGAGAACAGACCTCTTGCCCAGGCTCTCTACAAGGGCGTCGAAGTCGGAGACGCCATTCCCTCAGATTTGTACCACGCTGTCGCAGAGATTCTTGTTCTGGTCTACAAAGCTCAGGACGAAGTGAAACGCCGGGACGCTCAACGCCGAGACGCCGCCAACCGCACGGAAGAAGCGAGACCGCAGTGATCAAAAAATCCGGACTTTTAGCTATGCTGCGCGCCTCCTCGGAGTGGTTTATACCAACCGGGGCCGTGGCGCTAGTGTTTGTCATGCTTGTGCCCTTGCCAAGCTTTGTACTCGATCTGTTGCTCACTTTTAGCATCACGGTCTCAGTGCTCGTATTGCTCACCGCTATCCAGATCTTGCGGCCGGTACAGTTCTCTGTATTTCCCAGCCTCATTCTTTTGCTGACTCTCATGCGACTCTCGCTGGATCTCGCGTGCACACGCCGAATTCTGCTGCATGGCAACGAGGGCTCCTCCGCGGCGGGACAAGTCATCGAGGCCTTTGGGCAATTTGTAGTCGGCGGAAATTACATTGTTGGATTCGTCATCTTCCTCGCACTGATTGCCATTCAATATCTCGTGGTCAGTCATGGTGCGGTGCGTACCGCCGAGGTGACTGCGCGATTCACTCTCGATGCCATGCCCGGAAAACAGATGGCCATCGACTCCGATCTCAATACGGGCCTTATCAACGCGGAGCAGGCAAAGCATCGTCGCGAGCAGGTGGCGCGCGAAGCAGAGTTCTGCGGCTCCATGGATGGTGCAGCGCGATTCAGTCAAAGAGACTCGCTGGCTACTATTCTCGTTCTCGTCATTAACATCGTCGCGGGGTTTTTGATTGGAGTCTTTCAGCTCGGAATTCCATTCCAGCAGGCCCTCAAGACCTACACCATTCTCACGGTTGGCAACGGTCTGGTCTCTATCATTCCTTCGCTCCTCGTATCGGTGGCCGGCGGCATTGTGGTCACGCGCACCGGCTCCGATCTCTCGCTAGGCGCGGATATTGGGAAGCAGATGTTCAAGACATCACGACCGCTTTGGATTGTGAGCGGAGTGCTGCTGGGCCTGGCCTTGATTCCCGGCATGCCTAAGATTTCGTTCCTGGCGCTGGGCGGAGTCACAATGTTCTCTGCATGGAAGATGAAGCCTGCGACCGAGAACGAGCTGGCTCCCGGTGCGAATGCGGTTGTAGCCAAGGGTGGCGTCGCAGGGGCGCCGGCAGTGGACCCTATGGATGCGGTTCTGAAGTTGGACGATCTTATGCTGGAGGTCGGCATCGGCCTCGTCCCGCTGGTCGACGCCAAACAGGGAGGCCAACTGCTTGCACGAGTGAAAGCTCTTCGCAAAAATTTGGCGCAGCAACTCGGGTTTCTTGTTCCATCGATTCATATCACCGACAACTTATCCCTTAAGGAAAGGGAGTATGTCATCTATCTTCGTGGCGTAGAAATTGCGCGCTGGGAGATGAAGCGCGATCGCTTGCTCGCCGTGAATTCCAATCCGACCCCGGGCGACATTGAAGGACAAGAGACGCGGGAGCCCGCTTTCGATTCGCCCGCAAAGTGGATCACTCCGGACCTTCAGGCAAAGGCCATCTCCGCTGGCTATGCGGTGGTCGACCATACGTCGGTATTGGCCGCGCATCTTGCAGAGCTTATTAAGCAGAACGCGCATGACCTGTTGTCGAGGTACGAAACCAAGCGGCTTGTAGATCGACTCGCTGACTCCCATCCAAAGCTCGTGGAAGAGCTGACGCCCAAGCTGATGAGCCTGGGTGAAGTACAGAAAGTGCTGCAGCAATTGTTGCGAGAGCAAGTCTCGATTCGCGATCTAGGCACCATCCTTGAAGCTCTCGTCGAAGCAGCCATGATCAATAAGAGTCCCATCGCGCTCGTCGAGGCCGCGAGACATTCTCTCGGACGTGCGCTGATTCACCCGCTTCTGGATGCGCAAGGGCAGCTCAAGGTAGTCACCCTGGATCGATCCATTGAGGAGGAGTGCTCTCGCACCAGCTCTCAGCAGCCGCCCTCGGCTGGTGGCACGATGCAGATCTCCGTTGCCAGTCGAGTCCTGGCCGGCCTTCGAGCGATGCTCGGCGACCAAGTGACGATGGCACCTCCTGTACTGCTTTGCTCGTCGCCAGGTCGCTTTTATCTGAAGCGACTTCTCGAGCCCTACATTCCGAAGATCGTAGTCATATCGCCATCAGAAATTCCGCCGATGACTCAAGTGCAGTCACTGGGTTCAGTTCGATAGAGCAAAAAGGAAACGCGCGATCTCTATGCGCGAGCAGGTGAAGAAATGATGCCAGCAGAAGTAGCATATACGACAAGTTCGGCTGACCTGGATGATCGCAACGCGCTTGTAATGCAGGAGCTATCACAGGTCTACTACATTGCCTCGCGCCTTCGCGAGCGCCTTCCGCCACATGTTGAGCTGGAAGATTTGGTGAACGCTGGTGTGATCGGCCTGCTTGAAGCCAGCCGCAGCTTCGACTGCACTAAGAATCCCAGCTTCAAGGGCTTCGCGAAGTTTAGAATCCGCGGTGCGATTCTGGACAGCCTTAGAGAGTCAGACTGGGGCTCGCGGTCGATCCGCAGAAGGGGTCGCGAGGTGACCGATGCAACTGCTCGGCTTGAGGCGAAGCTCGGCAGGAGTCCAGTCGAATCTGAGATCGCCGGGGAGATGAATCTGGATACGGATCATCTGCGGAGAATCCTTGCACATATCGACGGCCTTCATCTCGTCGGCCAGCAGATGGCTGTCTCTAATGACCGCTCCGACATGATGGATCTGATCGAATCTGCTCCCAACCTCGACGACCCCGATCCCTTCGACCTGTGTCTCGAAGGCGAGCTGAAGGTTCACCTGGCCGAAGCAATTGCTCAGCTTAGCGAGAGGGAGCAATTGATTCTCTCCCTCTATTATCGCGAGGAACTCACCATGAAAGAGATCGCAGCCGTGGTGGGTGTAGCTCTCTCACGCGTGTCACAAATCCGGCAGGCAAGCATGAAGAAGCTTCGAGTGCTGCTTGCTCACCTCAAGGAACGGCCCGCTGTTGCGCCCGAATTTTTAGGAGAAACTCATGAACACGCCTAATACAGAATCAGCAGAGGAAACGGTCAGCGCATCAGAACATGTCGTCAAGAAGAAAGTAACGATCAAATCGCGATCCATTCAAGCGTGCAACTTTCGCTCTGCAGGACGATTGTCGAACGAGAGCGCACGTTCTCTGACGGCGATTCATGAGACCTTCGCGCGCCAACTCGCGAGCGCCCTCGATGTTTATCTGGGGACCGGTCTTGAGGTGAAGCTCCAAGCGCTCGATCAGCTTCCCCTCGCCGAACATATTGCGGGCATTCCTGCACTCAGCTACGTCGTCCCATTTTCCCTCAGCACTATGCCCGGGGCCGTGATCGTGGAGTGCGATCTGGATCTGGTGTTTCCGATTGTAGAACTGCTTCTGGGGGGAAGAGGAGCATCAGTCAGCACTCCGCGCGAACTCTCGGAGATTGAAGAAGAGATCATGCAGGATGTCACCGCAGTCATTGCTAGGCAAGCGGAGCATGCGTGGCGTATCCCCAAGCTCGCTTTATTGCCAAGCCGCCGAACCAAGTCCTCTCTTCTGCACCAGTACTGTCCTCCCAACGAGAAGGTCACCTCGGTTAAGTTTCAGGTGGAAATTGCAGGCACGAAGGGAACCTTCCAACTCGTCTTTCCAACTTCATTTCTCAATGTTCTTCTCAAGCAAATCAAGTCCGAAGAGCCCCAACGTAAGGGAGGATTCAGGTATCTCCCCATCCCGAGTATCAGTGAGCGAGTTCTCGATTGTGACGTGCTTGTTGAGGCGGGCCTTCCCCGTATGAAGGTCTCCGTGCGGGACCTGATTGCGCTTCAACCGGGCTGTCTCTTGAAGCTGCGAGCCCCGGTCCGGACTCCTGGGATGTTGACGGTCGAAGGGCTGGATATATTCGAGGCTCAACCCGTCAGGAATGGCTCGAAAAAAGCAGCACAACTTGGCCGCAGAACTCGGCTCACGAATTGGGGGATGGAATAGAAATTATGGACAACCAGATTAAACATCAGGGTGCGCAGATATTTGCGAAAGCTTTCGCTGAATCACTTTCCGGAGTGCTGACCGAGAAGCTTGGACTTCCGTGGCAAATTAAGATTCTGGACAACCCCAACTCGCTGGAGAGTGGGGGTAAGTCGATCCACTTCCGCCTGAGCATCGAAGGCGGCTTAAGAGGCGAGTGCTTTATCGAACTAAATCAAGCTCAGGCCGCTGAGCTCGGATCGAAAATTCTGGGTCAACCTCACTCAGACTTCAGCGACGAACATGTGGAGGCGTTGGCCTCGGTCCTCTCCTCAGCGCTCGAAGGTCTTCGCGCAGCGTTATTTGCAGGATGCGGCGAACTCACGCTGAGCGTGACCCGAGTCGAGGATCTAGTGTTTGGTGGAATGTCCGTTGTGCCTCTCGCAGCGTCCGGTGGAGACCAGGACGACCTGTCGCTCCTGCTGTACTTCGATGGACGACTGCTGACGGCCTTGGCTTCCATACTTCCGAAGCCAGCTTCTGAATCAGAGAAGGCTGTTATGGAGTCTGCAAATCTCGACCTCGTCATGGATGTCGAATTGAACGTGTCGCTTCGCTTTGGGCAGTGCAAGCTTCCGCTGCGCGAGGTGTTGGACCTTGCTAGCGGCTCCGTCATCGAGTTGGATCGCGATGTCGACGACCCCGTCGAGCTGTTGTTGGACGGAAAGGTGATCGCACGGGGTGAGGCCGTCATCGTTGACGGCAACTATGGGCTGCGTGTGATCGAAATACCGCAGCCGATTGCCTCGCACTTTACGCGCTAATTTCTATAAGAAGGGAAGGCCTATGAAATTGCTAATCGATTCCTTGATTGCAAAAGTTGATCAGAGCTGGAAGAGTATGCACGCTGTGTGCGGACTGAGGACCTGTCAGAACACCTTGATAATGCGAAGCGTGCCAGAGAGTCGCGTGGGCATACGCATGGGCAAACTCTGGTACTGCAGCATTGATTGCTTTGCGAATGCGGCGCGAGCCCGGTTCTCTGCGCTCTCGGTGGCTCGCACCGCAGAGATGCCCCACAGCCCGAGATTATCAATCGGTCTCGTGATGCTCTCGAAGGGATATCTGTCCAACGAGCAGCTCCGCTCTGCCGTAGCGCAGAGTCAGTTGAGTGGCGAAGAGTTGGAGGTGGTGCTCCTGCAGCTTGGACTGGCAAGCGAATGGCAGTTGGCTGCAGCGAGGGCGGTGCAGTGGGGGTATCCCGTGCTCGGGCGGGACCGCATCAGCCAGTCGGTTGACGCCGATATTCCGGTGACCTTGTTGCGAACATTCTCGGCGGTGCCCCTTCACTATTCCGCCACGGCAAAGCGCTTGCTTCTCGGGTTTGTCCATCGAGTGGAGAACAGTCTCCTCCACTCGGTGGAACAGATCACGGGCTGCACGGCCGAACCTTGCTTCATCACTCCAACGGAGTTTCGAGAGCAGATGGAGCGTCTGACCACGGCTCCAAATTACACGGAAGTTGTCGTCGAAGATGCACTCACGCCAGCACAGACAGCGAAGGCTGTCGGCGGGTTCGCTCTGGAGATCAGGGCGCGAGAGGCCAGTTTCGCTTCCTGCCGAAACTATGCGTGGATGAGGCTCTCCGGTAAACGACGAACCATGGATGTTCTATTTCAGGGCAGAAATACTGAAGTAGAACGGAAAAACGAAACTTTTCTCGCTTCCGGACAACATATTCGATATCTGAGGTGAAATTTCTGGCGCGATCTGCCGACTCATTGGGTAAGGTGATGGCCCAGTGATGAAAAGCGTCCTTCCGAACCAGACAGTGCTTTATCAAATGGTGAAGAGATACCCGCTGCAGGTTGAACTAGCAGTTCATCTGCCCGACGTTCCGGTTCAACTGGAGACGCTGTTGCTGCTGGAGCTTGAATTTCAGGAACCAAGCGTCGACCTTCGAGCCGTATCGCAGTTGGTTCGGAACGATCTGGGCGCCACACTGCAGATCCTGAGACTGGCGACCATGGAGTACGGGAACTCTGAGGGTCGCCCCAGTCGGATTGAGGATTGCATCGCGGATCTTGGCGTGGATGCGTGTATCGAAGCCGTTTCTGCGAGGACAGTAGCTCGCGATGGTCGTCACAGAGTCATCGCAGAGATCTGGGCTCATTCCAGAGAGATTGCACAGTATGCGAAGTTCATCGCCGAGGATACTCCAGAGATTAATCCGGACGAAGCGTACCTGGTGGGATTGTTCCATGCGATCGGCTTGCTGCCGTCTGCTCTAGGGTGGAAAGACGGCGAGACGGGCACGGAGGACAGCTTGGCGGTGGGGCTCACGTTAGCCAGAAAATGGTCTCTTCCTCGCTGTGTGTTGGATTATTTCAGTGGAACAACGATGGCGGGGACCCAAATGCTCTGGTCCGAGATTGTGCGGAAGGCTCATTTGCGCGCGAACCGGCCATCCGTCCCATGCTCCTATCGAATGGATCTCCGCCCGCAGCTTCTCCATGTTGGGTAGGAGCGATGCGTGGAATCTCGCCCTCTCACGACGGGTGTGCTGATTGTCTTTTGATGAGAGAACCTCGCGTGATTAGGAGAACGCGATGCAATTCAACCCTGGCGTTCTCATGGATCCCTCATCGATCAGGTGTCAAATCAATCGATTTGACCCTTTTTTAGGCAAATATTTCCCACTGGAATGGCCCTTGTCATGCACTGTCCTATGCAGAGGCATCTATGGACAGTGGATACTACGCTCTGAGTACAGCGCTGCTAGCCCGCACCCAGGCACTTGATACGATTGCGAACAACTTAGCGAATCAGAGTACGACCGGCTATAAGGCGGAGCGCAATGTCTTCAGCTCCGTGCTTGCTGCCAGTGGTACATCTTTGCCGTCCGACGTGAATCGGGCGATCAATAACTATGGTGTGCTCGGCGGTACCTTGTTAGATCTCAGTCAGGGCGTTCTGCAAAAGACTGGCAATGATCTTGATCTCGCAATCCAAGGCTCTGCATTCTTTGTCGTTCAAACCCCGAATGGCCCCCGGTACTCCCGCAACGGAGCTCTGCAAGTTTCGAGTAAGGGACAGTTGGTTACGTCAGCCGGTGATCCGGTCATGGGGGAGAAGGGCGCGATCGCAATGATGCCTGGCCCTGTCTCAATTGGCTCGGATGGGACGATATCATCCAGCGGAGCTGTGATGGGAAAGCTTCAGCTCGTCGACTTTCCTGCGGGCACATCGATCACCAGCGAGGGCGGTACTTACTATTCCGCACCGCCCAAGACCGCCATCGCAGCTACCGGGTCAACCGTCCAGCAGGGAACGTTGGAGAGTTCAAACGTCAACCCGGTTGCCGGTATGGTCGATCTCATCAACGCGCAGAGAGCCGCTGAAATGATGGAGCACGCCCTCTCGATGTTCAACTCTGAGATCGACAAAACAGCAACACAGGACCTGCCCAAGATCAGTTAGACAAGATTCGATAAAGGAGTTCCACCATGTTTCATGCCCTCTATACCGCGGCCAGCGGAATGACTGCTCAGGAGATAAACCTGGACAACATTGCGAACAACCTCGCTAACTCCAGCACCTCCGGCTTTCAAGCGCGGCGCGTCCAGTTCTCCGATCTTCTCTACCAGACCGAGGTCATGCCCGGTGCCGCGGCCACCCAGCAGACAACGGTCGCTGCCGGACTGCAGATCGGTCTGGGCACACTACCTGGAAACACGGAGATTACTCAAACGCAGGGGGCACTCAGCACCACAGGCAATCCACTGGACTTTGCGATTCAGGGAGCCGGCTTCTTTCAGATTCTGCTGCCCAACAATCAAATCGGGTATACACGAGCGGGATCCTTCCAGCCAGACCAGCAGGGCAATCTGGTTACCGCGAACGGCAATCCGCTCCAGCCCGCGATCGCCATCCCACCCAATGCCACCAACATTACGGTGGGCAGTGATGGCACGGTGAGCGTCACGTTACCGGGACAGACTCAAGCTGCGCAAGTCGGCGTGATTCAGTTGGCCAGCTTCGCAAACCCTGGCGGTCTCAACAGCGCTGGAAACAATATTTATCTACCGACCACGGGTTCAGGTGAAGCGGTTGTAGGAGCGCCCGGAGGAACGTCCGGACTCGGCACGATCCAGCAAGGAATGCTCGAGCAGTCAAACGTGAGCACGGTCGACGAGTTCGTGAATATGATCCTCGCGCAGCGTTCGTATGAAGCCAATTCGCGAGTGGTGAAGGCCGCCGACGAAATGCTTCAGCAGTTAAATCAATTAGCTCAATAGGGATTGCATGATGACCCACACTACATTCATATCGACATGGATTGCTTTGCTCGCGATGGCTCTGCCGGCAGTCGCAGCCACCGGGCACGATGCCATCATGCCCGAGCAGATAGCGGCTGCGATCAGCGGCGCAGGCGTCCCAGTTTCGGCGAAACAGGTCACGCTGTTGACCGAGGTACTCGCACGCACGAACTCTCCGGCACTGCGAGTCCAGTCCATGGAGCCTCTAAGCGACCATCGCATGAAGGTGCGTCTGAATTGCTTCAACGTTGCAGAGTGCGTGCCATTCTATGTAACGATTCGCACGAGCGGAGAAGGTCCGGCTCAACCCTCCCCCGTCGCGTCGGCTCAACTCCAGCTACCACCACCACGCCCAACTCCGAGGAAAACGGAAGCCGACTCACCCGTTCTTCGTACAGGGTCATCGGCTACTCTCTTGCTCGAAGGCGATCACATGTCTATCCAACTGCCTGTTGTGTGTCTGGAAAGTGGAGCGATTGGCCAAACGATACGGGTAGCAAGCAAGGACCGACGGCAGACCTACACCGCTCGGGTCTTCGATGGCGGAACGCTGAGAGGCAAGCTATGAGGACCATGATCGCGGAGGCAAGAGAGTGGCGCCGCATGCTGATCGGCATTCTACTCATCGTCACGGTCATCCCGTGCGCAAAAGCCAGCAAGAAGTCGAAACCAAAGGATGCTACGGATCATCTGAGGACGGACTACGTCGCACGGCTGCAGGAACAGGATCTCGGCACGGCCCCCGTCGCGACGGTTGGCAGTCTTTGGTCCTCAAATAATCCTTTGGGAGACCTCTCGATTGACTACAAGGCTCGGAACCTCAACGATACAATTGTCATTCTGGTTGCGGTTCAGACGACGGCAGCGCAGACCGGGAACTCGGCCTATCAACGCACCTTCCAGACCAGCTCCGGAATCACCGGGCTTCCGGGATCTGTCAATACGAATGCCCTGAATCCTCTCTTCAATGCCAATTCAGCGACAGCTCTCAAGGGAGCAGGGGCAACGGGCTCGAATACTACATTTCAAACCAGCCTCACGGGAAAGGTAATAGCCGTGCTCCCCAGCGGCAATCTGATTGTTGAAGCGCAGCGCAGTATCTTCATGAACAATCAGCATGAAAATGTGACCGTCCGGGGAGTTGTCCGCCCCGGCGACATCGGTCCAAATAATACCGTTACGTCGATGCAATTGAGCAACCTCGAGATTGAGATGAAGGGCAAAGGCATCATCGCCGATAGCACGCGTCCTCTCAATCCGATCACCAAAGCAATCCTGTGGCTGGTTGGGTTCTAAGAGCTATGAAACGTTCCGCCATAAATTCGAGCATGAAATCCGGTATCAGGGATTTCCTTGCCATGGCACTGTGCGTAGTCTTTTGTCTCTGCGTGCCGCATGCGTGCGCGGTCAAAACCAACCGCCTGGTCCTGGTGCGGGATATTACGACGGTCGAAGGAGTCAGAGACAACCAACTGGTCGGCTATGGCCTCGTGGTCGGCTTGCGTGGGACAGGAGATTCGCAGCAGACCATCTTCACCGTGCAGACTCTGGCCAACGCCATGGAGAAGATGGGAGTTCTCATTCCGCCGGTCACCGCCGTAGTCAAGAACGTGGCCGCGGTATTCATTACGGCAACGCTTCACCCCTTCAGCAGGCCCGGCGAAAAGTTAGATGTGACCGTTGGCTCCGTCGGTGATGCACGCAGTCTTGAAGGAGGCGTGCTTCTGATGAGTGCGCTGCATGGTCCGGACGGGAAAGTCTATGCCGAGGCCCAGGGCTCATTGATCATGGGTGGGTACCTTGTGGGCAATGGCTCGAATGGCAAACAGGTTAATCCGACCAATGTCGGGACCATTCCAGAAGGCGGAATCGTCGAAAGGGACACTACGGTCGACCTGAGCGGCTTCAAAACGGTCTCGTTGCTGCTGCGTAATCCTGACTTCAATACGGCTGCGGAGATCGCTGCGGCGGTTAACCAGGAGTTCCACAAGCCGGTTGCATCCGCCCTCGATAGTGGCCGAGTCGACATCAGCGTTGCGGTCGCTTCCGAGCAATCGGTTCCACTGCTGATCGCGCGAGTGCAAAACCTGCTTATCAACGCCCATACACCCGCGAAGATCATCATCAATGAACGAACAGGCACAATCGTGATGGGTGGTGATGTGAAGCTCTCCCCGGTCTCAGTGATTCACGGCAATCTCTCAATCCAGGTTGTCACCTCGTACATCGCGGAGCAGCCCATAGGGACAACCCCCGATCAGGGAATGATAAATGGTGCTCCGCCGGTTCTTGTGCCGCAAACGAACCTGACCGTGAACGATGCCCCGGCACAGACCATGCGGCTGGAAGAGGGAGCGAACGTGGATGAGTTGGTCAAAGGGCTTCACGCCATCGGCACCACAGCACGCGATGTCGTCGCAATACTTCAGGCCATCAAGGCTGAGGGCGGTATGCAAGCGGACTTGGAGGTCCAATAGATGGGAACGAGCACAGGCCTGGGGCCACTTAATTTACAGTCGAGTCTTCTGCAACTGAAGGCAGCCGGCGCGATGCAGCAGATGAAGTCTGCAAAGACCCTAAGCGATGCCGCCAAGATCGATAAGGGCGCTCAGCAGTTTGAAGCCATCCTGATTGGGAGCTGGCTAAAGGACGCAGAGCAATCGCTTGGAAGCGTCCCCGGAGGCAACGATAACCAGGACTCCGGGGGAGAACAGATGATGAGCCTCGGCGTTCAGTCCCTCGCGACATCGCTCGCGGCATCCGGAGGCATCGGGATGGGCAAAATGATTGCCAAAGCTATGCACGCCACCCAGGACCAACTGAATTCCAAGCCCGCAGCTCTGGCCAATACCGCACCACCCGCGACCACCCCGAGTTGGCATGAAAAAAAAGAGGATCCTCGCTAAACTTATCACCGCAAGGTGCCGATGGTTATAGCGGTGCAGCCTTGGAGGCGTGATGAGGATTGATCTATCGAATACAACAGCCAGCCAGCTCTCGAGCGAGTTGAACGCGAAACCGGTGACCGCTCAAAGCGCAACGCAGTCGGGCGGAGTCAATGGAGAGGATCATGCAACCCTAACATCGGATTCGACGTCTGTTGGCTCCCTTGTAAGCACCGCTCTCAGCTCGCCTGAGATGCGGCAAGGCAAAGTAGATAGCTTGCGTCAGG
Organism: Granulicella sp.; assembly: GCA_027452215.1. Lineage (GTDB taxonomy): Bacteria > Acidobacteriota > Terriglobia > Terriglobales > Acidobacteriaceae > Granulicella. The sequence goes on along the minus strand of DAIDGQ010000045.1, from coordinate 153,876 downwards.
CAATTAGTAGCGGGCAGTATGCCATCGATCCGGCCAGTATTGCGGCGTCCATGGTGGGTAAGTCTGCGTGAGTGTATGAGCGGCCTAAATGACCGCGGGTAAAGATCCTTCACGGAAAGTAAACCATGATCGCTGCCGATTCCCAGGATTCAAACCGAGAAGCAACGGAGTATCTCCAGACATTGCGCGCGTTGGTCTGCGAGTTGAAGACAGCGCTGCACTCGATCTCCCAAAACGCCCTGTCCGCCTTCGAGGAGAGCGTCGCGGATCAGGAGGTCCTGAGTACCAGGCTGGCCATTCTCGCGGTCAATCTATCCGCTTCCAGCGACCGGAATATCAGCACCCCTCGAACTGAAATGGATAACAACCTGAAGCTTCAAATTCGAACCGCCGCCGAGGAGCTTCAGCTACTTAACCGCGGCTATGCTGCACTCCTCCAGTATTCCAGCCATTCTGCGACCCTGATGGCATCCCTCGTCGACTCATTCAACGGCCACTTCCAGGAGGCTTCTGGCCCCGGGTCGCAATATCAGACCTGGTCCTGCCAGATGTAAGAGCTATGGGCGGACTAAGTACAACTTTGTCGATTGGCATGCAGGCACTCGATGCAGCGCAGGGAGCACTCGATGTCGCCAGCAATAATATTGCTAATGCGAACACCCCCGGATACTCCAGGGAGATAGTACAGCTCAGCGCAAACTCCATGACCCAGTCTGGTGGCGACCTCAGCGGTGGCGGCGTGAGCCTCAACGGAATCCAAAGCGTTCAGAATCAACTCCTCAATCTGCAGATTCAACAGCAGACTTCTCTGCAAAGCAGCACAAACATTGCAGCTGCGAGCCTTCAACAGATCCAGACGTTCTTCACGACCACTGGCACGGATGTGGCTACTGCGCTGACAGCCCTGTCGAGCAGCCTCGTCGCGTTGTCAGCGAGTCCATCGAATTCCGCCACGCAGCAGAGTGTCCTCGCAAGTGGGCAGAATCTCGCCAAAGCCTTCAATACGACAGCGGGAGGCCTCACCAGCGCACAGTCCTCCGCCGATGGTTTGGTTACGGAGTCGGTTGCTCAGATCAATACGCTGACCCAGCAAATCGCAACGCTGAACGGGCAAGTCGCACAACTCACCGCGTCTGGTCAGAGCGGCGGCTCGATCCAGGATCAGCTCAACCAGTCTGTGCAGCAGCTGTCGCAGTTGACGGGAATCTCCGTTACCCAGGGTAGCGGTGGGGAGACCATCACGACAGGGAATGGGTCACCGCTGGTGATGGGCAGTCAGAGCTTCAGTCTCCAAACCACGACAGGCAGCAACGGATTCCAGCAGGTCCTTGATGCCAACGGGACGAACATTACGTCGTCCATCCAAGGAGGCCAACTTGGAGGAGCGATCCAGGTTCGCGACCAAACAGTTCCCGGCCTGCTCTCGCAGGTAAATATGCTAGCCATTCAGTTTGCGACCAGCTTCAATGCTGCTCAGGCCGGCGGAGTCGACTCAAATGGCAATCCGGGACAAAACTTCTTTACACTTCCGACGAACACTGCGAATGCTGCATCGGCCATCAGCGTGTCGATCACCGATCCTGCCCTGATTGCTGTCCGTTCAGCCGGCGCACCGAATAGCAATGGAAACGTCGCAAATCTATCTGCCGTTCTGACGAATCCACTTCCATCCGCCTCGGCAGTCTCGAGCGCTGGCACGACCGCGCTCCCTTTGACCACCTCCACGGCGCTGACATCGGGCTCCATCACTACTATCGCTGATTCCTCTACTGGACAAACATTTTCCTTCACCGCCGGAACGTCGTCCACAGTGGCATCGCTACAGACCGCGATTGCCGGCGCAGTATCGGCCGGGACTCTAAGCCCTGGTACGGCCCTATCGATCAACTCCAATGGCCAGGCAGTCATTTCGACGACCACAGCTGGAGATGCCATGCAGGTGTCAACCAATGATTCCGTCCTCGGGCAGTTCAACTCAACATCCGGAGAGACAGCTGCGAGCGCCTACTCCAGCCTTGTGTTTAATGTCGGTAATCAGGCTTCGAATGCAACGACTCAGTCCACTGCGATCGGCCAGAATCTGCTTCAGCTAACTAATCAACAAGGCTCAGCGTCTGGTGTAAACATCAATGATGAAACCGCAAATCTCATTCGATTTCAGACGGCCTATCAAGCTGGGGCTCGTATTGTGAGCACGATCCAACAGCTCTACTCGACCACTATCAACATGATTAGCTAAGAGGGAACCGCAACGTTATGCAGATTAATCCAAACATCACTCCAACACTGCTATCCGACATGCACCAGAGTCAGGCAGTACTCAATACTGCGCTGCAGCAGGTCGCGACGGGGCTGAGCGTCAGCGTACCCTCAGACAATCCGACGGCGTCTGCCGCCATGGTGCAGAATACGATTGATACCGGAAATGTTGATCAGTATAAGCGGAACGTCGGCACGGTTCTATCAACCGTCCAGTCCGCGAGCTCTGTGTTGAGTAATGTAGCTACTGCTCTCACCCAGGCAGTCTCGCTCGGTACTGAAGGTGCCAATGGCACCAACTCAACAGCAAACATGAAGGCGATCATCGCGCAGGTACAGGGTGTACTTTCTAGCGTAGTATCCCAGGCGAACACCGCAGTTAGTGGCACCTTTCTATTTGGCGGCAGCGGTACCACCGCCCCGTATGCTCCCGATCCAGCATCGCCAACCGGCTATTCCTATACTGGCAATAGCAATGTAACGTCCGTTGCCGTGGGCGATCATGTGAATGTGCAAGTGGGTCTCCCCGGCAACCAGATCTTCTCTAACTCCAGCAATAGCGTTATTGGCGCTCTGAGCTCCTTGGTTACAGCATTGCAGACCGGAAACTCCTCTGCCATCGCCACTGCGACTACCGCGGTGAGTGCGTCGATTGGCCTCGTAGGCCAGCAGCAAGCCTTCTACGGCAACGCCGAGAACCAGTTGAACTCACAGGAGACCTCGCTACAGCAGGATACCGTCACACTCGCATCCCAAGCGACGAGCCTGGTTGGAGTCGACTTAGCGACGGCCGCCACAAACCTTACCCATGCGGAGACCAACAACAGCGCGGCCATGGCCGCTGTGGCTAAAATATTACCCAACACGCTCCTTAATTACCTTGCGCCCCCAGCTTAAATACGAATAGACCTTTGCCCCATCGCCGCCCCCTCGATCCCGGAGCAGCTCCACTTCGCTTCACGATCGCGCTCCAATCCCGCCGCCCCATAGCCCGTCTGAGCGCAGATCTGCTTACCAGATCAGACCATGCGCGACCCTTTGGCATGCGTCGCAATGGATGGAAGCACTTTGGGAAGGAGCGCGTATCTGCTTTGTGGCTGCAGTCGGCTCACTGTCCATAGCATCAGGGCTGGTGCTACCGTCACAGTTCCATGAAAGCCCTATGCTGCCCAACTCGACACGGTCGGTTGGGTCGGCGTTGATTCAGATCCCGCATAGCTTGACGCTTCAGCACCTCCACGGTCTTCAGAGGAGACACCTCCACGCAGTTCCATCTCCTGCCAGGTCTCTCGAATATCCAAAACCAACGCCATTTGTTGCTCAAGCATCTCAGCCGATCTTCTGGCCTGTGCTTCAATCAGCTTCTGTCTCAACGACGAGTAGAACCCGATCAATTTCTGCGCCAACTCTCCGCCACTCTCTCCATCAACCCAGTCTTGAAGATGTGCGATCACGAGCAGGGCGTGGTTCACCTCCAGGCACCGCTTCTCGATGTTGTTGTTGCGCTCTGCATCGGCAGCCCGTCGCAGGTCGCCTGCGAGTGTGTCATAAAGAGCAATCAACATGCCAAAGCCGCTGGCACCCTCCGCTGCTGTTTTCCGATACGCTAATGCTGTCGAATTCATGATTGTTTCTCCCTAGCCTCCTGTAGATGAGGTGTTCTGTCCAAGTTCCGTAGAAATTTGCCTCATCTCAGCTGGCAACTCTTGAAGCAGAATTTCGGCCTGGCTCAGGTTACTTTGCAGCCGCGTTCGTAACGGCGCGATGATGTTGGCTTCGAAGTTGGTGATGTCAGTCTGCAGCGCACTGGTCTGCGTGCTTATGCTCTGTAGGTCCACAGTGAACGCACCGTCCGCCGGGCTTATGAAGCTGGTCAATTGCGTATGCAATGAGCTGCTGAACCCATTCAGGGAAGCTCCCTGAAAGAGGTTTTGCACGTCGCTAAAACTGTTCTGTAGCACGCTGGTAAGCTTTGAGTTATCCACGGTCAATGTTCCATCTGCGTTTACCGAGAGACCCATCGACGTCAAATTCGGGACCGCCGTCGTGGTATTCCCGGGCGCAGGCGCCGCCGTATAGTTAACTGCCTGAAGAAGCTCCGCCTGCAAATTACGTATGGAAGGATCCTGAGCGAGAGACCCCTGGCCGGCACCTGCAGTATTGTTGAATTCGGCGTTGAGATCACCGATGACGGTGTTGTAGTCCGTCACGAACTGATTAATAGCACTGGATGCTGCCGTAGTGTCCGGTGCGACCAGCAGACTCACCGAGGTTCCCGGGCTCGCCCCCAGCAGGTTCAAAGTTAATCCAGGGGCAGCCCCCGTCACTGTATTCGATGCGCTCGAAATACTGATCCCATTCACCGTAAGCAGGGCATTTTGCCCAGTCGCCGCCTGAGTGAACCCAAAACCCGTGCCCGTCGAAGTGACGGTAAAGTTACCGCCGTTTCCTGAAGTATTGCTCGTGATTGCGATTCGGGAACCAGATGCATCGTTGATGATGCTCGCGGTGAGTCCCAAGCCCGCGCTGTTGATGGCGGTTTGCAGATCAGCCAGCGTATTGACTCCGCTCCCCGTGGTGATGGTGGCAGCCGTGCCTCCGTTATTGGTGATCGTAAAGCTCTCAGTCGGCAGTGCTGTTGAAGTGCTTGCTACCGCTGTCGAGGCAAAGGAAGCTGTGCTCGCCAGATTATTGATTACCACTACATTATTTCCCGTTGCGCTGCCGGAGGCCGCAGTGGCTGTCACCAAACTCGTGTTCGAAGAGGACACAGTGGTTGCCGCCAGTGGGCCCGTCAAATTGTTCAAAGCCTGCATATCATTGTCGAGGCTGGAGGTATTTGACTGAATCGTCGTCAATGCGCTCGTTTCGCTTTGCAATAGGGTGATCTGTGACTTCCAGGTATCTTCCGGGGCCTGCGCCGCCGTCACAGCGGAGTTCACAGCCGCGGTAACGTCAATACCTGCGCTGTATGCACCCGTGGCCGCCTGCAGAATGGAGCTGAGATTTGCTGCGGTCGCGGCGTTGGCCGATCCAGCGAGCGAATTTAATAACGAGGTTGTGCTCATAATAGTCCGATCCTTTACTCAGGCGGCCGCTAGCGACTTGCCCGAGAACGTTCAGTCGATCTACACAACAACATCGGCAAGTTCGGCGATTCCGTTCACCCCTGGAATGGGAAAGAGGTGACACCCCGCAAGGCGCCACCTCTTCGATCCCAGGAGTCTACTGAAGAAGCTTCAATACAGCCTGCTGAGCCTGGTTGGACTGCGAGAGAGCCGCCATGCCCGTCTGCGTCAGCACGTTGTATTGCGTCATATGCGATACGGTCGTCGCAACGTCCGCGTTCTGGACATTGTTCTGCGCGCTCGTAAGATTCTGTACCTCGGTGTTCTGCACACCCTCATTCGCTGTCAACTGGTTTACAGAGGCGCCGATGGAGCCCCGTTGTGCCGCCACCGTACTGATGGCAGCCGTGATAGCCGTCAACGCTGTCTGAGCTGCTGCAGCCGTAGAAAGATTTCCGGTCAAAGAGAGTGCGCTGGCGGACAGAGTATTGATCGTCGTAGTCGTCGTCGCGGAACCCGCGCTCGTACCATCGCTGGTATATACGGTTGCGCTGTTGCCGGCGGTCGAGGTCGGGTTGAAGTTACCCAACACGGTGTCGTTGGTCGATACCTGTAGCGAGTCACCAGCAGTCGAGGTTGCAATTACCAGCTTACCGCCTGTGAGCGTCGCCGTGGTTCCAGCGCTCAGCGTTCCAGCCGTTACAGCATTCGCCACAGCAGTCTGCAGGTCCGCAATTGTCGAACCGGCGCCAGCGGTGAACTTGAAGGTACCGCCCGTCTGCGCATCAGTGACGGAGGTTGTGGTCCCGGAGGTCAGCGCCGTGGTGGTCAACAAGGAGGCCTGAGTGGAGGTCTCTGAATTTGTAGTGTTGCCATTGAACACTGAGGTTCCGTTGAAGTTGGTCGTCGAGCCGATCTGCGTGATCTCCGAAAGAATAGATTGGAACTGAGTGTTTGCGGCCGTGCTCTGGGCAGTCGTCAAGCCGCCGTTGGAAGCTTCCGTGGCAATCGATACCGCCTGGTTCAGCAGCGCCGTTACCTGTGAAAGAGCACCGTCAGCAGTCTGCAGGAGGCCGACTCCATTGGAGGCATTCTGCGTCGACTGGGAGAGAGCGGCAATGTTAGCCCCTAAACCGTTCGCAATCGAAAGACCAGCAGGATCGTTCGAGCCGGAGTTGATTCTCAGTCCGGTGGACAACTGCTGGAGCGTGTTCTGCAGGCTTGCCTGCGTGGAAGAGAGGGCATTCTCTGCGACGAGAGAAGAGACGTTGTTCAATACGCTGATCATTTGAGTAGTGCTCCTTATATCGAATTCCGCCTGCACCGAACCAGTGTCGTTTACGTCAAGGTTCAGAATCGTTACTTGGAGCAGGTGGTTGTTGGTACGTGCAATCTATCGGCATCTCGTTTCGGGATTCTAGTCGACCTCGAAAAAACTTTCTCTTCCAAGATCCCTCCTGGCTCATAGTTCGAATGCAAGCACCCGCCGCACCCCACGCCAGCCTGATCGATGACAGGCGATACCCGTGAGCGTCGGTCACTCTGACAAACACCATCACCGATCCGTCTCACCGCCGCCCGATGACTGTCTGAGTAGTCAGCCATATCTGCACTCAGCAATGTCCGCCGCTCATACCGCAATCCAACTTCAGTCGCTCCCTACAAATCACAGACTGAATTGAGCTGAGAATCCAGCTATCTCACCCGCGCATCCCATATGCGCCATGGCTCAGACTCATTCGTAGTCCCTTCGTTCGCATGCCGCGTCTCTTCGAGCGCGCCACCTATTCAACACAACGTCAAGCAGTGAATCCACCACTCCGCAACTCGTGGACGATCCATGATCGCTGCGCGCATCAATGTGCTCCCACCTGTCACCGCGTTCGGCCGAGCGTTCGGCTAACGCCATCACCTCCGGCGCCGGCTCCTGCGCAAGGAGTCTCCCATCTGCAACTGAATATTCCAATTGCCCCACCAGCGAACGAAAATCTCCTCCCCCTTCGAAACCCCTCGAGAGTGCAATCTCTGCCACGTTTCATAAGCTCACATCAGAGAAGCATCCCTCCCTCTACTTCGATGTAGGCTCCGTATTCGAGAGCTTCATCCCAGCGGGCAAAGGCTCCTCCGCATCAGCCTTCACTTGATACTGCACGATCAATGAAATCCTGCGATTGGACGGATCCTCAGGATGCAGAGCCACACGCAATCGCTGATCGGCGAATCCCCGCACCTGCGAGATCTGCTTTCGCTGCAGGCCTTCTGCCTGGATGATTCGTCTCGCCTCATTGGCGCGGTCGCACGACAGGTCCCAATTGTCGTAAGACTGAATCCCAAGGTAAGGCTTTGAGTCAGTATGCCCTTCAATTGAAATTTTATTCGGAAGCTTACCCAGCTCCGGAGCCAAAACCCCCAGCAACTCCTTCAAAGCCGGAGTCGGAGATGCGCTGCCCAATTCAAAAAACGTTCCCTTCGCCGATTCCATCAGCTCGATCCGTAACCCTTCCGATGTGATCGTGATCTCAATCTGATTCTTCAGCTTGTTCAAAGGGTCGATGTGCTGAATGGACTTGAGAATCTCCTCCTTCAGCTTTTGCATATCTTCCTTCTTCGGCGAGGGAGTGGCTACGGTCGAGCTCACATCAATCCCCATCATTTTGGTCGTGCCATGCGGATCCTTAAAGTACCCTCCCACCGCCGTCTGAACCGGCTTGCTGGCATTCATCAGCCACAGCACAATAAACAATGCCATCATCCCCGTTACAAAGTCGGCGTAGGCGACCTTCCAGGCACCACCATGATGTCCACCGTGCGAAGACTTCTTTGCGATGATCACAATCTCAGGCTCTGCCACGGTCTCCATCCCTCCCGATTCGTCTAGGCTGCGGCTGCTACGGCGACCGGTTCATCCTTGCGGCGGCACGCCTTCTCCACCTCTTGAAAGCTGGGACGAACGTGCTGTGGAATGGCCCTCCGAGCCATCTCCACGGCAAGGATCGGAGACATCCCCTTGATAAACGAAAGCATCACCACTCGCAGCACGTGGTAGTACGCCTGCTCGTCATCCACTAGCTTTGACATGCTCGCAGCCAGCGGACCCACCACCCCGTAGCATAGGAGAATTCCGAGAAACGTCCCGACGAGTGCCGCCGCCACCTTCTTGCCAATCTCTTCTGGAGGTCCGCCAAGCGAGCTCATGGCGATCACGATGCCCAGCACCGCGGCAACAATTCCAATGCCGGGCAGCGCATCAGCCATCGTGGTCAACGCCGTCGAGGGATTAGTCGCCCCGACATGATGAACCTCCAAATCCAACTCCATCATTCGGTCCACATCGAACGCCGTGGCTCCTCCCGTAATCGCCATCCGCATTGTGTCGCAGACAAACTGCTGGACATGATGGTCTTTCATGAACGCCGGATACTTCGAGAAAACAGGGCTCTTGCCCGGCTCCTCCACATCGCCTTCTATCCCTACCAGACCCTCTTTGCGAGCCTTGTTGAAGAGGCTGAACATCATCCTGAGCGAGTCGAGATAGCGCTGCTTGCTAAATTTCGAACCCTTGAGCACGAGAGCCATACTGCTCGCGACACCCTTCAACACATGCACCTGATTAGCTGCAATGAGCGTTCCCAGCCCCGCCCCTCCGATAATGATGAACTCAGAGGGCTGCATCAAAACTAAGAGAGGTCCCTTTTCCATAAGGAAGCCGGCGAGGATCGCGCCAAATACGATAAGAATTCCAACAATCGAAATCATCTGTCCGTCCTCTGAACGCCGACTGCCTGATCGATGAATTTGCCTGTTCTCAGGACCTCAAAGCAAGTCGCGAGCGGGCGAATCACGCCGTCGTTTGTCTATCGGCATCTCGTGCTCTCATTTCTAGGGTCCCCGACGATCAGGCAAAACCCCTGCAACCACGACTAAATCAACCCGCCGGTTCTGCTTGCGGCCCTCCGCCGTCGAGTTGTCCGCAATGGGTCGTTCTTCCCCATACCCTGCCAGCGAGATGTGACTCGGATCAAGCCCAGAATGGTTCACCAGCATCAGTAGCACTGCCATCGCGCGCGCCGTGGACAGCTCCCAGTTCGAACGAAATTCAGCCGTGTGAATTGGTTGATTATCCGAATGCCCCTCCACTCGAAGATTGAATCCGTGTTGCGACAACACCTTGGCAATGCGCTCAATCTTCTCTGCCGCTCCGGGCCGCAGGGTCGCCTGGCCACTGCTAAAAAAGCCGAGCTCCCTCAAACTGATCACGAATCCCTCGGGTGTCACACGGATCGTAACCTCACCATCCCGAAGCTCCTTGCCGATAGCCAGTTCAAGTTGTCTCCGTAGTTCCGCAATGTCGACGCCTGTTGCCTCCGTCGCATCACTCTTATTTATCTTCGCTGGCTGGACCGGGAGACTATACGTCGATGCATCCCGTTCAAGATTCAGCCGCGCGGCTCCCATGTCACTCTCCCCACCAGAGAACGGCCCCAAATTCTGGAATCCATTATGGATGGCACGCGACACTTTGCTGATCGCAAGGTTGTCTTGATTGAGCGTTGCGAACAGCACAACAAAAAAAGCGAAGAGCACGGTAATAAAATCCGCGTACGAGACCATCCAGCGATCTTGGCCCACTGGCTCTGCGACACCTCTTCTCCTGCGCCTCATTGAGTAACCACCTTCTCCAGTAATTGCCGCGGAGGCGCAGTAACATAGCTGTTCAACTGCAGTTCAAGAGCTCGCGGATTTACTCCTTCAACGATGGCCAGCACCGCTTCAAGTGTCATCTCCTTAACAACTTGTCTCTCGCGCAGCCGAATTCTCAACTTTCCAGCCCACGGCAGGAAGAAGAGATTTGCTGAACCAACGCCATAGATTGTGGCTACGAATGCAACCGCAATCCCCTTGCCAACTGCATTAATATCCTGTAATCGCTGCATCACCTGGATCAACCCCAGTACCGCCCCGATAATTCCAAAGGTAGGAGCAAACCCCCCGGCTGCATCGAAGACCTTGGGAATTCGCTCATCCGTTTCGCCCTCATAGTCGAGCTGCAACTCCATCATTTTGCGAAGATCCGCAGAGCTCACTCCGTCGATCGCCAACATCAGGCTGTCCTTCAAAAATGGATCTTGAATCTTCGCCAACTCTGCATCCAGCGAAAGAAGTCCATCCCTGCGAGCCTTGTAGGCATAGCGCAGCAAATGCTGAACCAGATGATCGGGTCCCGGCTCTGTATTCAAAAAAACACCCTTCAACTGCACCAGCGCCTGAAGCACAATACGAGAGGGAAACTGCACCATCACAGCCCCAATGGTGCCCCCAAGAACGATCAAGGCGGCGGTCGGTTGCAACAGTTGAACCAGTTTGCTGCCTTCAAGCACAGAGCCGACCCCGACTCCAATCAACGCAATCGCTATGCCCACAAATGTGCTTTTATCCAGCGCCATATCTCTGATGTCCATTCATTGCCGTGACCGCCTCAAGCCTAACCAATGGCGTAGTGCCGGGATCTCTCTAGGTTGTCCCCCAATCTCCGCCCGTCTCGTCAGCCACTATTTCAATCCATTCATTCATCAATAGCCCTTCCCGATAAGCCTTTGCCGCTTCAGCAACGCAAGCTTTCCCAACAGAGATCCAATGGCGACTCTATCGGCAAATCCACGTGAAAACTCTAGCGAGGTCGGGTCTGCCTCGAACTCGCGCATCTCTCTTGCCGTTACGTCTCTATCAAGTTTGCCGTCCTGCTCGATCGCTACCACCGTTTCAAACGAGTGCCCAACCCTCCCGCGATCTCACGTGATTGGTGACTTCGCAACCTACAGATACTCGCTTCCTTAGACCAAGCCGGGAGCATAGTCCAGCGCTCCGATCCGCTGTTCCTGTGGTCGTGGCGCTTCAGCGACGGCCTGCCTGCGCCTGCGCGCGTCGCTGGCTGGAACCCAAACTACTGATGAACTTCACCGATTAGCCGATAGATGGTTATGAAGGTGCGTGGGAGTTTGTAAGCTCTAGCTCTCTCACGCCAATACAGGAGGAGATCATCGCAATGACTTTACTGCGTCTGGAAGCTACCGAATCTATTCGACTCTCCCTGAATCGTGTCATCCGCTCAACCAGATGCGTAGAATTGCTTGGTGCTACCCGGACGAATCATCAAGTGGGAACGCTTGTCCTCAGATCTTCCACAGCAGAGCCACTCCGCTCCGATTGGAATCTATCGGAAAGCCCGCAGGGGAGTTAGGCAATGGCTGAAACATCTTCCATTGCCATGAGCAAGCTTTTCTCCGACCTGACCGGACAGCGCGTCACCTTTTCCGAACAGCAATATCCCGTCTCCACCACTGCAAAGCAGATCTATTCCGTTTATCTAATCAAGCCGATGGACAGTACGCGTGTCATCAAGGCAGATGTGCCCCTTCTTACGTCATTCGCCGGTGCATTGATTGGGCTCCCCCTCGAATCCATCAAGGAGCGCGTAGCCGAATCCAGACCGAACGAAGCTCTCAGAGACTCGCTCTATGAGGTGATGAACATCGCGTCAAGGATCGTATCCCTGGAATACCGCGCTGTCTTCATGGGCATGTATCCAAGCTCAGTCGGTCTTCCGACAGATGCACTTAAGACCCTGCGCGATCCCGGTTCTGCCAGCTACTTCAAGGTCACGATCGATTCGTATGAAGGAGGAGCCTTCTCTCTCCTCGCGCCCTGGTAGTCTAAGGCGCCAACGCTAGCCATGATCTTCACTCTCCACCGGACCATCGCAGCAGCGTTCCAATGCGCATAGCGAATCCTTCTCTCGTCGCTCTCCTGCATCCTCCCGAGCTCCCTGAACGTCTTCGAGCAACGATCAATCCAGCCTTACGCAGCTTCGAGGATCGTCACCCAGAAGTAGCCCTGAGAGGACTGGAAGGTAAGCCTATCCCGAATCTCCGATCCCCAAGCTCGACGATCGTAGTCGATGCCATCCATCACCGAAGGCATGGAAAGGCGCACTCCCGTCGACATGCCGCACTTCAGGTTGCCTCCAATCACATTAGCCAACTCTCCCAATGCGTCGCGAACTCCGTCGTCCACAACATCAGGAGGTTCCATGGCCAGAATCCGCCCCGCGAACAGGCAGGCCTGTCTCGCGCTGCACTCCAGCAATACCGCTCCATTCCAATCGCCCGTCATCTGTACAAATGAGGTCATGCGGCTCGCTCCAGGCTGATGACCAGTCCAGCTTCTAGTTACAGAAAGATCCAACATCGTGACGAATACGGACGTCACAATTCTTTCCACCATCTCCAGCTCTATCTCAGCTTGCATACGCACCTTCATCGAGCCACATATACGATCAAATTTCCTACGGCCAATCGCTCAAACCACTCTTCCACGCCAAACGCGGATTCTGCTCCGCCGAGTAGCAGCCATCCGCCCTTCGTAAGGGTTCCGTGAATCTCTTTCATGATGCTCCGCTTGGTCTCGTTATCGAAATAGATCATCACGTTGCGGCAAAACACAAGGTCAAACGGCCCTAGTGTCGACATGCTCTTACGGAGGTCGATCGTTTCAAATCGCACCATCCTGCGGACCGCATCACTCAACTGCCAGTCCAGTCCGCAACGATTGAAATGCTTTACCAAAAGATTTGCGGGCAATCCCCTGTTTACTTCTATTTGCTGAAACGTTCCTGCGCGCGCGCGCTCCAGTACCTTTGCGGAAAAGTCTGTGCCCAGAATCTCAATCTTCCAGCTCTCCAGTTGCTCTTCAAGTAACAGCATCGCAAGGCTGTACGCCTCCTGCCCGGTCGATGCAGCGGCCGACCAGAATCGTAACGTCTTGTTTGTCCCCCTTTCCTCCTTGAGCTTCGGCAATAGGATCTTTCGTATCGCCTCATAGTGGGATGGGTCGCGAAAAAAGTAAGTCTCGTTTGTTGTCATTGCCTCAGCCACCAGATGGCCGAGATCAGGGTTGCGCCTTGCATTCAGCAGCGCACACAACTCGTTCATGGAGTCCAATCCAAGTTGCTTGACGATCGGCGCAAGGCGACTCTCGAAGAGGTAATGCTTGTTGTCTTCAAGCACGATACCCACTTGGGAATAGACATGCTGCTGGAGAAATCGGTAGTTCTCCGGGAGGATCTCCGTCTTTTGTCTTTGGGTCTCCATAAAGTCATTCCTAATTTCTATAAGTGCGGCGAAGAATCTCGGGTACAACTTCGTTGAGTGGTAATACGCGATCAGCAAGACCAGCATTGACTACAGCACCAGGCATACCCCACACCACACTTGACGCTTCGTCCTGTGCCAGTACGCTCGCTCCTCGCGCCCGGAGGATTTCTACTCCGCGCAATCCATCCTGGCCCATGCCAGTGAGAATGATCGCCAACGCCGCACCGCCATACACTTCGCCTGTCGACGCAAATAGCGCATCGACTGCAGGCCGGCAGGAGTTTTGCCGTGGTAACTGATCCAGCGTCACCTTCACCACGCCCCCGCTCGCGACCAGCCTCATGTGAAAATCTCCAGGGGCAATCAATATCTCGCCCGGCTCAACCGCGCAGCCCTGGTGTGCCTCTCCGACCGGCAACTGACAGGTCGAATTAAGCCTCTCCGCGAGGAGCCTTGTGAAGAGGGGTGGCATGTGCTGCACCACAAGTATCGGCAAGGGGAAGTCGGGTGGCAGCTCCGGAAGGATTGTGCCTAGTGCCGTTGGCCCTCCCGTGGACACCCCAATCACAACGACGTTAGGCCTCACCTTTGCTGTCCCTGCTGAGTACGTTCTCAGCCCGGTCTCAGGTATCTGCCATGTACTCGCCGCATCAGGCGGTACCACTGCTCTGCTCTCTTGCTCCTGGCGAAAGAACTGCTTGATCTTCGGGATCATCTCTTCCCGCAAGCGGATCATCGACCTATCCAACGATCCTTCGTTCGATACCTTCGCGACATAATCATCGGCTCCGAGCGTCAGGGCCTCGAGTGTCTTCGCCCCGCCTCGTTCCGTAAGCGTGCTGAACATGATCACCCGCAGCTTGGGATACTCTCTCCGAAGGCGTCTCAGCATCTCCAGGCCGTCCATGTCCGGCATCTCAATATCGAGCGTAATCACGTCGGGATTTAATTGTGGAATACGCTGCAGGCCGATCGCACCATTTGACGCAGTGCCCACGACCTCAAGCAGCGGGTCTTGCTCCAGAGCCTGCGTCACGAGCCGACGGATGACCACCGAGTCATCCACCACCATCACGCGAACTCGTTCGCCCGGTTGAAGCAGCCGCTGATTAATTGACGCCACAGTTACGCACCTGCCCGGGCGCCAAGTTCAACAAGCTCAAGTTTCTCTTTGAGGATGTCCTTCGTAAAAGGCTTCATCACATATTCGTTCGCTCCTGCGTCCAGGGCGAGAACCATGTGGCCCAGCTCCGTCTCGGTTGTCACCATGACTACCCTAAGCGACGCGAGCTCAGGATTCTGGCGCAGTCGCTTCACTAGCTCCAGGCCATTCATCTCCGGCATATTCCAGTCCGTCAGAACCAGACTCACGGCGCGTTCTGTCTCGATCGCAGCAAGAGCTTCCCGTCCGTTGGCTGCCTCGCAAACCTCGTATCCCATCTCTACCAATATCCGCCGGAGGATAAGTCGAATCGTCCTCGAGTCGTCCACAATCAGTGCCTTGGGCATTTGTTGTCTACTTTCGTGCCCTAAGGGTTAGCCCGGTTGGCTAACCCTTAGGGCCCATCCGTCAAAACGTGAATTTGGATACGGACGCCTGGAGCCGCGCCGCCATCTCACTCAACTCCAGGGAAGCGGTCTTCGTGTCATTCGCTCCCTGCGTGGTGTTCTTCGCTGCCGTAGCAACACCGCCGATGTTCTTTGCAATATCGCTGACCCCCTGTGCTGCTTCGGTCACACTTCGGCCGATCTCATTGGTTGTCACCGTTTGTTCCTCTACCGCCGAGGCAATGCTGTTCGAGATATCGTTGATCTGGTTAATGATCGTTCCGATCTCTTCAATCGCTGTGACCGCACCTTTGGTCACTCCCTGAATCGCTTCGATCTTCTGACTGATCTCCTCTGTGGCCTTGGCAGTCTGCTTGGCGAGCTCCTTGACCTCATTGGCCACAACCGCAAAGCCCTTACCTGCTTCACCGGCCCGGGCAGCCTCGATGGTTGCGTTCAGAGCCAGCAGGTTGGTCTGTTGTGCGATCGAGGTAATCACCTTGATCACGTTCCCAATCTCCTGACTGGAGATGCCCAGCTTCTTCATCGTCTCGTTGGTTGATTGAGCGACGCTCACCGCATTCTTTGCAACCCGCGCAGAGTCATTTGCATTCTTTGCGATCTCACGAATCGAGGCCTGCATCTCTTCCGAGGCCGTAGCGACGGAAGCAACATTGCGCGATACCTGCTCGCTGGCTGCCGACACAATATTCGCCTGGACCGCTGTCTCTTCCGCGTTGCCCGCCATCTGCTGGCTCACCGCAGTGAGCTCTTCGGACGATGAGGCGAGCGTGCTGGCACTCTCTGCCGTAGCTTTCAGTGGAGCAGAAACAGCCTCCAACATCTGATTCACGCCTTCAATAATCTTGCGATAATCTCCGGTGTGCTTGCGTGCATCAGCGCGAGTGCCTACTTTTCCTTCCGCAGCCGCTTTCGCAAGCATGTCGGTGTCTACAATCAGCGAGTGAATGTTTGACTTCAACATCAAGAGCCACTCGTGAATCTGGTCCTTGTCCGAAGCAGTCGCCATGGACGCAGTCAGGTCGCCATTAGCGATCTTCGTCACATATGCGACGAGTTCGCTCAGCCATTGATGCACGCCATTGATCGCGTTCTTCATCTTCTCGTGATCGCCCTTGCAGGGGATCTCAACACTCTCGCGAAGGTCGCCCCCACGGATCATAGAGAGAATGCGATTACCCTCGGCGATCGGCAAAAGAATAGCGTCGAGCATCGTATTAACGCCTGTCACAATGTCCGCGTATGCTCCCCTGAACTGATCAGGCTTGCCGCGTTCAGAGAGCTGGCCATCCCTGGACGCCGTGGTAAGTCTACGCAACTCGGACTGCAACTCCTGAATCACGACAGCAACGTTATTGACCGCCTGCTTCATCTTCTCGTGATCGCCTCTGTAGGTTTGAGCAATCAGCTCGTCGACCTTGCCATCAGAGATTTGCGCTAAAATTCGGTTGCCTTCACCGATCGGCAAAAGAATCGCGTCAAGCATAGCGTTTATGCCTTCAATGATTCCGCGCGACGGGCCATCGAAGTTCTCTACCTTGCCTCGCTCGTCGAGCCGTCCCTCTTGCGATGCGCGAACCAGCCTCAAGATCTCATCCTGAAGCAGTTCATCTTTCTCGTGAGTCTCTGGGCGATCCAAAACGGCTACGCCGTTGGATGAATTTCGGTGGGACGATCCCTGCCGACCGTTGCTTGCTTGCATTGCCATTTCGTCTAGCTCCTAGCCATCCGTGCTGCTCTGTTATGTCGCTACCATGCCTGCGTTCCAGGCTTACTTTGTCTGGCAAACGTCAACCCGTTTCATTGAATGTTCGCCACGATCTACTCCGCTTGTTTGGTCCGTGATTCGCTGTGCCGGCTGCGCGCCACTAGGCCACCCTCCCGACAGTGAGATCTACCGTTCGCTCCTCGTCGAGCACCAGAAGCAATCGGTCCTTGAGTTTGTAAACTCCTCGAATGAGGTCTCTTGCGGCAGGAGCAAGATTCTCAGGAGGTTGTTCGTAGGTGGAGACGTCCATATCCAGCACATCTCCGATCTCGTCGACCAGCAGGCTCACAGCACCATCTGCCGTGCGCACCACCATGTTCATCGACGCCTGATCTGCCGTATTCGGTGGCAGAAGAAGCCTTCGCCGCATATCGATCGCAGTTACGATCTGGCCCCGAAGATTGATCAGTCCTTCAATCACCTCCGGTGCCTGTGGGACAGGAGTCATGTGTTGAGAACGCAACACCTCCTGCACGTGAAGAACATCCACTCCGAAGAAGAGGTCCGCCACAAAGAAGGTGGAGAACTGACCGCTCGTATGCGTTGCCATTGATTTGGTCGCCGTCATATCATTCGCCATTCGTTACCTCACCTCTACTGCACAACCCACACACTCGGCTGTCGCCTCGACAACCGCCTTTGGCGAAACCAGCCTCGCCACAGACTCGAGGACCAGCAGCCCGTCGAACTTTGCCTGGCAGTCTTCAAAGCCAGCAGTCTGGGCCGCAGATATTCGGACCGGATCGAATGAATCCACCAGCGCCAGGATCGGAATCCTCCTCAGTTCAGGCCTTGCACGAAGGGCGGTCAGCAAAGACGAGCTGCCGTTGGGGGGCAGCTCCAGCGCGGTGACAATGACATCCACTGTCTGCTGCTCCAGCTTGCGCATCACCTCATCCAGATTTGCCGCCTCAACGACCGAATAGCCCGCCATATCCAGGCCTCCTCGGATCATGCCTCGCGAGAAAGCCGAAGTATCCGCGACGAGCACCGTCTTTCCTCTCGCGTGCTCATCTGCACCTGCGGACCAGGCTTGCTTTGACTCACGAAGCACCAGATTGAGATCGAGGAAATCAGTGACACGCTTGCCCACAACCGCCGACCCTAGCAGACCTTTGCGGCCGGACTTCTGTCGTACAGTGACTGCCTCCTCGGCAACATCGAGAATCTGGTCCACGACCATGCCAACGCTTATGTCGCCGTCGTTGAACACGACCACCTGCACCGGATCGGCGGCCATTCCCTCGTCAGAAGCACCAGACTCCAGCACGGCGCGGAGAGAGACCAGGGGGAGAATGCGTTCGCGATACTGCACGACCTGTCCACCGCCAGCATGTTCAATCGCCGATTGAGGAAACTCTTCCAGCCGGGCCACCAGAGAAAGCGGCACAGCCAACCTGTCGAACGAGCCACTCCGGAACAGAAGCAACCGCTGCTGCTCCATGGTTGACTGAGCCTTCTGCTTATCCACCACACGTGCCGATTCGCGCAACTCACCAAACACTCCAGACCGTTGACCAATGCCCAGAACGTCAAGGATGAGCGCCACGCGGCCGTCACCCATGATCGTCGCGCCCGCATAGAGTGTCAGCCCCTTCAATTGCTTGCCAAGAGGCTTGACCACAATCTCCTGCGTGTCGTAAATTCCGTCGACGACCAGCCCAAATTGCCGATCCTCCGCCTGCAGGACCACCATGTTGACTGCCTCAGCTCCGACGGTCGATTTCAACCCCAGCACCTGATTCAGGTATGTGATGGGAAGCAGGCTCCCGCGGCGGCGATAGACCGGAGTCCCGTGTACATATTCGATATGCTTTCCAGCCGAATCTCCCTCAAGGCGAATGAGCTCGAGAAGACTCACCTGCGGAATCACGAAACGTTCCCCTCCGCTGATAATCACCAGGCCCGGAATAATCGCCAGGGTGAGTGGAATCCTGATCTTGACCGTGGCCCCTTCCCCGGGTCGGCTGTATAGATCAACCACGCCGCCAATCTTCTCGATGTGGGACTTCACCACATCCATGCCAACCCCGCGTCCGGAGATATTCGTCACCGTCTGGGCAGTAGAAAATCCCGGCTCGAAGATAAGACTCAGTGCCTCTCTGTCCCCCAGCTTCTCCGCTTGTTCGGGCCGCAGAATCCCTCGCTCAATAGCCTTCTGCTTCACCCGCGCAACATCAATCCCGGCTCCGTCATCTCCAACCTCGATGTTGACCTGTCCGCCTTCGTGGTACGCGCGAAGCGTTAGAACTCCCTGCGGAGGCTTGCCCGCCCGCATCCGCACCTCGGGTGATTCAACGCCGTGATCGCACGAGTTACGAACCAGGTGCATCAGTGGATCCTTGATTGCTTCGATAATGGTTCGGTCAAGCTCCGTCTCCGCTCCATCCATGTGAAGCTGAATCTGTTTGCCAAGCCCAACCGAGATGTCTCGCACCACGCGTGGCAGCTTGTTCCACACCACTCCAATAGGCTGCATACGTGTCTTCATCACGCCTTCCTGCAGCTCCGTCGTTATCAGGTTTAGCCGTTGCGAGGTTGCGTTGAGCGCCGGATCTTCACGCTCGGTATTGAACTGCAGAATCTGGTTACGGGTCAGCACAAGCTCACCTACCAGATCCATCAGCTTATCCAGCAGCCCCACCCCAACTCGAATGTTTGAGTCCACCGCTGCGGAATGCGGCACACCCTCATCCTCCCGTCGGTCTCCTCCCCTTCGCTCTCCAGATCGCTTCTCTATCTTTGGGAGCTCCTCTTGGGCAAGCTGCGACTGGTCGCTGTTGCCCCCGGCTTCTGCCTCAGGATCATTCGTGGCAGCATTTGCAACCTGGTCGGGAGCCGACCCACTCTCATCATCATGAATTGCCTCCGCTTCAACCCGTAACCTGTTAGTCAGGTCTCCAAACTGCAGCGAGCCTTCCGCGCCACTGGCTTCAATAGAACCCAACACCTTTCGCGTCGCATCCACGGTCTCCAGAATCAGGGAAACCAGACCCGGATTAAGCTCTCTCTTGCCATCGCGCAATTGGCTCAGCAGACTCTCTGCCTGGTGCGTGATCCCCTCCAGTGTCGTAAATGCCAGGAAGCCGCAAGCTCCCTTAATGGTGTGAATAGTTCGGAAGATGCTTCCAAGCAGATTTGCATCCAGGGGGTGCCGTTCGAGTTCAACGAGATCCTGATCCAGCCGCGCTAGATTTTCATAGCTCTCGACCAGGAACTCCCGAATCATCTCTCTGTCTTCCAAGCACGTGTCGTCCATGATCCCTTTCCCCTTCCACGCGCCACACAATGAGCCACTCTCTTCGAGGTCACTGCGGCGGTGTCCATCCGATGGGTGCTCTATCGGCAAATCCTCAGGAAAATTCAACTCGCCGAAGTGGGGACTCTCTTCCAGCCAAAACACGGTCTGTTTCGGGAGCTAATAAATTGCACCAGAGAGGTATCCGCACGCGAAACTCGATAGGGAGCCACTGAACAACTTCATCGGTTGAGCCGATAGATGTCCGTGACAGCGCCAATCGCGCCTGGCATTACAGGAACACGGAAGGACATTGAGGCCATGGATCTACTTTTGGTGGACGATAGCAAAACGATGCGGCTGCTCGTACATCGCGCGATTCGACAAGCAGGGTATCGGGACCTCACCGTCTGCGAGGCGGAGAACGGTGCCGACGCACTCGAGAAGTTGAAGTCCGTCAAGCCCAGGCTAATTCTCTCCGACTGGAATATGCCGGAGATGTCCGGCATCGACTTCCTGAGAACGCTACGGGAGCAAAATAATCACACTCCCTTCGGCTTCATCACTTCAGAGGCCTCAAAGAAATTCAAAGACGTCGCCATGAGCCACGGTGCAAGCTTCATCATCGTCAAGCCCTTCAACGTCGATGACGTTCAGGCTGCGCTCGATCCTATCCTGGGAGGGAATTAGACCATGTCAGAGCCATCCGCTTCTTGCATGACCCGGCTATTCACGGATCTGATCGGACATCCTGTCAGCTTCTCCGAGCAGTCCCATCCAGCCACGGTCAAGCAGGACCAGATCTACTGCGTCTATCTCGTCAAGCCGATGGAAAGCACCCGGGTCATCCGCGCGGACACAATGCTGCTTAGCTCGTTTGCCGGAGCTCTTATCGGTCTATCCCCGGAAGCCATCAAAGAGCGTGTGGCAGAGCCTACGCCCGACGAATCTCTAAGAGACGCGCTCAATGAAGTGATGAACATTGCCTCGAGAGTCGTCTCCCTTGAACACCGCGCCATCTTCAAAGGCATGTTCTCCGACCCGAGTTCCATGCCCGCGGACGCGCGAAGCACTCTTCGAGATCCCTGCTACTCCAGCTTCTTCAACGTCAAAATCGATGGCTACGAGGGGGGCGCCTTCGCCCTTCTGGCACCCTTCTAGCCCGCCGCTGATGCACTCTCCCAGCTCGGGCAACCCCTCTAACCGCCTCAACCGTTACGCCACTGCGCTGGACGCTCGTACCATCAGAGTTGGCTCCAGCAGCTTTACCTGCGTCGGCTGATGCGGAGTCCGCGCCAGGCCAATCGCCAACTCTCCCGCCATCGCACCCATGCGGGCAGTCGCCTGGTCGAGCGATGTCAGCGGCACCTTCAGATACCGCGCGTAGCGAAGATTCCCGCAACCAACAAACGCGATCTCCCCGGGAATCGACAGGCCAGCATCCATGGCAGCCTGCATGGCGCCAATGGCCGTAAGGTCGTTGTAGCAGAACACGGCATCGGGCCGCACCCGGCACGAGAGCAGCTCCTGCATCGCCTGATAGCCGGCCAGGTCGCCCGCTTCTTCCACCCGTTCACGCGTCACCACATAATTCTTGGGTACGCGCACCCCGGCCGTTGCCAGCGCCCTCTGATATCCACGCAGCCGATCGATCGACGGGCTGTTGCTCGTGCCTGCGATGTGCGCAATGCGCCTTCGTCCCGTTGCCAGCAGATGCTGTGTCGCCAGTTCGCCGGCCATCACGTCATCGCATCCCACAAAGTTTGCCTTCAGCGACCGAAAGCGCCGATCCAGAAGCACCACCGGAGTGTCATTGCTCCCGAGCAACGGCCGTGTCATCGTGTGCGGCTGGCACGACGCCACAACGATCGCGTCCATCCCCCGATTCAGCATCGTCCGAATCTCATTTCGCTCAATCTCCGGGTCCTCTTCCGACGACGCCAGCATCAGCGCAAATCCACTCTTCCGCAACGTCTCACCCAGCGACTTTGCCAGCTCTGCGAAGAATGGATGGACCAGATCCGGCACCACCAGTCCCACCGCAAACGACTGCCCGCTCGCCAATGCCTGCGCCAGCATATTGGGCTGGTACTTCAGCTCCTTCATACGTTGCAGCACACGCGCCCGCGTTGCGTCGCCAATATCCGGACTGCCTCGAAGCACCTTCGAGACCGTGACAGTCGAGACGCCCAGGTCCTGCGCAATATCCTTCAGCCTAACCGTCATCCGCTCTCCAGCCAGCGTTCTCCGCGTTCGCACTCAGTCTAATTGCGGCGCTCAACTAAAGCGCGTCCCCCGCCACAGCGCCCATCCCCCTCCCAGTAACGACGCCAGCAGCACCACGCTCAACCCCACGATCCATCGTCCGTTCATTGCCAGCGAAGGAACCTTGGCATTCACTCCGAGCCACAGAAAAACCGTCGTAGCCGCTGCCACAATCACCACATCCCACCATCGTCTACGCTCGTCACGACCTCCAAACTCATCGCCACTCTGCGCCCGCAACACCTCCTGATAGTCCATGCCGTAGCGCTCGCACTCTCTCTCCAGCGCCATGTTCCGGGACAGATTTTCGCGCGAGGAAGCAACCGCAGTGCTGATCGAAAGCGCACCCAGCACCATCAGCACAGACCCCGCCAGCACCAGCACCAGGTGCGTGCGATTCGCTCCAGCAAGCTCCCCGAACACCAGCGCTCCCCACGCCAATCCCCAAAGCTGGTTCGTGTTCGACAGAGGAATACCGCGACCGATGCCAAGGTACTTGGTAGCAAATTGTTGGAAGAGATCTCCAACCACCCACACGAACCCGCCCAGAAAAAGCCAGAACAGCAACTGCTTGTTGTGCGCCAGTTGGAATGCGGAGGAGTGAAGCCCTCCGTCGAGCGTGAAGGTTAGCAGAAACATCGTGCCCAGCTCACCCACCGTGAACACGGTCACGAACGAGAGCGGATTCATGCCGCTCAAATAAGCCTTGCGATAGGGCACATACATCGTGCCCCACATCAGGCTCGCTCCGGCCGCGGCCAGCAGTCCTCGCGCAGCATGGGGTGTAATCGCAAAGCCCTCCTGGATCGTGCTGTAGCCCAGCATGATCGCCGCCACCACAATCACCACCGCGCCCACGATCACCTTGAAGAGGTTCTTCGCCCCCGCACCCTCCAGCTCGCGAAACAGCAGCCTCCCCCACAGCAACCCAATCAGGCAGTTCGTATTCCAAAGAGGGAACGCCGTTGCAAGCCCCACATCCCGGATCGCGAAAACCGTCAGCGTATTCGCCACCGCCCACAGCGCTCCCGCCAGGATCGCCCACACGATCAAGTGCTTCCTCGCCATAATGTCTGCGAAGACATAGCTCGTACCCTTCAGCAGCGTAGGAAATGTCCAACGCGCCGTGAACACTCCGGCCACCATACAGAGCGAGATTGCAAACGGCGAAAATCCCGCGTTCACCAGCTTCGTAGGTGCCTCTGCCCCGCCCAGCCAAACTCCCGCAGCGAGCCCGCAGATCACACCCATCCCATGCAGCGAGACGTTCGTCCTGGCACTCTGACGTCGAACGTCCGTCGCATCTCTCGCCATGTCCACGCGTTCTCCCGTGAAGGAAATCTTCTCTAGTGCAAAAAAACCAGCAGCAGAATGCCCGCCAGCAACACGCCTGCCGGCACCCAGAATTGAACATCGGTTAAGATCGCTTTGATCGTCTGCGATCCGCTCTTGCGATCCATGTGCGTCCCACCTTGTCCCATTCTCTCATCCAGAAATCCGGCCATCCTCAGTGCATGCGTTGCGCCACGTTAGAGGGTTGCTCCTACCCGTGTCAAGAGTTTGAACCCACAGCACCACCACCTCTGCGATATCTCGGAAGACTTGCTCAATCCCACCCCGATCTGTTACGTTAGCGGTTACGTAGAGGGTTCCGCCCGAATCCTACCAGCGTTCCCGAATTCATCCTCCCAGGGAGAGATGCCATGAACTCAGCAACCGACCTTCCCCACCAGCCACTTCATGACCTCGACGAGTGGGACGACTTCCTCGCCGGACGCTACAAGGAAGGCAAGACTGTCGACGAGTTCCGCGTCTACGATGCCACCGCCACGCCCGGTGTCGCGGAGTTCTATCGACTCAACCACGAGAACATGACCGTCGACTATGTCCTCCGAAAAGAGCAGGAATATTTCACCCTCAACAAAGGTCAAAAGACCATCTGGGAAGCCGCCGACTTCCTCAATACCCTCGTCGACGATAGCGACCCCGACACCGACCTCACCCAAATCGAGCATCTCCTCCAGACATCCGAAGCCATGCGCCGGGACGGTTGCCCACGTTGGATGATTCTCACCGGCTTCATTCACGACCTCGGCAAGTGCCTCTGTCTCTACGGCGAGCCGCAGTGGGGAGTCGTCGGGGACACCTTCCCCGTGGGCTGCGCCTGGTCCCCCGACATCGTCTTCCCCGAGTACTTCGCCCGAAACCCCGACCGCAACGTTCCGAGGTATCAGACAAAGTACGGAATCTACGAGCCCAACTGCGGCCTCGAAAACGTCCACATGTCCTTCGGGCACGATGGCTACATCGCCGAAGTCATGAAGCCCTACCTTCGCGACGAGTCGCTCTACATGCTGCGCTTTCACTCCTTCTATCCGTGGCACAAGCACGGCGCCTACGACCACCTGTGCAATGACAAGGACCGCTCCATGCTCGAGTGGGTGCTCAAGTTCAACCAGTACGATCTCTACTCCAAGGGACACACCAAGCCAAATCTCAACGAGCTCAAACCCTACTACGACGATCTCTTCGCCGAGTTTCTTCCTGCCACGCTAGCCTGGTAGCTCCCCGCGCCCCACCGTCGACGTCGGCCTTCCGTCCCGTCCCGCTTGCCAAAGCCTGCGCAAGCTCTCTACGCTTGTCAGCGCAACCCGTTTCTAGCGCAAGTTTCGGTGTAGTGCGAAGCCTCTCTCCAGTTCAAAATGATTTTCGCGAGAACACTGCATTACGACCGCAACACCGTGCGCCGCTCAGTCGATTGACTTCCATCTTTCAGAAGAGGTTCGAATGAAGACTTCCGCCTTGCGTTCAGCGTGCTTTCTCGCTGCCTGTCTAACGGCCACCCTGGCTGTGTCACAACAAATCGCTCCGGCAACTCCGCTCATCACCCACGATCCCTACTTCAGCATCTGGTCTACAACGGACAAGCTCACCGGCTCCGACACCACGCATTGGACCGGAGCGCCGCAGCCGCTCAAAGGCATCGCACTCATCGACGGCAAGCCCTACCGGTTCATGGGACTTCATCCCGAGACCATACCCGCGATGGAGCAAACCGCCGCGTCCATCCTGCCGACGCACACGCACTATGAGTTTCGTCAAAGCGGAATCATCCTCGACCTCACGTTCTTCACGCCAGCGTTTACCGACGATCTCGATCTACTCTCGCGCCCCATAACCTATCTCACCTGGAGCGCGAAGTCAGCCGACGCGGCTACGCATCGCGTCTCCATTCTTCTCGACGTCGACCCAGTCATCGCAGTCAATGATCGCAGCGAGAAGGTCATCACCTCGCGTAATCAGACCACCCTGCTCAACGTCCTCTCCGTCGGCTCTCGAGACCAGCGAGTCCTCAATCGCTCCGGCGACATGGTGCGCATCAACTGGGGATATTTTCACCTCGCTGTACCTAAAGATGAAGATGCCACCACGTCCATCGCTCCACGCGCCGTCGAAGCCTTCGTCATTACAGGCAAGCTTCCCGCCAACGACTCCATCGACATGCCTGAGGCTGCCGACTCCACAAGTCCGCATCTCGCCGCGGTGCTTGACTTCGGCTCTGTCAGCGGCCAATCCGTCACCCGCCATCTCCTTGTCTCGTACACCGAAGACTTCGCTGTCCAATTCCTCCAGCAGAATCTCCGCCCTTACTGGCAGCGAAATAACCTGCCCGTTGAAGACCTGCTGGATACCTCGGAGCAGCAATACTCCACCCTCGATACACGCGGTCAGAAGTTCGATGCTGAACTCGCCGCCGATCTCAAAACCGTGGGAGGAGACCACTACGCCTCGCTCGCGATTCTCGCCTATCAACAGACCCTCGCCGCTCACGCCCTAGCAGCCGACGCGAATGGCGATCCCATGTTCTTCCCCAAAGAGAACTCCTCCAACGGCTGCATCGGCACGGTCGACGTCATCTACCCCGCGGCTCCTTTCTTCCTCTTCTTCCAGCCCAAATTGCTCGAGGCCGAGCTCGTTCCCGTCCTCGAATACTCAGCCCTCGCTCGTTGGAGATTTCCCTTTGCACCCCATGACCTCGGTCAGTATCCGCTAGCCAACGGCCAGGTCTACGGTGGAGGAGAGAAGACCGAAGAAGACCAGATGCCCGTCGAAGAGAGCGGCAACATGCTCATCCTCGTCGATGCGCTGGCACGGGCCGAAGGCAACGCGAGCCTCGCACAACGCTACTGGCCGCAGCTAACCAAGTGGGCCGAGTACCTACAGGCGCACGGTCTCGATCCCGAGAATCAACTCACCACCGACGACTTCGCAGGCCACGTCTCGCATAACGCCAATCTCTCCATCAAGGCCATCGATGCGCTCGCTGCCTACGCCGATCTCGCGCATCTCCTCAAGCAGGAAGTCGTAGCAAAGCAATACGACGCCACCGCCCGCACCATGGCGAAAAAGTGGCAGACCATGGACGTCGAAGGAGACCACTACAAGCTCGCCTTCAACAGCCCCGGCACCTGGAGCCAGAAATATAACCTCATCTGGGATCAGCTCCTCGACTACAACTTGTTTCCCAGGTCTGTCCGCGAGTCCGAGTTCAAGTACTACCTCACCCGTATGAATCGCTTCGGCCTCCCACTCGACAGTCGCGCCGACTACACCAAGCTCGACTGGTCTCTCTGGACCGCCACCCTCACCACGAACCCCGAGCAATTCAACGCGATCATGGATCCCATCGACCGCTGGATACACGAGACCCCCACCCGCGTTCCCCTCAGCGACTGGTACGACACCAAGACCGGAAAGCAAGTCGGCTTCCAGGCTCGCAGCGTCGTTGGCGGTGTCTACATCAAAGCCCTCTCCGACAAGCAGCTCACCGAAAAGTGGCACCGCGCCGCCGCTCAGCACAACTAGCCTGCAGACCCTCGACGAGCGGAGCCGGACCCCCGGCTTCGTCGGACCACTGCGGTCCGTGAGCAATGACAAGTCGGTCCGTCAGGAGGAATCCATCCACTTCCCAGACTCGCCCCCGTTTCTGCAATAATTAACGATGCCATGGCCAAACAAGAATTCCAGACCGAAGTAAGCCAGCTCCTCCAACTGATCGTCCATTCGCTTTACTCTCACCCGGAGATCTTTCTCCGCGAGCTCATCTCCAACTCCTCCGATGCGCTCGATAAACTTCGTCATCTCACGCTGGTCGACGACAAGTACAAGTCGCTCGTCGGCAACGGCATCGCCCCGCCGCGCATCGACCTCGAGCTCGACGAAGAAAAGAAGACCCTCACTCTCTCCGACACCGGCATCGGCATGAACGAGGAAGACCTCATCTCGCACCTCGGCACCATCGCGCGCTCCGGCACCAGGAACTTTCTCGCGCAGCTCTCCGGCGACGCCCGCAAAGACTCCAACCTCATCGGCCAGTTCGGTGTCGGTTTCTACTCCGTCTTCATGGTCGCCGACAAAGTGGAGGTCATCTCGCGCAAGGCCGGAGAAGAGACCAGCTATAAGTGGACCAGCGACGGCAAGACCGGCTTCGACATCGAACAGGTCTCAGGACCCGATGCGCGCAACACCGCCGGAACCACGGTCCTCATCCACTTCAACGAGGACGGAGCTCAGTACGCCAACAGCTGGCGTCTCCAGGAGACCGTCAAAAAATACTCCAACCACATCGCCTTCCCCATCTTCCTCACCTACGACAAGAGCGAGTGGAATGCCGAGAAGAAGGAGTCCATCAAGACTCGCGTCACCGAACAGGTAAACGCCGCCAGCGCCATCTGGCAGCGCCCCAAGTCTGAGCTCAAGGACGACGACTACAAGGAGTTCTACAAATCACTCACCGGCGACCCCGAAGACCCTCTCTTCTGGTTCCACACCCGCGCCGAAGGCACCCTCGAGTACACCACCCTCTTCTTCATTCCAGCCAAGGCCCCGCTCGATCTCTACCAGGCCGAGTACAAGGGAGGCATCAAGCTCTACGTCAAGCGCGTCTTCATCATGGACGACTCCCGCGAGCTCCTTCCGCAGTACCTCCGCTTCGTCCGGGGCGTCATCGATTCCGAAGACCTCCCGCTCAACGTCTCGCGCGAGATCCTGCAGCAGAATAAAGTCCTCACCAGCATCAAGAGCGCCAGCGTCAGGAAGATCCTCTCCGAGCTGAAGAACATCGCTGAAAACGACCAGGACAAGTACAAGCAGTTCATCACCGAGTACAACCGTCCGCTGAAAGAAGGTCTCTACAGCGACTACCTCAACCGCGAGACACTGCTCGACCTCGTCCGCTTCAAGTCAACGAAGGTCGAAGGCCTAACCTCGCTTGCCGACGCTAAGCAGCGTATGCAACCAGAGCAGAAGGCGCTCTACTACATCACCGGCGGCTCGGAGAGCATGCTGCGCAACTCGCCCCTCCTCGAGATCTACAAGAAGAAGGGAATCGAGGTGCTCATCCTCGACGACGAGATCGACGAAATCGTCTTCTCCTCCGTCCCCACCTACGGCGAGACCGACCTCAAGGCCGTGAACAAATCCACCACCGGAGACGACCTCAAGGACGACTCCACACCCGAAAAGGCTGAAGAGCTCAAGCCCCTGCTCGAAAAGATCAAGGCCACGCTCGGCGAAGCCGTCAAGGAAGTTCGTGCCTCCTCGCGCCTCGCTGACAGCCCCTCCGTCATCGTCTCCGACGAGGACGAACCCAGCGCTCGCATGCGTCAGATGATGCAGGCCATGGGGCAAAAGGGAATCCCGGAACTCGTCCCCACCCTCGAGATCAATCCTGACCACGAGATCATCCGCAAGCTCCTCCTCGACCCCACCAGCAGCAAGGTAGAGGACGCCGCGTGGCTGCTCTTCGATCAGGCACTGCTGCTCGAAGGAGTGCCGCTCAAAGACCCGGCCACGTTCGTCCAGCGCCTCAACCGTATCCTCAATCAGACGATCTAAGCAGCTTTCCACTTCAGGAAATCTCTGCACAGCTCTTCGGTCTTCGCTCGCCGGGACGTCACTCCCGGCTTACGCGAAGCCGTGTCTGTGCAACACCAAAGTAGCTCCGAGAGAAGCCGCAAACGATGCCGGCCCGCATCCAGCCGTGTTTGGTGTGCCGGGCCGCGTGCATACCGCGGCTCATCAGAAACGCTTTCGCTATGCGTCCACGCAGGGGCACACCAATCGGTGCCGCGTCCATTTCCTTGGACGCACTCGTCAACCACCTTCCGTCCGTTGTAGCCTGTTGGGGCACGACCGGCGCGTGCGCAGCGCGTCTCTAACTCGTCAATCCGACTGAGGATCACAACTTCACCGGACTGAGCCTTCATCGACAATTTAGTTTTATTCCCTCTTGGTCATCGCCTTAGCAGGAGCTGTCTCTTGAAGAAAACTGTACTGCGCCTTCTAGCCCTTGCCGTCTGCCTGTTGACCCTGCCGGCCCACGCGGCCGCCCCATTGCGCGTCATGATTCTCGACGGAGAGAGTGGAGGAACCTACCACAACTGGCGCGTGACCACTGAGGTCCTCAAGAAGGAGCTGGACGAAGTAGGGTTGTTTCAGGTGGATGTCGTCACCGCGCCGCCCGCCGGTGCGGACTTCAGCCGCTTCCTGCCCGACTGGCAAAAGTACAACGTCATCGTGTTCAACTACGACGCTCCAACCGACCGCTGGCCGCCCCAGCTAAAGGCCTCCTTCGAGACCTACATGAGGAACGGTGGCGGCATGGTCTCCGTGCATGCCGCGGATAACGCGTTTCCCGGATGGCAGGCCTTCAACCAGATGGTCGGCGTAGGTGGTTGGAGGGGAAGAGATGAGAAGGCGGGGCCGCACTGGTTCTATCGCGACGGCAAGCTGGTGTCCGATGACAGCCCTGGCAACGCCGGGCACCATGGCCTTCGCCGCCCCTTCAAGATGACCTCGCGCGACCCGGATCACCCCATCATGAAAGGGCTGCCCAAAGTCTGGATGCATCAGGGCGACGAGCTCTACGATAGCCTGCGCGGGCCGGCTACGAACATGACCGTGCTCGCCACCGCCTACTCCGATCCGGCCAACAGCGGAACCGGCCTCGACGAGCCTCTCCTCATGGTCTCCACCTTTGGCAAGGGCCGCATCTTTCACACAGCCGTCGGACACGACGCCCTCGCAATGAGCTCTGTCGATGCCGTCGTCACGCTACAGCGAGGAGTCGAATGGGCAGCCACCGGCAAGGTCACGCAGAAGCTGCCACCTACGTTTCCCAACCAGAACACCGTAAGCTACCGTGCAGATCTTGCAGCGCTGGACCCAAACTATCCCAAGGGGTTGAACCCTCTGGATGCTCCCGCCCAGCCACGGCCCGCGGCCCCCGCACCCACCCGCTAACGAACCATCGAGGAGTTCCCACATGAAGACGACGAAAGGCCCGGCCATCTTTCTCGCCCAGTTTGCCGGCGACACCGCTCCCTACAATGACCTCGCCTCGATCTCCAGATGGGCCGCCGGCCTCGGCTACAAAGGAGTCCAGATTCCCACCTGGGACGCGCGCCTCTTCGACCTGAAACTAGCCGCCGAGAGCCAGGCATACTGCGACCAGATACTCGGAGTGCTCGCCGAAAATGGGCTCGCCCTGACCGAGCTCTCAACACACTTGCAGGGCCAGCTAGTCGCCGTCCATCCCGCCTACGACTCGCTCTTCGACAGCTTCGCGCCCAAGGCCGTGCATGGTGATCCTGCAGCGCGTCAGGCCTGGGCCGTCGAGCAGCTCGGGTTCGCCGCCAGGGCCTCAAAGAACCTCGGACTCAAGGCGCACGCAACGTTTTCAGGCGCGCTGGCGTGGCCCTATATGTACCCTTGGCCCCAGCGCCCCGCCGGCCTCGTCGAGACAGCCTTTGCCGAGCTGGCAAAGCGTTGGCGTCCCATTCTCGACGTCTTCGACCGCAACGATGTCGACCTCTGCTACGAGGTCCACCCAGGCGAAGATCTCCACGACGGCGATTCCTTCGAGATGTTTCTGGACCTGGTCGACCAGCATCCTCGATGCAATCTGCTCTATGACCCCAGCCACTTCGTCCTGCAGCAGCTCGATTACCTCGAATACCTCGACCTGTATCACTCGCGGATCAAGATGTTTCACGTCAAGGATGCGGAGTTCAACCCCACCGGCCGGCAGGGAGTCTACGGTGGGTTTCAGCCGTGGATCAAGCGGGCAGGCCGGTTCCGTTCCCTGGGCGACGGGCACGTAAACTTTGGAGCCATCTTCTCCAAGCTGACCCAGTACGGCTTCGAAGGCTGGGCCGTAATGGAGTGGGAGTGCTGCATCAAAAGTGCCGAGCAGGGCGCCGCCGAGGGCGCGCCCTTCATCGCGAAGCACATCATCCACGCCGCAGAACGGTCATTCGATGACTTCGCCGATGCGCACGTCGACACATCCGCAATTCGGCAGCTACTCGGGATACGCGAACCACAATAAGGCCTCAAATATCCGCAAACCCGGAACCAAATGCAAGCAGCGAAGGGAGCCACATTGCACAGACGAATCAGATTAGGAATGGTCGGGGGAGGCCCCGGAGCCTTCATCGGCGCGGTACATCGAGCCGCTGCCAGGCTCGATGACCGGTTCGAGTTGGTAGCAGCGGCGCTCTCATCCGATCCCGAAAAGTCGTTGGCATCCGCTCGCGATCTCCACATCCCGCGGGCCTACACCAGCTTCGCCGAGATGGCCCGTCAGGAGGCCAATCGCAGCGACCCGATCGACGCCGTCGCGATTGTCACGCCGAACCACCTGCACCATTCCATCGCCAAAGCCTTCCTCCAGGCCGGCATTCACGTCATCTGCGACAAGCCCCTCACAACGACGCTGCCCGACGCGCTCGACCTCTCCGATACCGTCGCGCGAACCGGCCTGATCTTTGGCTTGACCCACACCTACGTGGGCTATCCGCTCATCCGGCAGGCCAGGGAGATGGTGCTCGCCGGGGACCTCGGCGCGATCCGCATGATCCAGGTGGAGTACGCGCAGGATTGGCTCTCGACGCCGCTCGAGGCCACAGGCTCCAAGCAGGCCGATTGGCGAACCGACCCCGCGCGCAGTGGACCCGCAGGCTGCCTCGGCGATATCGGAACGCATGCGTTTCATCTGGCTTGCTTCACCACCGGCCTGCACTGCACAGAGCTCGCGGCGGACCTCACCACCTTCGTTCCGGGTCGGCGCCTGGACGACAACGTCCAGCTGATGTTGCGCTTCGCCGGAGGAGCCAAGGGAAGCCTGTGGGCCTCGCAGATCGCCGTCGGAAACGAGAATCATCTACGCCTGCGCATCTACGGAGAAAAGGCCGGTCTGGCCTGGGAGCAGGAGAACCCGAACTATCTGCGCTTTTCCCCGCTCGGCGAGCAGCCTCGCCTGATTACCCGCGGAGGCCCCGGAGTCGGACCCGCGGCCCAGTGGGCAACAAGAATCCCCGCAGGTCATCCGGAGGGATACTTCGAGGCCTTCGCGCAGCTCTATTCCGACCTCGCCGAGCAAATCACCGCGCGCATCGAAGGACGCCCCCCGGACCCGAGAGCCATGCTCGTGCCAGGCGTCGAGGACGGCGTGCTCGGTATCCAATTCATCCTCGCAGTTCTGGACTCAGCCCGAAACGGCTCGGCATGGACGGCCATGCCCTGAGCACGAACCCACATCTGGGCACCCTGAATCTCGAAGACCAGAATCCCCGCCAACAGCAAGCCCCTCGCTGCGGTTGTTCTCGATTTGTAGATCTCTCATCCGCGTCAAAAATACGCCGCCGATGAAGTCAGCCAGATTGTGATTCGAACGTATATTTTCATCGGTTCCCGGTCCGTCTCATCTGCTCGGGCTGCAGTGAATCAGGTGCGACGGCTATCCTCCGGTTCAGCCAACCGGATAGAATTCAGGCGATTGATAAGGACCCCCGATATGAAAACCTACCGTATCGCGACAATTCCGGGAGATGGCATTGGGAAGGAAGTGATTCCAGCCGGACAGAAGATTCTCGAAGCTCTCGCTGCTTCCGAAAACACCTTCGCCTTCGAGTTTGAAAACTTCGATTGGGGAGGGGACTACTACCGCCAGCACGGCGTGATGATGCCACCCGATGGGCTCAAGGCTCTCCTGCAAAAGGACGCGATTCTATTTGGCTCGGCCGGTGATCCCCACATTCCCGATCACGTTACGTTGTGGGGATTGAGGCTGAAGATCTGCCAGGGACTCGACCAGTACGCCAACGTTCGTCCCACCCGCATCCTCCCCGGCATTGATGCTCCATTGAAGCGGTGCGCCGCCCAGGATCTGAACTGGGTCATCGTGCGCGAGAACACCGAGGGAGAATACTCCGGCGTCGGTGGCCGAGTACATCAGGGCCATCCCATCGAGGTGGCAACCGATCTATCGCTGATGACGCGCGCCGGCGTAGAGCGAATCCATCGCTACGCCTTTCGTCTCGCGAAATCGCGGCCACGCAAGCTGCTCACGGTCATCACGAAGAGCAACGCGCAACGCCACGCCATGGTCATGTGGGATGAAATTGCCTCCGAGATCGCAAAGGAATTCCCCGACGTAAAGTGGGAGAGGGAACTGGTCGACGCCGCCACCGCGCGCATGGTCAATCGTCCCGCATCTCTCGACACGATTGTGGCTACAAATCTCCATGCCGACATCCTGAGCGATCTCGCCGCAGCTCTGGCCGGAAGCATGGGCATCGCCCCAACGGCCAACATCAACCCGGAGCGAGTCTACCCCTCGATGTTTGAACCCATTCACGGCTCTGCCTTCGACATCATGGGCAAAGGCATCGCTAATCCAATTGGAACCTTCTGGTCCGTCGTCCTGCTTCTCGAGCACCTCGGAGAGTTTGCAGCCGCAGCGCGAGTCATGCAGGCGATCGAGCATGTCACCGCAAATCCCGCGCTCCATACGGCTGATCTGGGTGGCGCTGCCACTACGACGATAGTCACCGAGGCAGTCTGCGCGCAGATTGCCTCCACCGCTCGACCCCAACTGACCAACGCGTGACCAACATGGCATCGATGCCCGACGAACTCGAAGCTCGCGTCATGCGAAGAATCAGTTTGCGGATCCTGCCGTTCGTCATGCTGCTCTATTTCGTCAGCTTTCTCGATCGAGTCAATGTTGGTTTCGCCGCCTTCACCATGAACCAGGCGATCGGCTTGTCCCCCGCCGCATATGGTCTCGGAGGAGGCCTCTTCTTCATCGGCTACTTCCTGTTTGAGGTCCCATCCAACCTCATCCTGTATCGCATCGGCGTCCGTGTCTGGATTGCGCGCGTGATGGTCACCTGGGGCATCGTGTCCGCATGCTCCGCATTCGTCACCGGAGCCTACAGTTTCTATGCGCTCCGCTTCCTCCTGGGAGTTGCAGAGGCCGGATTCTTCCCCGGAGTCATTCTGTATCTCAGCCTATGGTTTCCGGCCAGATATCGTGCCATGGCCGCCGCCGCCTTTATGGCAGCCGCACCCATCTCCACCGCAATCGGCTCTCCTGTTTCAGGCGCGCTGATGGAGCTGCCCCGCATCGCAGGCCTCAGCAATTGGCAATGGCTTTACCTCCTCGAAGCGGCGCCGGCAGTCGTGTTGGGCTTCGTCGTCCTCAAAGTTCTAACCGACAAACCCGAACAGGCAACCTGGCTCGCCGCAGACGAACGCGAGTGGTTAGTGAGGAGGCTTGAGTCTGAACAAACCATCGTCGCCTCCACGCACGGAGGAGGCTTGACCCGTGTCTGGCGAACCCTGTTCGACCTCCGCGTACTGGCACTCTCTCTCATCTATCTGGGCACCTCCGCGGGCCTGTACACGCTCGGTCTTTGGGCTCCTCTGATCATCCGGCAATTTAAATTCTCGCCACTCGAAACGGGTTGGCTCAACGCCTTCCCAAACGTCCTCGCTGTGTTCGCAATGATGCTCTGGGCGCGTCATTCCGATCACACCCTGGAACGCACATGGCATCTCGTCCTTCCGTGTGTTGCCGCGTGCCTTGGATTTATATGGGCGGGAAGCAGCCACACCGCGACCGGTGTCATCGGCGCACTAGTCGTCGTCAACGTTGGCATCAGTGCGGCCAAAGCTCCACTCTGGGCGATGGCGTCCACGTTCATGTCGGGGGCCGGCGCCGCCGCCGGCATTGCGATGATCAACTCCATCGGAAACCTCGGCGGATTCATTGGCCCCTACATGATCGGCTGGATCAAAGGCAAGACCGGAAGCTACACGGGCGGCTTGTACGGTGTCGGTGCCACGCTGGCACTTTCGGCCGTCGTGACGCTGCTCCTCAGCCGAAAGACCTCACAATCGGACTCCCACGAATGCGCCTCATAGTCGCAGGATGTCTGTTGACACAGCTCTCCTCGCCGACGCCACGCAAGCCAACTTAGCCTCGACCTTCCCGCGTCACCACAGGCTCATCGCGGAGGTCAAGCTCGGAAGAAGCAACACATAAGCGCTACAGTAGAAACTGATCGAGGACGGTCATCATCTCACTGCGCGACACATCTCGTCAGCTCTTCACGGCGACTCTCGACCGTCTGAAAATCCCGGCAGTGATGCAGCGTCAGATTCGCTATGACGAACACCATCTGCACGTGGGCGAAGCCACCTTCGCGATCAACGCCTTTCGCCGCATCAAGATCGTCAGCGCCGGAAAAGCCGCTGTCCCCATGGCCGAATCCTTATGGGACATCCTCGCTCCCCGCCTCGCGCAGCGGCAAACCCTGGACGGCATCGTAGTGGGATCAACACCGACCGCACGCCATCCACTTCGCTCGTATCTGGGTGGCCACCCCATTCCCACAGAGCAGTCCCTCCAGGCCGCAGCCGAGGTGCTCGCCTATCTCTCCGACAGCGACCCAGACACACTGGTCTTCTTCCTCATCAGCGGCGGCGCCTCCACCATGCTCGAGCAGCCACTCGATCCCGCCATGACCCTCGCCGATACCGCCGCCTTCCATCAAATCCTCGTACACTCCGGTCTGCCCATTCAAGAGATGAATACCTTGCGCAAGCACTTCTCCGCAGTCAAGGGAGGCCGATTGACCGTGGCCGCGGCCAACGCCACCAAGTGCACGCTCCTCATCTCCGACGTTCCCGAAGGAGCACTCGATGTCATCGGCTCAGGCCCTACCTTGCCAGACCCCTCCACCGTAGCGGATTGCCACGCGCTTCTCCGCAACCACCGCGACGCACTTCCGTTCTCCAGCAAACTCACGCAGTTCTTTACCTCCGCCTTGCCGGAAACACCCAAGCACCACCATCCCGCCTTCCTCCGTGCCTCCACCCTCGCTCTTCTCTCCAGCAAGGACCTGTCCGCAGAGGCAGCCCGGCTCGCCCAGCAGGAAGGCTTCCACGTCGTCGTCGACAACTCCTGCGATGACTGGGACTATCAGGCCGCCGCGGAGTACCTGCTGCAACGCATCGCCAAGTTGCAGCAAACCTGCTCGAAGGTCTGCCTGCTCTCCGTCGGAGAGATCTCCGTGAAGGTCGTGCAAGCCCAGGGCATCGGAGGCCGCAATCAACACTTCGTGCTCGAGTGCGCAGCCCGCATCGCCAACAGCGGCCAGCAGGTTACGATCCTCAGCGCCGGCTCCGATGGAATCGATGGCAATAGCCCAGCCGCAGGAGGCATCGCCGACCACACCACCGCCGCCCGCGCCGAAGCCCTCGGCCTCAGCGTCTCTTCGGCCCTCAAGCGGTTCGATAGCTACACGCTGCTCCACGCCCTCGGCGACACGCTGATCACAGGCCCCTCCGGCAACAACGTCCGCGACCTGCGAATGTTGCTCGCCACCACTCAAGCTAGCCGGTGACCCCAATATCCGAGCTTCCGTTGCCAGCTCGTGCCATCCTTGAAGGCTGCAATTCCAGTCAGCGCAGCAATACCCGAGTCTCCAGTCACTGTCGCAAAGAACACGACGCCTGACCCTTCCGCAACGAAAGCTGCCGATCCCGTCAACGCAGTCGTCGTCATCCGTAGCATCACCCTCACAGTCGCAGTATCGTCATCCGCACGAGAGTGCGATTCATCATCTCCAACCGTGCCTCGATCGGCAGAGCCCGCTCATAAGCTTCCACTCCAAACACGCCCCTGCACCATGCAACAACTCGTTATCTCTATACGTCCTTGGCCACCGTCGCTCTGCTCGCGAAGCAATCGCTCGCGCCCGGCTCCGCCGTCTTGTATATTGCGCGAACGACGCTGGACCGGTTCCGCCCATCCCCCCATCTGCCCGTCAAAAACACACCGATCAATCACTTCCCAATGCAGAACGTCGAAAAGATCCGCGCCAGAATATCGTCCGGGGTAGTCGTCCCAGTCAGCGAGTCCAGCGCCCGCAGCGACGTATGCAGATCCAGCAGGATCACCTCATGCGGCAGCGCAGCCTTGTTCGCGGCCGCCGCCGCCCCCAGCCCAGCCAGCGCCGCCGTCACCGCCTCCTGCTGCCGAAGAGTATTCAGCGATCCCGTCTCCGCCAGCGATCCCGCCGCCCCCAGCTGCTCCAGGATCGCCGCCCGCAGCTCCTCCAGCCCTTCTCCACTCACCGCGCTCGTCCCAATCGCCCCCGCCGCCAGCTCATCCAACCGCCCGTCCAGCAAGTCGATCTTGTTCTGAATCAACAGATGCGGCCGTCCTGCCACCGACTCCCTCAGCCGCCTCTCCTCCTCCGTCACCGCCAGCGTCGCGTCATGGATCAGCAGCACCAGGTCCGCATCCGCCAGCGCCTCCTGCGACCGCGCCATCCCGTGCTGCTCCGCCAAATCAATCCCCGCCGTCTCCAACTCCCCCGCCGCCGCCCGCAGTCCCGCCGTATCGATCAGCCGCAACGGTATCCCTCCCAGCGCCAGCGACTCCTCCACCGTATCCCGCGTCGTCCCCGGCATCGCCGTCACGATCGCCCGCTCTCTCTCCAGCAGCCGGTTAAACAGCGACGATTTCCCCGCATTCGGAGGCCCAATCAGCGCAATCGCCGCCCCATCCCGCAGCAGCTGCCCTCGCCGGAACGTCGCCGCCAACCTCTCCAGCGGCTCCCGAGCCGCCTTAATCCCCTCCGCAATCTCCTCCGGCGCCACCACCTCCACGTCATCCAACTCCCCCGACGCGAAGTCCATCCCCGCCTCCAGCAGCGTAATAATCCGCAGCAGAGCCTCCTTCATCGGAGCAATCCTCCGCGAAAGCGCCCCTCCCATCTGCTGTGCCGCCACCCTCGCCTGGTCCAGCGTCTGTGCCGAAATCAGGTCATGCACCGCCTCCGCCTGCGTCAAATCCAGTCGCCCGGCCAGGAACGCCCGTTGCGTAAACTCTCCCGGCCCCGCCAGCCGAACCTCCAGCCCCAGCCTCGTCCCCTGCTCCAGCGCCCCCCGCACCATCGCCTCCAGCACCACCGGAGACCCATGCGCCGCAATCTCCACCACCGTCTCCCCGGTATATGACCGCGGAGCCAGAAACGCCGTCATCACCGCCTCGTCAATCGTCCTTCCCGAATCCTCCGGGTCCAGCACCCCCACCCTCTGGGCCCGCCCATGCTCCACCTCGCCCCTCCCTCGCACCAGCAGCTCCGCAATCCGCAGCGCCTCCGGCCCGGATAGCCGCACGATCCCGATCCCGCCCCTCCCCGGCGGAGTCGAGATCGCCACAATCGTCTCAGTCATCGAGCCATCCCCCGCCATCCGCCCACCCCCGTCCGTCCGCTTAAATATCGCCTCCTTAATATATAGATACGCTGAACCCATATTGATGCGGACACCGAGAACCCCCCTCTCTATTGACGTGGCTACATTTCATCCCTCCACACCGCCCCACACGCCGCACCCCATCTCCTCAGCGCTCCCTTCCTGTGCCATTTAGGAGCTCAATTGGGCCTTATTACCTTTTGCTGTAGCAACTTCTCCAGATTTTGGTAGACATCTACCAGTCCTGGCCCCTTCAAAGCGTTGACAACCTATTCATATTCAATAAATCCTCCGTTAATCCAGGAGTAGGCGTCTTTGGCCTTCGGCGTGCATGTAGGCTGATCGCACTAACACATCCCAGGAGAAGAACTCATGACCTTCACGTTTCTGCGGAGAGCGGCCCAGACTCTGGTACTCGCCGCAATCTTTGGCCTGACGTTCCAGGCAGCACATGCGGTCGACACCAACGGTCGTATCAAGGGTACCGT
This sequence comes from Granulicella sp., assembly GCA_027452215.1. Lineage (GTDB taxonomy): Bacteria > Acidobacteriota > Terriglobia > Terriglobales > Acidobacteriaceae > Granulicella. The sequence goes on along the minus strand of DAIDGQ010000045.1, from coordinate 114,454 downwards.
CACCGATCCCACCAGCGCCGTTGTCGCCGGAGCCCAGGTCACCGCGACCAACCTTCTCACCGGTGTCAAATATACGACCGTCTCCCAGAAGGATGGCGGCTACTTCTTCGCCCAGCTCCCCATCGGCTCCTACAAGATCACCGTCGCAGCTCCCGGCTTCAAGACCTTCGAGGCCAGCGGTATCACCCTCCAGATCGACCAGGAGTACGTTGAGCCCGTCAAGCTGACCGTCGGTGACACCTCCGAAGTCCTCGCCGTCTCCGCCGACGCCATCCAGGTCAACACCACCGACATGCAGCTCAACAACGTCGTCGGAGCCAAGCAGATGGTTGAGCTCCCTGATATCAGCCGCAGCTTTACCCTCTACGAGACCATCCAGCCCGGCGTCCAGGCCTCCAACGACCGCTTCGGCAGCTACTCCGCCAACGGTGCCGAGACCCAGCAGTCCAGCTATCTCATCAATGGCGCTGACGCCAACGACCTCCCGCTCAACACGGTCGGCCTCAACCCCAACCTCGATGCCATCGCCCAGTTCAACCTCGTCACCGGCCCCCTCAACGCAGAGTATGACCGCAACTCTGGCGGTATCGTCAGCGCCACCCTCTCCTCCGGTACCAACCAGTTCCATGGCGACGTCTTCGAGTTCTACCGCGACACCTTCCTGAACACCGGAGGTTACTTCAACAACGTTGCGGCAACTCCCACGGTTCCCCAGCACAAGCTGGTCACGCCCTATCACCAGAACATCTTCGGAGCCACGCTCGGCGGCCCCATCCTCAAGGACAAGCTCTTCTTCTTCGGCGCCTATCAGGGTATCCGTCAGCGAGTTCCGAACAACAACAGCGGCGCTTCCACCACCGTCTTCTCCGCCGCCCAGCTCGCCGGAGACTTCTCCAACGACTTTGATCCCAACAACCCACTTGGCTACGGATTTTCCTCGTCGCCTATTCCCGGCACACTCACCAATATCCCCAACTGCGCTCCCGGGATGACGTGGGCCGCTTGCGCCACCGCCAATAACGGCGTCTTCCCGACCTCGGCCTTCAATCCCATCTCCGCTGCCCTCGTCGCCAAGTATGTGCCCGCTGCCAACCAGGGCACCTACGGCTACGTCTTCAGCAACATCACGGCCTCTTCCACCAACCAGTACATTGGCAAGATCGACTTCTCCCCCACGACGAAGGATCAGTTCTACTTCATCTGGATCTACGAGAAGCAGAACTCAACCTCTACGACCCCTTTCACTGGTGCCACCCTTCCCGGCTTCGGTGAGATCGACGGTCACGTAGACAACCAGTTCACCTTTGACTACGTTCGCCAGCTCAGCGCCACCGCCGTCAACGACTTCGCCGTCCACTACACCCGCTTCAACGACGCGATTGTTGATCCGCAGAATATCGTCGACCCGGCCAGCCTCGGCTTCGCCATCCATCCCCAGAACGTAGCCGCAGAAAGCGTCCCGACGATCAATACCGGCTACTTCACTCTCGGATTCAGCACCAATGGCCCCCAGCCGCGCATCGACCAGACCTACCAGCTCGATGACAGCTTCTCCAAGGTTCTTGGCCATCACACCTTGAAGTTTGGTTACGACGGTCAGAAGTTCAACGTCTCCAACCCCTTCTCGGCGAATAACAGCGGCAACTACGGCTTTAGCGCGGGTACCTCCTTCGGTTCCGGCGATCCCGGCCTCGACTTCCTGCTCGGCAACCCTGCAACTTATGCTCAGGGCACGGGCGCAACCATTCAGGCCTATGCCTTCCTCAACTACTTCTACGCGCAGGACACCTGGAAGGTAACCGACGCTCTGACCCTCAGCTACGGTATGGGCTATCAGATCGATACTCCCCTCCACAACCAGCAGTATGGCGGCGAGGCCATCACCTGCTTCATCCCCGGTCAGCAGTCGACCATCTTCCCGACCGCCCCCGCCGGCCTCAACTACCCCGGCGACCCCGGTTGCACCAACACGGCCCAGGCCACCACGCGGTATACAGACTTCGGACCCCGTCTTGGCTTCGCCTGGGCGCCTGACTTCGGTGCCCTCTCGGGTGGCAGCGCTCACAAGCTCTCCATTCGCGGCGGCTTCGGCATCTACTACAACCGTACTGAGGAAGAGACCTCGCTCAACAACCTCGAGTCTGCCCCCTTTGGTATCTCCTCGAACGGTGCCAAGGACTATGGTGCTCTGGCCCCGGCCTTCGCGAATCCCTATCAGGATGTGAATACCAGCACGGTCTATGCCAACAAGTTCCCCTATACCTTCCCCACCAAGGGTCAGAAGATCGATTACTCCATCTTCGAGCCTCTAGCCCTCAATACCTACGATAAGAACTTCCGTTCGCCCTCTTCTGAGAACTTCCAGTTGACGGTCGAGCGCGAGTTCCCCTCGCACGTAATTGCTCGAGTCAGCTACGTCGGCGCTCTGGGTCGTCACAACCAGATCGTCCATGAGGGCAACCCCATCACCCAGGCTGGGCACGACGCTTGCCTCGCGGATACGACCGGTTGCGGCAACCCTGCCAGCTCCGGCCTTCGTGACGCGCAGGACTACTTCTTCCCCACCCACACCCAATTTGGAATTATCGATCCCATCACCCAGATCCCAGCCTTCCCCACGGTCGGCGTCGTTACCTCGGAGGGCTCCTCGAACTACAACTCCCTCCAGGCCAGCGTGCAGAAGGGTCTGTCCCACGGTCTCGAGTTCCAGCTCAGCTACACGCTCGCTCATTCGCTGGACGATGCGTCCAGCTATGAAAACACCGGCTACGGTGGGTCAGCTCGCGGCTATAACCAGTTCAACAAGTCCCTCAACTACGGCAACTCCGCCTTCGATGCCCGTCATCGCCTGGTGTTCGCCCCCATCTACACGGTCCCCGTACTCTCTGGTCACAGCGCCTTCAGCCCAATCAACCTCGCACTCTCGGGCTGGCAGATCAGTGGTATCTCCGCGATGGCTACCGGCTTCCCGTTCGATATCTCCTACGGCGGAGGTTCCTCCAACTCTCTCTGGTGCTCGGCTGGCTTCACCTTCTACGCCTGCCCGGATGAGCCTAACCAGACCGGTACGATCGCTCGCGCTGATCCCCGCAAATTCGTTCCGGGAACCAACCGCACCCGCTGGTTCACCGCCAACGCCTCCGGCCTCTCGCAGGCTCCTCTCGGTCAGTTCGGTAATGAGAGCCGCAACCGCTTCCACGGTCCCGGCAGCATCAACACCAACCTGATCATCGCCAAGAACTTCAACCTCCGCGCTGACGGCTCCATGCGCCTCCAGATTCGCATGGAGAGCGACAACGTCTTCAACCACACCAACTTCAACAACCCATCCGGAACTGTCACCAGCACAACCACCGACGAGACTCTCACCAATCCGGGAACTCTCTCCTACGGCGCCGCTGGACAGATTTCGAGTGCTGGCCCAGCTCGTCAGACCCAGCTGGCTGCGAAGTTCTACTTCTAACCGGACGGCAGCTCGTCTGAAAACTCAAGAGGCACCCTTCGGGGTGCCTCTTTTTTGTCCCATTTGTCCCTGCAACCCGAACCTTCCCTCAGTCACGCCACTTGCAGCCCAAGACCCCCGTTAAATAGGCCGAAAACACCTAGAATTCAATGCCCCGTTGCGCCAAAATGCCCTTTTGATAGGCATGTTTCACCTCCCGCATCTCCGTAACCGTATCCGCCATCTCCACCAGCACCGGATGAGCATTTCTGCCCGTTAAAATGACATGCAGCATCTCCGGACGGCGTCGCAAAACGTCCGCAACTCGTTCAGGATCAAGCATTTTGTAGCCAATGGCATAGTTGATCTCGTCCAGCACAATGAGGTCCCAATCGCCCGATAAAATAGCCGCCGCAGCCTCCTCCCACGCCGTTTCGACCATCCGCAGGTCCTCCGGATCGGCCTCAGCCCCTCCCACCTTCACAAACCCCCGCCCCATCTGCCGCATCACGTAAGTAAAGCCGTTTGAGCTACTTAGCGCCTCAGCAGAGTCCAGCTCCCCATAGTGCCACGAACCCTTAAGGAACTGCAGCACCAAAACCCGCATCCCATTCCCCGCCGCTCGAAACGCCGTCCCCAGCGCCGCCGTAGTCTTCCCTTTACCCGCACCCGTATTGATCAAAATCAGCCCGCGACGTGAGTCCTCTGGGCCCTGTTGTAGGTCAGTCATGAGCCTAGACTACTTCAAAACACAGGGCTTCTGCACCAAGCCCCCTAATGGCCGCTATGGTATGGATGCCCCGCGCGAATTGTGAGTGCGCGATAAATCTGTTCTGCAGCCACAACCGCAGCAAGCTCATGGGGCAACGTGATCCTTCCAAACGAGACTGTAAGGGTAGCCGCACCCAGAGCAGTCGCGGACCATCCGTCGGCCGGCCCAACCGCCAGTATAAGTTGTTGAATACCAGTATCTTGCAGCGTTCCGACCGTCGCGGCAAATTCGTCAGAACTAAGCTGCTTGCCCCGGCTGTCGGCCAGCAGAAGTGCTGGTCTGGTGCGAGCTGTAGCCTCCGATGCGAACTCCAGCAGCTTCCTCTCCGCAGAAAACATGCGCAAAGTGCAGGGAGCAAAACGTGATGCGCGGCCGAGATAATGCTGGACGAGCTCCCCCGCCGGCCCACCAGGCACCGATCGATGCGATGAAACTATAGCGAGAAGAATTTTCATTCAAGTCACCAATATAACTTGAGAATAATTATTCCATTATTCATATTTCTATCAATGGAATGGAATTCCAAAGGACGATGCATCTCTTCCAATCTCCATATGCCACTCATTCTTATGGGCCACCTTGGTTGGCCACCCAAATGCAACCTCCGGTGCATTCGATAAAACGTACGAACGCTGCCGAGTTCAGGTGGGGTACAGGAGCCATGAGTGACTTTCAGGAAAATCTTTGTTTTTCTCGCACTGTTAACAGTGACGACTCTTTGCTTTGCGCAGGAGACCACAGGTTCGCTACAGGGGGTCATTAAGGACCCCTCAGGTGCGATCTTACCCGGGGCCAAGGTGACGGTAACGACACCAAGCCTGGTCGGTACCAAGTCAGAACTAACTGACAGTAAGGGGTATTACCACTTCTCGAACCTGCCTCCCGGCAGCTATACCATCGTTGTTGATGCTACTGGCTTCAAGACACTGAAGCGCACGGGTCTGGATCTAGAGGTTGGGCACTCCCCAACACTTGATCTGAGCTTGCAGGTAGGTTCAGCGAGCGAGACGGTCGATGTAACTGCGGAAAACGCACCCCTGATCGATGTAACGTCCACAACCACACTAACAAACGTCACTTCCGATGAAATTGCTTATGTGCCGCGCGGAACCTCGTTCCAGTCGGTCATTCAATTCGCTCCGTCGGCGCGCAACGAACCGCTTATGGGAAACACGACCACGAATGGTAGTGGCAGTGTTTCGCCGGGTAACGGTAGCAACGGCCAGTCCTTCGGCTATTCTATCGCCGGTGCGTCAGACTCTGAGAACTCCTACCTCGTGGAAGGCCAGGAGACGGCCAACCTGATCGGTGGCTACTCCCACACGAACGTTCCCTTCGACTTCATTCAAGAGGTCGAGATTAAGAGTTCTGGTGTGCAGGCTGAATATGGCGGAGCGCTAGGTGGCGTTGTCAACGTCATCATGAAGAAGGGTTCGCCCCACTATCACGGTTCGGTTTTCATGCAATTTGAAAATCAGGCGCTGGACGGAGGGCTCAATGCATTCGCTCGCTACGATCCGTCAAGCAGCATCGTGAAGACTAATTGGACTGGCTCTACTGCTGGCTATCAGGGCTACAGCGATGCCACGTACCAGAACTACCAACCCCAGAAGCCTAAGACAAGTGATATCTTCCCGGGCTTCACGCTTGGTGGACCCCTTGTTCCTTACGGCAAGTGGCGAGACAAATTGTTCTTCTTCGTCGGTTTCAACCCACAGTTGACTCGCTATGAAAATACGGTCAACTACGGCCCGGCGTCGCTTGGCAACCCCGCAGTCGGAGTTCTTCCATTCAGCCAGAATACGGACACTTATTACACTACAGCGCGGGTTGATGCGCAGGTCAGCAAGAAGATTCGTGTCTTCGGCTCCTGGCTTTACCAGTTGCAGAAGCAGTATGGCGAGAACCTTCCCCAGGCTGACTCAACCCAAGGCTATTACAACACCGCGTCCGGGAACAGCCCCGCGAACTATGCGCACACGCTCGGCTATGACGCTCCCAACACGACAGTGAATACGGGTGCGGATATCACTATTACTCCAAGCATCGTATCAACCACACGCTTTGGATATTACTTCGAAAACTACCATGACTTCGGCTATCCGCAGGGAGGCGTTGTCTACGGTTTCCAAACAAGTGGTGTGGGCGCCAAAGAGGCAGACGGTACCCCAATTCCTTCGACTTCACCGCTCTATCAGAACCAGGGATACCAGAGCGGCCCTCTCGTTCAGCAAACAAACTTCAACTCCAGCAAGGCCATCGAGGTGGATCAGGACTTCTCCTGGTATAAGAGCACGGGTCTGGGCACTCACAACTTCAAGTTCGGCTATCAGTTGAATCGCAATTCGAACTTGATTCAGCAGGTCTACAACGAGCCCTACTTCCAGGTGTTCGCTGGTCAGTCCGCCTTCTACTCCCCGGGAAGCCCGGAGGGCGTAGCGAACTGCGCACAACAGACGTACGTCAATTCAAAGGGTGCTTGTGAAGGCAAATTCGGGTACGTCACAGTTTATGACTTCGGAACCGGTGGCAAAGCGATTGCTTATGACAATGGCTTCTATGGTCAGGACTCATGGACCATCGGAAGGGGTGTGACGCTGGACTACGGTCTCCGTTTGGAGAAGGAATACCTCCCCGGCGAAGCCGTTGGTAACGGAGCTCCTGCAAAGCCAATCAACTTCGGTTGGGGCGACAAAATTGCTGTCCGCGTGGGCGGAGCCTGGGATGTTTTCCAAAACGGCAAGGTGAAGGTGTTCGGCGGATATGGTCAGTTCTATGACCAGATGAAGTTGAACGTTGCTATCAGCTCGTTTGGTGGTCAGTACTGGAACAATTGCACCTACGCTCTTAATACAGATCAATTGAGCTCGATCGTTCCGCAATTCAATAGCAGCAGCCGCTATTGCCCAAGTGGTGATACTTCCACCCAGGCCCTCTTTGCGGGTGGTACGACGCCTCCTGGTCTATCCTTCATCGAGAACCTCAACCAGCGCGCCTTCCCGACCACTTGCTCCACCTGCAGCTCGCAGCAAGAGGGAGTCGCACCAGGCCTCAAGCCTTACGAGCAGCACGAGGCTCTTGCCGGAGTCGATTACCAACTCAGCCGCACGCTGGCTCTCGAAGCTCGCTACGACAGGCGTCGGCTTGACCACGTGATCGAAGACGCGGCTGTTTATAACAACCAGGTGGGAGAGACCTTCGTCATCGTGAATCCAGGGCAGGGTGCAAACGCGTCCATTTCGAGCTATTGCAACTTCCTTTATGGCGCGGGTAATGCCGGTTGCGTACCTCCAGTTGGAACGAGTCTCCCTTCCACGAACCCGGCTGCCGCCCGCAGCTATGACGGAGTCGAATTCCGCCTGCAGAAGGCTGTGAGCAATCATTGGGCAGGCCTGTTCTCGTACACGTACAGCAGGCTTCGCGGCAACTACACCGGTCTCACCAGTTCGGATCTTTCGGATGGTGGTAACGGTGGACGCAATTCGCCAAACAACAGTCGCGCGTTTGACGAGCCGTACTTCCAATACAACTCGTTTGGTCAGTCATCGAGCGGGCTTTTGCCGACCGATCGTCCCAACACCTTCAAGGGCAATGCCTACTACCAGCTGAAGTGGCTGCGTAACTTCACTACGAACTTCGGCATCTTCCAGTACTTTTACCAAGGCTCGCCCAACACCAGCTATACAGATGTAGGCCTCAGCTTCAATGCATTCCCAGTCAAGTCGTTCAACTGGGGCAGGTGGGCAGACATCACCCAGAACTTGAACAATGGTGCTGTTACCGTGAGCAAACCCTATACCTACCGGAACCCTTGGTACATCGAGTCTGATCTTCAAATAGACCAGGAGTACCGGATCACCGACAGCATGTCTGCGAAGTTCTCTGCAACAGCGACGAACGCGCTCAACCAGCACGCCGTCACGGCAGTTTACTCACAGATCGATTCCGCCTACGAAGGAAATCAGTACATTACTCCGAATGGACAGAGTCTCGGTGGAGATGGCACAACGAATAACCCAGGCGGACTGGCATTCTACAGCGCAGCAACCAAGCCGTACGACATGCAGACAGCGTTGAATGGTATTCCGGTGAACGGTGAACCTACCAACAGCCAGGGTGGCCCCGAGACGATCAACAGCCAGTATGGCAAGCCGCTTTACTACCAGCATCCCCGCGGCATTCGTCTGCAAGCAACGTTCACCTTCTAACCCTGGATCGGTCCCGATGTTGACCGATTGCAAATGACTGCGCAACTTGAGCAGGGAGCGGATTCATCCGTCTCCCTGCTTTTTCTTTTGGGGCGAGCTGCGACGACCGGAATAAAGTCAGGCAGCAAAAGAGCCCTCGGGGAACCGAGGGCTCTTTGCTGTTGGAAACAGCTTCATAAGGATCTTCCGACCAGAGGAAGCTCGCCACTGCAGAGGATAGTGTCTACTTCTTTGCCGCTTTCTTTGCTGCTGTCTTCTTGGTGCCCGTTGCTTTGGATGGAGACTTCTTCACGGCGGCCTTCGCAGTGCGGGCAGCTGTCTTTGCCGACGACTTCTTGACTGTCACGATCTTCTTGCTAGAGGCTGGCGTCGCCGCGGCCTTGCTGGAGGCGATCTTCTTCGCTGCGACGGGCGTCGGCTTTGTCGCAGAGACTTTCTTCAGTGCGACTGTTTTCTTCGTCGCGGCGGCCTTTACCTTCGTCCCTGGCTTGGTGCTTGACGCAGGCTTCTTGCGCGTGGCGGCGATTGCGGCCTTGATCTCGGCGTTGAGCTCCGCGATGCTGAGGACGGTGGCTGATTTACGCAGCCGCTCGAGGCCATAGAAGGCGCGCTTCTCGGCAGAGAATACATGGACAATAAAGTCGACGTAATCCATAAGAACCCACTCGCCCTGACGACGTCCCTCGACGGAGTTGGGATACGTTCCGAAGTCGCGCTTGAGTCGAATCTCGATCTCATCTGTGATGGCGACGTTCTGACGATCGCTCATGCCGGTGCAGATGAGGAAGTAATCGGTGAGACCGCTCTCGGAGGGATCAAGAGCCAGAATACGAATGTCTTCAGCCTTCTTGTCTTCGCACGCCGCTGCCGCAGCGGCGAGGAGTTGCTGAACCTGTTGCTTCTTATTGCTTGCCATAAGACTCCTTGTGCAACCTCAATGGTAGCGCAGGCACGGGCGGGGGCGTGGTGTTGTTTGACTCAAGTTGCCGGTAAGGGTTCAGGGACCCTGGCTCAGCACCCATACAGATGATGGCTCTGTATGTACTGAAGGAGGGCCCCAGGCAGCAGACCTGCACAGTCCGACCCTTCGTGAAGCAGCGCTCGGATGTCAGTGGCATTGGCGGGCTCGTGTACATCGCTCACCCAATGAATACGCTGCTGCTGGACAGGCGTAAGGTGGAGCTCGTCAATAGCTTCAAATGACACGTTGGGACGGCTGACGACGACCCACTCTGCCAGACTAAACAGTGCCTCGGGCGACCGCCAGCGGGGCATCCCGAGGAAAGCATCGGCGCCAATGATGGCAAAGAGTGTGTCAGCGGGATCCAACGTATCGCGCAGCCGCGCGAGCGTGTCGACGGTATAGTTTGGCATCGCGCCGGGGAGTGGCGCATCGAGCGAGGAGGCCTCAAAGCGAGGTGCAGCGTTCGCAGGCTGGAGGTCGCAGAGGAGCGAGACCATGGCCAGCCGATCCCGATAAGGGGCAGCGGCGCCGTCAGGTTTGAGCGGCTGTTGCGCGGTTGGGACAAACAACACCCGATCAAGGGACACGGCCTTTGCAGCCGCTCGCGCAGCCGCTAAGTGCCCGAGGTGTGGAGGGTCGAAACTGCCGCCGAAGAACCCTATTCGCATGATGGCTGATTGTAGCGTCAACGCTGGCGGCCGCGAACTGATCCCGCACCGATGAAGATGAAGTGATCGCGCCGTGAACTGTCCGAGCCATGCGTTTGGGAGCAGAGTGCCTCTAAGAACAGGGAGCGGGCTACCTGGACGTCAGGAAGCCCGCTCAAAGGCTCGACTAGCGATGCCCGCCGCCGCCGTGGAATCCACCTCCGCCGCCGTGGAATCCACCATTGCCGCCGCCGTGGAATCCACCATTGCCTCCACCGTGGAATCCACCGTGGTCACCGCCGCGGAATCCGCCTCCTCCGTAGCCGCCGTGCTCTCCTCCGTAGCCACCGCGGAATCCTTCACCATAGCCTCCATGTTCGCCGCCGTAGCCTCCACGGAACCCATCACCACCCCAGCCCCAGCCGCGGCCATCGTCATCACCACGAAAGCCGAAGCCACCGTAGCCAAAGCCTCCGAAGCCAATGCCGAATCCGTAGGGATAGCCATACCCATAGTTGGGGTAGGCATAGCCGTAGCCGTAGGGGTAGCCATATCCGTAGCTTGGATAGGCATAGGTCACGACTCCTCCATCGTCGTCATCACCTTCGTCATCGTCGTCTGAGACGAGAGCGTAGTTGGGGTCAGCGCTGTCGGCATAGGCGGGCTGATTGTCGGGGTAGTCTGCTTGAGCGCTTGTATAGGCGGATTGCGCTGCGTCCGCGTTGGCCTGCTCAGCGCTGCTGGCATCCTGGCCGACATCTGCGGATTGGCCAGCGCCGGAACCGGTGTTCTGATCTGTGGAGACCGCCGGAGGAGCTACGCGTACGATCGGTGCTGCGTGGTCTTGGGTGTAAGTGGTATTTCCTGTGACCGCTGGGTGAGCGGTCTGCGCAAGAGAGGTTGCAGCAGCCGCGGACAGAGTGGCCAGGGCTAGAAGGAGAACGTTGCGCCTGGACATAATCAATACCTCGCTTTGTATTAATCCCAAACCGAATGAAATGTTGCGGTGAGGTTCCATCTGCCTCGATCGCAACCCAAACAAGAAGGGCGCCCGACTGTATCCGGACGCCCTTTGCTGCTGTAGTTCCTCATGCGACGGTTAGCGATGGCCACCACCGCCGCCGCCTCCACCACCTCCGTGGAACCCGCCTCCTCCACCGAAGCCACCGCCGCCGCCGCGGAATGATCCTCCACCACCGCCGCGGAATCCACCGCCGCCATGGAAGGTGCCACCACCGCCGCCACCGGCGCGCGGACCACGCCCCCCGCGACCGTATCCGCCGTGGCCCCAGTATCCGCGACCATAGCCGTATCCGCCGCCGTAGAAGCCACCGCCATAAAACCCGAGCCCGTAAAACCCTAGGCCAAAGGGATAAAACCCATAGGGATAGCCATAAAAGTCGTCAAAACCGAGACCAAACCCGAAGCCATAGGGATAGGGATATCCCAGGTAGGGTCCGAACCCGCCATAGCCTGCAAAGCCCTCGCCCCCACCAATGGCATCGCCGTAGCCGCCACCGTCCTCTGCATAGCCGGAGCCGCTTGCGATACCGCCCGGAGGCAGGGCATAGGGCACTAGATCTGCGCGTGCTTCGAACGGGTCAAACTCAAACGGCTTCGGCTTGGTGCCACCGAAGACCAGAGCGTGGTCTTCCTTTAGTTTGATTGGCTTATCGCTGTTTCCCGGGTAGGCGAAGGCCTCACCCTTGAGCACCCGAACGGTATTGGTTTCGGCGTTGAAGGTGTAGAAGCCGTCCTTGACGAGGGCGGTTTGGCCGCCGGGGAGGTCGACCAGGATCTGAGCGTGGGTGACGGGAAGGTGGACGCTGACGTTGGCGAGGCCGTGAGCGACGCGGAGCTCGGTGTTTTGAGGAGCGATGCTGATGGCGTTGACGGTGCTGTTCTTGCCGACGCGGAGGAAGACTCCGGTTGAGGCCTGCGCGCTGGCCGTGTCGTTGCCGGGGGAGATGACCTGGCCGGTGGTCAGGGGCTTGGTGTAAGTCTCTTCACTGGCGGTAGTTAGGGGAGTGCGTACGATCGGCGCGGGTTGAGACTGCGTGGTCTGGGAGTTGACGGTGGAACTGGCTGGACCCGCTGGGGACGCGGTCTGCGCGGGGGAAACAGCGGCAGTCGCGGACAAAGTGGCCAGGGCGAGCAGTAGAGCAATGTGCCTCGGCATATCGAAACCTCTGTACTTATAGACGGGCTTTTGCGCGCGATGTTGCGGTGCGGCTGGGGCGGGAGGTGTGTGTTTCAGTACCTGCTGAGCCATGTTTCGGGCTGCAAACCGCGTGACTGAGGGAGGGTACGGGTTGCGCAGGCTGCAAAATGAACCGGATTAGCGAGTTATGTCGTCTACCGCTCCAGACATCCGTGTCGAAAAGAGGGTATTTCGGGTCGAGGGAGGAAGGATGGGATGAAGTTTTGGGTAGCGGTTTTGGGTGTGGTGGGAATGGGGTTTGGGATGGCGGGGGCGCAGGTGTCGGCGAAGACGGCTCCGGCGACGGTGGCGGCGTGCGGGGTGATGTCGCAGAGCTTCAAAGTCCATTCGGGAGCGGCTCGCCGGTCGGCTGGGGAGGTGCCGGAGGGGAAGGCGATGATCTACCTGGTGGAAGATATCGTGCCGATACCGCTGAATGCTCCGACCCTACGGGTAGGGATGGATGGCAAGTGGGTTGGGGCTACGCGGAGCCATACCTATCTGGGTCTGGTGGTTGATCCGGGGGTGCATCACCTGTGCGTGAGCGCGCAGGGGTTCACAATCCAGACGCTGGAGGATGGGATTACGCTGCATCGGTTGGAGGCGCAGGCAGGCAAGACCTACTATGTGCGGATGCGGGAGACGACGAGCCGGAATCCGTCACTGGATTTTGTGGATGTGGTGGATGAAGACGAGGGTCAACTACTGCTGCAGACCTCGGTGCCGGCCGTCTGGCACGCAAAATAGCGTCCTGCGCGGACGGCGGGGTCCTGCGCGGACGGCCGGGGGGCTTCGCGTGGTGGTCCCGGGGCGGCGTGGGCTATGGTATTCGTGCCAGGGGCGGCTTCGCGTTGGGGATGGAGTGGGTGGGGGGAGCCGGGTGGTTACGGTGGGGGTGTGGATGCACAGGGGTGTCGGCTAGGTTGGAAGGATGGAACTGAGAGCGTACAGCGGTAAGGCGAAGCGGGGTGGGGGCGGTGGGGCGAAGGCGGATGCGCGGACGACGGTGCCGGGGTTTGAGAATCCGAACCGGCAGAGGACGGTGGCGAGGACCGGGTTTCCGTCGGCGTCGTTTGCCGGGCAGATTATTTACAAGATGGTTTGCGGGCATTGCCGGGCGGAGTATGGGGCGAATGGGTGCGACATCCATGCGCGGCGGTGTCCCAAGTGCCAGGGGGGAGTGGCCGGAGAGGCTCTGCGGGAGGCCGCTCCGGGATTGTTTGGGTCCTGCGCGGACGGCGAGGGGCTTCGCGTGGGGGCCGAGGGGGAGTAGGTGTGCGGGGGCTTAGTGGGAGTGGAGGGCGGCGCGGACCTTGTCGACGTGGGTGCCGTGCACGCGGATGGCCTCGTGGAGGACCTGGCTGGTGACTCCGAACTCTTTGGACCAGTGGGCGATGTCGGAGGAGATTTTGGGGTTGATCTCTTTGGGGTCGTGGGGGCCGGTGGTGGGGTCTTCGTGGGGGGCGTGGGCTTCGTGGGCCTTGGGTGCGTCGTGGTGCTCGGACATGGTGGTTCCTCGTGTGCTGTAGAGATGGATGAGGATGGGGTGGGCGGGGATGTACCGTGTGGAGGGCCGATATTCGGTGCGGATTGCGAATTATGTTGTGTCTGGAGTGATCGGGCCTTAGGCTGGCGGTGACTTTAATTCACTCCTTGAGGAAACCGTGAAAACTTCGAAGTACTTTCTGCTGTCTGCGCTCGTGATGGCTGTTCCCGTGTTTGCCCAGAAGACGACAACCGACAAAGCGGCTGCTCCGGTGAAGAGTGGGGCGGCGGTGGCAGGGCAAGCGGTGACGGCGCCGACGGGACCTCCGCTGCCGAATACGCTGATGGATGGAACTCCGGTGAAGCTGCGGCTGGCGGAGAATCTGACTTCGGCGACGGCGAAGACGGGGCAGCAGGTTTCGTTTGAGGTGCTGGAAGAGGTGGATGTGATGGGCGTGCCGGTGATAGCGAAGGGTGCTCCGGCGCTGGCGACGGTGACGACGGCTGAGCCGAGGAGGAGCATGGGGCGGGGTGGGAAGCTGGACGTCAACGTCGACTCGGTGCGCCTGATTGACGGGGAGAAGGCTGCGCTGAGTGCGACGCAGAATGCCAAGGGCGGCGGACATACGGGAGCGATGACGGCGGGCATGGTGGGGACGGCGATTGTGTTCTTTCCTGCGGCGCCGCTGCTGCTGTTTGTGCATGGCAAGGACATAACGATTCCGAAGGGGACCGAGGTTACGGCGTTTGTGGCGGGGGATATGAAGCTGGATATGGCGAAGATGGTGGCGCCGGGGTCGATGCCGGGGACGGGAGTGGTTGAGGCGACGACAGCTAGTTTGTCGGTCGATTCGAGTGTGCCGGGCGCGGATATCGCGGTGGATGGAAACTTTGTGGGGAGTACGCCGTCGACGGTGTCTGTGGCGGCGGGAAAGCATACGATTACGGTGACGAAGAAGGGGTATGCGGACTGGAGCCGGACGATGAGCGTGTCGGGCAGCGCGGTGCACTTGAATGCCGATTTGGAAGCTAAGCCGTAGATCGCTGGGTGCCGGGGGGGGGCTAGAGTTTGGGGAGGATTTCGGTGGCGAGGGTGTGCTCGGCGGCTTCGTTGTTGGATTTGGTGAAGTTGATGCCGTCGACGGTGATGAGGAGGAGGTGCTTGCCTTTGAGGACGTAGAGGGCGGCGGAGTTGCCGGCGCTGGAGATATAGAAGGCGTCGGCGGCGAGGCCGGAGACGGGGACGAGGCGGCCGGTGCGGAGCATGGCGTCGCGGAAAGATTTGTATTCGATGCCGGGGTCTTTGAGGGAGAGGTAGATGCGGGTTTCGCCTTTGGCGTCGGGCCAGGTGCAGTCGGTGGTGCCGTCGGAGGGGGAGCCGGGTTTGCCGTCGAGGACGGGGGTGAGGAGGACGGCCTTGATCTGGAGGGGAGAGAGGAGGGCGCAGGGTGTGGGGGGCTCGGCGTGCGCGGGGCGGGGGGCGGCGAGGGCGAGGGCTGCGAGGGTGAGGAGATGGGGCATGCGGAGGGTCATGGGATCGCGCTCTGGTGGATTAGATGCTGAGCGGCGATGATAGCAGAGGGGGTGGAAGGGTCGCTGCGCTCGAGGGCGGCACCTGGGCCTTCTGCGGAGTTGTATCTTAACCCATGCCCTCAGACGCGCTGCATGGCATTCCCGGTCTCTGAGTTTTTTGAGTGGGCCGCCCATAGTAGTGTTGAATGGGTAAAATCTCTGCTTTGTCAGCTATCATGTTCGAATGAAGCATGATCCGCCAAAGCCGAATACTCTCGCTGTCAGTTGGTTTTTTGGCGAACACAAAAAGGGCACGCTGATCCCTCAGCCGAAGTACCAAAGAAATCCTATTTGGTCGCTTGGTCAAAAATGCTTTTTGATCGATAGCTTGATGACAGGGTGTCCGATACCACAGGTCTTTTTGAACATAAACACTCAAGGTAAAGGCAGCGAGAAGAATACCGTCTATGAGGTGGTGGACGGTCAGCAACGCTTACGAACCATCTTGGAGTTTCTGAACGAAGAATATCCGCTTGTAGCCACTGCGGCGAAAGCTTATCCGGTTTCGGATGAGTACAAACCACATATTGGGAAACGGTATTCGGATCTTCCAGACAAGTTGCAGAATGCAATTTGGGATTATCCCATCGCGGTTCAAGAGATTCGCGGATGGGATGACTTCGACATACGTGCAATGTTCAGGAGACTTAACTACGTAAATGAGCGATTGAACGCCCAAGAGCTGCGGCATTCTCAGTATTTTGGAGAGTTTAACGAAGCGGTAGAACATCTTGCGAAGGATGAATTCTGGGATGAGATAGGTCTTTTTACACGGAGAGATTCTCAGAGGATGAAGGACGTGGAATTTATTAGCGAGCTATTCGTTATTGTCTTGGATGGCATTCAAGATCAACAGCGGACGCTCGACAAGTTCTATTCGGATTATGACGTTGTCTTCCCCAAAAAGAACAGACATCTTGCCAAGTTCAATCAGATTATGCAGTCGCTCAAGACGATTGCTCCCGTGATCCAGGAGACGCGTTTCTCCAAGAAAGGTGACTTTTACGCACTCTTTGCCGCAGCGATGGAAAAGAACGAGGGTTCTTCCGAGCCGTACGATCTAAGCAGCTCAGCAAGTAGGCTTCGCTCCCTTTCAAAGGCCTTGGATGAAGAGGCGGGTTCTATAAGCGGCTGGCATCGGACCTACTACTCGACAGTAATAGAAGGGCAAAACAAGTTCGCGAAGCGAAAGCAGCGGACAGAACTACTGTTGGCGCAGCTTTTGTGACTTAGATGCCTATCCCTACGAGAGATGCGTTCCATCTGAGAGTGCGGCGACTCCTTCGTGACTACGAAGAGATGCTCTTAGCAGTGCATCAGAAAACGCGACAAGCCTCGCTCGAGTCAATGCTTTCGGAACAAGCAGCCATGTCGCTTGGTGTTTATTGGGAGGCGTTTGTTCACGATCTATTTGTGGCGTACGTAACGAGGAATCCAGTCAATTGCATCACCGACTTCAGGAAAAGGCTGGATAAGAATCTGAATGAGAAGTTCAATCTTCCTGCTACGTGGGTAAGGCTGAGCATCCCTGCGACGCTCAATTCTAAGCACGTGGAACGGATGCTCGATCCGAAGGGGTGGAACGTCAATGCGACGTCAGCTCAAGAGCTTCGTAATAAGGCCAATCAGTTCCTCCACAGCGTGGATGCGCGCAATTTTTCATTGAGCCAAGAAGACGCGCAATTTGTCGACTTGCTTGTCGCGATACGTAATTATCTCGCTCATAGGAGCACAAGTTCCAAGTCGAGATTTAGAGAAGCTCAATCGTCCATATCCCCAACCGGCAAGAATGCAGCTTTAGCTGGTGATGTGCGGGATCTGGCTGCCTACCTAAAAGGATCCGTCGGCGCAGAGCGCCGAGTGCATGTCATAGGGCGTCGTTTGAGAGAGGTGGCTAGTGCGTTAGTTCCATAGGTATTCGGATCTGCTGGGGCGCCAGTGTCAGTGCTTGGATCTAGCCCAGAAGAAACGACGACAAGCGGGCGCGAGCTTACGCTCGCGCCCTGCTTTATTTTGATGGTTGCTCTTATGGCACGGCTGAAGCCGTGCCCCTTCGACGTTGGTGCGCTATTGGAGGAGGGCGCCGTTTTCGGTGGGGAGCTTGGGGTCTTCTGGGGGGATGATGGTGGCGCTGGCTACTTTGTCGTCGGCTTCTAGGTCGAGGAGCTTGACGCCCATGGTGGCTCGGCCGGCGGCGCGGACGGTCTTGGTGTCGATGCGGATGATCTTGCCGAATTGGCTGATGACCATCATCTCGGTGGTGTCGTCGACGAGCTGGATGCTGGTGACTTTGCCGATTTTGGGGGTGGCACGCATGTTGATGACGCCCTTGCCACCGCGGGACTGGAGGCGGTAGGCGTCGACGTCGGTGCGCTTGCCGTAGCCGTTTTCGGAGACGGAGAGGATGAGGCAGGGGGTGAGGCCGAGCTGCTCGTCGAGCTTTTGGAGCTTGGCGGCGGCGGCGGGGGAGAGCTCGGGAGCGGCGGGGGTGTCGTCGGACTCGGCGAGGGCGAGGGGAGCGGCGGCGACGGACTCACCGGCTTCGTCGAGGACGGCTTCGACCTGGTCCTTGAGGCCCTTGGCGGCGGCGAGGGCGAGGCGCTGCTTGTTGCGGGCCTCGTTGGAGGGAGTGACGGCGGCTCCGATGACGTAGTCGCCCTTGTGGAGGGAGATGCCTCGGTTGCCGAAGGCGGGGCGGCCCATGGGGCGGAGATCCTGCTCGTTGAAGCGGATGGCCATGCCGTCGTGGGTGGCGAGGAAGATGACCTGCTCGCCGTCGGTGATGCGGGCGGTGATGAGCTCGTCGTCCTTGTCGATGCCGATGGCGATGATGCCGCGGGCCATGACGTTGGAGAAGTCCTTGAGGGCGGTCTTCTTGACGGTGCCGTTGCGGGTGGCGAAGAGGACGTAGCGAGACTCTTCGTTGAGGTCGCGGACGGGGAGGATGGTGACGACTTTTTCTCCGGGCTGGAGGTCGACGAGGGAGGCCATGGCCTTGCCCTTGCCGGCGGCTCCGACGTCGGGGATCTCGTAGACCTTGAGCCAGTAGATGCGGCCGGTGTTGGTGAAGCAGAGGAGATAGGCGTGGGTTGAATCAATGATGAGTTGGGCGACGAAGTCTTCTTCGCGCGTCTTCATGCCGAGACGGCCCGTGCCGCCGCGCTTTTGCTGGCGGTAGATGCTGATGGGCGTGCGCTTGAGGTAGCCGGTGTTGGAGACGGTGACGGCGACTTGCTCGTCGGCGATGAGGTCTTCGAGGGTGAGCTCGGTGGACTCGTCGAGGATGGTGGTGCGGCGGACGTCGCCGTACTTGTCGCGGATGTCTTCGAGCTCCTTGATGATGACCTTGCGGAGTTTCTTCTCGGACGCGAGGATGGACTCGTACTCGGCGATGTTGTCGCGGATGGTGCGGAGTTCGTTGAGGAGCTCGTCGATGGAGAGCTGAGTGAGGCGGTAGAGCTGGAGTTCGAGGATGGCGTCGATCTGGCGGTAGCTGAGGATGAGTGTGCCAGCGGAGTTGTTGGCTAGCTGCGCGCTGACGCTGCCTCCGGCGAGGTCGATGGAGTACTTGGTGGGGTCGAGGGTGACTCCGGCGAGCTCGGCACCGTTGAGGGTGATGCGGCGGTTGCTGAAGTAGTTGAAGAGGTTTTCGCGGGCGTCGGCGCGGCTGGACGACTGGCGGATGATCTTGATGACCGTGTCGAGGTGGTCGAGGGCGATCTGGTAGCCGAGCAGGACGTGCTCGCGCTCGCGGGCCTTGTTGAGGAGGAAGCTGGTGCGGCGGCGGACGACGTCGATGCGGTGGTCGATGAAGGCGTGGATGGCCTTGTCGAGGGGGAGCTCCTTGGGCTGGCCGTTGTGGACGGCCAGGAAGATCATGGAGAAGCTCTCCTGCATGGAGGTGTTTTTGTAGAGCTGATTGAGGACGATCTCGTGCTGCGCTCCTCGTTTGAGTTCGATGACGATGCGCATGCCGTCGCGGTCGGACTCATCGCGGACGTCGGAGATGTCGTCGACGATCTTCTCGTTGACGAGCTCGGCGATTCGCTTGATGAGGTTGGACTTGTTGACCTGGTAGGGGATCTCGGTGACGATGATGGCCTGGCGGCCTCCGGTGATCTGTTCGAGGCCGCACTTGGCGCGCATCATGAAGCGGCCGCGGCCGGTCTTGTAGGACTGAGCGATGTTGGCTCGGCCGTAGATGAAGCCTCCCGTGGGGAAGTCGGGGCCTAGGACGTGCTCGAGGCAGAGATCTAAATCGGTCTTCGTCTCCTGCGGAGACTTCGACAGCAGCGCGATGGTGGCGTTGAGGGTTTCGGTGAGATTGTGCGGAGGGATGTTGGTGGCCATGCCGACGGCGATGCCGGTTCCACCGTTGACGATGAGATTGGGGATGCGGGCGGGGAGGACCGAGGGCTCGGAGGTGGACTCGTCGTAGTTGGGGACGAAGTCGACGGTGTCGTTGTCGATGTCGGCTAGCATCTCGGAGGCGATGCGGGTGAGGCGCGACTCGGTGTAACGCATGGCGGCGGGTGGGTCGCCGTCGACGGAGCCGAAGTTACCCTGGCCGTCGATGAGGGGGTAACGGAGGGAGAAGGGCTGGGCGAGGCGGACCATGGTGTCGTAGATGGCGGAGTCGCCGTGGGGGTGGTAGTTGCCCATGACGTGGCCGACGACTTTGGCGGACTTGGTGTACTTTTTGTTGAACTGGAGGCCCATCTCCTGCATGCCATAGAGGATGCGGCGGTGGACGGGCTTGAGGCCGTCGCGGACGTCAGGGAGGGCTCGGCCGATGATGACCGACATGGAGTAGTCGAGATAGGAGCGGCGCATCTCCTCTTCAATGTTGATGGAGAGCATGGAGAGGGCGCCGGGGCCGGTGGGGGCGGTGGGGCCGTTGCCTCCTCCGCCGTCGGGCGGGGGATTGTTGGACGCGGCGTCTTGCGGGGAGGGAAGATTTTTGTCGTCGGGGAAGAGGGTTTCGTCAGCCATGTCTACCCTCCATTATAGCGGCTCCCCGGCGCGAAAAGTAGGGCCGGGGGAGGGCTTTCGGAGGTGCGTTAATGCTGGAGATTTCGTGGATTTGGTGGGGGTGGGGTTCTAGCTTCGAGGTGCTAGCTTCTAGCTCCTAGCTTCTAGCTTTCAGGTGCTCGCTTTCAGGTGCTGGCTTTCAGGTGGGGTTGGGTTGGGGGATTGTGATGGGGTGGAAGCTGGTTTGGGGTGGGGGTGCATCGTCGCGGGGGCTGGCGCATCTGACTTGCATGACTGAAGTTACGAATTTGTTTTCTCCCTTGCGTGTTGGAAGCCTTGAACTGTCTCACCGCGTGGTGATGGCTCCGCTGACGCGGCTGCGGTCGACCCAGCCGGGCGATGTTCCGAATGCGATGAATGCGCGGTATTACGGGCAGAGGGCGTCGAAGGGCGGGCTGCTGATTACCGAGGCGACGCAGATTTCGCTGCAGGGGAAGGGGTATCCGGCGGCTCCCGGGATTCACTCGCAGGAGCAGGTGGAGGGTTGGAAGCTGACGACGGCGGCGGTGCATGCGAAGGGCGGGTTTGTGTTCCTGCAGCTTTGGCATGTGGGCAGGATGTCGCATAGCTCGCTGCATCCGGAGGCGGGATTGCCGGTGGCTCCTTCGGCGATCGCTCCGGCGGATGGGTCGAAGGCGTTGACGGCGAGCTTTCAGGAGGTGGAGTATGAGACTCCTCGTGCGCTGGGTATCGAGGAGCTTCCGGGGATTGTGGCGGACTATCGGCGGGCGGCGGAGAATGCGAAGGCGGCGGGGTTCGATGGGGTGGAGGTTCACTCGGCCAATGGATATTTGCTGGACCAGTTTCTGGAGGACCGGTCGAACCAGCGGACGGATGCGTATGGCGGGTCGATTGAGAACCGCGCGCGGCTGATGCTGGAGGTGGTGGATGCGGTGGTGGAAGTGTGGGGGAAGGATCGCGTGGGAGTGAGGCTGTCGCCGTTTGGGACGTTCCTGGATATGGGGGATTCGAACCCGGTGGCGCTGTTTACGTATGTGCTGGAGAAGCTGTCGGAGCGTGGGATCGCGTATGTGCACGTGGTGGAGCCGCGGGTGGGCAATGCCGGAGCGGATGCGGCCATCGATGCGAATGCGGTGGATACGGCGAAGACGTTTCGTGCGGCGTTCAAGGGAGTGTTTATTTCGGCGGGTGGATATGACGCTGAGACGGCAAACGAGGCGATCGAGGCGGGTCGGGCGGATGCGATTGCGTTTGGGCGGCTGTTTATCTCGAACCCGGATCTTCCGAAGCGGCTGGAGAAGAAGAGCCCGCTGAATGCGTATGACAGGAGCACGTTTTATGGCGGGACGGAGAAGGGGTATACGGATTATCCGGCGCTTGAGGGCGGCGCCGGGTAGGGACGGATTGAGTGCGGGGAGGGTTCTCGGGTAGGATCGGAAGGTGATGGACGAGGTGAAGGAGGAAGGTGCGATGAGTTCCAAGAAGCGTGAGATGTGGCTGGATCGTTGGTGGCCGGTGCTGTTGATTGGGTTTGGGTTGATCTTCATCTCGGCGCTGGCGTTCTTTAAGCCGACGTATTAATTCTTCAAGGTGAGTTGCTAACGACGAACAGGACGGAAGAGAAGGCGCGGCGCGAGCTGCGCCTTTGTTGCGTGCGGGGACGGTAGAGCGGGGGGTGGGACTCCGGTGGGCTGAGGGGTGCAGGGGCGACGGTAACACGAGGGATCGAACTCTGTAGGAGAATGAAAGCACAGGAACAGTGAGCAGACGGTGGACAGGTGTGTGTGCTGATGGCGGAGCTCGCTAGTTTGGGAGCTGCTAGTGGCCCAGGTGGACGGATATGAGACAGTGTGTGCGTTTATCCCGAAATTTGCCGAAGAATACTCAAAGCTACTCACGATGAAGTGGGTGCTGCTCAAGGGCAAGTTGTGTGGCTGAGGTAGGAAAATGGACGGGCCGATAGCGGATGTTGTGCGGTTTGGGTTGCTGGTCCTGTTTTTGTGGGCGCAGCAGCGTATCCGTCCGCGGCGCTATCTACGGTATTGGCTGGCTGGCTGGATCTCTGTTTTCTGCAGTTATGTGGTGTGGGGGTGGGGAGGGCTGACACCGCTGGGGCTGGAGGTGCAGGATGCCCTGGGATTCAACTTCATGCTGGGGGGAGTTCTGGCGTTCCTGCTCGCGATGCTGCCGTCGTGGCGACGAGCGCGGAAGATGATGCTTGTTGGGGCCGTGATCGGAGTGATGGGCGTGTTGACCATCGACGCTCTGGCCTTTGGAGCGGTGCCGAAGTGGCTGCTGGTGGTGATGATTCTGGCGTGGCAGGGCGATGGGATGTATATGGCGACCAGATTGCTGAAGGGCAAGCTGGAGAGGACATGGAAGATCATCCTGGCGATCTGCATTTTGTACGGCTTTGGGATGGTGCTGTATGTGACGATGAGCTCGGCGAAGAATCTGAACAGCTGGGCTGCAGCGGAGGTGCTGCTGTGTACCGCGGCGCTGAATTGGGAGTGGGGAGAGAGGCGAAGCGTTGCGCGATGGGTAGGTACGGCTGGCCTGGTGACGTGGGCGGCATTCTACTTCGCGGACATTGCGCTGCTGCATCCGACTCCGGCTCGGAGGCTGCTGGATGAGTTTTGGAGCTTCCCGAAGTATGCGGTCGCGGCGACGATGATCCTGAAGATCTTTGAGGATGCGACGGCGGAGCAGACGCGGATGGCGGATAAGTTTCGCGAGCTCTATGACGATTTTCGGCTGATCTACGACACGCATCCTCATCCGATGTGGATCTGCGATGAGGAGTCCCACAGGTTTCTGACGGCGAATGAAGCGACGCACAAGGTGTATGGCTACTCGATGGAGGAGCTGAAGGAGATGCGGCTGGCGGAGCTGGAGGCTCCGGGGGATGCGGAGGCGGAGGATGTGCGGTCGACGCTGGAGGCTCCGGCGCAGGGAACGCGGATCCAGCACCGCCACAAGGATGGCCGGGTGGTGTGGGTGAACGTGGTGGAGCGCCAGATTATGTACCTGGGGAGAGAGGCGAGGTTCGTGATCTCGTACGATATTACGGAGCAGATGAGGCAGGACCTGAAGCTGGAGCACCGGGCGCACCATGATGTGCTGACCGGGTTGCCGAACCGGCAGCTGCTGTCGGACCGGCTGGACCAGTGCCTGATTGCGAGCGAGAGGGACCAGCGAAGGGCAGCGATCCTGACGATCGATATCGACCACTTCAAGATGATCAATGACACGTATGGACACCTGGTGGGGGATGAGTGTCTGCAGCAAGTGGCGGAGCGGCTGAAGAGCAAGATTCGCAAGGTGGACACGATTGCGAGGACGGGCGGCGAAGAGTTTATGGCGGTGGTGAGCGGGCTGAACAACGTGCTGGATTCGGAGAAGGTGGCGGCCAGCCTGCTGCGGGTGTTCGAGGCACCGCTGGAGTTGACGATTGGGCAGATTGGCGTGACGGTGAGTATCGGGGTGGCGGTGTATCCGGATGATGCGAAGGATGCGGAGACGCTGCGGCGGCTGTCGGATGAGGCGCTGTACCGGGCGAAGCGCGGGGGAAGGAATCGCGCGGAGTATGCGTTCGAGCTGCACGCGCGCCACTACGCAATCTAGGTCCTACAGGTCCTGCGGTCCTGCGCGGAGGGCGAGGGGCTTCGCGTGGTGCTGGTGCTGCGCGGACGGCGGGAGGCTTCGCGTGATGCTGGTGCTACGCGCACGGCGAGGGGCTTCGCGTGCCGGCGCTGCGGGGACGCGGTTGAGATGATCGGCGTATCTGAGGTACTTGAGGTATCTGGGAGGGAACCCCCGGGTGCGAATTTAGTCTTTTATTGTTGCAGCGGTTATTGTGCATTTGCTTGCGATGGGCATGCTTTAGGCAGGTTTGGAGAACTGCGGAGGAAGCTATGCAGATGCAGTCGCGGAGTTTGAACAGCAAGATCACGAGCAACTGGAAGCAGCCGATGGCGACGCAGGAGTTTACGACGGGCGTGTCGCTGCACAGCCATACGAGCGTGTCGGAGGAGACGCTGGGGTTTATCCACGCGATGTTTGTGGTGATGCCGGGATTGAAGCGGGTGTTCGACTACTATGCGACGTGCAGTGAGAGGCATGGCGTGGTGCTGGACTTTGAACGGGCGAACTGGCGGCCTCCGCTGCAGCCGAAGATGGCGTATGACCTGGAGGCGAGGCAGATTCAGAGGCTGGGACTGAACTCGCTGGTGTCGATTACGGACCATGACACGATTGAGGCGGCGATGCTGTTGCGGACGGTTCCGTCGTCGCGGCATATTCCGGTGAGTGTGGAGTGGTCGGCTCCTTATGGGGAGACGATCTTTCACCTGGGGATCCATAACATTCCGAGCAGCGTGGGGGCGGAGTGGATGAGGAGGATGGCGGCGTTTACGGCGGAGTCGGCGAAGACGTCGGTGGAGAGCGACCGGAAGCTGCTGGCGATGCTGCGGGAGCTGCATGAGAGCCCGCAGGTGTTGATTGTGTTTAATCATCCGCTGTGGGATCTGCACAAGGTGGGGGCGGCGCATTTGACGGAGGTGCGGAGGTTTTTGAAGGAGGCGGGGCGAACGATTCATGCGGTGGAGCTGAATGGGCTGCGGCATGTGAAGGAGAATCGGGAGACGGCGCGGCTGGCGAAGGAGACGGGGCACCTGGTGATCTCGGGCGGCGACCGGCATGGGCTGGAGCCGAATGCGAATATCAATCTGACGTCGGCGGTGAGCTTTACGGAGTTTGTGGAGGAGGTTCGCGTGGATCGCGTGAGCCATGTTCACTTCATGGACCAGTACCAGGGACGGTGGGAGCAGAGGATTCTTCGCTCGACTCTGAATGCGGTGACCGACTTTCCGGAGTTTATGCCGGGCTGGCAGCGGTGGGATGAGAGGACATTTCATCCGGACAAAGACGGCGTGATGCGGCCGCTGGCCGAGCTGTGGCCGGAGGGACGGGTTCCGCTGGTGATGCAGGGCATTGTGAAGCTGGTGCGGCTGGGTGGGGTGCGTGGGCTGTCGGCTCCGCTGAGCCTCGCGTTCCCGGGAGTGAATCGCGTGGAGCGGGGGATGGGCGTTGGGATGGAGTGGGTGTAGGGCAGGGATTAGGGAACAGGGAATAGGGATTAGGGAATAGGGATTAGAAAGGCGTCGGGCGCGGGGGGATGCGCTCTGCCTTTTTGCGTGGGTGCGGGAGGTGGGTTAGGGGGTGAGGATGATTTTGATGATGAGGGTGTGGGTGATGGGTTTGGGGCTGCCCTGGTTGGTGCCGGTTGCGGTGAAGTTGAGGGAGAAGGCTCCGGCGGAGGGGTTGATGATCTGGCCGGGGCCGCAGGCGGTGATGGAGCTCGTGAGGATCGCGAGAAGGGCGAGGGTGAGGAGGGTGCGGAGTGGGACGCGGCGTTTGCGCGATAGGCCGAGGAGCGAGAGGAGGGTTAGCGGAAAGAGTGAGGCGAGGATGACTCGGGTGGAGTGGAGGCCGGGGCGGGTGCTGGCGGTGAAGGTGGGGGTGAGGGTGTAGGCGATGGGCGCGGAGAGGCCGGGGGTAAGGGCTACGGTCGGCTGCTGGAGGGTGCAGGTGTAGTTGGGGGGATAGGGCGTGTCGCAGGTGACGGAGACGCTGCCGGTGAAGGCGTTGAGCGAGGTGAGAGTGAGGGTGCTGGTGCCGGGCTGCGTGACGTGGAAGGTGAAGTCGGAGCCGGTGAGGGAGAAGTCTGGTGCTGCCGGGGCGGTGATGACCTGGGTGAGAGAGGCCTGCACGCTGAGTGCGCTGTTGGGGGCGAACCAGGTTGCGGTGACGGGATAGGAGCCGGGGGTGAGGGTGCTGATGGTGGTGGTGGAGGTTCCGGCGGAGTTGGGAGTGGTGGTGATGGTCTGGCCGTCGAGGGCGAAGACGATAGTGCCACCAGAGCCTGCGGGGACTTGAGCGGTGAAGGTGATGGCGGTGAGGGAGGGGGCGGGGTTGAGGCTGGAGGTGAGGGTGATGGTAGGGGGAGTGACGGGGGTGGTGACCGTGACAATGCAGGATGCGGAGCTGGTGGCGAAGTAGCCGGTGGGGACGTAGGTGGCGAGGATGGTGTGGGTTCCGGCGACTTGTCCGGTGTAGGTGAGCGAGGTGTCGCCGTTGGTGAGGGTGGGCTGGCCGAGGGAGGCGGTGTTGTCGGTGAAGTGGATGGAGCCGGTGGGCGTTGCTGCGGTGGAGGCTACGGCGGCGGAGAGGAGCGAGGTGGCTCCGACGGGGATGGTCGCAGGAGTACAGGTGAGAGTGGTGGTGGTGGCGGCGACGGTCTCGTTCAAGAGCACGGTGACGGAGCTGGCGATGACGTTGAAGTCGCCGTTGCCGAAGACGAGGTCGGGGCGGCCGTCGCGGTTGAGGTCGGTGATGGCGAGGGAGGAGAGGCCGGTGCCGGCGGTGAAGTTGGCCTCGGGGCCGAAGGTGCGACCGGGTTGTGAGGCGAGGACGCCTACGGCGGAGCCACCTCCGTTGGAGCCGCTGGTTTTGACGATGAGGTCGGCGAGGCCGTCGTTGTTGAGGTCGGCGGCGGCGATGTTGGTGAAGTTGTGGTTGAAGGAGGCGGCGAGAACGGGAGCAGAGAAGGTTCCGTTGCCATTGCCGTAGAAGACCCAGGCGGCGGTAGAGAGTGGGTGGTTGCCGGGCGCGGTGGGGCTTCCGTAGTAGTCGGCGAGGACGGCGAAGTCCTGGTTGCCGTCGCCGTCGAAGTCGGCGGTGGTGACGGAGAGAGTTTCGACGCTGGCGACGCCGGAGATGGAGGGGATGGGGAGAGCGGTGCTGGTGGTGTCGAAGGTTCCGTCGCCGTGGCCGTTGAGGACGTAGGCGTTGGTGATGCTGCCGTAGACGGCGTCGAGCTTGCCGTCGTGGTTGAAGTCGGCGAGTGCGGGGAAGGTCATGTAATCGAAGGTGCCCTGGACGAGATCAGAGGGGACGGTGGTGGATACGGTTGTAAAGCTACCGTCGCCGTTGGATAAGGAGAAGTAAATCTGGGCGCTTGGAGCGCTGAGGCCGAGAGTGGTGTTGCTGGTGAGGATGTCGCTGCGGCCGTCGTGGTTGATGTCAAAGACAGCGTTGTCTGCCAGTTGGGGGTACATGGGGACGATGGTGGAAGTGTTGGGTACGACTCGAGGAGCGTCGAAGGTTCCGTCGCCGTGACCGAAGAGGATGTAGGGGTCGTTCTGATAGATGCTGGAGGAGCCGATGGCCAGGATGTCGAGTTTGCCATCGCCGTTGAAGTCGCCATGGAGAATGTGAGCATTGATGGGCGAGAGTGGGGCGCTGAAGTTGATGGCGCCATTGTTGTTGGAGAGAGGGGTGGGCGCGCTGAAGGTTCCGTCACCTTTGCCGAGGCTGAGCTTGAGGGAGGTGTCGCCGGTGGCGGCGATGTCGGGGATGCCGTCTCCGTTGAAGTCGGCGACTGTGGGGTAGCCGATGACTTCGGCGACCTCGGGAGCGAAGGCGGAGGTGAAGCTTCCGTCACTTTTGCCGTAGGAGATGTAGAGGCCGTTGGGGCCGGCGGCGACGATGTCGGGGATGCCATCGCCATTCATGTCGATGATCTGTGATTCGTAGAGTGAGACGAGGCCGCTGCCGTAGCCGACTTCGGCGGCGGCATAGTGAAGCGGCGTGGTGAAGGTGAGACCGGGGCCTCCCAGGAGGACGGCGAGACCGTCGCCGGAGGAAGCGAGGATGTCGGGGATGCCGTCGCCGTTCAGGTCGGCCACGGCGACTGGGTATTGGAAGGTGCCGAAGCCATCGAGCGTGGTGTCCTTGTTGCCGAAGGTCTTTTGGGCGATCGGCGTGGTGTTGAAGGAGCCATCGGGATTGCCGTGGAGGATGATGAGTGCGGTGTCTCCCGTGGTGTCGCCGTTGGAGGTTTCAGCGTATCCGCAGACGGCGTCGAGATGACCGTCGCTGTCCATGTCATGAAAGGTGCAGAGGGCGATGTTGTAGGGCGGCGCCGAGTAGTTCATCAAGGGGCCGAAGCTGCCGTCACCATTGCCGAGCTCGACTTCGGGACCGTTTGGCCAGAGGATGTCGGGCTTGCCGTCTCCATTGACGTCGGCGATGGTGGGAGCCGGGTAACTGTAGCCGGACTGAATAGTAATGGTTGATCGGAAGCTACCCTTGCCATCGCCGAGTAGCACCAGGGTCGCCAGGCTCTGGGCATCGATGATGATGAGATCGGTCAGGCCGTCTCCGTTGAGATCTCCTACAGGGAAGAGGGTTGGGCTAACCCACACGGCATTATTCAGCGTGGGCACAGGGGTAGAGATGGGCGCCTGGAAGGTCCCGTCCCCGTTGCCGAGAAAGACCAGCACGGCTGTATTGAGTTGATTCACACTGGTGCAGGCAAGGTCCTGATGGCCATCGTGATTGAAGTCGGCGGTGAGACATGCGGGGGACCTGGTGGTTGCGATGGGAGGGAAGGTGATGAGAGTGGGAACGGGAAGAAAGCTGCCGTTTGGCTGCGCCAGGAGCACGTGCAGCGTGTTGGGGCTGGCGGAGGTGTCGACCCAGGCGATGTCGGGGTGGCCGTCGCCGTTGAAGTCGCCGACGGTGAGGGCGTAGGGATCCGAGCTGGTGGGGATGCGGTAGGGGTTGGTGAAGGTTTGTGCGGGCAGGAGGGAGGGAGCCGCTAGAAAGGCGACGGTGCAGACGAGGAGGGTGCACAGCTTGGAGAGCATGACCGGCCTTTGCAGCGGAGATGGGCGCTAGTATAGCGCGGCCGCTGGTGGCGTGGTCGGGGTTGGGCTTGGGGCGGTTTAGCTTTCGGTCTAGCTTTCGGTTTGGGGGTCGAGGGTGCGAGGGTCGCGGAGGGTTTGGGTTTCGCGGATGTCGACGTAGGTGTTGGTGAAGGGGCGGTGGAGGAAGGTGGTCCAGAGGTAGTTGATGGAGTAGCGGGCGGCCATGGTGAGGATGCCTTCGCTCTTGAGGCGGCGGGCGGAGGAGAACATCTTGAGGTCGAAGGTGAAGCGGACTTCACCGACGGCGTTGAGGCGGCGGGCGATGTCGGTGTCTTCGCCGTAGAAGCTGATGGCGGTGTTGAAGCCACCAATGGATTCGAGGGCGGCGCGGCTGGTAACGAAGTTGCCCCCCTGCACCATGGAGCCGACGCGAAGGACGTAGCGGTTGAGAGCGTAGGTGATCCAGGCGGTGAGGTAGAAGACGTGCACGATGAGACGCTGGCGGGGCGTGAGGTCGTAGTAGATGACGGGGCCGGAGAGAGCGGCGAGGGGTTTGGTGTGGAGGTTTGCGTGGGCGCGGGCGTCGGCATCGGCGAAGGTGCGGAGGACGTTGGAGACCCAGTGGGGAGTGAGGCGGGAGTCGGCGTCGACGTTGGCGATGAGCGAGCCGGTGCTGGCGGCGAAGCCGGCCTGGCGGGCGAAGGTGAGGCCCTTACGCGGCTCGTCGATGAGCTTGACTCCGGAGTGGAGATAAGTGAGGACGACGTCGCGGGTGCGGTCGGTGCTGGCGTTGTTGACGACGATGATCTCGCAGGTGCCGGGGGGAAGGGTGCGGGTCTGGGCGAGGATGGAGTCGAGGCAGGAGGGGAGGTAGGCCTCTTCGTTGTATGCGGGGACGACGAAGCTTAAGCGCATGCTGCGAGCGTACGGAGGGGATGTTGCAGGAAGAAAAATATTGCGGAGAAAGGTCGCAGGATGAGGTGTCGAGGAAGGAACTTCGGGTGTGGGGCGCGGTGGTGCCGCTCTATCGCGGGGTCAGCTTATAGAGCACGAGCGTCTGGCGCGTTGGATCGTCGAACACCTGGTAGCGCGCGACCTCAACCAGGCGATAGCGCTCACCGACCTGCTGGATCGACTGGCTCTCCCACTGGGGCCAGGCAGCGTACCACTCGGGCTTATATCTGCTCAAGGTCGCATCCAGCCCATTGACACTGAGGCTTTCGCATACTGCGGGCAGTCCTGTCCAAAGCGAAATATCGTCTCCGCTGTCGGAGAGAAGCACTGGGCTCGCACCATCCTTCTGCGCACTGCTATCCTCCTGCATGATCGCTGCGATCCCTTGGGCGGCGTTCCAAAAGCTGTACTCAGGATGAAGCACATAGCCGACTGTCTGGGCGGCCATCCTCACCGTGGCTACCATCACCACTCCCGCCAGCAGAATCGCAACCCACTGTGCGGACATTGCGGACAGAGGCAAGCGAAGCTCCGTGCGATGAGCGCGGGATCTGTCCCACATCGCCGACATACCCAGTCCGATCACGATCACCAGCGGCATCGCGATCACCAGGTAATATCGCGGCTGAAAGTTCGTGTGATACCCGATGAACGCGAGGTGCCCGGCGATGGCGAGCGCTGCCGCCCCGAAGAGAGGAATCCTCCACAGCTCCCGCAGCCAGACGAATGAGAGCACAAAAATTATCACTGCAACACAGAGCAGTATGGGATTGATCCAGCCAGCGTCTCGCAGAGTGACCCACGCCATCCTCGGCACGATGCTCAAATGGATTCGGTACGCGTTGATCTTGAATAAGAGGGCGTAGTCCGCGAGATACCTCGGTCTTATGACCAGCCGCATGTAGGCCTCCCATAACACCGCGGCGGTTCCTGCGACGACTATGACCGCGACCAAGCCGCGCCACTGGAGCCGTCGCCACAGGCCGTCCCATTTCCATCTGGCGCACATGAGATAGAGGACTGCCGGAACCAGAGCGATTCCCGTAACCTTGGTCAGCACAAGAAGTGTTACCACGGTTCCCAATAAGATTTGCCGCAGTAGATCTTCGCGCGGCATCTCACTCGCGATCCAAAGCGCGAGCATCATCCAGAACACGGTGACGGGCTCCAGGACCGCGAGCCGGTCAAACGCGTAGCAGAACGGATTGACTACAGCCAGAAGCACTACGACCGCTGCTAATCGTCCGGGCCTTGCACGCCATACCATGCGGTACAGCAGCACTAGCGAGACTCCATAGAGCAGCATCGTCAGGGTTCTTGCTGCGACCATGCTCGCTCCAGTCAAGGCGAACCACGCTCCCAGCATCGCCGGCCACACCGGCATCGCTACTGCCGGGTTGAAGGAGTCCGGCTGATACCAACTGCCTTCAACAAAATGATGAACGGCAGCGCCTCCGTACCATCCCTCATCGGTCATCTTCGACCAGTCGGACCACGGCGATCCGTTCGGGAAATCTGCCCGAAGATGGACAAAGCCAAACGCATAAAACGCTACGCATAATAGGAGCAGCAGGCCCACCTGCGCACGACCGCTGCGTCGCATCGTATGTCCCTGCGAGTTGGAGTCTATCGTCACAAGTCCTTGTATCACACACGGCATTGCAACCGTAGCGGAGACGCGATCTCGACGAGGCAGGCGAGATGGGGCGGACAAGTCGCTGTCCGGTCTGTATGCTGATGCGGTGATGTTGCAGGGGTTTTGAAGGAGAGCGTATGCGGCTGGTTGTGGGTGTGATGGCGGTCTCGTTGATGGCGATGGGCGCGACGGCGCAGGAGCAGAAGGACAGCAGCACGATTGCTGCGGACGGCACGGCGTATGTGACGCGCGTGGTGCCGGTGCCGAAGACGATTAGTCCGGAGGCGCAGGCGTGGCTGGCGAAGGTGGTGTCGGATGCGACGCTGCAGCCACCGCTGGAGGCGCGACGCAAAGGCACCGATACGTGGCAGGCGGGCGCCGGTGAGGTGTCAAAGAAACTGTATCCGGCGAACGTGAGTGAGTCGACGATTGCCGGTGTGCCGGTGCGGGTGGTGACGCCGTTGACGATTGCTCCGGGGAAGGCGAACCGGGTGCTGATCAATCTGCATGGCGGAGGATTTGATTCGGATTCGGGATCGCTGACGGAGACGATTCCGATTGCGAATCTGACGGGGACGAAGGTGATTGCGGTGCTGTATCGGCTGGCTCCGGAGCATCCGTTTCCGGCGGGACTGGATGATGCGATCGCGGTGTACAGGGAGCTGCTGAAGACGCATAAGCCGAAGAATATCGGGATCTATGGGACGTCGGCCGGTGCGATTCTTACGGCGGAGGTGACGTCGGAGATCAAGCAGCTGGGGTTGCCGATGCCGGGAGCGACGGGAGTGTTTTCGGGGATGGGCGACTTCAGCCGCGAAGGGGATTCGATGGCGATGTATGCACTGAATGGATTGTCGGGACACCTGGATCCTCCGAAGCCGGACGGTGTGTCTCTGGGGCCTTATGTGGGGTCGACTAATCCGAAGGACCCTGTGCTTTCTCCGGTGTATGCGGACCTTGAGGGGTTTCCTCCGACGCTTTTTATTACGAGCGGACGGGATCTGCTGCTGAGCGGAACGACGATTCTGCATAGAGCGTATCTGCGGGCCGGAGTGGATGCGCAGCTGGTGGTGTTTGAGGCGCTGCCTCATGCGTTCTGGAATAATCCTGAGCTGCCGGAGTCCAAAGAGGCGGACGCGATGATGGCGAAGTTCTTAGATAACCATCTGGGTAAATAACCTGGCGGTTAACTACAGAGGGCGCACCGTGATGGCGCGCCCTCTGTGTTTAAGTTGAGACTTCGTTACATCTCTTTGACGCCGTCGACGAAGGCTTTCAGCTTGCGCGAGCGGCTGGGGTGACGCAGCTTGCGGAGAGCCTTGGCTTCGATCTGGCGGATTCGCTCGCGGGTGACCTGGAAGGACTGGCCGACCTCTTCGAGCGTGTGCTCGGAGCCGTCTTCGAGGCCGAAGCGCATCTTGATCACGCGTTCCTCGCGGGGAGTGAGGGTGCGGAGAACCTGCGACGTGTACTCCTTCAGGTTGACTGCGATGACCGCGTCGGAGGGGCTGACGGCCATGCGGTCTTCGATGAAGTCGCCGAGATGCGAATCTTCCTCTTCGCCGATGGGGGTCTCGAGCGAGATGGGCTCCTGCGCGATCTTGAGGACCTTGCGGACCTTCGCGACGGGGATGTCCATGCGCTTGGCGATCTCTTCGGAGGAGGCTTCGCGACCGAGCTCCTGCACCAGCTGACGCGAGGTGCGGATGAGCTTGTTGATGGTCTCGATCATGTGGACCGGGATGCGGATGGTGCGGGCCTGGTCCGCGATGGCGCGGGTGATGGCCTGACGAATCCACCAGGTGGCGTAGGTCGAGAACTTGTAGCCGCGGCGGTACTCGAATTTATCGACGGCCTTCATGAGGCCGATGTTGCCCTCCTGAATGAGGTCGAGGAACTGGAGGCCGCGGTTGGTGTACTTCTTGGCGATCGAAACGACGAGGCGGAGGTTGGCTTCGATGAGCTCGCGCTTGGCCTTCTCGGCGTCCATGTCGCCCTGGATGATCTCGCGCTGAGTGCGCTTGAGGTCCTCATGGGAGATTCCGGCGTCGGCTTCGACTCGCTCGAGATCGACGCGGCAGTTCTTCTGCTGACGCTTGTATTCCTTCTTGAGCTCTTCGGAGCGGGAGGCCTCGAACTTGGCTTCGAGGGAGCGAATCTGGCGCTCGAGGGTACGCATGGCGTCGACGGTCTTGTTGACCTTGTCGAGCAGGCGCTTCTTCTCTCCGTTGGTGTACTTGAACTCGCGGACGATGCGGGAGACGAAGACGTTCTCGCGGCCCATGAGCCAGAGGTTTTTGCGGGCGTAGCGCTGCTTGGCCTTGGCGTCCTTGCCCTGCGGGTCTTCGGACTTGGCGAAGTATTCGGCGGCCTTCTTCTGGTGCTTGACGAGCTCGTCGGTGCGGGCGACGGTCTGCTTGACACGCGCGGCGAGGATCTCTTCGGTGAGCTCTTCTTCGTCGAAGGTAACGACTTCCTTGATGTTGCGGACGCCCCGCTTGAGGTCTTCTCCGAGGCCGACGATCTCGCGGATGACGATGCTCGAACGAGAGATGGCCTTCATGACGCGGAGCTGGCCCCGCTCGATGCGCTTGGCGATTTCGACTTCGCCCTCGCGGGTGAGCAGGGGCACGGTTCCCATCTCGCGGAGGTACATGCGGACGGGGTCGTTGGTCTTTTCGAGGGTACCGGGCGAGAGGTCGAGTTCGACGTCGTCGGAGTCTTCGCCGGACTCGTTGTCGGAGTCGCGGTCGTCGATGTCGAGCTTGGAGCCGCGGCGGCCCTCGGTGAGGACATCGATGCCCTGGGTGTTGATGGTGGTCATCAGGTCATCGAGCTCGTCGGGCGAGGTGATGTCGCCGGGGAGGAGGTCGTTTACTTCGCCGTAGGTGAGGTAGCCCTTCTCCTTGCCGGTGTCGATGATGCGGTCTACGTCTTCTTCGTACTTATCGAGTTCTTCTGCCACAGGGCACTCCTAAGGTGGACTCACGCGGGTAGCGGAGCCTCAAAAAAATCGTGAGATTCGATCACGCAGGACGAAAAGGAGCAGGAACGGCGCGAGGGACTCCCGGGGTTGTAGCGGGTTCGTTGGGACGGGGGTTGCGGTCAAGGCCGCGGGCGCGGGCGGAAGACACATGCTAATCAACTTAGCGGTGCTTCGGCAACTCGGTGGCGCACGTCTCCAGCGACTTTCAGTCTACCACTCTATTGGACGGCTGAGCGCCGGAAAAGATGCATTAAGCACCACAACCCGCACCTGGTTGGGGGCGGGCTGGGGTGTTGAACTGCGGAAATGACGTTAGAGGGGAGGGTTAGAGGTGGACGTTGAGGCTGAGGCCGATGCAGGCGGCCATAGCGTAGAGGCCGGCAATCACGGCGCCGAGAGTGAAGATGGGGCTGTAGTTAGAGAGAAAGCGACGGAACGATTTCATGGTGAGCCCTTCCGGAAGCGGAGATGTGGCGCGGAGGGCTCAGAAGTGCAGATCAGGACGCAGCTTCCGGGAGAGGGGAGGTGCTGGTCTGGACTGCCTGGTGCGAGGCCTGGAGCCCCACTGTCCGGCGAGCCTACCGCGGGATGTCTCTCTTATCGGCGGGGTTCCAAAAAACATGAATCGGGATAGGGCAGAGGGTATCGAGGGCTGCCGCAAAATGCTACAAACCCCTTGTGTAGCGCGTGGAAAGGGCTTATAGGGGCTTGGCGAAGATGAGGTCGGAGCAGACCTGGGTACCGACCTGGAAGGTGCGGGTTCCGGCCTCGGTGAAGCCGTTGCGGCGGTAGAAGGCGATGGCGCGGAGGTTGCCGGCGTGGGTGCCGAGGAGGAGGCGGGTGCGGCCGAGGGCGCGGGCATCGGCTATGGCGGCGTCCATGAGGGCCTGGGAGGGGCGGAGGCCGGGGATGGGGAGGCCGGTGGCGTCGAGGACGGGGGAGGTGCGGAAGCGGGAGAAGAGGTAGATTCGCTTGAGCTCGATGTCGGTGGGGAGGACGGCGAGGGTGGGGAGCTCGGGGGTGCAGAGCATGGCGTAGCCGACGGGGGCTCCGGGCTGGTCTTCAAAGCCGGCGGCGGGGCTGCTGAGGGCGAGGGTGATGCGGGTGTTGGGGTCGGCGAAGTAGTGCTCGTAGGCGGAGGGGGTGTGGTGTTTGGCGGCGTGGGCGATGATGTCGGGGCCGGGCAGCATCCAGGTGAAGGCTTCGAGGAAGGTGGCACCTCCGAGGAGGGCGAGTGCGGGGGCGTCGGCTGGGGTGGCGCGGCGGAGGGTTACGGTTTCGACGAGGTCTTGCAGGGGTTCTTTGATGGCGTCAATGGGCATGGCGTTTCTCGCAAGATCGATGGTAGCCGATGGCGGGGGTTGCGGTAGCGTGGGAGGTGCGATGGAGAAGATTACAGAGTCGATGACGGTGCTGGAGAAGGACGCGGCGTATGCGCGGCGGGCGGCGGCGTATGCCGAGGATGCCAGCGTGCCGAAGGCGCTGCGCGAGTTGGCGGAGGATGCGAGGGTGACGGTGCGGCGCGGAGGAGCTCCGGCGAAGGAGGGGACGTGCGTCGTGTACTGGATGCAGCGGGCGCAGCGGGGGAGGGATAACCATGCGCTGGATAAGGCGGTTGCGTGCGGGAATGCTCTCGGCTTGCCTGTGGTGGTCTATTTTGCGGGGATCAAGAATTTTCCCCATGCGAATCTGCGGCACTATGCGTTTCTGAACCAGGGGTTGCCGGAGGTGGAGGAGGAGTGCGAGGAGAGAGGCGTGGGGTTTGTGATGCGCCGCGCGGCTCCTGGAGATGCGGTGCCTGCGGGCCCTGGGGATGAAGATCATCTGAGATTTTTTGCGGACGTGAACGCCGCGATGGTGATTGGAGATGAGAATCCGATGCGCGAGCCGGAGCGGTGGAGGGTTCGGGTGGCGGAGGAGCTGCGGGTTCCGTTCTGGACGGTCGATGCGGATGTGATTGTGCCGTCGCGGCTGCTGGAGAAGGCTCAGTTTAGCGCGGCGGTGGCGAGGCCGCGGCTGTATCGGGCGCTGCCGGAGTTTCTGGTGCCGTATACGAATCCGAAGGCGCAGCACGTATGGAAGCAGCCTCGCGGGCTGCGAGCGGAGGACGTGCGGGAGGATATGACGCGAGGGTGGACGGAGTTCGATCGCAATGTGAAGCCGGTGGAGGCGTGGACGGGAGGGCATCGTGCGGCTGTCAAGCGGTTGCACAAATTCTGTGACGAGATGCTCGCGGCGTATGACAAGGATCGCAGCCGGCCGGAGGTGGATGGATCGAGCAAGATGAGTCCTTACCTGCACTTCGGGCACATTGGGCCGCAGACGATTGCGCTGGCGGTGGAGGCTGCGGTGAGGAGGAATCCTAGCCTGCAGGCGGCTCGCGACAGCTACATGAATGAGCTGGTGGTGTGGCGCGAGTTGAGTGTGAATTTTGTGCGGTACCAGGCGGAGTATGACTCGCCGGGCTGCGCGGATAACTGGGCGAAGGAGACCATCGCAGAGCACGACCGCGATGAGCGCGAGGTGCTGTACACGCTGCCGCAGCTTGAGGATGCGAAGACCTACGACGAGCTATGGAATGCGGCGCAGATCCAGATGGTGCGGTATGGGTGGATGCACAATTACCTGCGGATGTACTGGGCGAAGAAGATTGTGGAGTGGACTCCGAATGTGAGGATCGCGATGAAGGTGGCGATCTATCTGAACGATAAATATGAGCTGGACGGGCGCGATCCGGGAGGGTATGCGGGGATTGCATGGTCGATGCTGGGCAAGTTCGACCGCGTGTGGTTTGACCGGCCGATCTTCGGCAAGCGGAGGTATATGTCGGGAGCGAGCACGGGGAAGAAGTTTATGTCGGCTCTGTATATTCAGCAGGCGAACTCGCTGCCGGAGTGAGCGTGGTCAGCAAACTGCCCAGGGGGCGTTGCGTCCTGGAGGTTGCAGGCTAGCGTGGACGCGGCTACATTGGTTGCGAGAGTTGGATGTGCGTGGAAAGGGCGGACGCCATGGAATCTGCCGCAGCACTGATCGACGCAAAGATTAATGAGCTTGGCGACTGGCGAGGGAAGACGCTTGCGAAGGTGCGCGCCATTATCCATAAGGCAGACCCTGAGATCGTGGAAGAGTGGAAGTGGAGGGGGACTCCTGTTTTTTCCCACGGCGGGATCGTTTGCACGGGAGAGACGTATAAGAGCGTCGTAAAGCTGACGTTTGCCAAGGGGGCGGGATTGGAAGATCCTGCGGGTTTGTTCAACTCCAGCCTGGATGGGAATGTGCGGCGCGCCATCGACATTCACGAAGGGGAGAAGGTGGATGAGGCGGCGTTGAAGGAGCTTATACGCGCTGCGGTGGCGCTTAATCTCGAACTGAAGGCCAAAAGCCGGTCGAAGGGCACGCCCAGAGGGAAGGCGACGGCCCGGGGGTAGGTTTGCCGGCAGCCTTGGCATTCGGAATGTGGCGGGGCGTGGGGTGGGGGGACATCTGTGTTGCGCGGGATGAGGAAGGTAGCGGGCGTTGCTTGCGAGCGTGTTGGTCCGGGTGTTGGTGCGGGGGAAAGAACGAAGTGCGGGTTATGACGCGATGGGTGAGGTGGGTGGGTGGTTGAGGACGGGAGGGGGCGGGGCGCGCTAAGCTGTGGGTATGCGGAGCGTCGTAGGCGCGGTGTCGTTGGGCCTGGTGTTGATGGTGGGAGGAGTGCGGGCGGAGAAGCCGGCGGCGGTGTTCCATGTGGGGATGACGACGAGGGTGTTTCATCCGACGAACCTGGTGCGGGATTGGCGGGGAGAGCCGGAGAAGGGGCTGCAGTGCGTGATCTGGTATCCGGCGGTGGAGTCGGCTGTGGAGGTGAAGCAGTTTGTGGGGCCGAAGGGCGTGGCGAGCTCGTCGGAGGCGGGAGCTCTGTTTGAGGCGGGCATGGCGGCGAGGGATGCGGCGCTGGCTGCGGGGCCGAAGAAGGGATGGCCGCTGGTGCTGTTGTCGCATGAGACAGGAGGGTCGGCGATGCAGATGGCGTGGCTGGGCACGGCGCTGGCTCGCGCTGGATTTGTGGTGGTGGCGGTGGACCACCCGGGAAGCAGCGCGAGTGGCAAGCTGACTCCCGAGGGGCTGACGCTGTGGTGGGAGCGAGCGACGGACCTGAGCCAGGCGCTGGACGGGATGCTGGCCGATGCGGAGTTTGGAAAGAAGATCGACGACAGTCGAATTGGTGCAGCGGGGTTTTCGCTGGGAGGGTACACGGTGCTGGAGCTCGCCGGAGCGCAGACCGATGTGAGCGAATTCTTTGCGATGTGCAAGGAGAATGCCGATGCGGCGGTGTGTCATCTGCCGGAGATGCGGGGGATGGGCACTCCTCAGGAGGCGCTGCGGACGGTGCGGAAGACGAGCGCGATCTCGCTGGCGCGGTCCAATGAGTTATACAGCGACGACCGCATTGGGGCAGTGTTTGCGATTGCTCCGGCGGTGGCGTTCACGATGACGGAGGAGAGCCTTCGCTCCATCCGGCTGCCGGTGGAGGCCGTGGTGGGAGACGCCGACAGTGTGGCTCCTCCGAAGGACAACGCGGCGTATGTTCGCAATGAGGTGCGGGGAGCGAAGCTGACGCTGCTGCCGCATGTCGACCACTACACGTTCATGGATACGTGTACGGAGGAGGGGCGGAAGAAGGTGGAGCGGTACTGCGAGGACGGGAAGGGCGTCGACCGCGATGCCGTGCATGCGAAGGTGGCGGGGATGGCCGTGGGATTCTTTCAGAAGTCGCTGCACGGGAGGTAGGACAGGTGCAGGGCTCAGGGGTTAGGGGTTAGGGCCCAGGGCTAGTCTGCGCGGAGGATGAGGCACTTGAGGTAGCGGGTT
The DNA here is from genome assembly GCA_027452215.1 of Granulicella sp. GTDB lineage: Bacteria > Acidobacteriota > Terriglobia > Terriglobales > Acidobacteriaceae > Granulicella. Next base: position 75,031 of record DAIDGQ010000045.1, on the reverse strand, counting down.
TCGGGGAGGGTGAGGATTTCGGGGTGGTCGGGGGCGGCGGCGTGGGTGGAGAGGAGTTGGACGCGGCGGCCGGCGTCGACGGCGGCGGAGGTGACGATGTCGGTGAACTCGGCGAGCGAGACGTGGTGCGAGCAGGAGTTGGTGATGAGCGTTCCTCCGGGGGTGAGCAGACGGAGGGCGCGGAGGTTGAGCTCCTTGTAGCCGCGGAGAGCTCCCTCGGCGGCTCGCTTGGATTTGGCGAAGGCGGGCGGGTCGAGGACGATGGCGTCGAAGAGGTTGTCGGCGGTGGAGGACTTGCGGGCGGTCTCGTCGAGGTGGCGGAGGTAGTCGAAGGCGTCGGCCTCCATCCACTCTACGTCGGAGGTGATGGAGGGGTTGAGCAGGAGGTTGCGGTCGGCGGCCTCGAGTGCGGAGTGGCTGGCGTCGACTCCGGTGACGTGGGCGCAGACCTGGGCTAAATGGAGGGCGAAGCCTCCCTGATAGGTGCAGATGTCGAGAGCTCGAGCTGTGCGGCCTGAAGCTGCGACGGCGTTCGCGGCGGCTGCGTAGTTGAGGCGCTGATCGAGGAACGCTCCGGTCTTCTGGCCGCTGGCTGCGTCGTAGTGGAAGCGCAGGCCGTTGAGCGCGAAGGTGGTGGTGGTGGGTGCGGCCTGGTCGGTGTCGCGCTGGGATTCGGTGCGGAAGGAGAGGCCGTCGGGCGCGATGGAGTCGAGCGTGGTGGTGAAGAGCGGGCCGGGCGCGGGAGCGGGAAGCTGCTCGAGTTCGCGGATGCGTGGGTCGGGCCGCTCCCAGATGGTGAGGCTGGATCTCTCGTGTGCGAAGGCGGCGGTGAGGGCGGCGATGAGGACGACGCGGACGTCGTCCTGCGCTGTGCCCTGGGTGAGAAGCTGCAGCAGGACGAGGTCGTTGTAGCGGTCGGCGACGATGCCGGGAAGGTTGTCGGCCTCGGAGAAGATGAGGCGGTGGGCGTTGGTGGACGTGGTGATGGGGACGAGCTGGCGGCGGAGTTCGAGCGCGCGGTCGATGCGTGTGCGGAGGTCGGCGAGGTACTGGGCGCGGGTGAGCGCGGGCGTGCGCGAGATGAGGCGTGCGGCGATCTGCGAGGCGCTGGAGTAGAGCGCGGTGCCGAGAGGAATCTCGCGCGAATCGATGAGGGTGACGAGTGAGCCGGGCTCGAGCGCGGAGGAGGATTGCTGCGATTCGAGATCAGTGCGGTAGACCCAGAGGTGGCCGGAGCGAAGGCGGTCGGCGGCGCGGCGGGTGATGCGGAGAGTGGTCGCGGAGGTCATCAGCTTCAAGTGTAGTCGCGGCTGCTGATCGTCGCCTGTAGTCGCCGCTGCGCTCCCGAGCCTGCGCGATAGAGGGCGCAGGCTCGGGCTGCGGGAGTGCTACCAGGGGACGATGCCGTGGCTGTCGGAGTAGGTGCCGGTGGGGCCGTCGTCGGGGAGGAGGGCGAGGCGGATGGTTTCGGCTGCTCCTTCAGGGACGGTCTGGGTGCCGCGATTGCCGTTGAGGTCGGTGGCGGTGTAGCCGGGGTCGGCGGAGTTGACCTTGATCTTGGTGTCGCGGAGTTCGTAGGCGAGGTGCACGGTGAGCATGTTCAGCGCGGCCTTCGAAGCGTTGTAGCCGAGCGGCTTGACGGCGGAGTGCTGCCAGGTGGGATCAGCATTCTGGGTGAGGGAGCCGAGGCCGCTTGATACGTTGACGATGCGCGCGGAGGGAGCTTTGCGGAGCAGCGGCAGCATGGCCTGGGAGACCGCGACGGAGCCGAGGAAGTTGATGCGCAGCGTGTGCTCGACGGCGCTGAGGCTGGCGGTGGAGGCGGGGCCGTCGCCGGGGTCGGCGATGCCGGCGTTGTTGACGAGAATGTCGAGATGGCCGTAGTCGGCGGCGATGGTGGCTGCTGCTGCGGTGATGCTGGCGTTGTCGGCAAGATCGATTGGGAGGTAGCGGGCGCTGAGGCCTTCGGCCATGAGCTTGGTAGCGGCTGCTTCGCCGAGCGCGGCGTTGCGAGCTCCGACGAGGACGGTGGCGCCGGTGCGGCCGATCTGGCGGGCGACTTCGAAGCCGATGCCTTTGTTGGCTCCGGTGATGAGGGCGATCTTCGTGGTGGGTGTCTGGACGGTGGGTGTGGTCATGCGATGTCTCCTGTTGAAGCGGGTTAGGCGTTTAGACTTGCTTCAGTGGGTTAGATGAAGAAAGCTTCAGGTTAGGACTTCGCATTATGAAGAAGGCTGCAAGGAAATCGATTCGATCAAGAAAGACGCCGGTGCAGAGCAGGTCGAGCGCGACGGTGGAGGCGATCCTCGAGGCCACGATTCAGGTTTTGATGACGGCGGGCGCGGAGCGTCTGACGACGACGCTGATCGCGGCGCGAGCAGGAGTTTCGGTGGGAACGCTGTACCAGTATTTTCCGAACAAGCAATCGGTGCTGCATGCGGTGTTGGAGAAGCACCTGACGAAGGTGGTGGAGGCGTTGGAGAGGGCTTGCTCTGAGGGCAGGAACCAACCGGTGGCGGTGATGGCCGAGGGCATTGTGGACGCGTTTGTGACGGCGAAGCTGGAGCGAGCGGACGCGTCGGTGGCGCTATATGCGGTTTCTGCAAACGCAGAGGCGAATGCGCTGATGCAGCGGTTGCGGAGGAGGTCGTTGAGGGCGTTGGTGGGAGCGCTGGGGACGGCGCCCGATGCTTCGTTCGAGGAGGTCGCTGGCACGGCGGAGATGATGTACGCGGCGATGGCGGGAGCGACGCGCGCGGTGCTGGAGGGAGGAGCGACGCCGAAGATGGTGCGCTCGCTGCGAGAGCAGTTGGTGGTGTTGTGCGGAGCCTATCTTGCGGCGGCGGGGCGCGCTACGTCGCAGGGCTGAGCTGCGGGACGGTGATGCGAAGGTGCTCGGCGATGGCTGCGACGACGAGGTTGTGGTCGTCGCGCTGAGGCAGGCCGGAGAGGACGATGGTGCCGGCGATCAGGTTGCTGCCTCCTTCGATTTCGCCATCGACTTTGAGCCAGAGAGGGAAGCCTCCACCGTGCGCGGCGTAGTCGGTTTCGCTGAGGCCGTGCGCGGATTCGAGCGTGGCGCTGTCGCGCACGAGCTCGCGGCCAATGGCGTAGGTGCTGCGGTGCAGGCGGTGGACGGTGTTGCGCTTGCGACGAATCCAGTCGGCCTGCGAGGGCTTGGCGCCGGGCGTGGTGCAGGCGAAGAGGAGTTGTCCGTCGCACTCGATTTCGACCGTGCCACCGGCCTTGCGAGCGACGAGTGCGGAGTGCAGCAGCGAGCCGAGCTGCCACGCGGCATCGGGATCGAAGGAGGGGAAGCGAAGCAGGGCCTCCTGCTGCGAGAGGATGTCGAGGTCGGGGGAGGGATCGGGGATGGGGGCTGCGGCGGCGTTCATGAGGCGTGGGTCTCCGTGGCCTCTATGGTACGGGGTGGGAGGGGTTTTGCGGGGGGTTGGTTTATGGTTTGCCGCGGCTGCTAGTATGGCGCTGCGCGGTAATAGGTCATCGACGCGAGCCGTGGAGGCGTGAGGCGGAACAGCGGAGGCAACGAGTGGACGGCAACTGGAGCAGGCGGGAGTTTCTGGGTGGGGCAGCAGGGTCAGCGGCGGCGCTTGCGCTGGGCGCGGGCGGAGTGAACTCGAAGGCGTTTGCGCAGGGTGTTTCGCCGCTGCGAGGAAGATTTCTGACGCATGTGTCGGTGGTGCGCGTGAACCAGATTGAAGTGACGCCGAGCCGCTCGATTGGGCTGGATGAATCTTCGGATAATAGCCCGGCGAAGATCCGTGCGCGACGCGATGCGTTCGCTCGAGGGTGTCAGGACGGCAAGATGACGTGGGCGATCAGCTGGCTGGCGTTGATCGATCAGCGCAAGGAATATCAGGAGGCGAGGAAGCTGCTGGCGTCGTTCCATGATCGCTATGGCGACGAGATTACGTTTATTCCCGGAGGCTATTTTGCGCCGATGTACGACACGCGCGAGCACATTCGCGCGACGCTGCACAAGGCGTTGGGGATGGTGTCGGGCATGGTTGGAGGAGGGTACCGGCCGGAGTGCGTGGTGGCGGGATTTATGGACGCGGAGGACCAGCGGTTCCTCGCGAACGAGGAAGGGATTCATGTGTGCCAGGGGCAGATCTGGAGCCAGCATGGCATCGATCACGGCGATGGCGATGGAGGCATCTGCTACCCGTACTACCCGAGCCGCGAGCACTATCTGAAGCCTGCGCAGGGAGCTGCGGACTTCATCGACAGCGTGTGTCTCGACGGATGGACATGTGATTTTCTTGCGGCGCGGAGGGAGGGATTTCAGGGAGGATTCAATAGCCGGATGGGCGTGGGGCCGATTGAGACGGTGGGCAATCTGGGCAAGGAGGTTGGGCGCAGAGAGATGATGGACACGACCGCGGTGCACTTCGACGGCGGAGCGGCGATGAATGGATTTGGGTGGGTGACGGCCATCTGGGAGGTGTCGATCGGGCATGATGAGGACCTGACGTATTGGCTGCAGGCGGTGCGCGAGCGGTGGCCCGATACGCAGGTGGTGACCGAGGGAGGGTTCGGGTTGGAGTGGAGGAAACACACACCGAATAATTCGCAGCTGAACTACAGGTTTGATGAGAAGGGGACGGGAGCTCCGGGCTCGGAGAAGGACCTGGAGATTGAGTGGTTCATGAACCGCGAGTTTCGACTGGCGCTGCTGCGCGACTGGAAGAAAGAGAGTCCGTGGATGGCGGTTGACTTTACTCGCTACGACCTGAAGGCATCGGAGCCGAAGGGGCTGCAGCGCGAGTGGAGCCTGATGAATGTGCTGAACCAAAAAGGCATACGGCCGCAGGATAAGCCGATGCGGCTGGGACAGCTCAGCACCGAAGACCAGCGCATGATTTATGCGATGTATCCGACGCTGAAGAACGAGGCCTGACGAGCGGTGATGACGACCGATGGCTGCTTGCTGCGAAAATAGTAGGAATGCAGAAGACGTCAGAGGCACCGTCTGTAATCGGGATCGATTTCGGAACAACCAATAGTTCGATGGCCCTTGCGGGAGAGGATTCGCAGGTGCAACTCGCGTCGTTTCGCGCTCGCGGAGCAGAGACATTTTCGTCGCGGTCGGTGCTGTATCTGGAGAGGATCAAGGACGCGGGCGGGGTGCGGCGAACGCACACGTGGACGGGCCCGGATGCGATTGAGCATTATCTGGAGGCAGAGGAAAAGGGCCGGCTGATTCAGTCGCTGAAGTCGTATCTGCCGAGCCGCACGCTGACGGGAACGGGGATCTTTGGGCGTCGCTACAGCTTTGAAGATCTGGTGGCTCGCATCCTCTCCGATCTGCGCGAACATGCGGAGCGGCAGTTCGGGCGGCCGATTCGTCATGCGATGGTGGGGCGTCCGGTTCGCTTTGTGGGAGCGGAGACGGAAGAGGATGATGCGTACGCCGTCTCGCGTTTGCGGAGTGCGTTTGCGCTGGCGGGGTTTGAGTCTGTGGAGTTGGAGTTGGAGCCCGTCGCGGCGGCGTACTCGTATCAGTCGACGCTCGATCATGATGAGTTGATTTTGATTGGAGACTTCGGCGGAGGCACCAGCGACTTTTCTCTGCTGCGTGTGGGGCCGGGCGTGCGGCGGCGCGGACGCACGCCGCAGGACGTGCTGGGCAACAGCGGCGTGCGGCTCGCGGGTGATTCGTTTGATGCGAGGCTGGTGCGCAAGCTGGTGTCGCCGGCGCTGGGGTCGGACTCGTATGCGAGGTCGATGAACAAAATTCTGCCCGCGGTTCCGGCGTGGATTTATGCGAACCTCGAGCGCTGGCATTACCTGTCGTTTCTACGCACGCATGAGGTGACGGAGATCCTTCGCAGCGCGCGGCTGCGGGCGCTGGAGCCGGAGAAGATCAAGGCGCTGAGCACGCTGATTGAGGAAGATCTTGGCTATCAACTTCACCAGGCTGTGCAGCGCGTGAAGTTCGAATTGTCGCACGAGGAGAGCGCGGTGTTTCGCTTTCGCGATGGCAGCATGGAGCTGGAGATTCCGGTGACGCGCACGGAGTTTGAGGGCTGGATCGCGGACGAGTTGCGCTCGATTGAGCGCTGCGTGGATGAGCTACTGGAGACGTCGGGAGTGAGCGCGCGCGATGTGGACTGCGTGTTTCTGACGGGAGGAAGTTCGTTTGTTCCGGCGGTGCGCAGGATCTTCACGAAGCGATTTGGGGAGAGTCGCATTCGCAGCGGCAATGAGTTTACGTCGGTGGCGCACGGCCTGGCGCTGCGTGCGCAGGAGCCGTTGCGGTAAACGGTCAAGGTGGATGCAGTGCTTCGATAGAATTGAAGGATGGCAATCTCGTCGCGTGTGAAGCCGCAGTTTGTGGAGACGTCGCTGAGTGGGCTGGGGTTGTTGGGCACGCCGATCTTCAACAAGGGCACGGCGTTTCCGGCGTCGGAGCGTGACGAGTTTTCGCTGCATGGATTGTTGCCTCCGCACATCGGCACGCTCGATGAGCAGGTGGAGCGGAGGCTGAAGGCGTTTCGAGCACTGCCTGACGACTTCGCAAAGTACACCTTCATGCGTGATCTGCAGGATCTGAATGAGACGCTGTTTTATGCGCTCATCACGCGCAACATCGAGGAGATGCTGCCGATTGTGTACACGCCGGCGGTGGGCGAGGGGTGCCAGCGGTTCTCGGAGATCTGGCGGAAGTCGCGCGGAGTATTTTTGAGTTATCCGAACCGCGATCGCATTGAGACGATCCTCGGGCATCCTCGGTATGACGGCGTGCGCTGCATCGTGGTCTCCGATGGCGAGAGGATTCTGGGGCTCGGCGATCAGGGCGCGGGCGGCATGGGGATTCCCATCGGCAAGCTGGCTCTGTACACCGCGCTTGCGGGGATTCATCCGCTGAAGTGTCTTCCGGTGTTTCTCGATGTGGGTACCGACAACGCTGCTCGTATCGCCGATCCGCTGTACATCGGATGGCGGCATGAGCGAGTGCGCGGAGTGGAGTACGAGAAGTTTGTCGACAGCTTTGTGCGAACCGTGAAGAAGCGCTGGCCGCATGTGCTGCTGCAGTGGGAAGACTTCGCCGGACACAACGCGTCGCGGCTGCTGGAGCGCTACCGAGATGTGCTGCCGAGCTTCAACGACGACATCCAGGGAACCGCTGCGGTGGCCGTCGCGACCGTGCTCGCGGGCGTCAATGTAACGGGAGTTCCGCTGACCCAGCAGCGCTTCGTGGTGTTCGGTTTTGGCTCGGCGGGCCTGGGCATTACGGAGCTCCTTCGCAAGGCGCTGATGAATGCGGGGCTGAGCGATCGCGAGGCTCGCGCACGGTTTTATGCCGTCGATAAAGATGGACTGCTGGTGGAGGGAATGGACGGCCTGTCGCGAGAGAAGACGGGGTTTGCGAGATCGCCGAACGAGGTTGAAGGCTGGGCTCGCGGAGAGCAGGGGATTGGCTTGCTGGAGGTTGTGGAGCGTGTGCGGCCGACTGTGTTGCTCGGGGTGTCAGGTCAGGCGGGAGCGTTCAGCGAGGACGTGGTGCGCGCGATGGCGAGAGGGCTGCAGCAGGAGGGGCGCGAGGTGCGGCCGGTGATTCTGCCGCTCTCGAATCCGACCAGCCGCTGCGAGGCAGCGCCCGCGGATGTGATTCGCTGGACCGAGGGTCGAGCGATTGTGGGCACGGGAAGTCCGTTCGCTGCGGTGGAGTTTGGAGGCCAGGAGATCAAGGTCGCGCAGACGAATAATTCGTATATTTTTCCGGGGATGGCGCTGGGCATTGTGAGCTCGCGCGCGAAGCAGGTGAGCGAGGGGATGATGATGGCGTCGGCGCTGGCCTTGGCTGAGCTGTCGCCCACGCGCACGAATGCGAATGGTGCTCTGCTGCCTCCGCTGGAGTCGCTGCGCACGGTGTCGATGAGCGTGGCGCTGGCGATTGGAAGGCAGGCCGAGCGGGAAGGCCTCGCGGAGGTGAAGGGCGAGGCGTTTGTCGAGGCCGTGCGCACGAATGTGTGGGAGCCGGTGTACCTGCCGTATCGGCGACGGTAGGGTTGTCAGCTTCTAGCTTCTAGCTTCTAGCTTTTGGCTTCTAGCTTCTAGCTTCTAGCGTTTAGCTAAGAGCTAGAAGCTGGCTTTGTCGGCTAGCGATTGAAGTCGTGGATGGTTTGGCCTGCGGCCTGCGCTACAGCTCCGGCAGCGTCCTTGACCGAGCCCGCGACCTGGTCGACGACGCCCTGATTGGCGAGGTCGGCATTGCCGGTCGCATTGCCCAGACCCTCTTTCAGCTTGCCAACGAGGTTGGTTCCCGAGCCGCTGAGGCGATTCTTCGAGCCCCATACAGAGGTGCGGCGAGCGGCGTTCTCGATGTCATCGTTGCCGGTCGCGTACTCAGGGCCGGGCGTGTTGGCTACGACGTAAGCGGCGGCGACGAGACCGGCGGCCGCAATGATCCAGGGCAGTGCTTTCATAAGTGTTCTCCTCGTGCGTTAGGATGCGTGCGCGGCGCGATGCGTTGGGTTTCCCTAGAATGGATTTGGAGCACATCAACACGCGTGAAGACGTGTAAAGGTTTAGACGGCGGCGATGCCGCAGGATGAGGGAACGATGCAGTATGACGTGGTGGTGCTGGGCGCGGGTGCGGCCGGAATGATGTGTGCATTTGAGGCCGGCCAGCGTGGCCGTCGCGTGCTGCTGCTGGAGCACGGCGAGCGCGTGGGGCAGAAGATTTTGATCTCCGGTGGGGGCCGCTGCAACTTCACGAATATCCATGCGACGGCGGCAAATTTTCTGAGCGAGAATCCACACTTTGCGAAGTCTGCACTGGCGCGGTTTACGCCGAAGGACTTTGTGGCGCTGGTGGAAAAGCATGGGATCAAGTATCACGAGAAGACGCTGGGGCAGTTGTTCTGCGATGACTCGGCTCGGCAGATTGTGACGATGCTGGAGAAGGAGTGCGCTGCGGCCGGCGTGGAGATACGCGTGGGCGTGAGCATTGCAGCGGTGCGGCGATCCCACCCGTCCACAAGCGCGCGTATGGATGGTGCGTCCGATTCTGCGGCTGGATCAGCGAGGTTCGTGGTGGAGACGAGTGCGGGGAGTTTTGCGTGCTCGTCGGTGGTGGTGGCGACGGGTGGGTTGTCGATTCCGAAGATGGGAGCGACGGGATTTGGTTATGAACTGGCGAGGGAGTTTGGGCTGGCCGTGGTCGAGCCTCGCGCCGGGCTGGTGCCGCTGATGTTTTCGGTGGGAGACCGGGAGCGGTGGTGCGACCTCGCGGGGTTGTCGACGGAGGTAGTGGGCAGCGCGGTTGCTGCTGCGCGCGAAGCGCAGAAGCGGATTCCGAGGTCGGTGAAAGAGGACAGGTCGAAGGTGAAGTTTCGTGAGAAGCTGCTGATTACGCATCGCGGAGTGAGTGGACCGGCAGTGCTGCAGGTATCGTCCTACTGGAGCGTTGGAGGTGAGGTGACGTTCGACCTGGCGCCGGGGATGGAGGTGTTTCGGCCGCTGCTGCAGCAAACCGCGGGGCGCGATTGGAACAGTGCGTATGCGGCGCTTCGGATGGTGCTCCCCACGCGCATGGCCGAGCGCTGGGTGCGCCTGCGAGCCAATGCCGGCGCGGGCGATTGGACCAATGCGGGCATTGCGAAGCTGGAGGCGGAGCTGCACTCGTGGACTCTGCGGCCCGACGGCAGCGAGGGATTTGCCAAGGCTGAGGTCACCGTTGGAGGAGTCGATACCAGCGAGCTCGACGCTCGCACGATGGAGAGCAAACGGGTTCCCGGACTGTACTTTATCGGCGAGGTGGTGGATGTGACCGGGTGGCTGGGAGGCTACAACTTCCAGTGGGCCTGGGCGAGCGCCGTGTCGGCGGGCGCTGCCGCGTAGGGCGTTTCACGCAGAGGCGTGTGGGGAGTTTCAAGCGGCCTATTGCACGACCAGCGATACGTTGACGCTGTGATTGAGCCCGGCGGACGATGCTCCGACCTTGAGCGTGTAGGTGCCGGGCGCAGTCGGGGTTGCGAGGCCGGAGCCACCCGACGCCGGGATGACGCGGCTGGCTCCGCAACCGCTGAACGCAGCCAGACCGCAGCCGAGTGCAAGGGCCAGCGCAAACTGCCTGAAGCTCCGTCGTCGTGCTGCGATGGCCAGGGGCAGCAGCATTGCTAGCAGGATCATGTTGCGCCGGCTGAAGGGCTTTGCGGGCATCTTGAGGGCAGCCACGGCGACATCGGTTTGGACCGTCACCGAGATCGTCGACGTTCCTCCGAGCGCAGCGATCGACGGGCTGACGATGCAGGTCGAGTTCGCCGGAGCTCCCGTGCAGCTCAGCGCGACGTTCCCGGAGAGCCCGGCCATTGAGCTGAGCAGCATGGGGTAGTTGCCGCTGGCGCCGGAGCCGGCCAGCGTCAGCGTCGTCGCTCCGGAGGGAGTGAGCGAGAAGTCGATGCCGGTGCCGGAGAGCGTCGTCGTCTGCTTGCCGGCCGGAGCGTTGTCCGTGAAGGTGAGCGTGCCTGCGACGGGCCCGGCGCTGATGGGGGCGAAGACCACCGTGAGCGTGCAGGCGGTATTGATGGCGAGACTCGAGCCGCAGTCGTTCGCGGCGAGGTTGAAGTCCGGTGACACGGCGAGGTTGGTGATGGAGAGAGGAAGGCCGCCGTTATTGGTGAGGACCAGCGTCTGCGAGAGCGCCGTGAGGCCAACGCCGGTGGGCGGAAAGCTCAGCGAGATTGGACTGAGCGACACTCCCGGACCCGCGATGCCTGTGCCGCTGAGCGTCACGGTCTGGAAGTGGAACTGATCGGTGATGGTGAGCGTCGCGGTGCGAGTCCCTGTCGCGGTGGGAGAGAAGAGGACCTTGAAGACGCAGTTGGAGTTCGCCGCGAGCGAGTTGCCGCAGCCGTTTACGACGGAGAAGTCTCCAGGCGAAACGCTCGCCGCGATGAGCGTCAGAGCGACTCCGCCCGCATTGGTGAGCGTGACCTGCTGCGCTGCGCTGGTCGTGCCAATCTGCTGCTGCGCAAAGCTGAGCGAGGTCGGCGTGAGCGTGTCGGTCGCCGGAGCGTTGCCTGTGCCGGAGAGTTGCGCGGTCTGCGTCGCCGCGGAGGGAGTCCCGCTGTTGTCGGTGATGGAGAGGGTTGCCGAGCGAGCTCCGGCGGCGGTCGGCGAAAAGACAATGGAGATCGAGCAGGCCGTGGAGGGAGCAAGCGTCGCGGTGCAGGTGTTCGCGTTGATGGTAAAGTCGGCGGGCTCGCCGAGGATGACTGGAGCCTGTAGCGTCGCCGCCGTTCCTCCGGTGTTCGCGACCGTGATGATCTGCCGTGCAGATGTCTGGTTCACCAGCGTGGCTGGAAAGGCGAGCGTGAGCGGCGTGAGCACAATGGCTGCTCCCGCTGTGCCCGTACCGTCGAGCGCCACCGTGGCCTGGCCGCCAGGAATGTTGGCGTAGATTGTGAGCAGGCCCGAGCGGCTTCCGACGGCCGTGGGAGCGAACACGAGGTTGAACGTGCAGGTGGAGTTGACCGCCACGGTCTGCCCGGCGCAGTTGTCCGTCTCCGTGAAGTCGCCCGTAATTACAGGTGTGCCGAAGGTGACGGGGCCGCTGCCGTTGCTGGTCAGAGTGAGCGTCTGCGAGGCTGACTGCGTCCCGACCTGCTGTGCCGCGAAGCTGAAGCTGTTCGCCGAAAGGCTGATCGCCGGTTGCGTGGGAACGCTCGCCGTAAGCAGAGGAGTCTGCCACAGGCCGCGGCCGTAGGTGGCCGCCCGCAGCATGCCGCGGCGGCCGTCGCCGGTGGGCAGGTTGGCCGCGGCTGCCAGGGCGACGACTGGAGCATTGGGCAACACCGTGCCCAGCACGCTCCAGCAGTTGGTCGTGGGGCACGTGGTGATGGCCTGGGTCACATAGACTCCGCTGTCCATTGCGAGGTAGACCGTGTTCGCGTCGTTCGGGTCCACGACGACGGCATTCGCCGGAGCATTGGGAAGGTTCGCGCTGAGGTTCAGCCAGCTGCCTCCGAAGTTGGTGGAGCGATAGATATGCGGCACGCCGAAGCCCATCACCGTCGCATAGACGGTCGCTCCTGTCGCATCGTGCGGATCGACGGCGATGGACGAGATATCGAAGTGGCCTGGATTGAAGACGTGGGCGTCCGCGATGTCGTTGGTCACCGGAGCGAGCGCAGCGTCGGTCCAGGCAGTGGAGCTCGTCGCGGTATTCGCGGAGGTGGTGACGAACAGGTGTCCAGCCTTGCTGTTGCCTCCGTCAAGCGAGCCGGCCAACCCGGCATAGAGGACCTTGGAGCCGGAGTTCTGCAGATTGGCGCTCACCATGTTCGGGCCACCTGCGGCGACCGAGCGGATCAGTGCACTGTATTGCGAGCAGGGCGTCGTGACGCCGCCAAACGCCGGGCTGATCGCGTTTGCGTTCGACCAGGTCGAGCTGCTCGCTGCTGCTCCACGCCAGATGCGGCACGTCCCGATGATCAGGCTGGAGGTCAGCGAAGGGTCCAGCAGCGTCGGTGCATCGAGCAGGGCGGCATCTCCGTTGACCTGGGCCGCGCTGATCGTTGCAGGAGGAACGAAGTCTCCGGCAACGCAGTTGCCCCCTAGCGGGCACGCGACCAGGTTCACGCCCGCACCGATGGCGACCAGCCAGTTCACCGGAGCATTCGGATCGATCGACGGATAGCCTCCCTCGCCCGCTGAGAGCTGCGGCCACGCGCTCAGGGTCGGGGCCGTTGAGATCGCCGTCGAGGTCGCCGCCGAGCCGTTCACTCCCAGTCCGGCGATCAGCGTGTTGGGTGCCGTGGGATCCTGCGCAAACCCGACGACCTCCGCTAGCGAGCCTCCCGAGCCCAGAGCGCCGTTCAGGTTATCGAAGTGAGAGCTGTCGCTCGACGAGCAGACGCTGCCCGTCTCCGCGACGCCGTCCAGCGATCGCCACAGGCCTCCGTCGTTGCCCACATATACCAGCGGAACTCCGCTCGTTTGGGCCACGGTCGCAATCGCGTGTTGCGCCGCCGCGACCTGTGCGGGAGCGTTACAGCCGTCCAGCGCGTTGGTCGTATTGCGCAGCACGCAGGTTGAAGCTCCCGCAGCCATCGCGCAGCTATAAAGGTCCACCGTCCCGGCATAGAGCTGCGTCCCGTTCCCCGCTGTCGGCGCGGCGTTCAGCGCGAGCGTATAGCTTCCCTGCGCAATCGCGGTGCTGCCTCCTCCCGTCTCCAGGGCCCCGTTGTCGATGCGATGAGCGAAGGTAGGAGCAGGCGAGGAGCAGACGTTGGACGCAGCGGAGCACAGGTCCTGCCACAGCCCCTGGTCAACATCGTTTATGTCCACGGTGAGAGCGTAGAGGTCGCCCGTCGCTGGCTGCACGGCCAGCGTTCCGCGGAAGATGGGGCAGTTCGGGCTGCCCTTGCCGTTCGGTCCTACCGGGCAGAGCGCGGTCGTGAGATTCGTTCCGGGCTGCACGAGCAGTCGCGTCCAGATGGCGCCGTCGGGCGAAGAGTAGTAGCCGTGCGAGCGGACCGCCGCAAAAAACTCTCCTCGCTGCGCGTCCCACACCACCGACGTCGCCGCGTTGCCCACCTCTCCGGTGCCCAGCGGCTGCGGCTGCTGCACGACCGACGCACCGTCGTAGATCGTCGCCATCTGCCAGGTCTGCCCGGAGTCCGTGGAGTAATAGAGCCCGGGGATGGACGCGGAGGTAGCCGCATTCACAATCGCCGACTGCGGCGATGTGCTGAACGCCGCAACCACCAGCGAGGGCGTCGCTCCGCTGAAGGCGATGGCCGCGGTCGACAGCCCGATGAACGAGTGCTTGCCGTTGGCTCCGTCCTGCGAGCTTTGGATCAGCGTCCACGTCAGCCCACCGTCGGCGGAGCGCAGCAGGCCTTCGCCGTAGAACGAGTCGGTCGCTCCATTGGGGTCGCCCGTGCCCGCCAGCACAATCGGATTTATGCTGGGCTGCACTGCGATCGCGCCGATTGACAGCGACGGCGTGGCGCTGGCTCCGGCGTTCGCGCTGAAGACCGGAAGCGTGTCCGTGAGCGGAGCGAAGCTGGCCGAGGACAGCCCTCCCGCGGCGTTGGTCGACTTCCACACGCCACCGCCCGTGGTGCCCACGTACACCGTGTTTCCGCTCGCGTCGTTCAGGTCGGGAGCAATGGCGGCGACGCGCCCTGTGAGGTTGTTGTAGGTTGCTGAGGTGATGGAGGCTGGCCCCAGCGGCTGCCATCCAGCTCCCAGGTTCACCGTGCTCCGGGGATAGGCGGCGGCCTGTGCTCGCGGAGCCGGACTCTGGCCTCCGAGAGGCTGCTCAGCTTGGAGTGGAGCCAGTCCAGCGATCAGCATGGCGCCCGCGGCCACTGCGCAGATTGCGAGCAGCCGTGGGCGTTGGCTGTGAAGCGTGGCCACAGGGCTTGAGATCCGGAGATGGGGGCTCGCGAAACGACTCGGCGGCAAGCTGGTACCCAGAGATTCGGTTGTTGGGCCCTGGTCCATACTGCCTTTATCGGATGAAAGGCGCAGGGGAATAGGGGATTCTGAAGTTGTTTCTAAGAAAAATGCTCCGGACGCCAACAATTTTCTTAGAGTTGTCTGTTGTGGAAGAGTGTAGCAGTCCTGGTCAGTCGTCAGCAGTGCGGCTTAGCACCGCACAATCTTTCGCGAGGTCATCCCGCGCGTCGCATTCCGGGTGTCTACAAACAGTTTGCTGGCCGCCACCAGCGCCGCGATATCGTACGCCGAGTGGTCCGTGACCAGCAGCACGCAGTCAAACTCTCCCGCTCGCTCCAGCGCCGTGGAGTGAGCCTGGATCGAGTAATGCCTGCCCGCTCCCACCTCCGCGAAGAACGGATCGTTGTAGCTCACCGCTGCTCCCGCCTGCTGCAGCAGAGAGAAGATGGTCAGCGCCGGCGACTCGCGCAGGTCATCCACGTCCCTTTTGTACGCGATGCCCAGCAGCAGCACCGACGCTCCCCGCAGGGCGGTCCCGGCTCGCTCTAGCGCCCGCTCCACGGTCTGCACCACGAACGACGGCATCGCCTCATTCACCTCACCCGCCAGCTCGATAAAGCGAGTCGGCCGGTCGAACTGCCTCGCCCGCCAGCTCAGGTAGAAGGGGTCGACCGGGATGCAGTGCCCCCCGATGCCCGGCCCGGGATAGAACGCCTGGAAGCCGAACGGCTTGGTCGCCGCCGCGTCGATCACCTCCCAGATGTCGATCTTCATCGCCAGGCAGAGCTGCTTCAACTCATTGACCAGCGCAATGTTTACGCCGCGATAGATATTTTCCAGCAGCTTGGTCATCTCCGCCGCTTCGGTTGAACTGACGATCACGGTGCGGTCGAAGATGGTGGCGTAGAGCGCCGCGGCGGCCGCGCTGGCGCTCCGGTCGATTCCTCCAATCACCTTCGGAACCGCGTGGCGAGGAGTCGTCGTGTTGCCCGGATCTTCTCGCTCGGGAGAGAATGCCAGCATCGCTCCGGTAAGAGGCTGAGGAAGATCAGCCGCGGCCGAAGGGTCAACCTCGTCCGCGCTGTTCAGGGTTCCAGCCGCGCGCATCACGCGCAGTCCCGCGGGGCCCAGCCGCTCGAGCTCCGGCAGAACCAGTTCGGTCGTCGTTCCCGGCCACGTCGTGCTCTCCAGCACGATCAGCTGGCCGACGAAGGTATGCGGCGCCAATGCGCGAACCGTGTCCTCGATATAACTCATGTCCGGCGTGTGGTCCGCGTTCAACGGCGTTGGAACGCAGAGCAGCACCGCGTCGCACTCGCGTAACCGCGCGAAGTCCGTCGTCGCAGAAAATCCCGCCGACCTCGCTGCAGCCAGATCCTCCGGCGCAATGTGATGAATATACGAGCGGCCCTCATTGAGCATCGCGACCTTGGCCGCGTCGATGTCGAAGCCCGTCACCTGGAAGCCGGCCTTCGCAAACAGCAGCGCCAGCGGCAGGCCAACGTAGCCAAGCCCGATGATGGCGACCCGGGTCTCGCGCGATTCCACCCGCTCGATCCACTCTGAAAGAAGAAGAAGTCGGCTCATCCGCGAGGCAGCTCCGCGGCCGCACTCTGCGTGCGGCACCACTCCACCGTCCGCTCCAGCCCGGTCTCGAAGTTCACCACCGGAGCATAGCCGAAGGCCTCTCGCGCCGCAGAGATGTCCGCCAGCGAGTTGCGAATATCTCCTGCGCGCGGCTCGGTGTAGACCGGAGCTCCGGTGTACCCGGTGATCTTCGCCAGCAGCCGGTAGGTGTCGTTCAGCGAGATTCGCTCGCCGCAAGCTACGTTGAAGACGCGGCCCGCAACGTTCCCCGCGGGTGCGTTCAGCGCCAGCAGATTCGCGCTCACGGCGTTGGCAATGTAGGTGAAGTCGCGGCCCTGCTCGCCATCGCCCTGGATCGTCGGCTGCTGGCCTTCGAGCATCTGTAGCGCCCACTTCGCGATCACGCCGGAGTACGGCGAATCGGGAGCCTGCCTCGGCCCAAAGATATTGAAGTAGCGAAGGCACACCGTCTCCATGCCATACACGCGAGCGTAGCTCTGCATATAGAGCTCGCCCGCAAGCTTCTGCACGGGGTACGGAGCGATCGGCTGCGGGGTCATGGTTTCGACGCGAGGAAAGCCCGGCTGATTGCCATATGCCGAGCTCGACGCAGCATAGATGACACGCCTGATCCCCGCTGCCCGCGCTCCTTCCAGCAGATTGAATGTGCCGTCGAGATTAGCGTTGTGGCTAGGCCGAGGCTCCTTCACGCTGCGAGGAACGCTCGGCAGCGCGCCCTCATGCAGAATCGCATCGACTCCGAGGCAAGCGCTCGCAACCGCGTCAGCATTGGCTAGATCGGCTTCGATGAAGTCCACGCCAGCAGGAATGTTGCCTCGCTTGCCGGTGGCAAAGTTATCCAGCCCACGCACGCCATGCCCTTGTGCGAGCAGAGCGTCCGCAAGGTGCGAGCCAATAAAGCCCGCCACGCCGGTGATGAGATAAGTAGTCAACTCAGAGAGTTTACCGCGTTCCGTCGACTAGGCGGACGAGCGGCTCAGCATCCTCGTAATCGTTGGGCGAACAACCAGGCCGAGCAGGTCAATCCCCGCATGGACCGCGATCGCAATCCAAAGGTTTCCAGTCCACAGGTAGAGGCCCGCGAGGCCCGCGCCAAGGATCGTCGTCACCGCAACGCCCGCTGCTCCCTGGTAGGAGTGGACCAGACCGAACAGCACCGTCGCCAGCGCAAACGCCAATAGCGCATTGTGCAGCAACCCCACCAGTAGCAACGGCAGCAGCAGCCGGAAGAAGACCTCTTCGCTGAAGCCAGCGTTGAGCGCTAGCAGCGTTGTCCATCCGGTCTCCGCCGCACTGCGAGGCATCAGCGGCTCAACGTCTCCGACGGTCACTGGCTTTAGTTTGAACTTCTTCGCCACCACGAGGCCCAGCGCCGCGCCGCCAATCAAGGCTCCGCAGATCACTCCGGCGATCAGTCCCTTGTCCGGAGTCTGCGAGGCAGGCACAAGGCTCTGCAGGCGCTCTGTCAGCGGGGAAAATTCGTCCGGCATCTGTAGCAGGGCATGCAGCCGCTGCAGCGTCAGGAGACAGAAAAACGTTGCTCCGGAGAAGAACCCGAAGCTCTTTACGATCCAGCCCGCGTAGCACCGCTGCCGGTCGGCGGTGCGGGTCAGCTTCTTGAACGCAGCATATTCGGCGGAGTCGTTGCGAACGAACCGCCACGCTGTAGCGAGACACAGGGCGAGCAGTAGAATCAGCTTGAACATGGCCATAGCAAGGAAGTCATCGCTACCGTATCACGAAGCCCGCCGCAGCTTCTTCCGCTCGCTCAGTAGGTGCGCACAATGAAGTCGATGACCTTCACCATGTGGCTATCGAACTTGCTGATGCTGCGGGTCGGGGAGCGATTGCCGCGGAACAGCACCCACACTTCATAGTCCGCGTTGCCGTCCAGACGCTTGAAGTTGTAGCGTCCGCTCTCGTCTGTGATGTAGGTAATCACCACGCCTGTGTTAGTGTTGCGTAACTCAACGACGGCGTTGCGAATCGGCTCGTGTCCGGAGTCCCGGATGCTTCCGGAGAGGCTACGAACGGAGGGTTGCGGCATCTTCTGGGCTCGCGCCGGACCCGACCCCAGCGCGACTCCGACCGCGCCAAGCATCAGCCCCGCGGCGGCGCACAGCATCGCCGTTGTCCTCCAGCGGTGATGCGTTCTCGTCGGCGTTTGCATGAAGCTCTTTCGTATCCGCACCAGCATCGTGTCAAAGACCAGCACCAGCATCGCATGGAAGTCTGCAACGGTTTCCCTGACGACGCTGGATCCGGATATTGGATGCGGCAACTCGCTCAAACGACTGAAGTTTATGCGGCAGGTAGTTTTTCCGCTCTAGTAGCTGTGGCCAAGCACCGGGTGAGCCTCATACGGAGCTTCCAGGCGCGCAATCTCGTCTGTAGTCAGCTTCAGCTGCAGAGCCTTCAGAGCGTCCTCCAGTTGATAGATCTTACTCGCTCCAAAGATTGGAGCCGTCACCCCGGGCTTCGACAGAATCCATGCCAGCGCGATCTGCGCGGGCTTGGCGTTGCGTGCCTCGGCGATCTCGATCACGCGGTCTACGACGTCGAAGTCGGTATCGCGATAGTACAGGCCATGGCCGAAGTCGTCCGTGCGGGCTCGCAGCGTCTCCGTCTTGCCATCGCCGCGTTTGCGCGAGCCGGTCAGGAACCCTCTCGCCAGCGGGCTCCACGGAATGCAGCCAATCTTCTGGTCCAGGCACAGCGGAATCATCTCGCGCTCTTCCTCGCGATACACCAGGTTGTAGTGGTTCTGCATCGTCACAAAGCGAGCCAGCCGGTTCTCTTTCTGGAACTGCAGCATCTTCTGGAACTGCCACGCATACATGCTCGACGCCCCGAGATATAGCGCCTTGCCGGCCTTCACCACGTCATGCAGCGCCTCGCAGGTCTCCTCAATCGGAGTCAGCGGATCGAAGCGGTGAATCTGATACAGGTCCACATACTCCACGCCCAGCCGCTTCAGGCTGGCATCGATGGACGCGAAGATATGTTTGCGCGAGAGCCCGCGATCATTGGGGCAATCGCTCATCGGGTTGTAGACCTTGGTGGCTATCACCAGCTCATCGCGGCGAGGCTGAAACTCCCGCAGCAGCTTTCCTGTAAGGCACTCGCTCTCTCCGGTTGAGTACATATCCGCGGTATCGAAAAAGTTGATTCCCGCCTCTACCGCGCGCCGCACAATCGGCCGCGCGTCGCCCTCTTCCAGCACCCACTGTCGCCACTTCTTGCTGCCATAGGTCATCATTCCCAGGCACAGCGGAGAGACGCGTGCTCCCGTGGAGCCGAGGTTAACGGTGGTCATCGTGGTCGTACAGTTTTCGCTCATGCGCATTGGACGCAGCAACGGCTTCCGGAGTTCCACAAGCAGTGGGCCTACCCCGTGCGGGGCGTTGGCATCAGATGTACACAGGAGACGTCGCGTGCGCGTCAATTGGCCGCTTTTGGGCGGTCAGCGGGCCCCTTCACAACGCGTACGCGACGACCCTCCGCATGCTGTGAGAGGACTCTCCTCTTTGCGTCATCGTGGATGCCGCCGGGCGCAAGGCAGGCAAGCGCCTGGATCCTGTCACCGCGATAAAGTAGTTCCGTCGCGGCGTCCTGAGGGCCGCAGCCACAGTCCCGTCCACGTCTCCGACACGATAATGCTGTTGCCCGCATTGCGAGGGTCGTAGCGAACCTGCACGGGCTGGTCGATGCGGAAACCCAGCACCTCATTGGCCAGCGTCGTCACGTCCTGAGCGCAGTTATACGTCAGGCCCGCGACGCTATAGCTATAGACCAGCACATCGGGCGTGGGCGAGATGCTGTCCTCATTGCCCAGCGTCCGTGCGTCCAGAATCACCCCGTCCGTGATCCTTCCGTTCAGCGCAAGACTCTCGCGGCGGCGGCGCTCAATCTCCTCCGCCGACAGCCGGTGTGCAGCGATATACCACCACACTCCGCCCACAACCACGGCCACTCCCGCAGCAATGCCGCCGATCAGTCGCGGGTCCTGGCCACGGAAGTTTGGGTTGTGAATTACATGCGTAAGTAGCTGGAGAATCGGTTTCAAGGGCCTCAGTAAAACAAGAGCAGTGCTAGTGAAAGCATAGCCCAGCGCAACCGCCAGCGGTGATGTGTCGCTGCGTTCCGCCGGCCAAAGGTTCCCAGTCTGATTCCCGATTTGGCTCGCGGCGATATACTGCAGTGTGCGAACCCTGAAGAAAACTACGCTGCGGGAGACGGCCGCCGGCCATCCGCTGGATCTTGCCGATGGACGACGTGTGCGCTCGACTACGGTCATCTGCGTGCGTCGCGGCAACGCGATGGTCATGGCAGCCGATGGCCAGGTAACCCTCGGCTCGACCGTCATGAAGCACTCCGCAAAGAAGATCCGTCGCCTCTACAACGACAAGATTCTTGCTGGCTTCGCTGGCTCCACCGCCGATGCCTTCTCGCTCTTCACTCGCTTTGAGTCCAAGCTCGAGCAGTACGGTGGCAACCTCGGCCGCTCCGCCGTCGAACTCGCCAAGGACTGGCGCACCGTCAAGCTCCTCCGCCAGCTCCAGGCCCTGCTCATCGTCGCCGACGCGAAACAGATGTTTCTCCTGTCCGGCGACGGCGACGTCATCGAGCCCGACGCCGTGAGAGACAGCCAGACCGGGGAAGTGGACGGCCTCATCGCCACCATCGGCTCCGGTGGAAGCTTCGCCCTCGCCGCCGCCACCGCCCTCATGGAGAACACGCCGATGTCCGCCCGCGAGATCGTCGAACGCAGCATGAAGATCGCCGCCGAGATCTGCATCTACTCCAACCAGAGCGTCACCATCGAAGAGCTGAAGGCGGAATAGTCGATGGCCATTTATCTCCCAGGAACCGCCGAAGACCAGGCCCTCTCGCTCGACGAGATGACGCCGCGAGAGATCGTCGCCGAGCTCGACAAGTATGTCGTCGGCCAGGCCGCGGCCAAGCGAGCCGTCGCCGTCGCTCTGCGCAATCGCACCCGCCGCCAGAAGCTTCCTCCCGATCTCGCCGAAGAGATCATGCCCAAGAACATCCTCATGATCGGCTCCACCGGAGTCGGCAAAACCGAGATCGCCCGGCGGCTCGCGAAGCTCACCAACTCCCCGTTCCTCAAGGTCGAAGCGTCCAAGTTTACCGAGGTCGGCTACGTTGGCCGCGACGTCGAATCGATCGTGCGAGACCTCGTCGACATCGCCATCGACATGGTGCGAGCCGAGAAGCTCGACGAAGTCGAAGACCGCGCCGAGCTCGCCGCCGAAGAGCGCCTCATCGATCTCCTCCTGGCGCAGGGCGTAGGCTCCGGCGATGGTCCTTCCTCGACCGCGCCCGCCACCGAAGGCGCCACGGAGAAAGAAGCCGAAACACCTGCCGAACTCAACGCTGCCCTCGTAGCGAAGCTCGATTCAGGCAAGGCTGCACCCTCGATCTCCTTCTCCACCGGCAGCAGCGAAGAGCCGTCCGCAACCCCGCAGGACCCCGCGAAGAACCAGGCTGCAGGCGATGCAGCGACAGGCAGTGTACTGCCCCCCGCCATTCTGCAGGCCATCGCCCGGAACGAGAAGACCGATGCCGAGCGAGCCCGCGACCGCGAGCGCCTGCTGCTGGAATTTCGCGAAGGCAAGCTCGACGACCGCATGGTCGAGCTCGAGACCCGCGACCGCGCCCAGCCACAGATTGAAGTCCTCAGCAACTCGCCCGAGGACATCGACCAGAACGGCATCAAGGACCTGATCGCGAACGTCTTCGGACAGCGCACCCGCAAGCGTCCCATGAAGGTCGTCGACGCCTTCGAGTACCTCACCCAGGAAGAAGAATCGCGCCTCCTCGACATGGACCACGTCGTCCGCATCGCCGTCGAGCGAGTCGAAGATTCCGGCATCGTCTTCCTCGACGAGATCGACAAAATCGCCGGGCGCGAGGGAGGCCACGGCCCCGACATCAGCCGCGAAGGAGTGCAGCGCGACATCCTCCCCATCGTCGAGGGAACCACTGTCAACACCAAGTACGGCATGGTCGCGACCGACCACATTCTGTTCGTCGCGGCTGGGGCATTTCATGTGTCCAAGCCCAGCGATCTCATCCCCGAGCTGCAGGGCCGCTTTCCTATCCGCGTCGAACTTCTGCCGCTCACCGTCGAAGATTTTCTGCGCATCCTCACCGAGCCGCGAGCGTCGCTCACTAAGCAGGCCATCGCTCTGCTTGAGACCGAGGGCCTCAGGATCGAGTTCGCTCCCGACGCCCTCGAGGAGATGGCCAGCTTCGCGTTCCAGGTCAACGAGACGACCGAAAACATCGGCGCCCGCCGCCTCCACACCATCATGGAAAAGGTGCTCGACGAGATCAGCTTCGAGGCTCCTGACATCGTCAAGGCCGGCGGCTCGCCCATCTCGGACAAGGTGCCCGCGCTCATCGAGCGAACGGTGCACTCGGCTGCGGGCGAGCCCTCCACTGAGCGAGTCCTCATCATCGATCGCGCGTATGTCCAGAGGCAGGTAGCGGGCATCGTCAAAAACCAGGACCTCAGCCGCTATATTCTGTAGCCCGCAGCGCGATCCTGTAGCCCGCAGCGCGATCCCGTAGCCGCGGCGAAATCCCGCAGCCGCGATATCCTGTAAGAGACCCATCCACCGCACCGATGACGAGCCGCAAGCAACGAGGATTCCTGTGAGATCGCAAACCCTGCGCCGCGCCCTGGCGGTCTACCTCGCGCTGCTCCTTCCCATCACCTGGCTCGCGACGAAGTTCGATCCCTACCAGGTCGACGGCGACGCGATGGCCTACATGGATATCGCCGACCTCATGCGCTCGCAGCACTGGGCGGGCGTCGTCAACGCCTACTGGCACCCACTGTACCCCGCCTGCCTGGCGCTTGCGCAGAGCGTCTTCCATGTCGCGCGCATGAACGAGCTGCACGCCTACTACGTGCTCAACTTCGTCATCTTCCTCGCCTCCGTAGCAGCGATGCTGGCCTTCGTCTCCGCCCTCGATAAACTCCGCACGCGCATGTCCCCCAGCCCCGATCAGAACGACGGCGCCGCCCCGGTTCTTGGCCTGAATGCGCTGCGGCTCCTCGGTGTCGCGCTCGTGGTCATCGCCTCGCAGCGGGAGCTCTCGATGGGCAAGATCCGTCCCGACCTTCTGCTCCAGACCCTCATGCTCGCGGCCTTCGCGATGCTGCTGCAATCGTTCGCGACCGAGAGCCTCCTCTTCGCTCCGCTGATGGGCCTCTTCTTCGGCCTGGCGTATCTCACCAAGTCCTTCGCCTTCGTCGTCGCTCTGCTCACCATCGCTCTGATGGTGCTCTTCCAGGCGTGGCTGCAGCGGCGCAAGCCCGTCCGCGTGCTCGCCGCGGGAGCTCTCGCGCTGGTGGTCTTCGCAGCGGTCGCGGGGCCGTACGTCGCAGCGCTCTCCCGCCAGAAACATCACTTCGACTTCGGCGACTCCGGTGCCCTCAACTACGCGTGGTACGTCAGCGGAACCGTCAAGATGCACCTTGAGCCATGGATGACTGGCAGCTTCGGCTCGGCCAACGTGCACCTCCTTCATCCCGAGCAGCAGCTCCTCGCGCACCCCGGCATCTACAGCTATCGCGCTGAGCCCTGGGGAACCTACCCGGCGTGGTTTGACCCCACCTACTTCCACGAGCGCATCGTCCCCATCTTCAACGCGAAGCGCCTCATCCACCGCGATATCCGCAACCTCATCCTGAGCCTGCGCTACGTGCTCAATCATCCGGAAGCCCTGATTCTGCTGGCGCTGCTGCTGGTCTCGGGGGCCCGCTTCAGCTTTAGCGACTGGCGGCACAAAGCCTACTGGCTGCCTCCCCTCGCGCTCGGCCTCGCGATCTGGTTCATTTACGGCCTCGTCAACATCGAAGAGCGCTATGTCACGCTGGCGTACCTGCTGATCATGCTGCCGCTCTTCGCCGCGCTGCAATCCCCGCCGCCGTCAACAGCCTCCGACACCGCCACTCCGTGGCTCCGCCGCAGCGCCACCGCAATGGTCGCGCTGCTGGCCTTCCTCGCCCTCGGCGAAAGCCTTCGCATCGCCCTCGAAGAGCGCCGCAGCCAGTCCAGCGCGGGCCTCCCGGCTGCCTGGTACTCTCCGCAAATCTTCGGCGCGGCCAAGGCCCTCAACGCCCTCGGCGTCGCCTCCGGAGACGAGATCGCCTGCATGGGAACCATCGCCTGCCTCAACGATCCCTACTGGATGCGGCTCGCCAACGTCCGTGTCCTCACCGAGGTCTACAACCCCGACGCACGGCACCTCCTCGCAGAGTACGAGGGCCTGCCCAACCGCCAGCAGGTCGACAACGTGCTCAAGGCCCAGGGTGCCAAAGTTCTCGTCGCCGCCTTCGATCCCGGCGAGATGACTGGCCGGACCCCCGCCTCGCAGGGTTGGATCCGGCTCGGCGAATCAAACCTTTACGCTCTACCGCTGAATATTCCAGAGCCACCACCCGCGACGCCCGCGACGCTGCCGTGGGACACTACAGGAGACGCCGCGCCATAACTGCGGCAGGGGAGAAACGCATTGAGTACCGACGCCGAGGACGTACGAGGTCGCACCATCGTAGCCGCTGGGATGGAGTCCGCCGCCGCTGGCGTGGAGTCCCTCACCGCCCACACCCCGCCCGTCGAGCTGACCGTGGTGATGCCCTGCCTGAACGAGGCGGAGACGCTCGCCGTCTGCGTCGATAAGGCCCTCGCCGCCCTCGCCGCCAGCGGCATCGCCGGCGAAGTCGTTATCGCCGACAACGGATCCACTGACGGCTCGCAGGAGATCGCCCTGGCCCATGGAGCTCGCGTCATCCCCGTGCCCGTCCGCGGCTACGGAGCCGCGCTCAACGCTGGAATCAACGCCGCGCACGGCAAATACGTCCTCATGGGCGACGCCGACGACAGCTACGAATTCGCCCACATCCCCCGCTTCCTCACCCAGCTCCGAGCCGGCGCCGACCTCGTCATGGGCAATCGCTTTCGAGGTGGCATCGGCCCCAAGGCCATGCCGCCGCTGCATCGCTACCTCGGCAACCCCGTGCTCAGCTTCCTCGGCCGCAAGCTGTTCCACGCTCCCATCGGCGACTTCCACTGTGGCATGCGAGCCTTCAGCAAAGACGCCTACGCCCGCCTCGGCCTGCGCACCACCGGCATGGAGTTCGCCAGCGAGATGGTCGTCAAAGCATCGCTGCTCGGCCAGAAAATCGTCGAAGTCCCCACCACCCTCCAGAAGGATGGGCGCAGCCGCCCACCGCACCTCAAGACCTGGCGCGACGGCTGGCGGCATCTCCGCTTCCTGCTCATGTACTCGCCGCGCTGGCTGTTCCTCTACCCTGGCCTCACGCTCATGCTCGTCGGCCTCGGCCTGATGGCGTGGCTGCTTCCGGCGGAGCGCCCGCTCGGCCACCTGAATCTCGGCGTCGACACCCTCGCCTACGCCGCCGCCGCCGTCCTGCTCGGCTTCCAGCTCGTCTTCTTCGCCGTCGCCGCCAAGGTCTTTGCCATCACCGAAGGCCTGCTCCCCGAGGACGAAGGCTTCGACCGCTGGTTCCACTACGTCACCCTCGAAACCGGCCTCATCGTCGGCGTCCTGATGGTGCTGGTCGGCGTCGGCATCGCCGCGTCGTCGGTCGTCTCCTGGTCGCACGCAGGCTACGGCCCACTTCCTCCGGTGCAGATGATGCGCCGTACTCTGCCCTCGATGCTCTGCCTCATGCTCGGCACCGAGATCTGCTTCGCCAGCTTCTTCCTGAGCCTGCTCGGCCTCAAACGCCGCTAGACTTCAGCGACCGAGTGCACCAACAGAAAGGCCGCCTCGCAAGAGGCGGCCTTTCCATTCACTACTCCTTACTCCTTACGCTCTACCACTTCACGGCCTGCGGCTTCGGCAGCTCGGCTAAGCGCTTCTCCAGCAATACTTCCAGATCTTCCAGCGCCTTCGAGAAGCCTTCAATGCCTTCCTTCAGCTTGTCGTGCGCCATCCGGTTCTCCGCGTGCATCTTGTCGAACGTGGCCTTATCCACCACGATCTTCTCAATCGACAGCGACGCAGCCTTCGACGCATCGAGCTTGCGCTCCAGCGTTCCCTCAGACTTCTGCAGCTCATCCAACAGCTTCGGAGCGATGGTCAGCAGGTCGCATCCAGCCAGCTCCGTGATCTCGCCGATATTGCGGAAGCTCGCTCCCATCACCACCGTCTTATAGCCAAACTTCTTGTAGTACTGGTAGATCTCCGTGACCGACTTGACGCCTGGATCTTCGGCACCGGAGTAGTCCTTACCCGTGTCCTTCTTGTACCAGTCCA
The DNA here is from genome assembly GCA_027452215.1 of Granulicella sp. Taxonomy (GTDB): domain Bacteria; phylum Acidobacteriota; class Terriglobia; order Terriglobales; family Acidobacteriaceae; genus Granulicella. Next base: position 48,664 of record DAIDGQ010000045.1, on the reverse strand, counting down.
GAATTCGTCCCACGAACGGCGAGATCAGCGTCACCTTGGCCTCGGCGCATGCAATCGCCTGGTGCAGGCCGAACAGCAGCGTCAGGTTGCAATGGATGCCCTCAGTCTCGAGCTTCTCGGCAGCCTGAATGCCCTCCCACGTCGATGCGATCTTGATGAGCACGCGCTCCCGCGAGATGCCGGCATCCTCATACTGCTTGATGATGTCGTGTGCCTGTTCGATGGTCTTCGCCGTGTCGTAGCTCATGCGCGCATCGACTTCGGTGGACACGCGGCCCGGTACGATCTCAAGAATCTTGCGGCCAAAGGCGACCGCCAACGTCTTAAACGCAGCCGCCGCGACATCCTTGTCGGAGGCGTTCTCGCCAGCCTTCTCACGAGCACTCTGCAGCACGTCGTCCACAATGTGCTGATACTCCGGCATACCCGCCGCCGCTGCAATCAGCGAAGGATTCGTCGTCGCATCGGTCGGCTTGTACTGCTTGATCGAGTTGATGTCGCCGGTATCGGAGACGACGGTAGTCATGGACTTGAGCTGATCTAAAAGATTCGCCATATAGGCTCCTATGCAAACAGTTGTGGGCGCACCGTGCGCGACACCTTCAATTATAAATCCCGCGCCATCCATCAACGGAAACCCGCCCAACTCCAACGCCGTTCCGCACCCCTTCGCAACCTGTGCAGAATGAACCATCTTTAGCTTGCGCGGGGAAGAGATAATGAAGTCATGCCTGAAGGTAAACACCCCGACCATCGCCACGACGACACCGGCCCCCACCATCCGCACGAGCAGCAGAAGCCCTACTACCTGCGAGCTCACAAGGACTGGAAGTTCTGGGTAGGCGTCCTCTTCATCGCCGCCGCTATCGCCATCTATGTGCTCTCGCTCGATCTATCGACCGTTCCGCACCCGCACACCTAGGCTCGTTTCGCGATCAGGCTCTCATACAGCTCGATCGTCTGAGCTGCAATCGCTGTCCACGAAAAGTGCTCCTCGACGCGCTTGCGTCCCGCATCGCCCATTCGCTGTGCCTTCTCCGGATCGTTCAGCAGGTCGGTGATGCGCCTCGCGAGGTCCTTCGCAAACTGTGCCGGATCCATCGGGAACGTCGTCACCGGATCCGCCTCGAACGGCACCAGGTGACCGGTCTGGCCCTCCACCACGACCTCCAGAATCCCTCCCGTAGCGCTCGCGACCACCGGAGCTCTGCACGCCATCGCCTCCAGATTGATAATCCCGAACGGCTCATACACCGACGGGCAGCAGAACACGGCACAGTGCGAGTACAGCTGAATCGCCTCTTCCTTGGTCACCATCTGCTCAATCCAGACAAGGTTATGCCCGGTTCCCGTCGGGTCTCCGGTAGCGGTGGAGTGCCCTCCATCCGCCGTAAAATTCTCCACCACCGCGCGCTGGCTTCCCGGCGTGAACCTTCGCACGGCCTCTACCTTCTCGCGCATCTCGGTAGCAATCTCCGGGGTATCCGGAGCTCCCGCGCACAGCACAATCTGGGTCCCCGGAGGAAGATACTGGATCGCCTCCACCAGGTGCGTCACGCCCTTCTGCCGAGTAATCCTCCCCACAAACAGCACGTACGGCTTCTCTGTATCGACGCCGTATTTCTTCAGCGCGCTCACGTCTTCCGTGTACTGATACTGCTGCAGGTCGATGCCGTTATAGATCACATGAATCCTGCTCGGATCCACATCCGGATACGCCTTCACGATGTCGTCCTTCGTTCCATTCGACACCGCCACAATCGCGTCGGCATCCAGAATCGCCGTCCGCTCCATCCACGAACTCAGCGCATAGCCCGTGCCCAGCTGCTCGGCTTTCCACGCCCGCAGCGGCTCCAGCGAATGCGTCGTCAGCACAAACGGAATCCCATACAGCTTCTTCGCCAGAAACCCCGCCATCGCGACATACCAGGTATGCGTATGAATGACGTCCAGCTTCTCCAGGTGCAGATTCTGCAGCAGGTTCAGCGACAGCGCCTCCAGCGCTCCCTTGAACTTCGCGTCGGTGCCATGCGAGATCAGCGGCCACGGCTGCTCAAAGTGAATCTGCAGATGAGCTCCATGCGGAAGCTGCGGATCGCGCAGGCTCTCGGCCTCCGGAGTCTCTCCCCACGCATGCACATCGACCTCAATCGTCTTCGCCAGCTCGCGCGACAGATACTCCACATGCACCCCTGCGCCGCCGTACACATACGGCGGATACTCCCGGGTCATCAGGCCAACACGCATACCATCTCTCCCACGTCTCTAAGCTCAGCAAACCGTTTCGAGCTGCAGCGAACAGTCTAGCGCGCACCGATGTACACGCGGCAACTCCCTGATTGGACGCGTCATCCCGTACAGTAGTTCCATCCTCGTAGTTGCAGGAGATTCCGTGACCCCGTTCAACTCCGTCTGTGCCGCGGCGATGCTCTGCCTCCTCAGCGCCGCGACCGCGCAGCAGCCCGCCACCGCCACGCCGCACCCCATCACCACCACGCCGCACTCCGCAACGCAGGACCGCCGCCTCAACGCCATCACCACCGCCGAAGACGCCTGGCGCAAAGCCCAGCGAGGGGCCCCCGACGAAGATCAGCCCGAGAAGATTCTCGCCGAGCTGCCCTTCGTCGACGCCGCCACCCAGCAGGCCGATCTCGTCCACTGGCAGGGTGTCCTCCGCCAGGTCGACGCGCTCCAACCCTCCTCCCTCTCGCCCTCCGAGCGAATCAACTACCAGGTCTTCCGAGCCCAGCTCATCAGCCTCATCAACGCCCAGACCTTCCGCGAATACGAGCGCCCCGCCAACTCCGACTCCGCCTTCTGGTCCGACGAAGAAGAGGTCACCCGCCTCCCCTTCAAGACCCAGCAGGACTACGCCAACTACCTCGCGCAGCTCCACGACATCCCTCGCTACTTCCGCGAAAACATCGCCAACATGCAAGCCGGCCTCGCCCGCGGCTTCACTCCTCCAAGGGTCACGCTCACCGGCCGCGACGCCTCGCTCGTCCCCGTCGCCACCGCCAAAACTCCAGAGAGCACCGTCTACTTCAAGCCCTTCGAAAAGATGCCCGCCAGCATCCCCTCCGACGACCAGAAAAAACTCCGCGCCGAGGCCGCGGCCGCCATCCAGGCCGACGTCATCCCCTCCTACGCCGCCCTCCTCGCCTTCTTCCGCGACGACTACATCCCCCACGCCCAAACCTCGCTCGCCGCCGAGTCCCTCCCCAACGGCAAGGCTTACTACCAGTCCAAGATCCTCGAGTTCACCACCCTCACGCTCACCCCCGATCAGATCCACGCCATCGGTCTCAGCGAAATGGCCAGCATCCACGCCGAGATGCTCACCGCCATGCAGCAGAGCGGCTTCAAGGGCGCGCTCCCCGAGTTCCTCAGCTTCCTCCGCACCGACCCGCAGTTCTATGCTAAGACCCCCGAAGACCTCCTCATGAGAGCCGCCTTCATCGCCAAAGAATTCGATGGCGTCGCCTCCGACTACTTCGGCTATCTCCCTCGCCGCCGCTTCGGCATCAAGCCCGTCCCCGACGAGATCGCGCCCTTCTACACCTCCGCGCGCGGCGGCCCCGGAGTCTATCTCGTCAACACCTACGACCTCCCCGCGCGCGGCCTCTACTCTCTTCCCGCGCTCACGCTGCACGAGTCCGCGCCCGGCCACGCCTTCCAGATGCCCATCGCCGAAGAGGTCGTCAAAGCCCGCCATCTACCCAAGTTCCGCAACGCCTACATCTCCGCGTATGGAGAAGGCTGGGCGCTCTACTGCGAACGTCTCGGCACCGAGATGGGCATCTACCACACGCCCTACGAGACCTTCGGCATGCTCAGCTATCAAGCCTGGCGCGCCGCACGCCTCGTCGTCGACACCGGAGTCCACGCGCAGGGCTGGACGCGCGAGCAGGCCCAACAATACCTCCGCGAAAACACCGCTCTCTCCGACCACGAAATCGAGACCGAGGTGGACCGCTATATCTCCTGGCCCGGTCAGGCGCTCTCCTACTATCTCGGCGAGATGGCGATCCTCAAAGCGCGCCACAAAGCCGAAGCCGCCCTCGGCCCGAGGTTCAACATCCGAGCCTTCCACGACGCCGTCCTCGAGCTCGGCTGCGTGCCCCTCCCCGTCCTCACCCAGCACATCGACGACTTCATCGCCAAGGGCGGCATCGGCCCCTACCCCGACATGGAAAAATGACGCTCCCTGGCCGCGGGGCTTGCCTTTGCGTTATGGGTTGTACTTCGCCAGCCACGCGCCAATCTCATCGAACACATTGATCCGCTGCTGCCACAGGGAAGGGAAGTGCGGCGACCCCGGATACGTCACCATCCGAGTCACCTTGCCGCGAGCCGCCAGCACCTCGAAGTACTCTCGCCCCTGGTACGTCGGCACGCGCACATCGGCAGCGCCATGCAGGATCAGCAGAGGCGTCGTCACATTCTTCGCGAAGTCCACGGCAGAAAACTTCGTGAACGCATCAGGATCTTCCTCCGGCCACCGAGCGTCGAAGTCCGTCTGATACACATCGCTCGTAAAAATAAACGAGCCCCAATCCGTAATGCCCGCGCCCTCAATCGCCGCCTTGTAGCGGTGCGTCTGCGTCACCGTCCACGACGTCATAAACCCTCCGGCGCTCCATCCAAAGATCGCCAGCCGCTGCGGATCGGCCCACCCCTGCGCCACCGCAAAGTCGGTCGCGGAGTCCACATCCTCATACGCTCGATCGCCAAAGTGCTGATAGATCGCGGCCAGATGCGCGTCGCCATATCCCGTAGACCCGCGGTACTCCGGCTGCAGCACCACGTACCCCAGCCCCGCAATGCTGCGCGCGAACGGGTCCAGCCCCAGCCGGTCATTCGACTCCGGGCCACCATGCGGCAGCACCAGGAACGGATATTTTTTCCCCTCCACATACCCCGCAGGAAACGTAGCAATGCCCTCCAGCGCAACGCCCTGCCTGCTCTTCCAATGCACCACGCGCACCGGCCCCAGCTCCACATGCTCGAGCGCCTTCTCCCCCTCGCTGGTGATGCGCCGCAGCTCGCTCCCACTCGCCACAGCGACATTCGCAGTATGCGTCGGATCACTCACGGCGAATGCCATCTGCGCCGCCGCATTTTTATAAGGCGACGAAGTCGGCAGGCCCACACCGCCCTCCGGCCACGCATACGCCAGCGTCAATCTACCATCGCGATAGCTGTCCACCTCATTGCGAACACCATGCGCGATCTCCACGAAGATATTCCCGTGCCCGTCCGCGCCCACCGCGTTCGCCGTCGTCGCCAGCTGCGGAGTCCGGTCCGTCACCGCACCGCCGTTCGCCGCCACGGAGTACAGATGCTCCGGCGTCTGCGTCGGAGCATCCGTGCTCAGAAACGCAATCTCCCCCGCTCCCGCAAACACCACGGACGACACCGAATTATCCACCGTCGCCACATGCCGCAGCTCACCTGCAGCCGAGCCCGCACTCACAGCACCCGCAGTCACGGCGCAAAGATCAAGCTGCGAGTGCATCTCGTGGTTGCCAATCTTCGTCGTGCTCGACAGCAGCACCAGCTCCGTTCCATCCGGAGACCACGCCACCGGCAGTCCCTGCGCGCCTTCGCCTCCCGCCAGGTCATGCACCGCCGTGCAAGCCCACGCTCCTCCCGTGCCATCCGCACGCACCACGTAAAGACTCGTCTGCTCCGGCTCAATCACCGTCCTCGTCGCGTCCAGAGCATCCGGCAATCGAGGATCGGCCAGCAGCGCAAACTGCGTTCCATCCGGCGACGGCAGCATCCCGTCCACCCCGCGAGGTAGCACCACCAGCGTCATCGGAGCCGCCGCGGCCGTCTCTCCCTTCATCGCAAACACCGCAAACTGCGGAGCTCCATTCACCTTCCACGAGCCATACAGAGCGCCGCCACTCGGCATGAATCCCTCCGGCGAAAATCCCTCCGGCAGCGTCAGCTTCACCGCTCCCGTGCCGTCCGGATGAATGAACCAGAACTCGCGTCCTCCCGGCCCACTCTCCGCGCCATACGCCACGCGATAGAGAATCGTCGTACCCTCCGGCGACACCGCCACCGGAGCCGCGCTGCGCGACGCAGCCCAGTCATGCACCGTGTAAGCGTGCCGCGCCGGAGCCTGTGCTCCAGCCACCGCAAGCGTTGTAAGCGACAGGAAAATTCCGGGTAAGCTGCGATGGAAACGCATCGAAAGAGGCTCCTGAATAGTTTGCAGATGAGAGTAGCACCCGCGGCCAAACGGGTATACTGCACTCCTGCAACGTTGGGATCCCTTTCACATCTTCAGCACTGGAGTCAGCATGTCTTCACCGGTTCGACGCACGTTCACTTGTCTCTCAGCAGCCGCCGTTTTGTTCGCCACCTCCGCCCTCGCGCAGGACCATCACGCCGACAAAACCACCACTACCACGACCACCGCCGCCACCGAGCCCCCCAAGTCTGTCGCGACCACGCCCGACTCCGTCACTGAAGGCTCCGTCACCGCGGGAGGCAAGACCATCGCCTACAAAGCCGTCGCCGGCCTCATCACCGTCGGAGCCACCGACGCGCAGGACGCCATGCTCGGCCTCGACGGCAAGCTCCTTCCCGACTCCGGAGTGGAGCTCCCCGCCAAGCCCGAGGACCGTCCCGCCACCGCCACCATGTTCTATACCGCCTACTTCGCCAAAGGCGTCGACGCCGCCACCCGCCCCGTCGTCTTCATCTACAACGGAGGTCCCGGCTCCGCCACTATGTACCTGCGCATGGCCAGCTTCGGCCCCGTCCGCGTCGTCCTCCCCGACCTCGACCATCCCGCCGGAGGCCCCTACAAAATCGTGCCCAACGAGGACACTCTCCTCGACACCGCCGACCTCGTCTTCATCGACGCCCCCGGCACCGGTTACGGCCGCGTCATGGGCAAGGACGCCAACAAGGCCTTCTACGGCATCGATCAGGACGCCGCCGCCTTCCAGCGTTTCATCCGCCGCTTCCTCACCAAGTACGACCGCTGGAACTCGCCGCGGTTCCTCTTCGGTGAGAGCTACGGCACCACCCGCGACGCCGCGCTCTCCGCCGCTCTGCAACACCACGGCGTCGATCTGAACGGCGTCGTCTTCCTCTCCCAGATATTGAGCTTTGACGACTCCGCCGACGGCTCGGACGGCAACCCCGGCACCGACAACGGCTTCTATCTCGCGCTCCCCAGCTTTGCCGCCACGGCGTGGTATCACCACAAGGTCCCCGGCCAGCCCGCCCAACTCGAACCCTGGCTGCATGAGGTCGAGCAGTTCTCGCTCGGCGATTACGCTAGCGCTCTCCTCCAGGGAGCCGACCTCGACGCAACCAAAAAGGCTGCTGTCGCCGCCAAGCTCGAGAGCTACACCGGAATCCCCGCCGCGACGTGGGTTAAGGCGAACCTTCGTCTCACGGGAGGGCAGTTCGCCCAGGACCTCCTCGGCAGCACCGGCGAGACAACCGGCCGCCTGGACTCCCGCTGGAACGGCCCCAGCATGAACCCCATGAACTCCGAGACCGACTACGACCCCTTCACCGAGTCCATCGAGTCCGCCATCCAGTCCGCCATGAACACCTACGCCCACACCACCCTGAACTTCGGCCAGAACCTCACCTACGAGCCCAGCGCCCGCATGAGCGGCTGGAACTGGGACATGGCCGTCAAGTCTCCCAGCGGTGAAGGTGGCTGGCCCGGAACGAGCTCCAACGTCGAGGCCGACCTCGCCTACACCATGAAGGTCAACCCGAAGATGCACATCCTGCTCATGGGTGGCTACTTCGATCTCGGCACCCTCTACTTCGGAGCTACGTACGAGATGAAGCACCTTCCGATCCCCGCCAGCCTGCAGAAGAACATCGCCTACAAGTTCTTCCAGACCGGCCACATGGTCTACGTCAACCCCGAGGCCCGCACCGGCCTGCGCGACCGCACCGCCGAGTTCATTCGCGACAACGAAAAAGGTCAATAACCCTCCACGAATGACCATCCGTCAGGGCCGGGCAACACTGCCCGGCCCAGGCTCGTTTCTCCCCTCCTAATATCTCCACAGGCTAAAGTTCCCAGTCCCATCTGCCGATACCTCCCATAGTGTCCAGTCGCTGTCACCGTGCCTCACGCACCGTGCCTGCCCTACTGCTTGTCACCGAGACACCGCGCAGCCAGGCTGAGTCTCACCGCGCCAATCATGGGGGTCGTCATCCAAGCCTTCTCCGTAGTCCTCACCTTCGCGCTCACCGCCGCCGCTTTGATTCTGAGCGGCTGCTCTGGCATGGCCGGAGTCCGCTTTCCACCTACGCCCGCACAGGCCTCCATTGGACACCTTCGCGGCAGCGTCTTCGGAGGTCACGCCCCCATCGTGGCCTCGCACGTCTTTCTGCTCGAGGCCACCGCCTCAGGAACCTCCTCCACCGGCTATGCCACCATGGCAAAGTCCCTGCTTTCGGCCTCCTCCACTGCCACCAGCTCCACCTATCCCGTCACTCAGGATCTCGTTCCCGGCAGCCCCACCTACGGTCTCTACTACATGACCTCCGACGCCTCCGGAGGCTTCAATGTCACCGGAGATTACACCTGCGACGTCGGTGACCCCGTCTACTTCTACACCGCGGGAGGCTCTCCCAACGTCAGCTTCCCTCTAACCATCACGGCCATCTCCTCCACCTCTTCGAGCGGCATCTCGACCTACACGTTTACCGCCGCCAACCAGCTCTACACCGGGCAGAGCGTCCAGTTCACGAGTTCCAGCCTGGGCGGCAAGTGGTCCACCCTGAATGGCACCACGCAGACCGTCCTCGCGACTCCCACCGCCTCGACCTTCGTGATCTCCACGCCCATCGCACCCGGCAGCGGAGCTGATACCCAGGCGGGATCGGCCATCTCGGTAGGAGTGACCAATCCTTCCATCGTCAACCTCGCGATGCTCGGCCTTTGCCCCGAGGTTGGAAACTTTGCTACCGGTCCTAGCGCCATTGCGTACGTCTACGTCAACGAGGTCTCGACCGTGGCATTCGGCTATGCGATGTCCGGCTTCGCCTCGGACGCCCTGCATGTCGGAAGCTCAGCCACTAATCTTATCGGCCTACAGAATGCCACGCTTAATGCGGCCAGCCTCTATAACATTCAGGGAGCTCCGCTGGGCCCCCAGCACGCCGGAGAAGGCCAGATCGCCAACGAGATCACGCCCGCCGGCAACGGCACCGTCCCCCAGGCTGAGCTTGACACCCTCGCCAACATTCTCGCTTCCTGCGTCGACTCTCCCAACACTGCCTCTGCCTCCTCCGCCACCTGCAATACCCTCTTTGGCTCCGCCACAAGTAACGGAACTCCCGGCGGCACCAAGCCCAAAGACACCGCGACCGCTCTGATCTACATCTCCAAGAACCCCGGAGCAACGAACGTCCTCAAACTCTGGGACCTTCCCGGGGGCATTGTTCCGTTCTCTCCTGCGCTCACTTCCAGGCCCACCGACTTTACCGTCGCGATCCGCTATAACAACATCCCCTCTCCCGGCAGCATTGCCATCGACAGCCTCGGCAACGCGCTCGTCCCGACCAACTCCACGTCCGGTTACATCACCAAGCTCTCGCCCGCGGGAGCCGTCCTCGCCACCAGCGCCACTGGAGGCAGCGGTTTCAACTCGGTTGCCATCGATTCCGGCGACAACATCTTCGTCACGGCGGGAAACTCAAACGCCCTGTACGCCTATACCAGCAGCCTCGGCGCGGTGAGCGGGTCTCCCTGGACCTCCCCGCAGATGAACTCCCCGACCTCCGTGGCTGTCGATAGCAATGGTTACGTGTATGTCACCGACGGCGGTGGCTATGGTGGATTCGGCTATGGCGGCTACTATGGTGGCTACGGCGGAGGGTCATCCAGCGTGCGGAAGTTCAACAACTCTGCCACGTCGGCTCCGATCGTCTCGTTCAACACTTCCATCAGCAACAACTGTCTGGCGGGCGTCTCGCAGATCGCCATCGATCCGAGCGGCTACATCTGGGCGACGGCCAACTCTGCCAATTCCGGATGCCGTGTATCGAACCCCGGGGGTGCTGCCACGTTTAGCTATAGCAACCAGTTGTTTGCGCCCGGGAACATCGCAATCGACCGAAATGGCAATGGCTGGGTCGCTCTGCAGCTCATCGGCTATGTCGCCGCGTTTACACCGTCAGGTCAGGCCAATGGCTACGGTGGCTATAGCGTAGGTGGCCTCTCGTATCCGACCTGGATAGCCATCGATGGCAACAATGACCTATGGATCACCAACTCCGGTAACTCCTATGCTCTCTCGGAGTTCAACAGCTCCGGAGCCCCCATCACCGGGTACTACGGCTATCAGCGAGGCATACTCAACAATCCTTCTTTCCTCGCCGTGGACGCCTCTGGCGACGTCTGGATCCCCAACCAGTCCTCCAACTCCGTCACCGAAATCATCGGGGTTGCGGCCCCCACCGTTACCCCCCTCTCAGCCCTCCAGCCCGGCCAGCGCCCCTGAGGCCACGCCCCCCCCCCGAACCCGGAAACTTCAGCACGAGCTCCCTCGGCTCCGTCCATCCGCGATACAGTAGCGTCAGACGCCGCAAGGCCTCCCGGAGTGTGAAGATGTTGAAGGGTTTCCGTTCCTCGCCCGCACCGCTGTTCGCCGCACTGTTCCTCGCCGCCCTCACTCCTGCCCCTCGAGCCGCCGCCCAGCAGCCAGCCACCCACTCCGCCGACACCCCCGACTCCGGCACCTCCTCCTCCTCCGACAAATACCTCTGGCTCGAAGACGTCTCCAGCGCCCGCTCCATGGACTGGGTCAAAGCGGAGGACGCCCGTTCTCTGAAAGTCCTCGAAGCCGATCCCCGCTACGCCGCCTACCACGCCGACGCTCTCAAGATCGCCCAGGCCCCGGACCGCCTCCCCACCCCCGAGCAGATCGGTGGCGAAATCTACAACCTGTGGCGAGACGCCGACCACGTCAACGGCATCTTCCGCAAGACATCCCTCGCCAGCTACCTGACTCCCCAGCCCGCCTGGCAAACCGTTCTCGACTATGACGCGCTCGGCAGGCAGGACAACGTCAAGTGGGTCGCCCACGGCGTCGACTGCCTCTATCCCGGCGACCGCTACTGCATGGTCGTCCTCTCCGCCGGCGGCGAGGACGCTGATACCCAGCGCGAGTTCGATCTCAAATCTGGCAAGTTTGTCGAAGCCGGCTTCACCCTCCCGCACAGCAAGCAGGAGGTCAGCTGGCTCGACAAAGACACCCTCATCGTCTCGCGCGACTGGGGCCCGGGCAGCATGACCACCTCCGGCTACCCGTTCATCGTCAAGCTATGGAAGAGGGGAACTCCGCTCGACTCCGCAAAGGAGATCTTCCGCGGCAAAGACACTGACATCAGCGCCGGAGGCCGCACTCTCCACGACGCCAAAAATCACTCCCTCACCCTCTTCGTTCGTGGCGTCACGTTCTTCGAAAGCCAGACCTTCGTCCTCACCCCCAACGGTCCCAAACAGCTCAATATCCCCGCCAAGTCCAACATCTCCGGCCTCATCGACGGCCGCGTCCTCCTCACCCTCGACGAAGACTGGAAGCCCGAAGGCCAGCTCATCACCTACAAGCAGGGCTCGCTGCTCGAGATGAAGCTCTCCGACGTCCTCAAAAATCCATCCAGCCTCAAGCCCTCCATCGTCTTCGAGCCTACCGCGACCGAGTTCCTTCAGGACACCGCCATCACCCGTTCGCGCCTCCTCCTCACCACGCTCAATCACGTCCAGGGCCGCGCTTACATCTACACTCCCGGCCTCGCTGGATGGTCCCGCAAGCAGCTCCCGGTCCCTGAAAGCGTCAGCGTCGACATTGTCTCCACCAGCTCCACCGACGACAACTTCTTCCTCGGCATCACCGGCTTCCTCACCCCCTCCTCGCTCTATCTCGGCGACGCGGTCGCCACCACCCTCACCCTCGAAAAGACTGAGCCCGCCCGCTTCGACGCCTCCAAGGACGTCGTCGAGCAGTACGAAGCCACCTCCAAAGACGGTACCAAGATCCCCTACTTCATCGTCCATCCGAAGGACATGCAGCTCAACGCCGCCAACCCCGTTCTACTCAATGCCTACGGCGGCTTCCAGGTCTCCGAGACGCCCGCCTACTCCGCCAACATCGGCAAGCTCTGGCTCGAGCACGGAGGTACCTACGTCCTCGCCAATATCCGAGGAGGAGGGGAGTTCGGCCCCGCCTGGCACGAGGCCGGCCTCAAGACCCACCGCCAGCGAATCTACGACGACTTCGCCGCCGTCGGAGAAGATCTTATCGCCCGCAAGATCACGTCGCCCCAGCACCTCGGCATCATGGGAGGCTCCAACGGCGGCCTCCTCATGGGAGTCGAGATGACCCAGCACCCCGACCTCTGGAACGCCATCGTCATCCAGGTCCCGCTCCTCGACATGCTGCGCTTCGAGCACATCGCCGCCGGAGCCAGCTGGGTCGGCGAATACGGTTCTGTCTCCGTCCCCGCAGAGCGTGAGTTCCTCGCCGGAATCTCTCCCTACAACCAGCTCAAGCCCGGAGTCCAATACCCCGAGCCGCTCATCTTCACCACCACCAAGGACGACCGCGTCGGCCCCCAGCACGCCCGCAAATTCGCCGCCAAGATGGAGGAGTTCCACGACCCCTTCTACTACGACGAAATCATCGAAGGAGGCCACGCCGCCGGAGCCAACCTCCAGGAGCAAGCCAACACCTGGGCCCTCACCTACATCTACCTCACCCGCAAACTAATGCCCAACTAGCGCCTGCCCGGGCTCTCCTTGGAGAGCCCCAGCTGCTGCAGCGCGAACGCCGTAATCGTCTCCGCATCCTGCTGCGGAGTGCGCTCCGTCAGGTGATCCATCCTCCGCTCATTGCACCCGCGAATCATATCCAGAATCGCCCACGCAACCGTGTCGAAGTCCCGAGGCTCGAGCTCCCCGGCGGCCGCTCCCTCCTCCAGAATCCGCAGAAAATGCCCATGCCCCGACCGCAGCACCTCGTTCGTCTGGCGCTTGTGCCGAGCCTCCCTCCCCACCGTCAGCAGCAGCCGGTACAGATTCAGCTGCTCGTGCCAGAACTCCATCCGCACCGCGATCGCGACGGCCAGCCGCTCCCTCACCCCACTCACCAGCCGAATCCGTTCCGCCGCCACCTCCTGCAACTGCGCGACAGCCAGCTGCACCGCCGTCGCATAAATCTCCTCCTTCGACTCGAAGTACAGATACACCGTTCCCTTGGCAATCTTCGCCGCGTCGGCCACATCCCCCACGCAGGTCGCCGCAAACCCTTTCTTTCCAAACACCTTGATCGCAGCCGCAAGAATCTCCTGGCGCCGCATATCGGTCAGCACCTGTTTACGGGTTGGCGTCCGAGTTGGTGCCCGATTTGCGGCAATAGCCTTCACGCAATCAAACTAGCACGTTTTCTCGCCCCGGCTGAATCCCGCAGAGCCTTTTCCTGATCCAATGACCAAGGAGTCATAACTATGACCGGCGGGTCAGTCCTCGAAGAACCGGAGATCGAACCACAAGGCCTCGAGCAATCCCTCGACCGCGCCGAGTCCTCCCTCGCCCCCAGCGCCTCCGAATTCGAGCCCGGCGAACCTCTCGCAACAGCCACCGCGCACGCCCCCGCACCCAGAGTCTTCAACCCCTGGATCATCGCCCTCGTCGTCACCATGGGAACCTTCATGGAGGTCCTCGACACCTCCATCGCCAACGTCGCTCTCCCCCACATCGCCGGTTCGCTCTCCGCCTCGCAGGACGAAAGCACCTGGGTCCTCACCAGCTACCTCGTCGCCAACGCGATCATCCTGCCCATCAGCGGCTGGATCTCCTCGGTTATCGGCCGCAAAAACTTCTATCTCATCTCAGTCGTGATGTTCACGGTCTTCTCCGCGCTCTGCGGCCTGGCCCCTACGCTCGGCCTGCTGGTTGTCTTCCGCGTCATGCAGGGCCTCGCCGGAGGAGGCCTCCAGCCCTCCGTCCAGGCCATCCTCGCCGACGCCTTCCCCGGCAACAAACGTGGCATGGCCATGGCCGTCTACACCGTCGCCATCCTCTGCGCTCCCGTCCTCGGCCCCACCCTCGGCGGCTGGATCACCGACAACTACTCCTGGCGCTGGATCTTCTACATCAACATCCCCGTTGGCATCGCCTGCGCCTTCTTCACCCGCATGGTGCTGGTCGATCCCATCGCCCTCACCGCCAAGCGTCTCGCCATGAAGGGCAAAAAGCTGCGCATTGACGGCACTGGCCTCGCCCTCATCGCCATCGGCCTCGCCTCCCTCGAAATCGTCCTCGACAAGGGCCAGGAGCTCGACTGGCTCGGCTCCACCTTCATCGCCTGGAGCGCCGCCATCGCCCTCGTCGCCCTCTCCGGAGCCGTCGTCTGGGAGCTCTACGTCAAGGACCCCGTCGTCAACCTCCGCCTCCTCAAGGAGCGCAACTTCCTCATTTGCTGCACCATCGTGCTCGGCGTCTACACCGCTCTCTACGCCACCACCTTCCTCCTTCCGCAGTTCATGCAGCTGCTCATGGGCTACTCGGCCACCGCCGCCGGAATCGCCGTCTCTCCCGCCGGCCTGGTCACCATGATCGAAGTTCCGCTCGTCGGCTGGGCCCTCAGCCGAGGTTTCGACGCCCGCCGCATGATCGCCGCCGGAATCACCACCATCGCCCTCGGCACCTGGTGGCTCTCCCTCGGCAACCTCGACATGGCCGAGTCCAACCTCATTTGGCCCCGTGTTGTGCAGATCCTCGGCCTCGGCATGACAACTGTACCGCTCAGTACAATCATGTTCCGCTTTCTCCCCACCGACCAGAGCAGCAACGCTGCCGGAATCTACGCCCTCGTCCGCAACGAAGGAGGAAGCATCGGCATCGCCATCTCCAGCACCTTCCTCGAGCGAGCCGCCCAGACCCACCAGGCCTATCTCGGAGCGCACATCAACGCCTCCAACCCTCTCGCCGCACGGGCCGCCGCCGGCCTCGCGGTCGTCCACGGCTCCCTCGCCTCCAGCGGCTCCGCGTCCGACAACGCCTACGCCGGCCTCGCCCTGCTCTACGGACAGGTCCAGCGCCAGGCCGAGCTCCTCGCGTACATGGACCAGTACCGCATGTTCGCCTACATGCTCGCCGCCCTCATTCCCCTGGTCGTGCTGCTCAAGCGCCCACCCAGGCTCATGGGCAAAATCGAGCTGGAGGCCCACTAACCTCAGCTTCCCTCCCACCTCTAGCGTAGAATTACGGCGATATCCATCATTTTTTACTCCAGAGGCCAGCCTTGCGTCTTCGTTCCGTGTGGAGCACCCTCCTCATCCGCAGCACTCCTTCCGCTGCCCTCCGCAAACCGGCTGTCCTGGCTGGCCTCACCGTCACACTCATCGCCTCTCTCCTCGGCTGCGGAGGCTCCTCCACCGCCAACATCACTCCCACCTCCATCACCCTCCTGGGCCCCACCGCCTCCACCATCGATCCCGGCGACTCCGTCACCTACACCGCCTCCGTCGTCAACGACGCCAACAGCGCCGGAGTCACCTGGACCCTCACCGGTGCCACCTGCGCCACCTCCTGCGGAAGCCTCACCCACTCCTCGACCACCGCCGTCACCTACACCGCTCCCGCCACCGTCGCAACTCCCTTCGCCGTCACCCTCACGGTCGCGTCCATCGCCAGCCCCAGCCTCACCAGGGTCCTCACGCTCAACATTGCGGCCAATCTCTCCATCGCCACCGCTCCCGGAGCTCTCCCCGGAGCCGTCCTCGGCACGCCCTATTCCACCACCCTCGCCGGAGCCGGTGGCATCGCTCCGTACACCTGGTCCATCACGCAGGGAACCCTCCCCGCCGGCCTCACCCTCAGCCCCACCACCGGAGTCCTCTCGGGCTCGCCGACTGCAGCTGGCAACGTCATCTTCACCGCCACCCTCACCGACTCTGGCTCCCCCGCGCTCACCTCCAGCGCCACCTACACCCTCGCCGTCGTCTATCCCCAACTCTCCATTACTACCGCGACGACCCTCCCCGCCGGCACCGTAGGAACCTCCTATGCCACCACGCTCACCGCCACCGGAGGAACGGGAACCGGCTACACCTGGGCCGTCACCTCCGGGACCGCTCTCAGCGCCGCGGGCCTCACCCTCTCACCCTCCGGAGCCATCGCCGGAACCCCCACCTCCGCCGAGACCGCCTCCCGCTTCACCGTCACCGTCACCGACAGCTTCGGAGACCAGGCCGCCGCCACCCTCGCTCTCACCATCGCCTATCCGGCCCTCACCGTTGCCACCACCACGCTTCCCAACGGCACCGTCGGAATCGCCTACGCCTCCGCGCTCTCGGCAACCGGAGGAAGCGGCTCCGGCTACACCTGGAGCGTCACCTCCGGAACCGCCCTCAGCGCCGTCGGCCTCACCCTCTCACCCGCAGGAGCCATCACCGGCACTCCCACCACCGAGGAGACCTCCTCGCCGCTCACCGTCAAGGTCACCGACGGCGCCGGAAACACGGCCTCCGCAACCCTCTCCCTCACCATCCTCTATCCCGTCCTCACCATCACCACCGCCAGCCTTCCCCCCGGAATCGTCGGAGCGGCCTACTCGCAGACCCTCACCGCCAGCTCCGGCAGCGGAACCGGCTACACCTGGGCCGTCACCAGCGGAGCCTCCAGCCTCTCCTCCCTCGGCCTCACCCTCTCCAGCGCAGGAGTCCTCTCCGCAGCCACCCCCGTCGCCGGAACCGCCACCTTCACCGTGCAGGTCACAGACTCCCAGAACGACACCGCCACCGCCAGCCTCACCCTCACCATCGTTCCCGCTCTCTCCGTCACCACCACCTCGCTTCCCTCCGGAACTGAGGGAACCCCCTACACCGCCACCCTCGCCGCCACGGGCGGCAGCGGCTCCGGCTACACCTGGACTGTCACCTCCGGAACTGGCCTCAGCGCCGTCGGCCTCACCCTCACTCCCGCCGGAGCCATCACCGGAACCCCCACCGCCGGAGAGTCCTCCGTCCCGTTCACCGTCCAGGTCACGGACGCCAACGGCAACAAGGCCACCGCCACCCTCTCCCTCTCCGTCACCGCCGTCGTCTTCCAGGGTCAGGTCCTCAGCGGTCAGCAGCCCGTGTCCGGCGCGACCATCCAGCTCTACACAGTCGGTAGCACCGGCAACGGCTCTGCCGCCACGCCCATGCTTGTCGCCCCCGTCGTCACCGATACCATTGGCATGTTCAACCTCGCCGGAAACTACACCTGCGGCCAGAGCAGCTCCGGCCAGCCCATCCCCTCCGGAAGCAACCAGGTCTACCTCGTCGCCACCGGAGGAAGCACCTCCACCACCTCCACCAGCGGAAACCCCGCGATCGTCCTGGTCGCCGCCGTCGGCCCCTGCACTAACCTCGCCACCACCCCCTTCTTCACCCTCAACGAGCTCACCACCGCCGCCGCCGCCTGGGCGCTCTCCCCCTTCACCTCCTCTGCCACCAGCATCGGGGCCACGTCCACCAACATCCTCGGAATCACCAACGCCTTCCTCGACGCCGCTCTCCTCGCCAACCCCGCCAACGGCACCGTCGCCACCCTCCCCGCCACCTTATCCATCGAAGCCGGCAAGCTCAACGCCCTCGCTGACGCGCTCAACTCGTGCGCCTCCTCAGCCAGTGGCTCCACCTGCAACCCGCTCTTCACCGCCGCCACCCCGTCAGGAGGCACCGCACCCTCCGACGTCTTCACCGCCGCCCTCAACATCGTCAAACACCCCGGCCAGAACGTCGCCGCCGTCTTCGCCACCCTCCCCGCGACGCCACCCTTCGCCACCACTCTACTTCAGTCCCCTAACGACTGGACCATGTCTCTCACCGTTACTGGAGGCGGTCTTTCCTCCCCCACCGCGCTTGCCGTTGACAGCCTTAACAACGTCTGGGTAGCCAATCAGGCTGGCCCGATCTCCGCCTTCAACGCCCAGGGAACTCCCCTCAGCGCCACCGGCTATGGTGCCACCGACCACACCGAGATCATTCAGGAAAACGGAATCGCCATCGACCCCTCCGACAACATCTGGATCACGAACCAGAATGGCTACGGCGGAGGCGGCAGCGGCAACGTCGTGGAGTTCTACGGCGCCCGCTCCAGCCAGATCGGCGTCTCTCCCCAGCCCACCGGCTACACCACAAACATCAACTTTCCCGACGCCGTTGCCGCCGATACGAACGGTAACATCTTCATCGTCAACACCGGCCCTCCCTCCGCCACCGTCTACTCCCCAACCGCCGCGCTCGTCTCCGCCAATCTCGGTCTCAGCCAGGGGCTCGCCCTGGTTCCGGTCGCTATTGCGATTGACGCACAGCATGGCTTCTGGCTCCCGGGAGGCAATACGGTCGCTCACATCTCCGCCCCCACTCCGACCTTCCCCAATGGCCAGCTCCTCAGCAATCCCAACTGCTGCCAGCTCTCCAACGGTGTTGCCACCGATGCGCTGGGGAATGTCTGGGTAGCCGATTATCTGGGGGGCGCCTCATCGTCCTCTTCGTCCAGCGAGGGTTCCTTTGCTGATATCGCGCCTGACGGGACCATTCTTTATACGAACGTCGTCACGGGTGGCATCAACCATCCGGCGATGGTTGCCGTCGACGCCGCCCAGAACGCCTGGTTCACCAACTTTGCTTCTGCCTCTATCACGGAGATCGCAGGGAACAGCTCTGCCTCTTCCGCCACCGCCCTGTCTCCGTCCACTGGCGTCTACTCTGTCGGGGGCTTCGGTCTCGACGCCTCCCTCAACGCCCCCTTCAGCATCGCTCCCGACCGCTCCGGCAACCTTTGGGTCTCCAATCAAAATGTCTACGCCATCACCATGTTCTTCGGCCTCGCTGCACCGACGCTCACTCCACTCCAGCCTGTCCCCACCGCCCCGTAAGCTGCTCCTTGGTGGGTCACTTCAATTCGGCGGTGGTAGCGTACGCTTGACCGGAGCAGCGGCCACTTGCGCGCCGACTCGCTGCGGGACTTCGCTTCGGTCTGGAGAGCTTCGGTCTAGACAGCGTGGCAGTGATGGACTGAAGCGCGAAGGACGAAGGTGGGGTGTGGGATGGCTTGAGGAGGGGTGCAGGAGGTAGAGTAATGCGTATGATCTTGCGACGTGTTGTTCCTGCCCTTTTGTTGCTGAGTGTTCCTGTGGCTGCGCTATCGCAGCGTGGAGGGCGGGGAGAGAAGCCCGCCGTTGCTGCCGATGCGGCGAAGAGTGATGCGGCGAAGAGTGGCGAGGCGAAGGGGGATGCCAAGCCCGAGGCGAAGGGGGCGGGGAAGGCGGAGACTGCTCCTGCGGGATTGCCTGAGGACAAGTCGATTGCGCAGACGATTACGGTGCATGGGAAGACGCTGCACTATACGGCTACGGTGGGGACGATCCATCTGAAGGATGCGATGGGCAAGCCGACGGGCGACGTAATGTATACGGCCTACGTCGTCGATAAAGAGAAGGGGGAGGCAGACCGGCCGGTGATGTTTGCGGTGAATGGAGGGCCGGGGGCTTCGAGTGTGTATTTGAACCTGGGAGCGGTGGGGCCGAAGCATATTTCGTTTGCGAATGCGGGCGATTCGGCGAGCGATCCGGCGACGCTGACGGATAATCCGGGGACGTGGCTGGACTTTACCGATGAGGTGTTTATCGATCCGATCGGGACGGGATTTTCGAAGGCTCTGGTGGATGAGGCGGAGGCCAAGAAGCTGTTTTATGCTCCGACGGAGGATGTGCAGTACCTGTCGCTGGTGATCTACAAGTGGCTGGTGAAGAATGACCGGATGCTGGATAAGAAGTACCTGATGGGCGAGAGCTATGGAGGGTACCGGGTTCCGAGGATGACGCATTATCTGCAGTCGCAGATTGGCGTGGCGATGAATGGCGTGGTGCTGGTGAGTCCTTATCTGAACCCGAGTTTTGGAGATGGGAATCTGTCTCCGGTGCCGTGGATGATTACGCTGCCGTCGATTACGGCGGCGCACCTGGAGGCGGAGGGGAAGCTGACGGACGCGGCGATGCGGGACGTGATTGGGTATACGGAGGGAGAGTATGCGACGGCGCTGATCAAGGGGCCGGCGGATAAGGCGGCGACGGACGGGATGATCTCGAAGGTGACGGAGATGACGGGGCTGGACCCGATGTTTGTGCGGTACTCGGGTGGGAGGCTGGAGACGGGAGCGTACCTGCGGGAGGTGCACAGGGAGAAGGGCGAGATTGGATCGGTGTATGACTCGAATGTGACGCTGCCGGACCCATTTCCTTACTCTCCGGAGCAGGAGTCGAATGACCCGATTTTAGAGAGCATTATTGCTCCGACGACGACGGCGATGGTGAACTTTATTACGAACACGGTGGGGTGGAAGACGGAGGCGCGGTACTATGCTCTGTCGTATGACGTGGGCAGGCTGTGGGACCGGCAGGGGCCGGCGCTGCGGCAGGGAGCGGTGAGCGATCTTCGCGAGGCGGTGGCGGCGGATCCTAAGCTGAATGTGCTAATTGTGCATGGATGGAATGACTTGTCGTGCCCGTTTATGGGGTCGGTGCTGACGCAGAATGAGCTTCCGGCAAAGCTGGCGGGGCAGGTGTCGGTGCATGAGTTTCCGGGAGGGCATATGTTCTATACCAGGGCGGGGAATGAGGACGGATTGCACTCGCTGGCAGAGGCGATGGTGAAGACGCATTGAGGCAGGGATTAGGGGTTAGGGATTAGAAAGGAAATTCGCTTGATACTTTGGTTTGTGTTGCTGGGGATTACGGTTGGGATGCGGACGATGACTGCGATGGCGGTGTTGTGCTGGTTCGCGTGGATGCAGTGGCTGCCGCAGACGGGATGGGCGTTGTGGACGGGGTCGCTGGTGTCGGTGATTGTGTTTACGGTGCTGGCGGCGGGGGAGTATTACGGGGATACGCTGCCGACGACTCCGAGCCGGACGGCTCCGTTGCTGGTGGCGGCGAGACTTTCGTTTGGAGCGCTGGTGGGGGCGATTGCGGCGCATGCGGTGATTGAGCCGGTGGCCGGAGGAGTGATCTTTGGGGTGGTGGGAGCGCTGATTGGGACGTATGGAGGGTACCGGGTGAGGATGTACTGGGCGAAGTCGCTGGGGAGGGATTTGCCGGTGGCGCTGGGTGAGTCGGCTGTGGCGCTGCTGATGGCGGTGTTTACGTGCTGGGAGCTGCACAAGTTTATGCGGGACCTGGCGGAGGGGGTTCCGAAGGCGATGCTGCAGGGGTGGGGACGGGGGATCGGGCTGGGGTAGAGTTTGGGGTTGGGATTGCTGGGGTTTTCGCGCTTAGCTGCTAGCTTTTAGCTTCTAGCTTCTAGCTAGAGCAACGGCAAAGGCAAGAGCCGATGCGGGGGTCCTTCGCTTCGCTCAGCATGACGGCGAAAAACTTGCAAGGGCAAGGGCAAGGGCAACGGCAAAAGCAAATACAGGGGTCTCTCCGCTGCGCCGCGCATGAAGGTGCGCGGCTTCGGTCTTGATGCGGCGGTGATGGAGGATTTGCTACCCCACCCATGGCAAGAGCGCCATGAATGGGGCACCCGGAGTGTGCGTGCTCGTTGGGGAGAGGGTGGGGATGGGTGGGGTCAGATTTTGAGGAAGATGCGGCGGCGGTAGAGCTGGTAGATGGCTAGCCAGCAGACCGTGACGAAGAGGATGGAGTAGATCATCGAGGCGAGGGGGGCGTAGGGGATGAGGTGCAGAAGGTCGAGGTAGAGGCGGCGGGTGAGGAGGAGTTTGGGGATGGGGCGGTAGAGGTCGAGGGCTCCGGGGAGGAGCTCGGAGAAGACGTAGGCGGCGATGGCGTTCGTGCCGAAGACGAGGAGGGGCATGAAGGTGCGGCGGGCGGCGGCGTCGGAGCGGGCGCCGGATTTGGGGGCACCGAGGATGTCGACTAACCAGATGGAGAGGGCGAGGAGGAGGAGGCTCCAGCCGGCGGCGTAGAGGACGTAGGAGCTGGTCCAGAGCTTCTTGTTAATGGGGAAGGTGAGGTTCCAGAGGCCGGCGGAGGCGAGGGAGAGGAGGCCGGCGAAGGCGATTCCTTTGGCCTTCTGGGCGATGCTGCGGGTGGTGCGGAGCCAGATTCCGGTGAGCATGCCGAAGAGGGCGGTGGCGAGGGCGGGGAGGGTGCTGAGCAGGCCCTCGGGATCGCGGGTTCGTTCGTAGAGATGGGAGGCGGGGAAGATCTGGCGGTCGAGCCAGGCGGTGAGGTTGCCGTCGCGGTCGAGGAGAGGGACGCCGTGGGTGGGGACGCCGTAGCCGGGGACCGGGACGAAGCGCATGAGGATCCAGTAGCCGAGGAGGCAGGCGGCGGCGACGGCGGCGATGGTCTTCCAGGAGGGTGTGGCGAGGTAGAGGAGAGCGATGAGGAAGTAGCAGGCGGCGATGCGGGGGAGGACTCCGTAGATGCGGAGGGTGTGGAGGCGGAAGAAGGGGAAGCTGTTGACGAGGAGGCCGAGGAGGAAGAGGATGACGGCCCGGCGGAAGGTGTGGGCGAGGAGCGAGGAGCGGGTGGCTCCTTTGGCGAGGCGAGCGGCGGTGGAGAAGACGGTGGAGATGCCGATGAGGAAGAGGAAGGTGGGGAATACGAGGTCGGTGGGGGTGAAGCCGTTCCAGTCGGTGTGCTTCATGGCCCAGTAGGCGTCGTTGCCACCGCCGTTGTTGTTGACCATGATCATGAAGCCGATGGTGAGGCCGCGGAGGACGTCGACGGAGAGCCAGCGGTGGAGGGCGGGGATGGTGGCGGTTCGTTCGAGGGTGGGGAGAACGGCTTCGGACATGGGCGCGGCCTTTGATGGGATGGGATTGTTATAGCAGGGGTTTTGGGTTTAAGTGCTAGCTGTTAGCTGTTAGCTGTTAGGTTCTAGCTTCTAGCAACGGCAACAGCAACGGCAACGGCCAATGCGGGGGTCCTTCGCTTCGCTCTAGGATGACGGCGAAAGACTTACAACGACAAAGGCAAAGGCAAAGGCAAAGGCAAAGGCAAAGGCAAAAGCAAAAGCAAAAGCAAAAGCAAAAGCAAAAGCAAAAGCAAAAGCAAAAGCAAAAGCAAAAGGCAACTGCAAGGGCAATTGCAACTGCAACTGCAACTGCAATGGCAAATACAGGGGTCTCTCGGCTGCGCCAAACGAGGGGACTGATTGGCTTCGGTCGAGATGACGCGGTTGTATCGGGGCTAGAGAGAGCGACATGGTTGCGGGGTTAGTGGGCTGGGGGTGGAGGGGTGGTTAGGTGGAGGTCTTCGGCGATGGCTTCGGCAGCGGTGTAGGGGTCGCCGATGGGGGTGGAGGGGTAGGGCTTGGTTTGGCGGTTGAAGGCGTCTCCGAAGGCGTACCAGTCGATGGGGGATTGCGCGTCCAGCGAGGGGGGGGATTGTGCGCTAGGGGACTGCGTGTCCGGTGAGGTGGAGGACTTAGCGTCGAGGGTGGGGAGGAGGGAGTTGAAGTAGAGGCGCCAGCGGGGGGCGTAGTAGTCGGCGGTGAGGCCGGCGTAGTCGCGGTTGGCGTACTCGTGGAGGCCGGCTTCGGAGGCGTGGCGGTCTCCCCAGGTGGTGAGGATGGAGCGGGCGTCGTAGTTGAGCTGGGCTAGCTCGGCGGGGGAGCTGGCCCAGGGCGGGACGTAGCTGAGCCAGCGGCCGAGGAGGAAGAATTCGTTGGTGCGGAGGAGGTTGTCGAGGAGCTGCATGCGGTGGAGCCACTGGGTGGTGAGGGCGAGGAATCGTGGGCGGTCGTGGGCGTCGTAGGCGGCTTTGATCTGGGGGAGCATGAGGCGGGCCTGGTTGGACAGGACCTGCCGGGCTACGTCGACTAGATCGTACTGGTAGGTGGAGGTGTGGCGGAGGGAGGGGGCGACCTGGAGGAGCTCGGTGAGGGCGGGGTCGAGGGCGGCGAGGGGGTAGTGCGCGCCGTGGGGAGCCCAGGTTCCGGCGTGAGTGGTGGTGAGCGAGGGCTGGGCGTTGAAGAGGGAGTCCTGGGGAGCGTCGGCGTCGTTGGGTACGAGGGCGGTGCCGTCGCCGGCGCGGTAGCCGTAGGCGGTGTGGAGGAGGATCTGCCAGGCCCGCTGGGCGTGGGGGTCGGGCTGGTTGTCGTGGGTGGGGCTGCCGTAGCGGCGGAGGGCGTAGTCGTTGGTCCAGGTGGGGAGGTCAACGGGGTGTTGGTGCCAGGCCATTTCGGTGTAGAGGTCGAAAACGAAGGGGTTGGTGTCGAGGCCTTCGGTGAAGAGGGCGGTGCCTACGATGTGCGAGCCGGGGAGGGCGGCCATTTGGGGGAAGCGGACGGCGTAGTCGTAGAGGGGGGCTCCGAGGGAGGTGCGGCCGCCGAACTCCCAGAGGCCTCCGTAGAGCCAGGGGACGTTGTGGAATTGCTGGTCGCGGTTGTTGCGGGGGATGCGGCCTTGTTCGATGTCGGCGATGAGGAGGTGGTGGGGGTCGAGTGCGTCGATGAGGGCGGGGAGGGGGTTGTTTTGCCAGGCCATGAGGAACCAGGAGGCGTTGGGGTGGGCGGTGAGGAGGGCGGTCTGGACGAGCTTGGCGGCGGGGCCTACGGGGACGTCGCCGGTGGCGCCGCCCTCCTGGAAGATCTCCATGTCGTAGAGGGTGGTGTCGCCGAAGAGGTCGTGCTGATGGCGGTAGAAGCTGGCGGCGAGGGTGGCGAAGCTGGGGTCGCGGGGATCGATCCAGCCGGGGCGGGTGAAGCCGTTCCAGTCGCCCTGAGTGATGACGTGGGCACCGGGGTGGAGAGTGGCGAAGTCGGCGGGGACGATGCCGTAGTAGCCGGGGAGGACGGGGGTGATGCCGAGGGAGCGGAGCATGGCGATGAGGTGCTTGGCGGACTCGGCGCGCTTGTGCAGGAGGTCTAAGGAGATGGGCTCGATGAAGCAGCACATGTTGCCCATGAGCTGCCAGTTCTGGTGGGCGGGCTGGGTGATCCAGTTGCGGATGGCGAGGTCGGAGTAGCCGGCGTCGCGGAAGGTCTGGTAAAGGACGAGGTCGGCTCCTCGCTCGATGAGGATGGCGTTGGTGCCGGAGAGGGCGAGGATGTCGATTTCGTGCTGCCAGCGGTCGTCGGACCAGTAGGGAGCGGTGTAGCCGTCGGCGTTTTCGTTGAGGGCGTAGCGGGTCTGGTAGAGGGCTGGTTTGGTGATGGGAGCGGACGGGGCGGGGAGGATGAGGTTGGCCGGGCCTAGCTGCTGGCCGTTGGTGGAGATCTGGAGATGGGCGGTGTATTTGAGGTAGTAGTTGACGCCGTAGAGGAGGGTGGGGATGGTGGCGGCGTCGATGTTGATGTGGCCGCGGGTTCCGGAGATGTGGAAGGCGTCGGGCTGGTTGGGGTGGAGGGTGAGGTGGAACTGCGGGGCGAGGGCCGGCATGATGCGGCGGAGAACAGCTTCGGCGGGCGCGGTGGTCTGGGCTGGGATTTGCGCGGAGATGGTGAGGGTCGCGAGAGCGAGGAGGGTCGCTGTGCAGAAGAGGCGGGTTGCGAACATGGCAACACTATATAGCGGAGGGAGTCTTGTGGGGGACGGGATAACGTCGTGCGCGGATTTGGGCCACGCCGAGCAGCTACTAGCTGTTGGCCTCTTGCTAGCTGCTATCTCGGGCCTAAAGATCCAGTGTTTTGGGGGCGGGGCGCGGTCCAAGGATCTGGTTGAACTCCAGGCGTTCGCCGTCGGGGCCGAGGATGTTGAAGTACTTGCAGCCGTGAGTCCAGAAGGGGAGGAAGACGGGTGTGGGCTCGCAGAGGGTGTAGCCGGCGGAGTGGAGGGTGCGGAAGGTGGCGTCGATGTCGGGGACGTCGAAGGCGATGTGGTCGATGTGGCCGTTGGTGCGGGAGCGGATTTCGTCGAGAGCGGAGGAGGGGAGTTCGTAGAGCTCGAGGACGATGTCGCCGCACTGCATCATGGAGACGTGGC
The DNA here is from genome assembly GCA_027452215.1 of Granulicella sp. Classification (GTDB taxonomy): domain Bacteria; phylum Acidobacteriota; class Terriglobia; order Terriglobales; family Acidobacteriaceae; genus Granulicella. The sequence goes on along the minus strand of DAIDGQ010000045.1, from coordinate 22,722 downwards.
CGGTGCCGTCGGGGTGAGGGAAGGTGGAGGCCATGACGTCGGTGAAGCCGAGGCCAGCGTAGAAGGCTTTGGAGGCGGCGAGGTCGGTGACCGGGAGGCCGGTGTGCTGGATGCGCGTGAGGTGAAGGTCGAGGGCCACGTGAGTAGTTTATGTGCGCGCGGGCGAGGCTGTTCGCGCGAGCAGTTGGTAGAGAAGCGCGGTGGCGAGTGTCGGGAATCCGAGGAAGAGGAGGCTCGAATTGAAGATGCCAGTCGTGTTGCCTGCGCTGTGAATATGCATCAATAGAACGAGCGTGAGGTCAGCGGCGGCGGCGGCGAGGAGCAGGACGCTCGCGATCCATGGCTTCCAAATGCCGAGGATGGAGATGGGGAGGAAGATTGTCATCAGGGACTGGAGGACGATCTCCGATAGCGTGAGCCGGGCATGCTGCTTGATCGCGGCTAGAAATACGGTGGTGCTGACGAACCAGAGGAGTCCTCCGTAGAGAAGGAACGCGGCGACGTACACCCTGTTCCAGATCGTCCACTTCATGGGGCTGCGCATGAGTTAGCTCCTGGTGACGGTCCTTAGGCTGAGCTCTCGGAGTTGCTGGTCGCTGACGGTGGTGGGCGCGTCGACCATGAGGTCGATGGCTTTGGCGGTTTTGGGGAAGGCGATGACTTCGCGCAGAGACTGAGCGCCGGCGAGGATCATGACGATGCGGTCGAGGCCGAGGGCGATGCCGCCGTGCGGGGGCGTGCCGTATTCGAGGGCGTCGAGGAAGAAGCCGAAGCGGGCCTTGGCTTCTTCATCCGTCATGCCTAATGACCGGAAGATTTCGGACTGGACATCTTTGCGATGGATACGGATGGAGCCGGAGCCGAGCTCGGTGCCGTTGAGGACGATGTCGTAGGCGAGGGCGCGGACGGAGCCCTTGTCGTTGACCAGCGCGCCGGACTGGATGTCCTCCTCGTGCGGGGAGGTGAAGGGATGGTGGGCGGCGTCCCAGGTCTTGGTCTCTTCGTTCCACTCGTACATGGGGAAGTCGGTAACCCAGAGGAATTTGAAGTCGGCGGCGGTGTGGGTCTGGTCGAAGAGCTTGTGCTTGTCGGCGAATTTTTTGGCGAGATCGAGACGGAGTGCTCCGACGCGCTTGTAGATCCATTGGGGGTCGTAGTTCCAGAGCGCGGGTGTGCCGGGCTTGGGGGTGATGACGACGGCGAGGTCTGAGGCGGGGTTGTTGGTTGTCGGTTGCTGGTTGTGGGACGCTTGGTGAAAGGCCTGGAGTTCCTGGGAGAGCTTGGCGGAGATGGCTTCGGCGAGTGGAGCGAAGGTCTCGTTGGTGCGGAGGCGGGTGAGGTCGAGGAGGTCGAGGCCGGAGTCTCCGAAGAAGGCGCGGATTTCGCTGAGCAGGGCTTTGCGGGCGGTGCCGCTGAGCTCGCCGACGCTGGGGATGGTGAAGCCGAGGACGGGGAGCGTGGGGTCGATCTTGAGCGTGTCGCGGAGTTCGGGGGTGAGCGTGGCGGAGAGGTCGACGATGGCGGGGAGGCGCATGTCGGGCTTGTCGATGCCGTAGCGGGTGATGGCCTGGTCGTAGGTCATCTGGATGAAGGGCTCGGTGCCGAGGTCGATGCCGGCGGCGGAGAAGGCAGCGCGGAGGAAGCCTTCGGCTACCGCGAAGATGGTGGACATCTGCGGGAAGGAGATTTCGAGGTCGATCTGGGTGAACTCGGGCTGGCGGTCGGCGCGGAGGTCTTCGTCGCGGAAGCAGCGGGCGATCTGGAAGTAGCGGTCGAAGCCGGAGACCATGAGGATCTGCTTGAAGATCTGCGGGGACTGCGGGAGAGCGTAGAAGTGGCCGGGATGGACGCGGCTGGGGACGAGGTAATCGCGTGCGCCTTCAGGGGTGGAGCGCGTCATGAAGGGAGTTTCGATCTCAAGGAAGCCCTGGGAGACGAGGTAGTTGCGGATGGCCATGGCGACGCGGCTGCGGAGAGCGAAGTTGTGCTGCATCTCGGTGCGGCGGAGATCGATGTAGCGATATTTGAGGCGGACTTCTTCGTTGCCGATGGCGTCTTCGGCGGGCGAGAAGGGAGGCGTCTTCGCGTCGTTGAGGAGGAGGAGCGAGTGGGCGACGAGCTCGACTTCGCCGGTGGGCATGTTGGGATTGACGAGGCCTTCGCCTCGCTTGCGGAGGACTCCGGTGACGGCGATGACGTACTCGGGACGGGCGGCTTCGGCCTTGGCGTGAGCGTCGGGGGAGACTTCCTTGTCGAGGACGACCTGGGTGATGCCGGAGCGGTCGCGGAGGTCGAGGAAGATGAGATTGCCGTGGTCGCGGCGGCGGTTGACCCAGCCCATGAGGGTGATGGTTTCGCCGGAGTGGGTGCTGCGCAGATCGCCGCACAGATGCGTGCGCTGGAGGGTGCCTAGAAAGTCGAGAGTCACAATCTCTCTATTGTAGTTTGCCGCGGCGCTTGTACGAAGTTTGGGGGCTGACTACGAATCTACGTCAGAGCTTCGGCGAGTTTTGCTCGCGGAATTTTGGTTTGTTCACCGGTGGCGAAGGTTTTTACGGTGAGGATGTTGGTGGCGGCTTCGTCTTCGCCGAGGAGGATGATGTGGCGGGCGAGGGTGTCGGCGGTGTCGAAGGACTTGCGGAGTTTGAAGGTGCCGTCGCCTACTTCTACCTTGAGGCCGGCGGCGCGGAGGTCGTGGGCCAGGGCCAGGGCGGCGGGGTTCTGAGCGATGCCGAGAGGGGCGATGTAGGCGTCGAGCTTGGGTGCGGCGGTGGAGATGCTGTCGGCCTCGGCCTGGGCTTGCAGGGTTAGGATGAGGCGGTCTTCGCCGATGGCGAAGCCGATGCCGGGGGCTTTGGGGCCGCCCAGCATCTCGCTGAGGCCGTCGTAGCGGCCACCGCCGAGGAGGGCGTTCTGGGTGCCGAGGCCGGTGGTAACGGTGAACTCGAAGGTGGTGCGGGTGTAGTAGTCGAGGCCTCGGACGAGGCGCGGGTTGAGATGGTAGGGGACGTTGCAGGCGTCGAGGGCGGCGAGGACCTGGGCGAAGTGGGCCTTGGATTCGGGGCCGAGGTAGTCGGCGATTTTGGGGAGGGCGTTGATGAGGTCCTGGTCCGCTTCGTCCTTGCTGTCGAGGACGCGGAGGGGGTTGGTGTCGGCGCGGCGCTGGTTGTCGGGGCAGAGCTGGTGCTTGATGGCCGCGAGGGCTTCGCGGAGGGCGGCGTTGTAGCGGACGCGGTCGTCGGAGCTGCCGACGGAGTTGAGCTCAAGACGCCAGTCGCGGATGCCTAGCTCGTTGAGGAGCGAGGCTAGCATCTCGAGGACTTCGGCGTCGCGGAGGGGAGATTCTGCGCCGGAGGATTGCGGGCCGATGACCTCGGCGCCGATCTGCCAGAACTGGCGATAGCGGCCGCGCTGAGGGCGCTCGCGGCGGAACTGCGGGCCGATGTAGTAGAGCTTTTGGAGCTGGCCGGTTTCGCCGAGCTTGTGCTCGATGTAGGCGCGAACTACGCCTGCGGTGGATTCTGGGCGAAGGGTGAGGGACTGGGAGGATTTAGTAAAGCTGCCGTGCAAATATTCAATCCGCAGATCGGGACGTGGACTTTCTTCGTCCTTGCCTGGGACTGGGGATGGGAGCACAAGGCGCGCAATGCCTTTCTTCCCGTAAAACCTATTCCCCGTACTCGAGACGGCAGTTCGTGCGTCTTGGAGCGCCTGCTCCAAAGAGGCCAAGATCAGATCATCGCTCTTTGAGGCGAAATTCACGAGTTCGAATCCGTCTTCCTGGAATGTATCCACTGCGAGGTCGACGAAATCTCTTCCTGTGTAGTAATGATCCTCGCGGTTGAAGACTCTTGTTGAATTCTTCTGAACCCATTTGTCGGAGAGTGCCTGCTTATCGAAGCGTTCACCATCTTCCCAGGTGAACATTTCTTTGCTGACGATGTCGGTTTCTTCGCCTACTCCGCGGGCGAAGAGTTCGGTGGACTCGAAGATGGGTGTGCGGATTTCTCCGAAGCCGTAGCGGCTGAAGACGGAGCGGGCGGTGGCCTCGACGTGGTTCCAGAGCGGGGTCTGGTCGGGGAGGAGGTCGCGGGTTCCGCGGACGGCCTTGAGGGTGGGGCGGGCCGGGGTTTTCTTGGCCTTCGGCGCAGGGTTATTGCTTTCGGTCATAGACATACAGTCTATCGTCCTGCGCGGACGGCGGGAGGCCTCGCGCGGCTGGGCGTTGGGCGCGTGGGCGGTGCGGCTTCACTCCAGCTTGACTTCCCGTGCGAGCAAAGAACGCTCGCTCGGGGTCCGGTTCTGCGGCAGCGTGGAGCCCACTCATCACGCTTGAAGCCGCGTGATGAATGGGGCATCCGGTGAGAGCAAGGGCACGGGCAGGAATGCCCCGGGATTTTGGGGTTTAGGCGTTGAAGGGGTGGGACTTCGAGACGGCGGCGTCGGCGGTGAGGTTGGCGTCTTCAATCTCGCGGGTCTGGATGCGGGCGTCGATGAGGAGGCCGGCGCCGATGCCGAGAGGGATGAGGGCGCAGGCGACTCCGGAGAGGATCTCGCGGACGCCGATGACGGCCCAGAGGATGGTGAAGAAGAGGGCGACAGCGACGGCGGAGGAGACGAGGATGATGCCGGCGAGGCGGATGTTGGCGCGGCGGCGGAAGGCGTTGGAGGTGGGACGAGGTGTCTGGGTGAGGGCGAGCTCGGCTGCGGTGGGAGGAGGGACGAGGCCTTTGGCGATGGCGGCGAGACGCTCCTGGCTTTCCATCTCGCGGGTGCGGGAGTTGGACCAGCTGGTGACGGCGACGATGCCGAGGATCATGAGGCAGCCAGCGACGGGGACGATGAAGGGGCTGTTGGCTGCGTCGCCGAGGCCGGACATGGATTCGATGAACATGGTGATCTCCTTGAGGCTGCGGCGGGTGGCGCTGGCAGCGATGGTTTCTGTGGGGCTTCGACTGAGAGGGCGGGCGAAAGTTTCAGGTGCGCTTGTGAAACTTTTGGAGGAGGATGAAGTCTGAGGGGCAGAAGAACAGGGATTAGGGAACAGGGATTAGGGATTAGAAGGGCAAGGGCGGGATGCGCGGTGATCTGACATCGCCGGAGAGGTTTGAGGCGCTGGTGCGGGAGCATCAGGGGTTGGTGTTTCGTACGCTCACGCGACTGACGGGGTCGGGACCGCAGGTGGAGGATATGGCGCAGGAGGTGTTTCTGCGGCTGTACAGGGCGCTGCCGGAGTTTCGTGGGGAGTCGGCTTTGTCGACGTATCTGTATCGGATTGTGGTGAATGTGGCTCAGGATGAGTGGAAGCGGCGACGCAAGGAGCGAGCGGTGATTGCCGCTGGACCGGCGGCGGTGGAGGAAGACGCGGAGGCTGGTTGGATTGAGAGCCTTCGTGGGGATGAGCTGCAGGAGCATGCCCGGAACCCGGAGCAGCTGATGGGCGATGCGGAGGTGCAGGCTGCGGTGGAAGCCGCGATGGCCTCGCTGCCGGAGATGGAGCGAACGGTGCTGGTGCTCTACCATCAGGAGGAGTGCAGCTATGAGGGCATTGCGGCGGCGCTGGGCTTGCCGATCAATACGGTGAGGACGCATCTGCATCGCGGCCGCAAACGGCTATCGGAGGCGCTGCGCGGTCCTTCACGGGCGGCGAGAGTGAAGAGCGAGACGGTGCCGAGAGCGGAAGAGAGTCGAGAGATTGATGTGGCTTCGAGACGGCAGGTGGCTGTGGGTGGCTTATGACGAACAGGGGTGATGAGATGAAGGATGATTTGGCGATGGAGGAGGCGATTACACTGGCGCTGGAGCGGCAGCCGGCGGTGGTGGTGCCGGAGGACTTTGCTGCCCGGGTGCGGGCTTCGCTGCCGGCGCGGCCGCAGGTGCGGGCTCGGTGGAGTGTGGGGAGGATTGCCGCGACGGCGGCGGTGGCGGGGCTGATTGTAGGGCTGTGCTGGGTGGCTCCGCATACGCAGCCTAGCTTTGCGAGCCTGACGTTCGATTTGGAGATGCTGATGCTGGCTGAGCTGGCAGGGGTGGCGACGTGGCTGGCGATGCGTCGGAATGATGCTTAGGGGCTGACGGGAGGTCAGGGGCGAGCATCGCGGTGGGGTGGATGGGGCATCGAACCACGCTGATATGGCGCTTCTGCGCCGAAGGAGTACTTGATGAGAGCAATTTGTATAGCAGCCCTGGCTGCCAGCATGGCGCTGCCGATGATGGCTGTCGCGCAACAGACGCAGGAGCAACAGACTACGACGACGCAGACGCCAACCGGGCAGAGACAGACGACGACAACGACTACAGAGAAGACGATGCCGTTGACGCATGACCAGCTGAAGGCCCAGAAGAAGGCGCAGAAGCAGGAGCAGAAGGCGGAGAAGGATCGTCTGAAGGCGCAGAAGCATGACACCAAGGCGATGGACCAGTCGGAGAAGGCTCCGTCGTAAGGGTGCGGGTTGGGGTGGTGAGGCCGGATGAAGCGGGCCTCACCCCCCTCCCCCCTGCTTTCACTTTTGGCTAGCGAAGTCCTTTTGAATGTGCTGGTTGACCGGTAAAGGCTGCTTTCAAACGCCTCATTCTAAAAGGGTTATTCGTATAATATTCATTTGGTTGAAGTTAAGGGCTTAAATGTGAAAGCTGCAACGGCTGTTGCCGGTGCAGCTTTTTGTGTCTGGACCCTACTTCAAGTGTAGCGAGTTGGGTGGGGGAACTATGCCAGGTTTTGGGAAGATTTATCGGTAGTGTTGGCAGGGGTTTTGTATGTTTCGGGGTGGACGGGGGGCTTGACAGGTCCTGCGGTCCTGCGCGGACGGCGGGAGGCCTCGCGTGGCTGGGGTGGAGATGGTTAGGGGGTGGAGGTGTTTTCGGTGGAGGTGAGGACGAGCTGGCAGGTGGTGTTGGTATGGCAGCTGATGACTCCTCGACGGAGGAGTTTTGCGTGGCTTTCGGAGGGGAGCTGCAGGTCAAGCTTGAGGTGTTCGACGGCGTTGGCGAGGGGTTGGAGAGAGTCGTCGCCCTGGACGATGCGAAAGCCGGTGGTGGCTTGCGGTGTGACTTCGAGTTCGACGGTGGCCCATCCTTGACCTTTGGTCCTCACGTCTCCGCGGGGAAGGCTGTAGGTGCGTTGATCCTGAAGGGCGAGGCGAGCGTCTTTGACGGGGGTGACGGCTCCTGCCTGGCGCAACTTTTCCCGCTCGGTGTTGATGAGGAGTTCGACGTTGAGGGCGTCGGTTCCGCGCTCACCACTTGCGGCCAATTCAATCTGGGCGAGGGCCTGGGTGGGGTGGTTTTCCTTCTCGAGGATGACGGCGAGGTGGTAACCGGCCTCAGCGGAGTTGCCATTGCGCCATGCGGCGCGGACCCAGGGTTCGGCTTCGGCGATCTTGTCTTCGCGAAAGAGGATCCAGCCCAGGGTGTCCCATGCTGAGACGAGGAGTGAGGTGCGGCCGAGAGCTTTGGGGCCGGTTTCGCCGTTATTGGTGGCTTGATCGAGGAGGTCGAGGGAGCGGCGGGAGGCGGTCTCGGCGAGAGGGAGATCGAGGGAGGCATTGGCTAGTTCATAGGCGGCGTTGTTGAGTTGACCGGCGTCCTGACTGGAGGTGGCGATATCGCGAAGGAGAGCTTCACCTTCGTCCTTTTCGCCTTCATGGAGGAGAGTGGTGCCGAGTTGCATTTTGATGTTGGCACTGCCGGGGGCGGCAAGAGACGCACGACGCAGGACGTTCTCCTCGGCGCTGTAGTCGGCTGCGGCGTCCATAAGACTGGCGAGATAGAGGGAGACGCTGGTGTTGCTGGGAAAGCGGGCGAACGCGGTCTGCATGGTTGTGATGGCGTCAGCGGGTCTTTTGAGAGAGGCATACATCGCAGACGTGGCAAAGTAGACGTTGACCTCGTCGGGATGCTCTTGCAGTTCCTGTTTGTAGTCTGCGATGGCCTCGTCGGAATTGCCGTTGGCAAGGGCGATGCCGCCAAGTTGTGCTGACACAAAGGGGGCCTGTGGGCTGAGAGCCTTGATTTGTTGGTACTGCTGCCGAGCCTTGACGAGGTCTCTTCTGTTGATGGACTCCTGGGCCTGGCGCATGAGTTCGAAGACCTGCGGATTCGATTCCGTGTAAGAGGGGATATGCCCGGCTTCGTTGTTAGCGGAAGCGGAGGTGAGTTGGATGTAGTTTTCGCTGTTGAGCTTGGCGTCGGTAATCCACTGGTGGTAGGCGTGCCAGTCGGAGGCGGGGATGTTCCTCTTGAGGATCTCGATACGGCGGTCGGTGGTGAAGACGCCGTTTGCGAATTTGTAGGTGACGTCGAGGGTGGCGAAGGCTGCCTTGGCGTGGATGGCGGGTGGGAGATCGGCTTGCCAACCCTTTGGGAGGGTCATTTCGGCGTGATCGATTTCGACGTGGGGTTCGCCGAGTTCGATGGGGGTGACGGGAGGATCTTTTTCGTCGACGTCGCCGAGGCCAGCGGGAGGAAGCTGGGCGAGGATGCGAAGATTGTCCCAGTCGCCGCCTTTGTCGCGCTGGTAGTCGTAGGCGATGTCGAAGGGCGTGGTGGTGTCGTCGGGCTTGGAGAACTGGGTGTTGGTGACCTTGCCTGCGAAGCTCATGGCCTGAGAGACGTTCTGCATGAGCTGATCCCACTGGGCGGGGGAGACAGAGCGAACGGCCTGGCGGTAGCTGACTTCGTCCTCCCCGCGAAGATCCATGACGAAATGAGAGTGGGAGGTTCCTTTGTCGTCGAGAGTGCCCGTGGCGTTGAAGTCGATTTTGGAGGGGAAGGGTGGATCGGTTGGGGTGGTTTCGATGTGGGCTTCGCCGGAGGCCGGGATGACGAGGGCTTTCTTGCCGCGAATCGCGGACATGAGGAGACGGTAGGGCGCGACTTCGGGGGTGGAGTCAAGCCAGACGGGCTTGCCTTCGATGTGGGCGAGGTTGATAACGTGGTTGAAGGAGCCGGGGGAGGGAACGGCTTCGTTGAAGGGGACTCCGGCGCCGATTAGGACGGCGTCGGAGGGGATGTTGGCGGCGGAGAACATGGAGATGAGGAGGGTGGTTTTGTCTTTGCAGTCGCCGTACTGGTTGCTGAGGACATCGGCGGCGGAGTGGGGTTGATAGCGGCCGATGCCGAAGGCTACGCCGATGTAGCGGACCTGGGAGCCAACGAAGTCATAGATGGCGCGAGCCCTGGCGTCGTCGGTGGATTTGCCGGCGGTGAGGGTGCGGACGCGGGCGCGGATATCGTCGTCGGGATCGGTGCGGGAGGCCTCGAGGCTGCGATACCAGGCACCGACCTCGGCCCAGGAGTGGAAGTTGGTCCAGGCGATGTCGGGGAGTTTGGGATCGTCGCTGGTGCCGAGCGAGGGATTTTTGTCGAGGAGGAGGAGAGCGTTTTTGTCTTTGCCGGCGACGGGGACGAGTTGGGCGCTGTGCCACTGGTAGATGCGCTCGTCGGGGGTTTCGGTGAGGGTGGACTTGTACTTCGGGCTCCAGACCTGGACGAAGGAGGTTTTGGAGACGTGGAGTTCGACGGATTCGGAGAGGACGACGGCTCCGGAAGAGGGGAGGAAGAAGCTTTCGCTGCCCCAGAGGTGTCCGGTGGACTCGGGCTTGGTGCGCACGATACGGAGTTTGTACTCGAGGTGGTCACCGGGCTGGAGGCTGCGAACGGGAACTTGCTCCTGCTTGAGGTCGCTGTAGAAGGGAGCCTGGCGGGTGACATCGGTGGGGAGCTCCTGGGCATCAGTGGCCGGGGTGGAGACGATGGAGCCGTCGGCGTGGCGAACGCGGACGTAGTCGATTTCGATGTGTTCGGAGCTGGAGGCGAAGTCGAAGGGGATGATGCTGAGGGCTTTGACGGCGGCCTGGTTGTGGATGGCGATGACTCCGGAGATTTCCTTGGAGCCGGTGCCGTCGGCGGCGTAGCGATAGATGCGGTTGAGCTGTTCGAAGACGAAGGACTCCCCTGCGTAGTCGGGTACGTTTGGCGGAGGTGCAGGGTGGGAGGGGATCTGCTTTTGGGCGCGCGCTGTTCCGGAGCCTAATGCGACGAGAGAGGCGATAAGGAGCGCCGAAACCCTGATTTTCATGATCCTAGGTGTATAGCAGATAACGGGCGCGAAGTGTGGCTAGGATTCGGCGAGGTAGTGGCGGGTGTAGTCGAGGTAGTTGTTGGCGTAGAGGCGGATCAGGTCGAGGTCGGCGGGGAGGAGGGTGCGGCGGATGCGGCCGGGGACTCCGGTGACGAGGGAGTTGGGAGGGATGGTGGTTCGCTCGGGGACGAGGGCTCCGGCGGCGATGATGGTGCCGGCACCGATGTGGGCTCCGTTAAGGACGATGGCACCGATGCCGATGAGGACGTCGTCTTCGAGGGTGCAGCCGTGGACGGTGGCGTTGTGGCCGATGGTGCAGCCGTCTCCGATGATGACGGGGTAGAGGTTGCGCTGGCCGTGAAGCACGGCGCAGTCCTGTACGTTGCTGCGGGAGCCCATGCGTATGCTGTGGACGTCGCCGCGGAGGACGGCGTTCATCCAGACGGAGGATTGGGGGCCGAGGTGGACGTCGCCGATGACCTGGGCGGAGGGGTCGATGTAGCAGCCGGAGGCGATGGTGGGGGTGAGGCCGCGGAAGGGACGAATCATGAGGATAGTGTAGGTCGTCCTGCGGTCCTGCGCGGACGGCGAGGGGCTTCGCGGTCCTGCGCGGAGGGTGGGAGGCTTGGCGTGGGTGCTGGGCGGATGTTGGGGGCTTGGTGTGGGTGCTGCGCGAGTTGGGGGGAGTTGGGTCGGGGGTTGGCCGGTTGGCGTGGGGGAGCGCGGCAAAGCCTCTTTCCAATCGGTGTAGTTCATCGCGCGGGCGGCCGGAGTCCAGGGGTCTCTGCGCTGCGCTAGACGCGGGAGCTGTTTGGCGTCGGTCGAGAGGACGGAGGTTGCTGCTGGACCTGCCGGAAGAGAGGATGTAGCGGATTCGCCTGGGCGGTGGGAGTTGGGCGGAGAGGCCAGGTGGGAAATTTAGGGACTTTATCGATTTTTTGTACACCAAACGGCGAAAGGAGGGATATGCTTAAGAGATCGCCATTATGGCAGGTTGGGAGGTGTATTCAATCTTGGCAGAAGTTCGTGTTCAAGAAGGCGAGCCTTTGGAGAATGCTCTTCGTCGTTTCAAGCGGAAGGTTCAGACGGAGGACATTATCAAAGAGGTCAAGCGCCACTCCTTTTACCTGAAACCAGGCGAAAAGAAACGCGTGAAGGAAGCACTCGCACGCAAGCGCAACCGCAAGAAGGTTCGTAAAGAGCAGGACTAACCCAGGTACGTATCGAGCTGGATTGGTTCCGTTCGTAACGAGCCGCATTGATTTGATCGCAGTGAATTGACGCGAGGGGCGGGAAGAACGCTCTGAGCGGTCGACGATGAAGACCGAGGGGGGAGGGGATGCTGGTTGCCAGCGTTTCCTCCCCCATTCGGCCGCCAAATGTTCCGGTGAATGAGAGAACAGGCGGGGGAAGTCGGGCCCGTAGGACCGTACGACCAGGTTTGAACGCAACAACCGACTGAATAATAGAGACGAACGGGTTGCGATTCATCCTTATCCCGAGGACAAGGGAGAGGGCGCAATGCAATTTGTCGATCGGTATCTGAAGTGCTCCGACTGTAATAACGAGTTTGTGTTTACTGCCGGGGAGCAACTTTTCTTCTACGACAAGCAGTTCAAGAACGACCCAAAGCGGTGCAAGCTGTGTAAGGCGAAGCGCGCAGGCCTGGGACGTTCGGCGAACCCTAATGGAGCGGCGACGCTTCCGTTTTCGCGAACCGAGACGCGGACAGAGTGTTCGGCTTGCGGGATTGAGACGACGGTGCCGTTCAAGCCGACGCAGGGCAGGCCGGTGCTGTGTCGGTCGTGTTTCCAGATGAAGCGGGTCCCGTCGGGAGTTTCGGCGGCGGCGAATCTGGATTCGTCTGCGGCGCAGGTGGCGGCAGCGGTGGCGGCGATGGATGGAGCGTATCGGGAGCCGTCAGCAGAGGCGGTGCCATCGACTTCTTCGGCGGCGACGATGGGGATGATTGCGGAGAGCCCTGTGTTGCTGATGACGGAAGGCGATCTTTCGGCGGAGCGGCTATCCGTGAGCGCAGAGGTTTCGCGGGCGTAGGGCTGGCGGCGTAGGGCTGGCTTGGCAGCGAGGGACTGGGCGCGGAGGGTTGCGGCAACGTACACTCGCAACATGCATCCGGCGTACACGAAGAGTGATGGGGAACTTGTGCGAGCGCGGCGGGCGCTGGGCGATCTTGAGCTGACGGTGTGCAGCGATGGGAGCTTTCTGCTCGACGGCGGAGCGATGTTTGGCGTTGTGCCGAAGCCGATGTGGGAGAAGCGGGCGCCTGCGGACGAGGAAAACCGGATTTTGCTGGGGCTGAATACGGTGGTGGTGCGGACCGGGTCGGCGGTGGTGCTGATTGAGACCGGGATTGGGAACAAACTGACAGCGAAGATGCGCGAGATCTTTCAGAATGAGGAGCGGCTTCCGGCTTCTCTGGCGGCTGCGGGCGTGCGTGCGGAAGAGGTGACGCATGTAGTGAATACGCATCTCCACTTCGATCATTGCGGGTGGAATACGACGCTGGGAGAGGATGGGGTGGTGCGGCCTACGTTTCCGAACGCGCGATATTTTGCCGCGGCGGGAGAGTTGGAGCATGGGCGGCTGCAGTTGGAACGCGACCGGGTGAGCTATCTGGCTCCGAACTATGATCCTCTGATTGCGAACGGGCAGCTGACGCTGATCGATCCGGGGGGCAAGGGCGGGTTCACGGCTGAAGATGAGCGTTTGCGGGGGCCGGATATTTTGCCGCCGGTGCGGATTGAGACGAGTATGGAGATTGCGCCGGGGGTGTGGGTGGAGGAGTTTCCGGGACATACGGCGACGATGCTGGGGGTGCATCTCGAGGCGCGGTCGCATGGGGGAGCGACGGAGCGGGCTTGCTATATCGGGGATTTGTTTCCTACGCACAATCATCTGGACCCGACGTGGGTGATGGGCTATGACCTGTATCCGCTGACTTGCATTGAGCAGAGGAAGAGGTTTCTGGCGAGGGCGATTCCGGAGCGGTGGCTGGTGCTGTTTCCGCATGATCACCAGGTCCCGGCGGCGTTGGTGGAGTGGAATGAGAAGGATAAGCCTGTACTGCAGGGATTAGGGAACAGGGATTAGGGATTAGGAGATCGAGATGTTTGAGGCTGGGTTGGATGGGTTTGCGCACTTTGAACTGGCGGCGATGTCGAAGCCGGATACGTATAAGCTGCTGGCGTCGGTGATTTTGCCGCGGCCGATTGCGTGGGTGGTGTCGAAGGATGAGGCGGGCGGGGTGAATGCGGCACCGTTTTCGTTCTTCAATATTCTTTCGGCGGACCCTCCGCTGGTGGCGATTGGGTTTTCGAAGGCTCCGGATCGGGAGAAGAAAGACACACTCACTAATATTCGTGAGCATGGAGAGTTTGTGGTGAACCTGGTGCCGGAGGACCTGGCCGAGGCGATGAATGTGACGGCTACGAATGCTCCCCGGGGAACCGACGAGACGCGGTTGGCGGGGCTGAAGCTGGCGAAGTGCGCGGTGGTGGATGTGCCGCGGATCGAGCGGTCGCCGGTGGCGCTGGAGTGCAGGCTGTACCAGGTGATTGAGCCGGGCGGGTCAAGCACGATTGTGCTGGCGAAGGTGGTGTATGTGCACGTGCGGGCGAATGCGTTTGAGGATCTGGAGCGGCTGCATATTGACCCGTCGCAGCTAAGGCTGATTGGGAGAATGCATGGCGGGGGAGGGTACTGCACGACGCGGGATACATTTTCGATTGAGCGGCTGAGTTGGCCGCTGGAGAGCAAGGACTGACGCACGAAAGCCCTGCTGGCGCAGGGCTTTTTGTGGTGCGGAGGTGATGGGGGTTAGGCGGAGACGGCTTCGGTGGCGATGATGTTGACGAAGCGGCCCTGCTGGCCCTTGTTCTGGAACTTTACGACGCCGGAGACCTTGGCGTAGAGGGTGTCGTCGGAGCCGCGGCCGACGTTGAGGCCGGCCTTGTGCGGTGTTCCGCGCTGGCGAACGAGGATGCTGCCGCCGGTGACGGTTTCGCCGTCGCCGCGCTTGATGCCGAGTCGCTGGGCGTTTGAATCGCGCCCGTTCTTGGAGCTACCTAGACCTTTTTTATGTGCCATTGTTGTGTCTCTTTCAGGCGTCCTGCGCGGACGGCGGGAACTTTATGGTGCAGGGGCCGAAGCCCTTTTCAAAACCGAGGGCTGGCGTTCACCCTCTTGAAACTTGTTACCCGCTTCCGGGGCTAAAGCCCCATCGGTGGGGTGGATCGTTGTGTTCGGGCTAAAGCCCGAACCTAATCCGAAGAGCAGACGGTCGAACTTACCGTAAGGCCAAAGCCTGAGCCCAGGAGCGGTTACTTGGTGTCGGCGTTGTAGCTGAAGTTGCCGACGAAGATCTCTTTGATCTTGACTTCGACGAAGCTCTGGCGATGGCCCTGGAGCTTCTTGTACTGCTTCTTGCGCTTGTAATGGAAGACGAGGATCTTGTCGCCGCGGCCTTCGCTGACGACCTCGGCCACGACTTTGGCTTCGGAGAGGTCAGACTCGAACTTGCCCTCGTTGAGGGAGACGGCGACGATTTCGGAGAACTCGATGGCGCCGTCTTGGTGCTCGGCCTTCTCGATGCGGACGGTGTCGCCGGGAGCGACGCGGTATTGCTTACCACCGGTTTTGATGACTGCGTACATAGCTTGGAACCTCACGGCAGGGCGCGGAAAGCCACGCTCTGCCTCTATTTTCTGTGCAAAAAATGTCCTGGTTGGGGGCCTGCCCGGCCGGAGAGCGAGACAGCAGCTTGACGTACGCTGCACCGCTTCAGACCCATGCAGCTGGAAACGTCCCACTGCTTTGCCAAACTATAAGAGTTTACCGGGAAAGTGGGGCTGGGGTCAATGGTTGGGTGCTGAATCGTTAGAATGGGACGCGCGGCAGGAGACGCGAAGCCGAACGATGAACGAATCTTTGCCTCAGCGAGGGGATGTTGGAGGGCCGGAGGCTACTGTTGCCGGCGACCGGGAGCCGAGGCGTGGGTTTGGGAGGCTGACGCTGGAAGTGGTTAGGTGGGTGGCGACGGCGGCGCTGGTGGTGTCGCTGGTGGGAGGGGCGTTGGGGACGCGGCATTGGCCGGTGGTGGGCGATGCTCCTCTGATGCACTATGTGGTGCTGCTGATGGATCACGGGAAGATGCCGTACCGGGATATTGTGGACATCAACATGCCGGGGACATATGCGCTGCAGTGGGGGGCGATCCACCTGCTGGGGCCGGGGGCAGTGGGGTGGAGGGCGTTCGATTTTGGGCTGATGGCAACCTGCGTGGCGGCTATGGTGGTGATCGCGTGGCCGGTGGACTGGCTGATCGGGCTGTTTGCGGGGGCGATGTTTGCGGCGATTCATCTGCGGGATGGGCCGGCCAATAGCGGGCAGCGCGACTTGATGATGACCACGCTGCTGCTGGTGGCTTGCGCGTTTCTGTTCTACGCGGTGCGGCGACGGAGCGTGTGGGCGGCGGTGGTGTTTGGGATGTTCGCGGGTGGGGCTACGTTGGTGAAGCCGTCGGGGCTGCTGTTTGCGGTGGTGTTTGCGGGGTTGATGGCGGGCCGGGTCTGGTCGTTGAAGAGGAAGTGGGTGCGGTACCTGGTGGGAGCGGTGGCGGGGTTCGCGATTCCGATGGCGGTGACGGCGCGATGGCTGATGGTGCATGGGGCGCTGCGGGATTTTGTGGCGGCGAACCGGGGGCTGGTGACGTATCACGCGTCATTGGGACGGAGGCCGCTGGCGACGCTGGTGGTGGGGAGCTTTCCGACGCTGCTGCTGGTGGTGGCGGTTCCGACGGTGCCGCTGTTTGTGGTGGGAAGGCCGTGGAGGGCGTGGTGGGGGCGGTTGCTGATGGCGGGAGTAGTGCTGGGGGCTGCGTCGTATGTAATGCAGGGGAAGGGTTTTCCGTATCACCGGTATCCGACGGAGGCGTTTCTGGCGCTGCTGTGTGGCTGGCTGCTGGTGACGGGGCTGGAGGCGAAGGGGTGGATGCGGTGGGCGGCGGTGGCGGGATTGATGGGGGGAGCGCTGTGGCTGGTGCCGTCGTCGGCTTGGATTGCGGGGCATTATGACTGGAGGAATCAGGAGTTCAACCGGATGCTGCAGGCTGATCTGACGAGGCTGGGCGGAGAGAGGCTGGATGGGCGGGTGCAGTGCGTGGATATGACGTCGGGATGTTTGAATACGCTGTACAACATGGACCTGGTGGAGTCGACTGGATATTTGTACGACTGCTATTTGTTTCAACCGACGCAGACGCCGGTGAGTGAGGCGTATCGCGAGGGGTTCTGGAGGGCGATCGAGGCGAATCCTCCGGAGGTGATGGTGGTGACGGATCAGGAGTGTTTTTCGCTGGGGCATAGCTGGGAGCTGCCGCTGCGGTGGCCAGAGTTTGCGGAGCTGTTGCGGACGAAGTACAGGCTGGTGGAGCAGCGGACGCCTCCGCACCGAATTGCTTGGTGGAGGCATCCGGTGGAACAGAACTCGTATCGTCTTTATGTGAGGGAGCGGCCGTAGTGGAGAGACGATTGGAGGTTGGCGATGGTGGGAGGTGGTACAGAGCGCCGTGGATGATTTTCTGGGTGGCGTTCGGGCTGCGTGTGGCGGTGATCCTGGTGGGGCATATGTACAGGGTTCGGACGGACCAGGCGAACTTTAATTTTGGATTTGAGGCGGGACGGATTGCGCGGTCGGTGGCGACGGGGCATGGGTATGGGAATCCTTTCAATGGGGTGTCGGGGCCGACGGCGTGGTTGCCACCGCTGTACCCGCTGCTGATGGCGGCGGCGTTTAGGGTGTTTGGGGTGTACTCGCGGGGCGCGGCGCTGGCACTGCTGGTGGTGGATAGCGCGTTGTCGGCGGCGGTGGTGCCGGCGGTGTATGAGATTGCGGAGCGGTGTTTTGATGCTCGTGGGATTGCTCGGAGGGGAGCGACGTATGGGGCTCCGGTGGCGGTGTGGTCGGCTTGGATGTGGGCGGTGTATCCGGCGGCGCTGCAGTATGCGGTGCATTGGATCTGGGAGATGTCGCTGACGGTGTGTTTGTTTTCGTGGGCGATGGTGGTGGCGTTGCGGATGAGGGCGGAGACGCAGGGATCAGGGATTAGGGACGAGGGATCAGGTAGAGCGTGGATTTTGTGGGCGGCGCTGGGAATGTCGTGGGGGTTGATTGCGCTGTCGAATGCTTCGCTGCTGTTGTGCTTGCCGGGGATGATGGTTTGGGTGGCGTGGCCGGAGTTGCGGCAGTGGCGGATTTCGTTGCCGACGTTAGTGGGAGCGGCGTTGACGTGCGTGATGTTTGCCGTGGTGTTGGCTCCGTGGGTGATTCGGAATGAGCGCGTGCTGCATGCGTTTGTGCCGACGCGGGATAACTTTGGAGTGGAGCTATATGAGTCAACGCTGGACCGGAACGACGGGTTTCCTTGGGGGACGACCTTGCCGCTGTGGACGGGCGATCCGGAGTTCAAGGAGTTTGTTCGGATGGGTGAGGTGAGGTTTGCGAAGATGCGCGGCGATCAGGCTAAGGAACGGATTAGCGCGCGGCCGTGGAAGACTGCGAAGTGGACACTGGACCGGTTTCTGTTTTTCTGGGATGGGACGCCGCATCCAGCGAATGGGAAGCCGGTGCAGGAGTATTTGCGGCAGTTGAGCTATTGCTTTTTGAGTGCGTGCGGGTTGCTTGGGCTTGCGCTGATGGTACGGAGGCGTGTGGAGGGTGCAGGGTTGTTTGTGCTGATCTTTTTGCTGCTGCCGTTGCCGTACTATCTGGTGACGGTTCAGCCGCGGTTTCGGCACCCGATGGAGCCGCTGATTGCGGTGCTCGCCGTGGTGCTTTTCCGGTCTGCAGAAACGCAGAGGGTAGAGGATAGAGGGTAGAGGATAGTGCAGGCGATGCAGAGGCGTGAAGTTTTGGTGACAGGAGCGTCGGGATTTTTTGGCGGCGTGTTGAAACGTCGGCTGCTGGCGGAGGGGTTCGCCGTGACGAATATTGATTTGGTGCGGGACGAAGATGGGGATCCAGCGCTGACGAGTATCCAGGGAGATATTCGGGATACGACGCTGCTGGCAAAGACGTTTGCAGAGCACAAGTTTGAGGCGGTGTTTCATTGCGCCGCGATGTTGGCACATGACGTGAAGGATGAAACATTGCTGTGGACCAGCAATGTGGATGGCACGCGGTTGGTGGCAGAGGCCGCGGTGGCCGCGGGGGTTACGCGGTTGGTGAATATTTCGTCGAACTGTCTGTGGGCCGAAGGGTTTGGGAGGCCGGTGACGGAGGAGGATGTCCCGGCGCCGGTGGAGTTGTATGGGCGATCGAAGCTGCAGGGTGAGCGCGAGTTGGAGTTGTTGCGGGAGAAGCATCCGGAGTTGCGCGTGGTGACCCTGCGGTGTCCGACGATTATTGATAGCGGGCGGTTGGGACTGCTGGCGATCCTGTTTGAGTTTATTGAGGATGGGAAAAAAGTTTGGGTGGTAGGGGATGGGTCAAGCCGCTACCAATTTATTTATGCGCAGGATCTGGCTACGGCTTGCTTGCTTTGTTTGAAGTATGAGGAGTCGAATTTATTTCATATTGGTTCTGATGAAGTGCCGACGATGCGGACGATGTATGAAGGTGTGATTCGGGCGGCAGGGAGTAAGTCGCGGGTGGCTTCGCTGCCGCGCAGGATGACGGTGGCACTGATGCAGTTGGCGCATAGGATGGGAGTGTCACCGCTGGGGCCGTATCACTACCGGATGATTGCGGAGAGTTTTGTATTTGATACGCGGAGGATTCGTGAGGAGCTGGGATGGAGGCCGACGCTGACGAATGAGGAGATGATGCTGCGCGCGTTTTCGTACTACAGCGAGAACCGGAGAGCGATTCATGCGCGGACGGATGTGTCGGCACATTCGAAGGCGGCGCCAATGGGGATTATTCGGTTGTTGAAGTGGATGTCTTAGAAGCAGGGATTAGGGGACAGGGATTAGGGATTAGGAGAGCGTTGAAGATGGGACCTACGATATTGGTGCAGCGGTTGGTGGCTTCGGCGCAGATGCCGCGGTATGCGCATGCGGGAGCTTATGGGGATTTGGCGGCGGACTTGTTTGCTGCGGAGGCGGCGACGCTGGCTCCGGTGGGGCAGCCGGGATCGACGCAGGCGGTGAGGACGGGGTTGGCGATGGAGTTGCCGTCGACGCATGGGGCGCTGGTGGAGGACAGATCGGGGCTGGCGGTGCGCGGGATTACGACGTTGGCGGGCGTGATCGATCCGGGGTATCGCGGGGAGTTGAAGATCGTGCTGACGAATTTGACGAGTGAGCCGCAGATGGTTGCGCCGGGACATCGGATTGCGCAGTTGCGGATTGTGGAACGGATCCAGGCGGTGTTTGAAGAGACGGATATGCTGGCGGAGACGGTGCGAGGGGTGGCGGGGTTTGGGTCGACGGGAGTATAGGCGGGGGTTGTGAGTGGGCCTTGCGTTGATTTTGAGTGAATCTGCGGATTCACTGAATCTCAACATTTTGTTGGAACCGATGCAATGTGGCGCGCGTAACTCTATTCACTAAGAGCTTCTCTGAACCATGGCAGAGATTCTCTCAATTTCAGTGGTATGGAGAGACGCCGATGCGTTCACTTTTTCTTGCTCTAGCCTTGGCTGCGCCTGTTAGCGCGGTTGCCGCAACCCCCATGTATACGAACCCGGCCAGCGCTATGCATCATGCGAAGGCGCAGGTGGTATTCCTGACGTTCGTCAACTATACAGCGCAGGATCGCGAGGTGCTGATTGGCGACGTGCGGTACAAGATTCGGTATGACTCAATCCTTCACGTGTATGCACCGGTTGGCAGTGTCGTGCGTGTTTATTGCGAAACCGACACGAAGGTGAACGGGCAGGAGTTGATGCAGGTGTCGTCGAATGATGCGGGCAAGAGCGTGTTTTTGAAGTAGCGCGGGTGGGAGAGGAAGCGGCGGGGCGAAGGAGGTGCTTCGCCGCTGGGGGGCGGGCTCGAAGTCTGGTGGAGAGTCCGCTGAAAAACGGGGCGCTCTATACTAGATAGAGATGCCTGAGGAACCCTTCCATGTTACGGACGCTGAGCGAGAGGCGAATCTCTCACCAGCGGCTGTTGCGGCGGCGAGTCCGGCGCTGCTGCAGTTGTCGACGCCTGGGGGGAAGGGGCGGAGTGCGTTTCGCAGCGACCAGGTGTGGAGCTACTTTGGGCCGGCGTTTGTGGCGTCGGTGGCGTATATCGATCCGGGAAATTTTGCGACAAACATTCTGGGTGGGAGCCAGTTTGGCTATCGGCTGCTGTGGGTGCTGCTGTGGTCGAATGTGATGGCGATTGTGATTCAGTATCTGTCGGCGAAGCTGGGGATTGTGACGGGGCTGACGCTGCCGCAGAGTTGCAGGAAGCATTTTTCGCGGCCGATGGTGGTGCTTTTGTGGGGGTGCGCCGAGGTGTCGGCGGTGGCGACAGACATGGCGGAGTTTCTGGGCGCGGCGCTGGGGTTGGACCTGCTGATTGGGCCGGCGCTGATGGCGCATGGGTTGACGCTGACGGGGTCGATGATGGTGTCGGCGGGGATTTCTACGGTGGCGGTGTTTGCGATTCTGGCGCTGGATCTGGCGGGGTTTCAGTGGCTGGAGCGCGGGATCATGGCGTTTGTCGGGATCATTGGATTGAGCTATGGGTTTGAGGTTTTCCTGGTGCATCCGGATTGGCACCGAGCGTTTGTGGCGACGATATTGCCGACGTTCGACACGCATAGTTCGGCAGCGCTGCGGGGGAGCGTGTATGCGGCGGTGGGGATGCTTGGCGCGACGGTGATGCCGCATGTGATCTATCTGCACTCGGCGCTGGTGCAGCCGCGATTGAATGAGCTGTCGCCGGATAGTGGGCTTCCGAAGTCGAAGATCATGAGCCAGTATCTTCGGTTTGAGCTGGTGGATGTGTTCTTCGCGATGAACGGGGCGTGGCTGATTAACTCGGCGATGATTGTGATGGCGGCGGTGGCGCTGTTTCAGGGGCCGGGTGCGTCGCCGACGATTCAGGATGCGTACCGGACGCTGGGGCCGCTGCTGGGACGGGGAGCGGCGGTGGTGTTTGCGGTGGCGCTACTGTGCTCGGGGCTGTCGAGTTCGACGGTGGGGGTGATGGCGGGGCAGGTAATTATTGAGGGTTTTCTGGATATCAAGTTTCCAATTTTTCTCAGGCGGATGATTACGGTGATTCCTGCGCTGGTGGTGATCGGGATTGGATGGGATCCGCTGAAGATATTGATTGGATCGCAGGTGCTGCTGAGCTTTACGCTGCCGGCGGCGCTGATTCCTTTGCTGCTGTTGACGAATCGCGCGGCGGTGATGGGGAAGTTTGCCAGTGCTCCACGGATGCGGGTGGCGGGGTGGGCGGTGGCCACGATTATTGTGGGGTTGAATGTAGTGCTGCTGGTGCAGAT
The DNA here is from genome assembly GCA_027452215.1 of Granulicella sp. Taxonomy (GTDB): domain Bacteria; phylum Acidobacteriota; class Terriglobia; order Terriglobales; family Acidobacteriaceae; genus Granulicella. Next base: position 1,184 of record DAIDGQ010000045.1, on the reverse strand, counting down.
GGCGATGGGCTGAGGGGGTTGGATGACAAAGGGCTCGCCGAGATGGCGAGCCCTTTGTTGTGGAAGAGGCGGCGTTGACTAGTTGGGGTGTCCGTTGTCTCTGTTGGGAGCGGGTGGGGCGGGTTGCTGGCGGGGAGCGGGTTGAGGGCTGGGCCGGGGACCAGCTTGCGGACGCTGCTGTACGGGCTGGCGCTGCTGCTGCTGGACCTGCTGCTGTTGGCGCTGTTGCTGCTGGACTTGCTGTTGTTGGCGTTGCTGCTGCTGGACCTGCTGTTGTTGGCGTTGCTGTAGTTGTTGCTGCTGTTGCGCTTGCTGCTGGCGCTGCTGGAGTTGCTGTTGCTGCACCTGTTGCTGGGGTGCTTGTTGCTGACGCTGTTGTTGTTGACGCTGTTGGACCTGCTGCTGTTGCTGGACCTGCTGTTGCTGGCGTTGCTGTAGTTGTTGTTGCTGCGGAGTCTGCTGCTGGCGCTGTTGCTGTTGGGTTTGCTGTTGTTGCTGCGGCGTTTGCTGCTGACGCTGCTGTTGTTGCTGGCGTTGCTGTAGTTGTTGTTGCTGCGGCGTTTGCTGCTGGCGCTGCTGTTGTTGCACTTGCGGTTGCTGACGTTGCTGGAGTTGGCGGACGGCGGTGGGAGGAGCGGCGATGGGGCGGCCGGTGACCAGTGGACGCTGGGCTACGGGCTGGGCTGGGCGGCCGCGGTTGGCGGAGTAGAACTGCTGCTTGTTCTGGGCTGCGGATTGCGCTAGCTGGTGCTGTTCGGCGAGGGGAGCGGTGTGGGGTTCGCGGCGGGCTGCGAGCTCGGAGGGTCTGGGCTGGACGTTGATTCCGCCGCGGCCTCCGTTATAGCTGATGTGGTCTGAGGGGCGGCCATCGTAGTGGCGGTTGTCGTAGACGACTTCGCGGTTGTAGTCGTGGCCACCGCGTCCGACGTTGGTGACGGCGCGGTTGTAGTAGAAGTTATTGCCTTGCCAGTAGCCACCGAAGAAGCCGATGCCGATGTAGCCGAAGCCGTAGTCGATACCGCCATAGTAGCCGACGTGGGGGCCCCAATAGCCGCGATTGAAGCCGTAGCGGCCGCCGTAGTAGCCCCAATAGGGAGGCGTCCAAAGGGCACCGTAGTAAGGGGGCGGGCACCAGGCGCCTGGAACCCAGTAGTAGCCTCCATAGCCCCAGGCCCAGTAGCCCG
>DAIDGQ010000044.1 GCA_027452215.1 Granulicella sp. | reverse complement strand
TTCGCCAGGAAGCTCGCCTGAAGCGATGCAACCTGTGTCGATTGCCGGCTGTGTAGTAAGGTCTCGAACTGCTGTGGGCCAGGCAACACAGCGCTGCTGAACTGGGTCGTGAAGATCTGTTGCATGGAACTGCGATAGGTGTTGATGGAGTTCGAGACGAATCCTCTCGCCTGATTCAGCGCTGCCAAGGGCCACAGAGTCGTCTGGTACAGTTGCTGCGCCTGCTGCCTGAGCTGATTGATCGCCTGGAGCGAGCCGCCCATGTCGCTCTGGATCGAGCTGAAGATCGAGTCGAAGACACCCAGGAACTGCCCGTGAGCCAGACGTGGCACTGCAACGCACGCCTCGATCAACAAGACGCCGATCATCAATCTCTGCTTCCAACGTGCTCGCTGCGATGGCCTCGGGTTTGCGGACATCTCTCTTTCGCTGGACGCATCAACGAAGTCGGGGTCAGTCGTAACTCTGTTGTCATTCATTGTGCTGTCGCCTCCTGCATCTCCCCGGATAACTCCACAGTCAAAGGAGCGAGCTCTGCGATCCCCCGGGGATACTTTGTTGCCAACGCCTCGTACGCATCAATCAATGGGCGTTGCTGTTGCTGGTGCAGCCACCACCTCCGATATGCCCGCTCGCGTGGATAGGTCGTGGTGATCCAGTAATCGACCGCGCTCGGCACAATCCGGATCGCGTGAGTCGATTCCGCCTTCTCACCCACCGCGATGAGAAACTCCGCGCTGTGGCCCTTCTTCGGGTGAGCGAAGGTCTTAATCTGGTTCAGGGCCGTGTCGTTCAAGTGGACATGCTCACGGAGTGCCGTCATATCGCCCGGCTGTTTGCCGATGATTTTTGTCGTTGCGTTCTTGACGATTCCGGCACCATGCTCATTCGGCCGATCCGGTGTCCCAACAAAATCCTCCGGCGTCTGGCTGATTCCCCAGACGCTGGCATTGCGTTTGCGGGCCGTCCGAAACAGTTGCACGACCACACTGGCCAGAATCGGCGACTCCAGCAGCGCCCAGCACTCGTCGAGCAGAACGATGCTCGGCTGGCCCGTGAAGCCGGATGAGCGATGGGTGGCCGTATGTGCGATGAGAAGGCTCATCGCGCGCTCCAGCCGAGGGTCATCCTTCAGCTTTTCCACGTTGAAGTAAAGCCATGGATTGCTCAGCTGAACCGTTGTGGGCCGGTCGAAGAGCCGCGCATAGGGGCCTTCCTCTACCCAGGCACGCAGCTTGGTCGAAGCCATCTGGGCCATCGAGTTGATCTTCTGGTTTCGGTCGCGGTCCTGCCAATGCGCCAGCTCCGCAACCAGATCGCCGAAGAGCGGGATCGGATTCGCGGTCTTCGCGCTGCACCTCTTATAGGTTGAGGCGATCGCTTCGAGCAAAACACTGTCGAGCAGATCGATATCGAGGTCCGGAGGAGTATTCTCGCCAAGCATATGCCGGGTGAGGTTCTTCAAAAAGGAAATCTGGTCGTTGGATGGCTTACCCTCGCCTCGCGGCAGATCCCAGGGATTGATCGTCTGATCGCTATCGAGCGACATCTCGATCATCTCTCCGCCCATTAGTTCGACCAAGGGCTGATAGGAGTCGCCACGCTCGAGAATCGAGATCAATGGATTCGCGCGTGCCGCCATCAATAACATCTGCTGCGCGGCAAGCGTCTTGCCACCACCACTCTTGGCCATCAAAAGACCATTGGCATCGGACAGCTCCGGATCGAACATCGAAAAGGGTATGAGCTGACGGTAGGGCGTCTCGAAGAGAATGAGCGGACTCCGCCGCGTTCCAGTCCACGGCATCTCGACAGGCACAAGATCGGCGACGTTCGACGTGAGCATATCCTGATCCCGCTTGTCCGCGTCAGCCATGCCGGGCAAGGTGCCAAGGAAGATGCGCCGCTTTGAAATCGTCTCCGCCACCGCCCTGGCGCCATTCATGTGGGTAAAGGCGTTCAAGACCTCCTGCGTCCGATTGGCAAGATCCCGCTCCGATCGTTCCAGATCGCCGAAGGTTATGGCAGGCTGCGAGGTCCGAACGACGACCGACAAACTCAACTTCGCCGTCTTGAGAGAAGAAGAGATGATGTCACGCTGCACCTGGATTAGCTGGGCCTGGGCAACTTCGGCTTCCGGGTTCGATTTGAAGTTGCCATTCGCATCCTTCTGCGCCGCAGTCATCTTCTGCAGGCGCTTCTTGTAGCTCTTGAGTACCTTCACCTGGTCCGGTATCACGACTTGGCCACAGATCACGACCGGGAACCCGAGCGTTGAGAAGTTCTGCAGCATGCCGGGATACGTCGCATCCGGCAACTCCTTGAGGCTGACCACGGAATAGAGATATCCATCGATGTTGAGATAACTCTCTGTCTCATTGAGGATGCTTGCATGGGCCACCTGTTCCCGTGCACTGCGATACTCAAACATCTCCTCGCCTGGCACATAGCGGCGATGATCGCGCCTTGTGGGATGCTGAGCATGCTTTACCTCCTCGAACAACTCCTGCGTCGATAACCTGCGCGGACCGAGATTGGCTGCTTCCAGAGATCCCTCTATACCACGCAGGATCGATTCGAACTCAGCCAGGTAGGTCTCATGTTCCTTGCGGGTTCGTTGGATCGCCTTTGTCTGGCTTACAGTGAAGCCGCTAAACTTTCGGTTCTGTTCCGCCGAGTGGTACAGCTTGGCGTGGATGCGGGGATCCCAGATGAAGTACACATGGAGCCGATTCTCGAAGTAGTACCCGCTCTGTTCTTTCTGCCGCCACATTCTGAGCCGATGCGTATCGAGCGCCATGACCTCCGATTGCTCGGTGCGTTGTTGATGAACGTAACTATCGAGGAGGTCGCCAAGATGCTCCGAGATCTCATACCGAAACTGAAGGCGCATGCTGACGTCGGGTACGCTGCGAAATAGTGCCTCCAGCATCGACTTCGTCTGGTTCCGATCTCCGTCCGTAGCAAAGTAGGCAAGTATCCCCCTCAACACATAGCCGGCGACGAACGCCCCGTTCGTGCGAATCATCACATTGTCGCCATCAGGAAGGTCCCGCAGAGGCAGGAGCTCGCACACGGCGGGTGACTTCAGCTTCTTCTCGTGTTCCTCGTAGGTCACTGGCACGTAGTAACTCCTCTCCGTATCGGCAGCTGCACTTCGCATCGCAATGCTGTGGCCAGGAGAGCGATTCGTTCGTGAAATCTGGATGCAAACAACACACTCGCAAACACGGCTTGTGCCGCCTCCACGTCAAGTTGCAGATCCACGGATCCGTCATTTCGTGTTTGGACTGATGCCTGCATAGACCTATTCCTCCTCCTCGACGACGTAACTATGCGTCAACTCCGAATCTCGCTCAAGTGCGCACCACGCTCGCGGAGCAATGAACGAGCGCAACAGATCGGTGAGATAGCCGCGAGGACGTCCATATTTGAAGAGGATCAGGAATGGGACGGCCAGAGCAGGCACGACGAACTCCATAAAGACGTTGAGCGGCATGCCAAACACACGAGCGGTGTCACTCACAAAGTGGGCGAGCAGATTCATCAACGCTGCCAGTGACAGCACGAGGATCAGGTCTTCAAACTCAAGGCCCAGAAACGTCACTTTGGTATAGAGGTTGCGGTGGACTGGCGTCAGATCGAGGCTCATAGACCTACCCTCCCACCCCGTGCGCTTGCGTCACCATCGACTCGGCGAAGCGCACGATACCCGAAACCATCAGAGCAGCGATCGCCGCGACAAACTTCCTGATCCACGTCGAGCCCGGAAATATCTCTGAAACCACCCCGCCCATGTGCAGCGCCATCGCGACAAGTTGAGTCAGAGCAAACATTGGGAGGATCACGTTCGCTGTCCAGTTGACGAGGCTCATGGTCGCCATCCAGAAGCCATCGGCGTTTGTGGGTCCTGCATTCTGAACGAATCCTTCGAGCGCGCGGAGTATCCCCGAGCACATCAGAGACGCGAAGCCACCATAGAGCAGGTGCTCGAACGGTCCGCTCTTGCTGTATCGATATACCGCCCCGGCGAAGAACATCCCGGCCATCGTCGGCATCATGGTATTCCCGGCCCAGGAGGCGAGATTCGTGATTGCACCGTTGAGACTCATCGTTGGCTCCTCAGGCCGCCATGGCCTGGAACAGTATGAGCAGGCCACTCACACTGAGAAACGAGATCGCAGCAAAGACCAGTCGCGTCCAAGGTCTGTGCCGCACGAAGTTGATGACAGCGCCCACACAGGCAAGCCCGGCGACGGCGGGCATGATCTGCCCCACAATGTAATTCCAAAGGGATGAGAGCATGTCTGTGGTCGCATACTGTCCGCCATCGTTCCATCCCTGCATGAGTTGTACGGTGGCTGATAGAGACATCAGGAAGAGCGCGGCGATGATCGAAGCGAGCGGGTTTTCACCCGCGGCCCCGTCGAGACATGCTTTGAGAACGAAATAGGCGGCGAGTACAGGCACTAACTTCGCAACCACAATCTCATTGACGAAGTTCGTGAAGACGACTTGCATGCTGGCAAGCCAGCTCGTACTTACCGCTCCGCTCCCGGTTGGAACCGTGATACCTTGTGCCGCAATCCACGACAGAAGCTGTGGCAACGTCAAGAACACGACGGTCCACAACACCCACTTGCCGACGCGGCCGTTCACGTGGAAGTTGGTTCCTCCTTCATGCCGCAGGCTCACTCCAGCAGCAGCCAGTGAGCAGAAAGCAGCCGGCAACGCGAGATTGAGCAGCATCTGGAGGAGTTCGAGAAGGAATTGCGGCACTGGCATGGCGGCGAAACCTCGTCACTGGATCCCTTGCGCTTGTGTGATGAAGCCCTCGGCCATGCGTCCGAGACCGGAGATCACCATCAGGGCAACACCACTGACACCCCAACCCATGTAGCCGCGGCCGCTCTTAAAGTGCCATCCGGCGACACCCAGGCACGCGACCGCAATGACCGGAGCAATGACGTTGCAACCCCAGTTCACGATATTGAGGACGGTGCCTTCTACGGTAGTCGCCTGTTGTCCTTGCACGGCCTGCCCAAACGCCGGAGCGGTACCCAGGTTCTGGGCACTGGCCGCCAGAGGTGCAACAACGTTGCCCAGGAAGATGAGTCCCAAGGCAAACATTAGGACAGCTCGGATCCAGCTGCTCTCCTCGGGACGGTGAATGACGGTTATGGACGGAGTAGCGGACCCTTGGGAGCGCCGCCAGATGGCCGATGCGGTTCTCATATGTTTCTCTCCTGGACTCGGCTGCTCGTGGCCTCCGTGTCGAGGTAGAGAATGGAATCGAACCGATACTCGGTCAAGTGATAGAGAAGTCGGGATGGAAAGGTGGCCAGATGCATCGCTGTTGACGCAGGTTCCAATCAATGGACTGCAAAGGGCAGCACTTAACTCGGACGGACTCTAATCCCAACTGGCTTCAAACCGGGCAGTGGAGCTAAAATCCAACGTGTCAGGATTTTCGTGGAACCTGCCGTCGCAGAGTGTCGTCAGGCTCGAGGACGATGAAATGACAACCCTCTTACAGCAAAGTCCCTATCAATGCGATCAGTGCGGAACTCCAGATATTGTGGCGGTGTCACTTGTCTATCAACAAGGAACACGAACGCATTCCGGTATGTTTCATCCGGGAAGTAGCCAGTCCTGTTCAGCGCAAATCGCGGCACCCCCACAGCCTCGAAGTTATGCTCGGCCGTTGTTTCTTTGGGGATTTGCCATCTACTTTGCTTGCTTCTGGGCCTATGCAGGGCTCAGCGCACTTCATAAACACCCAAACAATCCGGCGAGCTTCGAATATCCAATTGCCCTTCTTCTGTTTCTAGGACTGGTCTGCCTTGGAGGCCTGATCATCAAACTTCGCGGGATCTCCCACTACAATCGGGAAGTTTATCCAAAGCAACGCTGGGACTGGGAGCACACATATATGTGCCGACGCTGTGGAAGGCACCTTCTCATCTCATCCTGAATAAGCAATGGATCCGCACCATGTGCGATCGTCAGCCAGTCAGGAAGTCTAATATCCTGCGTTGCAAGGATATGATCCAACCAGGTTGCGACAGATCACAAGATCCTAGCATCGATCATGACTGGCTCAACCGCACGTTGGGTCATCGGGGCTGATCATCCCTCATTCGGAACAGTGAGCTATCCGTTTCGCTTTGTGCCCACGATCATATTGGGATACCCGGATCCATTCAGCCTCACCGGCTTACTGAGGCAACGGCACCGATATTGACCCAACTCCACGATGAGGCATGCAGGCAACAAATTGCCCGATCGCACGTTGAGGCAAGCGGGCAGCGAATTGCTCAGATACTCGCTGGGACATCGGGGATCATGTTTGCTCAACTAAAGACTGGGCGGGCTGGAGCCTACTTGACTAAACTCACTCGTACTCAACCGGTGAGACACCCACACCTTCTGCCACTTCTATATCCCCTGTGACAGCAAAAGAAAGCCCTGGCACGTGAGCCGGGGCCAGGAACAAGTGTTCGCCTTGAGCTACGGAGTCGCAGCTGCCACCTTGTGGAGCGCGGAGGACCGTTCCTCATGTTTGGTAAAGACGATGTAAATCTTCGTATCGGCAGGCACGGAGACGACCACACGACTGTTCACGTTCAGGTTCATCACCTCCGAATCGCCCGCTGTGCCGATATTCTGGGCCACCCGTTCGCGCAACATGTCGGACTCCGAAAACGCCGCACTGTTGTTGTTGCCGGCGATTTCAGCAAAGACTGAGCCAATCCCCGAGGCGGCCTGCACCAGGAAGTTTTTGCCGGTGTTCTTCCCATAGACATTCCCTTTGATCGGCCCAAGATCAAGGCCCGTGCCGATGGCGTCGATCTTCTCTCTGGCTCCATCCAACAGCTCGATCTCGTCGAACTTGACGCTCACAAATCCACTTTGATCCGCCTGCTGAAGCTGTCCGTACACGCGGGCGCCTGCTGGGACGATAGTCCTGTCGCCGACGGCATAGGTGTATTCGACGACAGCAACCACTGGAGCCTGCACCGCACTCGAGATCCGTGTTTCCAGCTTCGCTTGAATACGCGACCCCGGAGTCATTTGAAGGAGAGGCGTACCGTCACCATCGGCAGTAGTTCTAGGCGACACAGCCATGTGATTTTGAACTTGATTGCGGACAAAGATGAGGGATGGCTCTTTGAGAGCGTTTTGCTGTTGCTGGCTCTGCCATGGCGACGGAGGCGCAGACTCTCCATAGGGGCGCGGCTCCTCCCACTTCTGCTGTGTGTCCGCAAACGATGGCACATTCCCAAGAGATCCAACCGTCGTCGACTTGCCAGGCGAAGGCTTCTGGCCAACTGGAGAGTTCACGCTCGCAGCGCCTCCGCCGCCGGACGACCGGGTGCGCCGGATATCGCTCGGACTAAGCTGCCCGTTCGCATTATCCGGGGCAGGAGTCCGGACCGACTCCATGACAGGCGTCAGGCTGCTTTTGGGTTGCTGCGAGTCATTCTGCTTCGTAGTCTGACTCGGCTCCTCCCTGGCCATCTGTTTCTTTGGAGACCGTCCCACCACGGCGGTGAACACAAAAAAGAGCACCGCGATCGCCAGACCACCTCCGAGGAGAGCGAGTTGTTTCTTGTCGATCCCATCTGTTCCCTTGATGCCCGCTCGCGTCGCAAAGGCAGCAAAAGGGTCCGTCGCCGGTCCACCTCTGATTGCGGAGTTGGCCGATGTATCGGACGGTTCAGACAGTGGCACCCCTGGCAGTTCGGAGTTGGGTGGATCGTCGAGATGAAGTGGCAGACCGCGCCCGGCGCTGCCCTTGTTTCCGTTGGTGTTCATAGTCGATGTGCTCCTTCCTATTGATGACCGGTCGAAAGCGGCGGGGTGAACGGCAGACGGATCAAGACGGGCCGATCCACCTGGTTCGCCTGCGCGAGTTGGAGAAACAGCTTTTCGGTGGATTGCTTGAAGTTGGGTCGATCAAAGACGACGACGCCGTCGGCACGCGCACCCGGTTCCAGCCGGGTGGTACTGAGTCGGTAATCGCGGATCTCAAGCTGGTTGGCGATGATTCCGCGACCTTCTTTCTTCCTTTTTTTCGTGGCCTTATGTCCCGTCATCTGGATCTGCGGCGGAACGATCTCCACCGGCTGAGCGGAATCATTGCATACGGAATAAGAGACGACCGTCTCGTTGTTCCATTGACGCACATCGCCAATCGAGGTCTCGATCTCTTGTTTGTCCCATTTGGTCCACTTAGGTGCATTGATCAACTTCTGCTGCACGAACTCTTCGTCGAGGGCTGATAAGGGCGTGGACACAGAATCAATCTGCCCACCGGCTGACGCACTTCGACGCCCCGTCTCAATCGGCTTAGAAATGACTGGGGTGGCAGGATCGGAGGAGATCAGGAAACTCCGCGACGCTCGATACTCAATCAGGAAGTCCACCGGCGCGTCCCCCGCATTGGTGCCCGCGCCCTCACTGATTAGCTCCAACGTCACATGTTGTCCGGACCTGGTTGCTATCAGGAGATTCGACTGGGCAGGCTCTCTGGTAATGGGTTTAATGTAGACAAAGTTCGGTTCCGCCTCGCTATGTTCTGCCTTGAAGGTTCCGGGACTTCCCAGTATCACGGATGTAATCTCGTCCGGCATGCGAATCGTCGATTCAAACTCAGGCCGCAGATGCAGAAGCGTCACCTCACCCGGGTTGATCGTGATGATTGTGACGCGCGCGCCAACCGCGGCATCGGACGCATAGAGCCGCATTGGAAACAGCACGGCGATAGGAATCAACCAACGAAGTTTCATGGCGTTCATCTCCTCGGCGGCCTCCCGGCCGCGTGTTTGCGAATCAGGTATCGCCGCCGCACAGCCTGGACATAGGCCACTACATCGGGGTTGCGATAGTCCAATTGCTTCTGCAGAACCCAGCGGTCGCCGGCGTAGTAGGCCGCCGCGACCAATCGCAGATCGCCGTGGAACTCCCACATCAACGTCGTCACGTAGCGCGTGCCAGCGGCAATGTTCTGATCCACATCAAACGGCTGAAAGGCACCGAAGCGTCGTGCAGTCGCTGGCATAAGCTGCATCAGGCCCATGGCTCCCTTGTTTGAGACGGCACCCGGATTCCATCGCGACTCGACGTCGATGAGCGCGGCGATCAACTCAGGTGATACTCCGTAGTACGCGGCGTACTGCCGCACACAGCGTTCTGCCATCAGTGAACCGACTTGAGCGGAAGCGATGGCGGGGAGCAGGACAAACAAGACGGTCAGCAACCATTTCATCGCTCATGCCCTCCAGACATCTCCATTTTTGCTGCAAAACGAGCACCGTCGTCCAGCAGACTCTTGAATCCCTCGCGAAGCAGAAGATGACGGCGGTCTTTCTCTGTCTTCGCCAGGAATGGCAGCAGGACGTCGCGATGCTCTTCCGTCACATGATTGGTCCCGAGTAGTTGCAATGCGTTCGCAAAGTCGATCATCTCCGAGACAGACGGAGGCTTTTCGAGCGAATAGTTGCGGAAGGAGAGAGCGATCCCCGCCATCTCACGATGGAAATCGACGTCGGCGTCCGGGGTGCGGCTGGCGATAATGTCGGCTTCACGTTGCGGCGTAGGATGTTCGACCCGCACATACAGACTGCGTCTGCGAATCGGATCGCCAAGCCGCCGCTCCTCATTGCTGGTGAGCACCACGAACGGTATGCTCTTGGCATTGACCGTGCCAAATTCAGGAATGGACAACTGCCAGGCCGACAAGATTTCGAGCAGCATGGCCTCAAATCCTTCATCAACTTTATCGATTTCATCGATGAGCAGAACGCAAGGCCGTTCGCACTCGAGCGCGCGCATCAACGGTCCAGGGCGGAAGAAGTCCCGTCCTTTCAGGCTCGCCTGTAGAGTATGCCAATTTTCGTGTTGGCCCTTTGAAAACTCCATGTATAGCCGCTGCAGCCCTTCGTCGAAGCGACCAATTGCCTTGTCCTCGCTAACCCCGCGATAGCACTGCAACCGCTCCACGTGCGTGGCCGCCGCTTCGGCCACCGAGATTGCCAATTGCGTCTTTCCGCTGCCGGCGGGCCCTTCAAGGAGAAGTGGCTTCTTCAGTCTGGCGGCCAGATAGACCACTTGGATCATCACAGAATCGACAAAATAGCCGGTTGCCCCGAGCTTCTGAGACAGTTCGTCAAGGGAATCAAACATTGATAGGCCCTCCTTGGTCAGAGGGCACCTTCGAGTTCGCGCGGCCTAGCGCAGCAGCAGGACGATGTTCATAAAGCAGATGCCGAAAGTCGTAGTAGACGTGGAGCCAAATCACGGCTGCTGAACCCGTCCACACGGTGAGCATGAGGCTCAGGGCGACGCGGGTCCAAAGGACTGGAGACAATGCCAGCCAGATAATCGTGAAAAAGCGTTCGAAGACCGTGACGTCCATCACGGTGATGAGGATTGCGACCCAGAGTCTCGATGTTCTGTCTGCCATATTTCGCTCCTTTTATGCGGGGTCAGAATGGGACGAAACGGAAACTCGGTCAAATCGTGCTGCCCAGCGAGCAAGGATTGCTTCGGTCAAGATCTCGAGCATCTCGATTTGACCGAAATCAAGAAGAGACCCAAGATGCCCCTATTCGTCGGCTGTGCCCGGCGCACCAAGAGAGAAGTGAAGGGAGAACAGTTATGGCGTTACTGCAAATGCAGGATCGGGCGCAACACACCGATCCTCTCCTTACAGCCGAAGATGTCGCCATCCGACTAAACGTCACAAGGGACTGGGTTTGGGACCACTCGTCCCGAAGAGTGCCCTACCTCCCGGTTATTCGCATGAGTGACGGGGCTTTGCGCTATCGCTCCAGCCAGATTGAAGCGTTCCTCAGCGAGCGGGAACAGGCCGCCCATTTGCACCGGAGACGCCGGTAAACTGGGAACGGCCACTTGTTTCCTCCACACAGAAATCGAGGAGCAAATGGGAGTCTCATATCAAAAAGGATGGGTCAGACTACGGGGGAAGAAATGGCATGGCTGTTTCCGCCGCACCGAGCTTGACTCTGCAACGAAAGAACCAAAACTGATCACAGCCTCCATCGTTCTTGGGCTTCGGGCTGAGATGTCGAAATCTCAGGCCAGAGAACGATTAGAGGTTGAACTTGCCAAACTGGGTGGACGCTCAAGCGGGGATCAAGTTGTCCCAAATGCAGCAGTCACCTTCGATTGGTTCGTCAAAAACCGCTACTTGCCTCTGAAGGAGGGGGACTGGAGAGAGGAGACTGCCAAAGTGAAAAAATACCTCATTCAGGCAGATCTCGTCGATGCGTTCCATGACTACCGCTTGGAGAACTTCGACAAACTCATCCTGCAGACCCACCTCAATAAACTGGCGAAAAGTCGTTCCAAGGACAGAGTCTTGCAGATCCGATCCTACATGCGGGCCATCTTTGCGGAGGCAGTCGATCAGGGCTACCTCCCAAAGGATCCTGCGCGAATGGTGAAGACTCCCACGAACCTGCGGGAGGTCGACAAGACAACATTGTCCTGGGATCAGCTCCGTGCAGCCCTGGAAAAGCTGGATGAACTGAGTCTGCGTGACTGGATTCTGATGAAACTGGATATGTCGAACGCTCTTCGGCCCAGCGAGTTGTTTCCACTCCGGTGGAGATGCTTGCTCGAAGAGACGCATGCCCTGGACATTCAGGAGACGGTCTACAAGGGCAAGATTCGTCACTACGGCAAGACCAAGGGAAGTCTGACCAAGGTTCCGATTGCTGATATCTTGGCGGACGAGATCCTGGAGTACCGCGAGGATTGCCGGAAGAAAGGACAAGACACCTCTCCGAACGGCTTTATGTTTCCAGGCCGTTTCGGTGGACCGATGGACTCAAGCAACTATCGGCACCGCGTCCTTCACAAACTGGCCAGAGAGCTAGGCTTCCCGAAGCTGAACTTCCAGGTAATCCGCCGCACGATCGCTACGCTTGGCAAGACTAAAGGTCATCCCAAGGACATCCAAGGCCTCATGCGACATACCCGGCTTGCAACGACGATGGATGTCTACATGCAGTCGCTGGAGAAGGAGGTGCGCACGGCGATCAACTCGATTCACGATGAGTTGGTAGCCACAGGTACTGAAGGGCCAACGCCTCAACAACCGCTGGCAGCATCCGCCAGGAGCTCGGAAGGCGGGGGAAACCTCAGCAATTCCAACCACGACTACTCTTCGAGGATAGAGCGGCAGAACAATAAGGAAGGAGAGAAAAAGACGATCGTAGTACCGTTTCGCGGCAAGCTCCTGCAATTTGCGGGCAAAATGCGGGCAAACCATTTGGGAGGGGCAAGCTAAATGCTTGAAAAGATTTGGTGGACCTGATCGGGATCGAACCGATGACCTCTTCCATGCCATGGAAGCGCGCTCCCAGCTGCGCCACAGGCCCACTCTCTAGGAAGGACTTTCTTATTCTCTCGGATACGAGGCGGCAAGTCAACCGGGGATGAAGGAACAAAGCGGTGCTGGGCGGTGTCTAAACGAGGCAGAGTGAGCGAGCACTCGGCCTCCGGAGGCGCGGTATTTTTGCTTTTTCTCGACGGGCTACGCGGGGATGGACGGGCTGACGCTGGACAGACACCGTGGTGTAAGCCTACTTTAACAGCACGAACGGGGCGAGAATCTCCGAGCGCAGGCGGGCATGAATGAGTGATCTGGCGAGTGCGATTGGAATCCGGGCAGAGGAGCAGGATCTCGTCGCCGAGTTGAAAGCTGGGTCGGAGAGCGCGTTTGCTCTGCTGCTGGCACAGTATAGCCACCCAATTTACTCGTTGATTGCGCGAAGCCTGGGTGATCCGGCGGACGCGGCGGATGTGACGCAAGAGGTGTTCGTCAAGGTATTCCGGAACATCTCGAATTTCCACGGAGAAGCGAGCCTGCGGACGTGGATCTATCGGATTGCTCTGCATGAGGCGAGCAATCAGCGGCGCTGGTGGAGTCGCCACAAGCGGCAGGAACTTACGATCGATGCGCAGCACGAGAATGATGAGGGAGAGACGTTCTGCCTGGCGGATGCGCTGGCGGCGAGGGATGCGTCCCCTTACGAATGTGCTGCTCGTGCAGAACTTGGGGAACGAGTTGTGGCTGCGCTGCGTAATCTACCTGAGGCGTTTCGCGAGGTGGTTGTGCTGCGAGAGATCGAAGGCTTTGGATACGAAGAGATTGCGGAGATGCTGGACGTAAATCTGGGAACAGTGAAGAGTCGGCTGACGCGCGGGCGAGCTGCGCTTCGCGAGGCGCTGCACGATGATGCGACAGTGAAAAGAAGTTCCAGCTCGCGTACGATAGTAACTATGCAGGCGGTGACGCGATGATCGGGCGCAAGCACAACACGAAGCTGTCCGAGCACGCGGTGAGCCGCGAGTGCGCGTTGATTCGCAAGGGGTTTTCAGCCTATCTGGACGGTGCAGTGAGTGGGGTGGAGATGGCTGCGATCTCCGGACATCTGAAGAGCTGCGGAGAGTGCGCGGCGGATTTTGACGGATGGCGCGAGGTGCAGCGGTCGCTGGCGGAGCTTGGTCCGGCGCAGCCTCCGGCAAGATTTCAGGCTCGTCTTCGCGCTGCCCTCGCAGTGGAGCGGGAACGTGGGACTCACCTTCCCTTACATCGCAGAGCGCTATTGCAGTGGCAGAGTTCGATTGGTCCGCTGGCGTTGCGACTTAGCGGTGGTTTTGCGGCAACCCTGTTGCTGGTCGGTGGTTTGAGCTGGGTATTTGGCGCTCCTATAACCGTGCAGGCGAACGACGATGCGATGGCCCATCTGGTGGCGCCACGCTACTTGTACTCACAAGTGCCGCCGGAGCCAATCAAGACACGCTACGATGTGCCGATCGTCGTCGAGGCGATGGTCGACAGCAAGGGCCGGGTGTACGACTATGCAATTCTCACGGGACCGCAGGATCCGGAGTCCAAGGTGCAGGTCGAGAACAACCTTCTGGGCAGCGTCTTCAAGCCGGCTACGGTGTTTGGGATGCCGATACGCGGGCATGTCGTGATGACGTATACGGGCATCTCGGTACGAGGATAAGCGGCGCGCAGCGAGCGGTGCGAGATTGCGCAGGCTGTACCGGCTTCCATAGACTGTTCCAGTGCGTCGAATCCGTATTGTGAAACTACTTCCTCCTTTCGTTCTGTTGCAAAGACTGCGGCCAGAATTCTGTCTGCTTGGCGCGGTGTTGCTGAGTGGTTCGGTGATGCCTTCGCGGATGGCTGTGGCGCAGAGCACTTCGTCCTCCTCGGCGGCGCCTGAGAACCGGGCGATTGAGATGGAGAACCCGGTGAACCGGCCTCGCGCGGCGCAGATAGAACGCGGTGGCGCTGCGGTGACGCTGGAGGTGAGCGAGCCTCTGTTTCAACTGGCGTCGGCTCTGAATGCTTGCGGTTATGACGCAGACTTGAGCAAGTCTGCACCGGTCCGGGCAAAGGTTCGGGCGGATATGAATGCAGCGCTGGCGACCTCGGAAAAGGCGCGCGACAGCCGCGACAAGCTATGTGCTTACATTGGGCTGCACCATCTGAATGACCTTGGGCTGGACGTGGGGCAGTATGTATCGCTGGCGCTGTATCTTTCGCCACCACCGGAGTTGACTCCCAATGTTGACTTGACGCAACTTCCTCCGCAGGCGGCGGCGGTTGTGAATGTGCTCCCCCTGCTGCGGACGTTTGCGGAGGATATTCAGCTGCACTATATCTGGCTGGAGCATCGCGCGGAGTACGAGGCGCTGACAGCGCGGGTCCATGATCCGATGACGCAGATGATCCTGGACACGAACATCTTTCTGCATCAGCCGGTGAGCACGTATGACGGAAGGCGCTTTCTGGTGCTGCTGGAGCCGATGCTGTCTCCAAACCTGACGAATGCGAGGGTCTATGGGGTCGACTACATCATCGTGATGTCGCCGGACAACTCAGCGAGCGACCCGGTGAGCATGGAGCAGATTCGGCACATTTACCTGCATTATGTAGTGGAGCCGCTGGTGTATAGCCGCGGACGGGCGATGGAGCGGATGCAGCCGCTGCTGCGGAGCGTGCAGGAGGCTCCGTTGGAGTTCTTCTATAAGAGCGACATTGTGGCGCTGATGAGCGAGTGCCTGATTAAGTCGATTGAAGCTCATCTTTATTTAATTCCTGATCCTCCACCGCAAAAGTTGAAGGGTGCGAGGTCACGTGAAGAGTTGGCGGCGTATGACATTGAGAAGGCAGCGTACGACGCGAAGACGAGCGTGGCTCGCGACAATCTGGTGACGCTGGATGAGCGCCAGGGGTGGGTGCTGACTCGCTATTTCTACAATGCTTTGACGGCGATGCAGCGTAACGGCGATGGCTTGCGCGAAGAGATCGCTCCAATGATTTATGGCATGGATGTGGAACGGGAACGGCGGGCGGATGAGCAGATCCTGTTTGTGAAGACGGTGCCACCGGACCCGTTACGACCAGCGCAGCAGCCTCGCAAGATCGAGGGAATGGACCTGGCGGAGCTTGATCTGCTGAAGGGCGATCGTGGCGCGGCGGCGGACCTGTCTGAGAAGGCTATGGCGGACCCGGCTGGAGACCATGCCCGAGCAGCGTATGTGCTGGCGCGGATCAGCTTGATGGAAGGCGACCCGGAGAAGGCGTCAGAGGGCTTCCAGCAGACGCTGACGCTTAGCAAGGACCCGCGGACGATGGCATGGAGCCACATCTATCTGGGACGGCTGTATGACTCAATGGATCCACCGGAGCGGGCAAAGGCGATTGCGGAGTACAAAGCGGCGCTGACGGTGCGGGACAGCCGTCCGGACACGAAGCAGGCGGCGGAGAGCGGGCTTGCGAAGCCGTTTGCGCTGCCCCAGCGGGCCAAGCCGGCGGACGAGGATAAGGACTTCGATCCAACCGGGAAGGCGGAGAAGGAAGCGTACAAGCCGCCGGCTCCGCAGTAGATGTTTAGGTGGTTCCGCTGGAGGTTCCTCCGCGGTGGATGAGGAAACGATAGCCGAGGTTGCCGCGTAGAGTAGAGAGCAGCATCCGCTGGGCGAGAGCCTCGGATCCGGTTCTGTGGCTAAGGGGAGCGATGACGACGAAGCGCAAGAAGCAGAGCGCGACGAGCGATGGGGATGGGGTTCGTCGTGTGCTGGGGCCGGCGCAGCAGGAGCTGGAGGGCAGGCTGGGCTATGAGTTTCGGCGGCCGGAGCTGCTGGAGCTGGCGCTGACGCATCGGTCGCACACGTATGAGGCCCGGAATGGCGTTCCGGCGGTGATTCTTCCTGCGCATCCTGACCAGCGCGACCAGCGGAATGCTCCCGGGACGGACAATGAGCAGCTGGAGTTTCTGGGCGATGCGGTGCTGGGGCTGGTGGTGACGGAGGCGCTGTTTCGGGAGTTTCCGCATTGCAGCGAGGGTGAGCTGACGAGGTTGCGGTCGAACCTGGTGAGCCGCAAGCGGATGGCCGAGATGGGCATGGAATTGGGGCTGGGCGAAGCTCTGCTGATGGGCCGAAGTGCGGAGCAGAATGGTGGAAGACGCAAGCCGGCGCTGCTGGCGAATGCGGCGGAGGCGGTGCTGGCGGCGGTGTATCTGGATGCGGGCAAAGAGGGTTTGAAGCTGCTGCAGGCGCTGGCGGAGAGGTATTTGGTGCAGCCGGAGCTGGAGGCGATGCGTTCGGCCTTGGCAAAGGATGCGGGCCGCGGAGCGATGCGGGACCATAAGACGCTGCTGCAGGAGAGGGTGCAGGCGGAGGGGGCCGGGAGGCTGCGGTACGTCGATACTGCGCAGAACGGACCGGCGCACCAGCGCGTGTTTTCGGTGGAGGCTCGGCTGGAGAGCGAGGAGGGAGAGCGGGTGCTGGCCGCGGCGGAGGGGCCGAGCAAGAAGGAGGCTCAACAGCGGGCGGCGGAGCTGGCGCTGGCGGGATGGGTGAGGACGAGCGAGGCGAAGACGCGGGGCGGGCGTTGAGCTCGGGAGGGTCGGCGGCGGCGGCCCCGGTGCAGCACGATGGACTGCTGACGGCGGTGAAGCTGATTGTCGAGATTGTGGTTTGCGCACTGTTTGCGATGACGTTTGTGGTGCAGCCGTTTCGGATTCCTTCGGCGTCGATGGAGCCGACGCTGCAGGTGGGGGATTTTCTGCTGGTGGATAAGCAGTCGTATGCTCCTGCGGGAGTGCTGGATAGGCTGCTTCCTCCGACGAGGATTGAGCGTGGAGACCTGGTGGTGTTTCACTATCCGGTGGACGCTTCGCTGCATTTGGTGAAGCGGGTGGTGGGGCTTCCGGGGGACCGGGTGCGGCTGCGGGGAGGGAGGGTGCTGGTAAATGGGCGGCCTCTTGAGGAGCCGTATGCGTACTACTCGCCGGCGCTGCCGAATGGGTTCCGGGATGAGTTCCCTTCCCTGTTAGAGGCGGACCCTAGCGTGGATCTGCGGTGGTGGATCGAGCTGCGGAGGTCGGTGGTGGGGGGCGATGTAGTTGTTCCGGCGGGAGAGTATTTTGTGCTGGGCGACAATCGCAACGACAGCGAGGACAGCCGGTACTGGGGGTTTGTGCGGCGGGATGCGATTGTGGGGAGACCCCTGCTGGTGTACTTCACGGTACCACCGGCGGAAGCGACGATTGAGGATACCCCGGTGGAACGGCTGCGGGATACGTTTCGGCTGGCGGTGCGGAGCTGGCGGGTGGTGCGGTAGGCGGGGTTGTGGTGGAGGGCCGAGGGGCAGGGTACACTGACAGAGCCGCGGGTGAGGGGTTGTTGCCTGCAACGATTCGATCTTCAGGAGATGCAATCCGTTGAGTAACGAGAGACCATTGCAGACGCAGACGGCGGTTGCCGGACAGGGGCCGACGACGGCGAAGGCCAAGGTGGGACCGGAGGAGACTCCTCTGGAGGCGCTGTCGTCGATGTGCACGATTCTGGCGGCGGGCCTGTTTGTGATGGCGTTTATCTTCCAGAATTTTGAGATTCCGTCGGGGTCGATGGAGAATACGCTGCTGATTGGGGACCATGTGGTGGTGGACCGGATTACGCTGTCTCCCCCGACGAAGTGGGCTCCCTTTGTGCACTACCGGCCAGTGCAGCGAGGGGACGTGATCGTGTTCATGAAGCCGAATCCGGAGACTCCGGACCTGATTCTGGTGAAGCGTGCGATCGGGATTCCGGGAGACCGGATTCATCTGCGGCACGGGATTGTGTATGTGAACGGTGTTGCGCAGAACGAGCCGTATGCCCTTATGCCGAGCGATGATGGAGACCCGAATGATGCGTACACACCGTATCGCGACGACTTTCCATCGGACGTAGCGGGAGTTCAGCAGCAGGCGACGGCGAACAACGCGGCGCTGTGGGCGGAAGAGCTGCCCAGCCATATTCAGGGCGATGATCTGGTTGTGCCTCCAGGTAAGATCTTCGCGATGGGAGACAACCGGACGCAGAGCCTGGACAGCCGCTTCTGGGGATTTGTGCCTCAGGAGAATATTCTGGGGCGGCCGCTGTTTGTGTATTGGTCGTTCAGGACTCCGGCGGACCAGGAGAACAAGACGAGTATCGGCGACCGGATCGGGTTTATGTTCCACATCGTGATTCATATCTTCGATGGGACGCGGTGGACGAGGATGTTCCACGTGATTCGGTAAGTAGCAGACAGTAGAGGATAGACGGTCTGGAACTGTTCCTACAGCGAGAACGACTTTGACGGCAGCATCTACGGAGACGAACACAGAGGATAATGGGCTGTCGCGGACCAAGCGGCGGTTGCTGTGGGCGTGCGCGGCTGCGGGCGTGGTGTTGCTGCTGGCGCTGTTGCCTCCGCTGCTGAATGTGAACCGGCTGCAGAGGCGGATTGCGGCTGGGATGAGCGCGAGCCTGGGGCGGACGGTTCACTTGGACAATGTCTCGCTACATGTGCTGCCGGTGCCGGGATTCACGCTGGAAAACCTGGTGGTGAGCGAAGATCCGGCATTTGGGTCGGAGCCGGTGATTCGTGCAAATACGGTGGAGGTGACGCTGCGGCCGAGCTCGCTGTGGCGGCGGCAGGTGGAGTTTTCTTCGATCAAGTTTGTGGAGCCGAGCCTGAATCTGGTGAGGAATGCGCAGGGCAGGTGGAATGTGCAGAGCCTGCTGATGCACGCGGCGAGCGTGGATACGGCTCCGACGGAGCAGAGGAAGGCAGGGCCACAGCCGCGGTTTCCTTATATCGAGGCGACCGGGGCAAGGGTGAACTTCAAGATCGGCGAAGAGAAGAAGCCGTTCTCTCTGACGGAGGCGGACTTTGCGCTGTGGCTTCCAACGTCGCAGCAATGGCATGTGCGGCTGGAGGGGAAACCGGCAAGGACGGACACGAACATCTCTGACCCGGGGACAGTGAAGCTGGAGGGCTGGCTGGAGCGCGCGGCGACGATGGCCGAGGTTCCGGTGGACCTGACGGGGAGCTGGGAGGGTGCTCCGCTGGGTGAGGCGAGTAAGCTGCTGAGTGGCGTGGATGAGGACTGGCGCGGCAACCTGACGGTGCGGGCGAGGTTGACCGGAGAGCTCGGTACAGCAAAGCTGACGACCACGATTCACCTGGAGGAGCTGCGGAGAGCAGACTTTGTTCCGGTGCAGACGATGGATGTCCGAGCCGAGTGCAGTGGGACTCTGGATGTGACGACAGCAGTGGCGCGTGATCCGGATTGCTCGGTGAACGCTCCCTTGCTGGAGGGAGCAAAGGTGGCGGGGAGAGTGGTGGCGCTGGCGGATAGCGTGGATTTATCCGAGCTAAGCGCGGGCGGTTTGCATGTGGGAATGACGAATATTCCGAATGCATGGCTGCTTGATTGGGCGAGGCTCTTTACGCAGAGGATTCCGGCGGGGGAGCGGCCGGGCGGGACGGTGGCGGGCGGGATTGCGTATGTGGCCAGTCGACCAGGGGTAAAGGCCAGCTGGCAGGGCGAGATTCATGGGGACATCGTGAGCACTGCGGCGCGGAAGGCAGGCGACGGCGCTGCGGTGGAACATGCGATATCGATTGTGAGCGAGACGACAGGAGAGGGCGGGGGGACGAAGTTCGTGCTGGCTCCGCTGAGCTTGATGCAGGGCAAGACGCAGGGATTGGTGCTGAGTGGAGAGGCTACGCCGGAGGCGTATACGCTGCGGCTGACAGGGATGGCGACGCAGGAACAGGTGCTGGCGCTGCGGGCTCTGGCTCCTCCGCTGGGGGATGGAGTGGAGAAGGCGCTGGGGGATGGCGGGTCGGGCAAGGTGTTGAAGATCGACGTGACTTGCTCGCGGATGTGGGGAGCGGGACAGACGTGCGCTGCGGGGATGGAGCCGACGAAGAAGCCTTCGCGGCGACGGCGGTAGGTTGGGCCGAGGCAGAAGCAAGGGCAAGGGCCAATGCGGGGGAATTCACTCCGCTCAAGGATGACGGCGAAGAACAGCCAACGGCGGATGCATGGAACTCAGGCGGGATGAAGGCTGCCGGGGCGCGGGCTGGTCTGTGCTGCTGTGGGGCTACTGGTTGTCTGGCTGCTGGACGATGTCGCGGGAGTGAGTGGAGGCTCGGATTTCGGGGGTGCTGCCGTCGTTGAGGACGACCTGGGTGGGGGCGGCTTCGACGACGATGCGGTCGGTGACATCGGAGAAGCCGGGAATGTGGATGCGGGTGGTGGTGCTGAAGGTTCCGGAGCGGATGATCAAGGGGACGTCGACGGCTGGGGCTCCGGCGTTGTGCATGGTGACGGCGACAAGCCATCCGCTGTCGTGACCTTTGCCCGCGGGGAGCTGGCGGGGCTCGACGTTGACGATGGAGAGATCAGGGAGGCCGCGGTCGCGGAGAACCCAGTCAGAGAAGAACCAGCTAAGGTCTTTGCCGCTGGTCTTTTCGAGGAGCTTTTCGAAGCCGATGGCCTGGACGGTGGGGTTGTCATGCGAGGGGGGCTGAGTGCGCCAGGCGGCAAGAGCCTGCTGGAGGGGCAGATCGCCGGTGATGCCGCGGAGCATCCACCAGACGGCGGCGGCTTTGCGGCGGTAGTAGAGCTCGTCGGAGGCAGAGATGAGGGGCTGGCCGGTGAGAGCGGAGGAGGCGTCGGCGGCCTGCTCGGTGTCGAAGCCGACTTCGGCGATGTTGAGGGGCTGGATGAGGTTGTTGAGCTGGAGGAGAGCGGCGTCGCGGCCCTGCTCCTGTTCGATCCAGAGGAGGCTGGTGAATTGGGCGAGGCCCTCGTCAATCCAAGGCTGGCCGGTCTGGACCCAGGCGTGGGCGAGGGAGTGGGCGAGCGCAGGGGCGGAGGCGGAGGAGGAGAGTGGCTCGATGGGAGCGACGAGGAGAGGGCCGTCTTCGAAGGGCTCTCCAGCGTGGTCAAGGATGGTTAGAGCGGTGAGGGGACGCTCCCCGAACCAGAGCTGGAGGAGGGGGGCGATCTTCTGGGCGGAGGTGGCGAGAGGGGGCAGGGCGGCTTCGTTGGCGGTATCGACGGCGAGCATAGGAGCTCCGCCGGTGGAGGGAGCGGTGTCGGCGGTAGGGGTAGAGGCGGAGCTGGAGGTGGCTTGGGGGAGAGGCGCGATGAGGGATTCGGCGAGCTCGACGAGGAAGAGGTTGGGCTGGCGGAAGCCGAGGGGCTCGGAGGCGAAGTTGGCGGTGGCGATGCCTGAGCCTTCGGCGATGGGCGCGTTGGGGTTGTCGGCGTGGGCGGCGAGGGGCTGGCGGCGGCCGCAGAAGTAGGCGGCGACGGGGGGCTCGCCTTTGTACTCTACGGCGAGACGGAGGTGGATGATGTCGGCTTGCTGGGCGAGGCGCATGGCGGCGACGGCCTGGAAGAGTTTGGCACCGTCGCCGAGGAAGAGGGGAGGAGATGCTACGGGATACCAGAGAACGTTGCCGAAGCCGCGGAGGGCGGCGGCGAGGGTATTGGGAGCGGCGTCGGCGGAGTTGCTGCTGGAGGACGACGAGCTGCTGTTGCTGGAGATGGTGGTAATGCCGAGGGTGTCCCAGTCGGTGTCGAGGGCCTTGTCGAGGGTGGCCCCGATGCGCTCCAGGCGGGTAGCGTTGGGGGTGATGGTTCCGGAGTAGAGGGTATCGAGGGTGAGGGTGGCGCCGGGGGCGAGAGGGGTGGGGAGATCGAGGATCGCTTCGGAGGCCTGGCCGGTGTGGTCGGCGTCGGTGTCGATGAGGTGCTGCGTGAGCGGGAGTTGGGTGGTGGACTGCGGAGTGATGAGGGCGATGCTCTCCCAGGAGAGAGACGAGGAGATTTGCAGGGCGACTCGGGGGAGCGGCTGGCTGCTGATGTTTCGGAGGGTGACGCGGGCCCGGGAGGAGAGGCGCGAGGCGTCGGGAGTGATGCGGACGTCGAGATCGTAGGAGGTGAGGGCTTCTCGGGAGGAGAGGGTGGGGTCGGTGGGAGCGGACTGCTGGAGGGCTGGGGCTGTGGTGTCTTCGGGAGAGACGGGAGGTTCGCCGTGGCTCTGGAAGAGGACGTCACCGTGGGGCTGTGTTGGTTGTTGGTTGTTGGTGGTTGGTGGGGGGTTGTTGGTGGGGGGTTGTTGGTTGTCCTGGGCGCGGGTGCACAGGCTCGCTAGGACGAGGGCGACGGGGAGGATTCGATACAGGGGGCGGGCGTGGAGCGAAGATGGCAAGAAGCGGGTCCCTTCGGGAATGGCGGAAAGAATAGCAGGAGCAGGGGTAAAGGGCCAGTGCGGAGGTCCTTCGGCTGCGCCTCGGGATGACAGGGAAGAACTTGCAACGACAAGGGCCCCGGGGCTGAAGCCCATTTTGTTCGGGGCTTGTTCGGGGGCCTGGGGCCCCTGCTCGTCCGGTAGAACGCGCAAAGGCAAGAAGCAGATT
Organism: Granulicella sp.; assembly: GCA_027452215.1. Classification (GTDB taxonomy): domain Bacteria; phylum Acidobacteriota; class Terriglobia; order Terriglobales; family Acidobacteriaceae; genus Granulicella. The sequence goes on along the minus strand of DAIDGQ010000044.1, from coordinate 23,764 downwards.
CCCTTCGGGAATGACAGAAAGAAAGGCAAAGGCAAGTGCAACGGCAAAAGCAAGGACAAGGGCAAGTGCAAGGACACGACAAAGGCGAGGATCATTGCAGGGACGACGTCAAATCATGAGCCGAGGCCTTTGCGGGGCTTTGCTGGTTTAGACTCCGGGGCGGAGGGAAGGGTGGGGCTTCCCTGCCGGGAGCGGCGCTGACGCATGGCTTCGTACATGACGACGGCGCCGGCTACGGAGACGTTGAGCGAGCTGACGCTGCCGGCCATGGGGATGCGGAGGAGGTGGTCGCAGGTGCGCTTGACGAGGTCGTGGAGGCCGGAGCCCTCGCTGCCGAGGACCAGGCAGACGTCCTGACGGAAATCGAAGTCGGTGTAGTCGGGGGTTCCTCGTTCGTCGAGGCCGACGATCCAGATGTTCTGCTTCTTCATGGCCTCGAGGGCGCGGGTGATGTTGACGACCTGGGCGATGCGGACGTGCTCGCTGGCACCGGCGGAGGTCTTGGCGGTCACGGCGCTAAGCGGTGCGGAGCGGCGTTCGGGGAGGATCACGCCGTCGATTCCGGCTCCGTCGGCGGAGCGGAGGAGGGCACCGAGGTTGTGGGGGTCTTCGACTCCATCCAATGCAAGGAGAAATTTTGCGCCGGCGGTAGGCTGGAGGAGGTCTTCGAGGGCGAGGAACTTGCGCTCGCGGACGAAGGCGACGATGCCCTGGTGGGCGTCGGTCTTGCAGTGGCGGGTGAGCTGGTCGCGGGGCTCGGTGCTGATGCGAACCCCTTTGGCGCGGCAGAGTTCGAGGAGAGCGTCCATGCGAGGGTCGCGACGGGACTCTCGCTCGCGGGCTACGCTGACGTGGTCGAGGGGTCGAGTTCCGGCTCGGAGGGCCTCCTCGACGGGGTGCAGGCCGTACAAAACATCCATCGTTCCAGTGTAAGTCCTGCGCAGGCGGCGGGGGCGCTTCGCGGCGGCCTCGGAGGGGGCTAGTTGCTGCCTACGAGTTGGGCGGCGCGGCTGTAGGAGCCGAGGTTGTAGGTGTGGGCGTAGCCGAGGCGCTTGAGCTTCTTGCTGGCGACACCGCTGCGCATACCGCTTTGGCAGTGGAGGAGAAGGACCTTGCTTTTGTCTTTGACGCGGCGGGGAACGGCGGTTTCAATCTCGGCGAGGGGGATATTGATGGCGTTGCGGAGATGGCCGGAGGCGAACTCGCCGGGGCTGCGGACGTCGATGATGAGGGCTCCGCCGGCCAGATAGGCCTTGGCGCTGGCGGGCGAGACCTGGCCGAGGCGCTTGAGGAGAGTGAGGAGGACGATGGCGACTACCAGGGTGATGAGAGCGATGGTGAGGTTCATGGGTTCAACTTTCCTGCGGATTGCTGCGATTCATGATCGTTTCGGGTGGAGCGCTGGAAGGAGCCGGCTGCGGCTCGAGGTTGGTCCAGCGTCGACATGCTCATTTTATTGTGCTCCAACGCCGGTCTGAAGACCGTGACGAGAGGACGAACGGTCGCAGGAATGCTACAAAATTGCGGGAGAATTACTCGATAGACGATGGTTTCCGCAAGTACAATTAAGCTGGAACGTTCGCAATCTCCGAGTCTTTTCCTGACACAGCGACGTCCATTATCACGTGAGAACTCCAATCGTCCTAACCGCCGAGGCTGCCAAACAGGTTGAGCGTGAGAACGCTGCGATCGCCCGTGGGCTGAAGCGGCAGGATCCGGAGTTGATGGACCAGCTGATCGAGACCTATCAGCACCGTCTGATGCGCTACTTGATGTTCCTGACGGGCAAGCGAGAAGTGGCCGAGGACTTGTTCCAGGAAGTATGGATTCGGGTGCTGCGGAGGGGATCGCAGTACAACGGCAAGGCGCGGTTCGACACATGGATTTTTACGATTGCGCGGAACCTGGTGATTGACCTGTCGCGCAAGCGGACGATGGCGTCGCTGGATGAGATGCGCGAGGGCGGCGAGGATGAGCGGCCGTTCGAGATTGTGCAGGATGGACCTTCGCCGCTGGAGCAGTTTGAGATGCGGGAGGATGCCTCCGAGGTGGCGACGGTGCTGCAGACACTTGAGCCGTCCTATCGCGAGGTTTTGACGCTTCGCTTCCACGAGGAGATGTCGCTGGAAGAGATTGCGACGGTGACGCGGGCTCCGTTGTCGACGGTGAAATCACGGCTGTATCGTGGGTTGGCGGCGTTGAAGCCGGAGCTGTTGAAGCTTCGCACGTTGCGCGGTGATGCCGCGGACAAAGTGGAGGTGAGGGGATGAGCTCGCTTCGTCAGAATGAGGAAGAAACAGCAATATTGCAGGGCTCGGGACGGGTTGGCGGAGCTCGTGCGGTGGTGGTGAACAGGACGCATCGCGTGGTGCGGGAACAGGCGTTGACGCTGCGGGAGCAGAAGCAGAAGTCTCGCAGCCTGTGGGTTCCGCTGGCGATTATTTCGGTTCTGATGTTAGTGACGTGCTACGCGATCTGGGGAATCATGGACGGCTATGAGCTGACTCCCAATGGCGTGCCGGATGCGAGCGATCAGTTGCTGGTGCTGATGCTGTGGTCGCTGCCGGTGACGGCGATGGTGCTGGGGCTGTGGTGGTTCAAGCGCGGGCGCGGACGCGCTGGCGGCGGGGAGGTTCAGTAATGAGCCAGTGGATCGATTCTGTGTTGCGGCAGAAGGACCCGTCTTCGCTGGGCGATGACGAGTTGCAGATGATTCCTCGCTGGTCGATGGTGCTGGCGATCATCCTGTTTGCCGGCATGCAGTACATTTTCCACGTGGTGATGCCGCACCACAAGCACGAACTGCTGCCGCTGCGGCTGATGATGGGGTATGCGTGGGGTTCGCTGGTGGCGAGCTACGCGCTGCTGCTGGGATATGTGAGCCGGGATGTGAAACGCCGCGGCATGTCGGCTGGGCTGTGGATGCTGGTGTGCGTGGTGTTGCCGGGAGGGATCGGCGCGGTGGTGTACTTTATGCTGCGGCAGCCGGTGCTGTCGCGGTGCCCGAATTGCTCGACTTCGATTGCGGCGACGTATCATTTCTGCCCGCAGTGCCAGTTCCAGATGGCTCCGGTGTGCGGGGAGTGCCATCGCGGCGTGAAGATTACAGACGTGTTCTGCACGCAGTGCGGACATGACCTGGCGACGGATGGGGCTCCTGCGCGGCTGCGCGTCTACGGCGACTAGGCTGCCTCGCGCTGAGTCGAGCGTGATGCAAACCCTTCTACGAGAATAGAATGATCGGATGGCCATGCCTCTTACGGCGCTGATTATCGACGACGAGCCCCTGGCGCGGCAGGAGTTGCAGTATCTGCTGGATGCGGCCGGGGATGTGTCCGTGCTGGCGCAGGGGACCAATGGGATTGAGGCTGTCGAGCTGATACGGACGCATAAGCCGGACGTGATCTTTCTGGATGTGCGGATGCCGGGTCTCGATGGATTTGCGGTGCTAAAGAAGGTTCTCGCGCTGGATCGCAAGCTGAAACTTCCGCAGGTGGTGTTCGCGACGGCGTTCGACCAGTATGCCGTGAAGGCGTTTGAAGTGAACGCGGTGGACTATCTGCTGAAGCCGTTCGATGGCAAGCGGGTGCAGCGGACCCTGGAAAAGGTTCGCGAACGAGTGAGTGGCGAGGCGGAACTGGCTACCGAGGGCTCGGAGAGCGCAAGCGGCGGTGGTATGGGGGGTGCGGCGCTGACGGGAAGGGTTTCAAGACGCGTTGCAGGAGCGGAGGCGAAGCTGGATGCGCTGCTGCGAATGGTCGAGGAACGGACGGCGGGCGCGACGGCGAGCGCGGGGATGGGGAGGTCAGGCAAGGTGGTGGTGAGGGCACAAAGCCGGCTGCTGCTGATCGACCAGAAGGATCTGTGTTTTGCAACGATTGACGAGGGGAGAATTTCGGTGGTGACCAAGACGCTGGAAGGCGACTCGAATTGCAGGACGCTGGAGGAGTTGATGGATCAGCTGGATCCGGAGCAGTTCTGGCGGGTCCACCGGTCGTTTATGGTGAATATCCAGCATATTCGGGAGGTGGTGCCGTGGTTTAAATCGAGCTACCAGCTTCGAATGGACGACCGTAAGCAGACCGAAGTTCCGGTGAGCCGGTCGCAGACGAAGCGACTGCGAGAACTGTTCAATTTGTAGGGCTTCGGGCTCGGATGAGATTGTGGGAGTGATGAGCTAGACAAAAGGGGTGCGCTGTGGCGGAGAGTTTTGCAATCGAAGCGTACGTGTTCAAGTGGCTGTCGCGGGGGATTGCGGGGGTGCTTCTGATTGCTGCACTGGCGTATCCGCTGGACTGGGCGGCGTGGAGGGTGAGGGTAGCTCGCGGCGGGGGAATGGGGTCTGTGGAGGTGGAGATGTTTACCGTGGCGGAGTTGAAGGGCGGGAAGGAAGACTATTACCCGAACGGGACAGCCGTGATTGCCTGCAGCAGGTCACTTTACCCGCAGGGGGGCAACGGAGCTTGCTGGTGGGTGGAGCGGCATCGCGAGGTAACGCAGCACTACTGAGGCTGCGGGGTGGTGGAGTTCGGAGCCGGGGTGTCGGGAGAGGGCTTTTGGGGCGTCGCATTGTTCGCTGGGGCCGGGGCGTCGGATGTGGGCGGCTGCGGAGTGGATGAGGCCGCGGGTGGGGTATCGGGAGTGGGGCTTTCGGGGGCTGGCGGCGATGTGGGAGCGGATCTGGGCTCGGGTGGAGGCCGGTAGCCTTTGACTTGTCCGTTGGAGTCGTAGTGGATGTGGTGATTGAAGTCGAAGCGGTAGACGAGGCCTACGGTGATGGGCTTGGAGTAGATGTGGCCGCTGGTGGTGACAGGAGTGGCATATTGCTGGAACTGGGCATCGACTTTGAAGGCGATCTGATCGGTGAGGTCCAGATCGAGGCCTCCGCCGTAAGAGAAGACATTCGAGACGGTGTCGAGATAGAGGAGCGTGCCGGTGGGGTCCGGGTAGCCACCATTCTGGTAGTTGATCTTGCCGCGGCCAAAGAGGAAGTCGGCGTAGGGGTGATAGCGGCCGTAGAAACGGGCGATCTTGATGCCAAAGAGGATGTTTTCCTGGGCGTCGATGTGGCCCCCGTCGACGGGATAGGTTCCGCGGACCTCGGCGGTGGGATAGAAGCGGTAGAAGGGCTTGAAGCCGAGGTCGACACCAGCGGTGATGCCAAGGTTCTTCCCTCCCGCAAGACCGGTGTAGTTTCCGGTCGCCGCTCCAAAGGCGGAGAGTTGCAGAGGCTGGGTCGCAGTCGGAAAAGCCTGGGCGCCAGCGAAGGAGCTAGCCGCGAGTGAGAAGAACAGCAGCATTGTGCTACGAAGACCGTGGTTCAAGGCTTGCTCCTTATCGGCACACTGGTTCGTTGACTATCGTAGCCGAATTCAAGAACTTAGACGCGAAAAGATGGCCACATGTTTGCGTTGACGCACAGGAATCCTGCCGTCTACTGTGTATCGGCAAAAGGTACATGGAGAATCAGTCGGATACGGGCGGAGCGACGCTAGGGATGGGACTTAACCCAGCGATGGGCGGTGAAGTCCATGGTGATGCTGGCGGCGAGAAGGCCCAGACTGATTGCCAGGGCTCCGATGATCCAGTGGAGCTCGATATGGCCTTTGAGGAGGCAGAGATCGAGGATGCCGAAGACCAGCACCAGAACGGCTGCTTCCGCGAAGAAGGCCGAACAGCGGCGTGAGGCGATGATCAGCAGATCGAGCGAGGAAGAGGTGGCTGGCGCCTTCGCGGGAGGAGCGAGGGTTGGGACGAGGCGAATGCCGGTGGACGCTGAATCAGAGTGGAAATTTGGCTTTGAAACATTCTTGTGAAACATAAAGAGCCCTTGTAATGCACTGTTTCTAGTTTGCCTGAGGTCGCTCCGGATTGGATGAATCTGCGGTAAATAGTTGATAATGAAAAGTTTATGGATAATTATGCAGTGCAATTCTTCGTTCAGGCTCGCTCGGGAAGCGATGAGAATTGCCGGTTCCCGTGCAGGCCTTTGTGGGCTCGAGGCTTCACAGGGTAGTATTAGCGCGCGTGAAGTCAGCGTACTTCCCTGCTGGGTGTTGAGGATATGGTGATGAAAAAGCTTGTTTTGCTGGCGTTTGTTGCGTTTTCTGCGGTTGCTTCCGCGGCACCGATGAAGGTGGGGATTGTGGGGCTGGTGCATGGGCATGTCGCGGGGTTCCTGTATGGAGGGGCGCTGGCCCCGGCGGGCGGGATTATGAGTCGTCCGGATGTAGAGGTGGTGGGGATTGTGGAGCCGGATCAGGCTTTGTTTGATAAATATGCGACGCGGTATCACCTGGCGCCGAGCCTGCACTTCAAGAGCATTGCGGAGATGGTGGCAAAGGCGCAACCCAAGGCAGTGCTTGTGTTTACGCCTCCCAGTGAGCATCGGGCGGTGGTGGAAGAGTGTGCCCGGCTGGGGGTGAGCGTGATGATGGAGAAGCCGCTGGCCTTCACGTATGAGGATGCGCTGGCGATGCAGAGGGCGGCGGAGCGGGGGAAGATCCATGTGCTGGTGGACTTTGAGACCAGCTGGTATCCCAGCAATACGGAGGCAAACCGTTTGTTATCAGATGGATCGCTGGGGCCTTTGGTGAAGGCGGTGATTCGCGACGGGCACCAGGGGCCAAAGGAGATTGGGGTGCAGCCGGAGTTTCTGAAGTGGCTGACCGATCCGAAGCTGGATGGAGATGGGGCGCTGACGGATTTTGGGTGTTATGGGCCGGATTTGATGACTTGGATGATGAAGGGGGAGGCTCCGCTGTCGGTTACGGCGGTGACGAAGCGGCTGAAACCGGAGGTGTATCCGGCTGTGGATGATGAGGCGGATATCGTGTTGAATTACCGGAAGGCGGTGGTGATTGTGCAGGCGTCGTGGGACTGGCCGTTCGGTTTGAAGCAGATGGATGTGTATGGAACGAAAGGGCTTGCGAAGGCGATCGACTCCAGCCGGATCGAGGTGAGGAAGGAGCACGATGAGGAGGGGACGGTGGAAAAGGGGGCTCCGTTAGTGGCTCCTTATGATGATCCGCTGCACTATCTGGAGGCGGTGCTGGATGGGAGCGTGGAGGAGGGGGACAGTATGTCGGGGTTGAAGACGAATGTGGTGGTGGCGGAGATTCTGGACGCGGCGAGGCAGTCGGCGCAGACGGGCAAGACAATCGCCCTACCGCTGAAGCGATAGGGCGAGGTGGGAGGGGGGAGGCTACTTGACGGAGGCGACGGTGATGGTGCCGGCGTCGAGTTTGCCGTCAACGGTGACGGTCTTACCCGCGAAGGCAGTGAGCTTTTCGGGGTTGGCGACCTTATATACCGTTGTTCCGACGATGAGGACCGCGGGAGAGCCCATGCCAATGCACTTTTTGGCACAAGCGGCGTGCTCGGGCTTGGAAGCCTTGGCTACGTCCTGGGCACACATTGCGTCGGAGACGACGCCCGTGAAGGACTGAGCCATGGCGGCGCCGGCGGAGAGGAACGAGATGCTGAGGATCGAAAGAGCTGCGAGTTTCTTCATGGTGTTCTCCGGGTGTGTCGTGTTGCGAAGACGATTATAGCTCCGTTGGATGGCGGCTGGAATGGGGATGTGGGCGAATTTTATGCAGTCTCAGCCATGTTTCGTGCTGCAAACAGCGTGACTGAGGGAAGTTTCGGGACACGCACATTCCTGGGGAGGGCGGTTAGAAGTTTCGAGCTCGGCCACCGGTGAGGAGGCGCATGAGGAAGGTGAGGATGACGGCACCGAGGACGGCGACGAAGACGGTGTAGAGAAAGCCTCCGGAACCGGCGTAGCCGAGGTGAACCATGAGGAAGCCTCCGACGAGAGCTCCGACGACGCCAACGACGATGTCCATGATGGGACCGAAGCCGGACCCCTTCATGATCTTGCCTGTGATGTAGCCAGCGATGAGGCCGATGAGGATCCAGATGATGAGAGTGTGGGTCGACGCGTTGAGGGAGAGATTATTCATGTTGGAGTGATGCACGTGCTCCTCCTGATTTGGTGGGACAGGTAGTCAGAGTGGGTGGAGGAGGGGATGGTTGTGTGGTGGGGATGGATATTGAGGGATGGGTGGGCTTGGCCCGTGTTTATTGCGGGGTGGGACGCTCTGGCCCGTGACGTTGGGGCCGGCGGGGATGCGGTGCCCCGTCGGGGAGGGTCTGAATAGGTCTCAGGCATTCCCTCGGCGGCTAAAGCCGGGTTGGGCTCGCTGAGCTTACGGCGGGACTGAAGTCCCGCCCTTTCAAAACGAAGTCGGTTACAGCGATAGACCGAGGCCGCGACAGAGCGATGCCGCAAGCGGCCGATGGACTGACAGACGGAGATGGGGGGTGGCTAGTTGATGGAGATGCCGCCGTTGGTGGTTTCGAACTGGAGGGTGGGGCCACCGGAGCCGAGGTTGGTGTCGACGGATTTGTGACGGCCACCGGTTTGGCTGACGCCGGGGGCGGAGATTCCTCCGTTGACGGTGCTGGCGATGAGGTGGGCGGAGTAGGGATGCGAGGCCGAGACGGAGACTCCGCCGTTGGTGGTCTGGGCGAAGAGGCCGCTTCCCTGCCAGGTGGAGCCGGAGAGGGTGGCGTGGATTCCTCCGTTGGTGGTGTTGACGTGGACGTCGCCGGCGAGGTTGTCGAGACGGAGGCCGCCGTTGGTGGTTTCGGCGTGGATGTCGCCGTTGAGGGAGGCGAGGGAGATGCCTCCGTTGCTGGTGTGGAAGTTGGCGGCGAGGTGGTGCGGGACGAGCAGGCGATAGCTGACCGACCAGTTGCGGTTGCCGGAGGTGTGGGGGCCGTTGGCCTGGATGGTGGCTCCGGTCTGGATGGTGATCTCGTGGAGGAGGGATTCGGCTTCGGACTGGCTGCCGGCGCGGGCGGAGACGCGGGCTTCGAGGGCGATGTCCTGACGGTCTTGACCGACGACGTCGATTCCTCCGTTCTGGCCGACGACGTTGAGGTGGCCGTTGACGAGAGGGACGGTGGCGGAGCGGAGTTCGCAGGCCTGCGAGGAGCCGACGAGCCAGTGGAGGATGCCGGTGTCGTCGTTATGGTCGCTGTCGGTGCAGGGGTGGGTGGAGAAGGATTGGGCGTGGAGCGCGGCGGAGGGGAGCGTGGCGGCGAGTAGAGCGGCACAGGCGAATGAGGCGAACGGGCGCATGGAGGTCTCCTTCGATTTTCTACGTCGAGAGGGATACGCTGGGGGTGCGGCGGAGGTTCCGTCGCATGTGGCGCACTGCCTTTGGAAGATTCAAAACTTGCGTTCGTAAGGGGTTGATCGCTCGAGGTGGCTCGAAATCCGACTTTTCCAGCACTTCGATTGGCTCTTACCAGTCGCTGTTGGTGTCTGATTGTTTGACATATACTTCGCACACATGTCCCGCACTCGCCATTCCTGCGCTCAACTCCTTATTCTCGCGGTGGTGGTTCTACTTGCAAACTGCGCGTTTGCGGTGGCCTCTGCCGGACAGGGTGCGCCCGCTGATCTACCCGCAGATTGCTCTGCCTACGCATCCATTCCCGTGCCTGCGGAGGCAGACCATGTCCCTGTTCCAAAGACGTTCCCGGGATGCGCTTCTTATCGCTCCTATCGCGGCATCGGTCGCCCGGTGAATTATGCCGAGGCCCGCGCTTGTGCGTGGCAGGAGCGACTCGCGCAGAAGGCTGAGCTCAGGCAAAACGAGAATGCACCCACCGCATGGGTCGTTGGCGGTTCTCTCATCCTCGCCGACATCTATTTCAACGGGGCCGGAGTCAAGCGGAACATCCCGCTGGCCATACGCTTCGCCTGCGAGTCCGAAGAGGGTATAGCAAAGCTTGCTCTGCCGGACATCGTGAAGCTTAATGGTTCCCCTCCGGCGCACGGACCGTTTGAGTTCTGCGACTACGCTGTGACCACGTTCACGATGAACTTCTGCGCCGAATACCAGTCAGAAATCGCGGACGACAGCAAGAGACGTTATTACAACTCGCTTAAGTCGTCCATGAATCCGGAGCAAAAGGCAGCATTCGACAAGCTACTTTCTGCGCAGAAGAAATATGTCACGGAACATGCGCTGGAGGTCGATCAAGGCGGCACAATCCGAGGAATTCGAACCCTCGGTTCTGAGGACATCCTCAACGATCTCTTTCACGCCGAGGTCGTTCACTTCGAGCGCAAGGAGTGGCCCGCGCTTTCTGCGCATCAAGTCACAACGGCCGATGCTTTGCTACGTCGCCAATACGAAAAAACATTACAGCAAATAGGAACGCGACCAAAGGGAGAGATCTATGAGGGGGCCGTTACGGCTGACCATCTCGCTGACGTGGAAGCAAAGTGGGAGACGTACCGCGATGCCTGGGTCGCCTTTGCGCGTCTGCGATATCCTGCGTCAGTTGCTGCCATCCGTGCCGAAATCACCCTGCGCAGATACCTTCTTTTGAAGACCATCGCATAGCTGCCTATTGGATTAGAAGCCTAGCGCCGTGTAAGGAACGTACTGGGCGCAAAACGGGGTTATCGGATGGTTCGATTTTGAGGGCAGGGCGGCGGTGGGGAGGATGAGTTTCGCCGTTGGCCAGGGGTTGTGACGGGGGGCGGAATGGATGGCGGCGAGTCTTGGGTGCGGGGTGATTTGGGGGCGGGGGTTAGGGGTTGTCGGGCTCGGCGAAGATGAGGGTGAGGGTTTGGGTGTCGGAGCGCTTGCGGTCGAGGGAGCCGCCGAGGGTGACGAGGCTGATGGGGGCGGTGGCTCCGCCGCTGGCGTCCCAGGTGACGCCGTAGGCGAGGGTGACGGAGAGGGTGGAGAATTTGCCGGTGCCGACGGTGGGGGTCTGCTTGACCTGCTCGGCGGCGGCGCGGAGGGTAGCGAGGAGGGTCTGGGAGAAGTCGTGGGTGGGGGCGATGGAGCGGACGGCGACGGAGGGGACGGTGTAGGTGAAGGAGACGTCGTTGGTGGTGTCTTTTTCGTGGGAGGAGCCGATGGAGAAGATGAGGATCTTGAAGCTGAAGCCTCCGGTGGTGGCGATGGTGGTCTTGAAGTCGAAGATGACTTTGTGGAGGGGAGGGAGGGATTTGCTGGCGGCGTCGGCGTTGTAGGTGTCGAGGGTGCGGGTGATTTGCTGGGCGACGAGGCAGAGAGGGACGTCGGGGGAGGACTTGTCGGTGGGGATGGGGCAGGAGGCTTGCGCGAGAGACGCGGCGGGGAGAGCGAGGGCGAGAGCGAAGAGGATGAGGGGTTTCATGGAGCCTCCGAGCAGGGATGGATGATGCGGCGGGGCCTGAAGGATGGAACTTGTGACGGGAGATTTATACGCTCGGGGGCGCGGAGGTGCAATTGGTTTGGAGAGGGTGGGGGTGGTCGGGGAGTGCCGGCGGGGACGATTACTTCGCTGCGGCGCGGCGCTTGGCGGTGGTCCCGGTCAAGGGGTCGAAGGCGGTGCGGGCTTTGGATGGCGCTCGGCGTGCGGAAGCTGAGGAGGGGAACATGAGGACCGAGGCGGATTCAACCTGCTGCTCGATGGCGAGGAAGGCTCGCAGGGCCTTGTTGACGGCGGCTGAATCATGAAAGTGCGACGCGATGTCCGGATCGAGGACGGCGACGTTGCTGCCCTGCCGAAGCAGATTGGCGTACTTGCCGCGAACCGGCTTCGAGGTCGTGTTGGCTGCGGTCTCAGACTTCTTCATAGGTCGCTTGTTCGGCTGGAGTGGCGCGCCGTGCGCTGATGATACGGATACGTGCGTCTTCCTCATTATGTACTACAAAGAGGAGGCGAAGCGAAGTAGATTGACCAAGGTTGATGAACCGCTCGTCACCCGGAGACGAGTGGGCGTGGTCTGGATAGCTGATGGCGTTGAGGTCGAAGAAGGTCGTCGCGGCTTCTTCGAAGGGGATGCCGTGGACGCGAAGGTTTCTGGCGGCCTTCCTGGGGTCCCAGTCGAAGTTCAACGTATCACGCTCATTCGATGCTCAGCGTTGGCAGGACAACGGCTATATGAGTTAGCTTATTCCACCTTCGCGCTATTCGCTGCAGGTTGCGGTTCGGGCGCGTTGCAGCCTTGGTGATCGAGTGGCTGATAGCCTTTGATGGTGGTGGAGGGGAGATTCGATGCGAGTGATTGAGCGGGAGGAGGTGCGGCGGCGGCTGACGTATGAGGTTTGTATTCCGATGGTGCGGGAGGCGATGGTGGCGCTGTCGAAGGGGGAGACGCTGCAGTTGCTGCGGTCGATTCTGACGCTGTCGGAGGGACGGCTGCTGGGCGTGATGACGGGGGCGATGGGAGCGCAGGCCGCGTTTGGGGCGAAGCTGATCAGCGTGTTTCATGGGAACTTTGCGCGGGGGATTCAGTCGCACCAAGGGGTGGTGGTGTTGTTCGATCCGGAGACGGGGGCTCCGGTGTGCGTGGCGCATGCGGGAGAGATTACGGCGATTCGGACGGCCGCGGCGAGTGCGGTGGCGACCGATGCTCTGGCTCGGAGGGATGCGCGGAGGCTGACGCTGCTGGGCTATGGCGAGCAGGCGGAGACTCATGCGAGAGCGATTGCGAAGGTGCGGGAGGTGGCGTCGATTGTGGTGTGGGGACGGTCGTTGGAACGGGCGCGGGCGTTTGCGGAACGGATGCAGAAGGAGCTGGGGATTCCGGTGAGGGCGGTGGCTGAGGTGAAGGATGCGGTAGCGGATGCCGATATTGTTTGTACGCTTACGTCGGCGTTTGATCCGATTTTGATGGGGGAATGGGTGAGGCCGGGGACGCATGTGAACGTCGTGGGGTCAAGCTACGCGGGGCCGGCGGAGGTGGATAACGAGCTGGTGGTGCGGTCGCGGTTTGTGGTGGATAGTCGCGCGAGTGTGCTGGCGCAGGGTGGAGAATTTTTGCGGGCGAAGGAGGCGGGGCTGGTGGGGGAGGAACATATCGTCGCGGAGATTGGGGAGGTGCTGGCGGGGGATGTGGAGGGGCGACGGTCGGAGGAGGAGATTACGGTGTACAAGTCGCTGGGGCATGTGGTGCAGGATCTGGCTTGCGCTTGGGCGCTGTATGCGGGGAGTGAGATGTAGTTTGGTGGCGCGGGTGTTAGTGGTCGAGCGCGGCGACGAAGAGGCGGGCCCAGTGGGCGATGGCGTGGGCGGAGGGGCCGGTGGAGGTGTTCGAGGGGGATTCGAGGGCGGCTAGCTGGATGGCGAAGTTGCCTACGGTGGAGCTTTCGGCGGAGCCACGATGGAGCTCGAGGCCGGTGGCCTGTTGCGTGAGGCGGTTGAGGAAATTATTCTGGCTGGCTCCTCCGACGATGAAGAGGCGTTGCAGGTTTTTGCCGCTGTGGTGCGCGACTCGCCCGAGGACGTTTGCGTATTGCGCGGCGAGGCTGTGAAAGATGAGGCTGGCGATGATGGGAGCGGCTTCGGGGCGCTCGTCGAGTGGAGGGAGGTTGTTGCGGAGGCGCTGGGCGTTGATGCGCTGCGGCATGTTTCCGGCGAGTAAGAGGTCGGGCTCGTCGACGTCTAGTAGAGCGTCGGGTGGAGGGATTTTTTCTGCGGCGGCGATAAGATCGGGGATCGTCCAGGGGTGGAGTTCGGAGGCCCAGGCGTCCATGCACTGGCGGAGCAGCCACATGCCGTTGACGTTTTTGTGGAAGCAGATCTGGCCTCCGGCGGCGCCGAGGTTGGTGAAGTTTTCGGCGGCTGCGGCTGCGTTATTTTGCGGGTGATCGAGTAGCGTTCCGACGAGCGACCACGTGCCGGAGCTGATGTAGGCCCAGTCGTTGCCGGAGGCGGGAATTCCGGCGATGGCGGAGGCGGTGTCGTGGCAGGCGGGGGCGATGAGGAGGGTGTCGCGGAGGGCGGGCAGGTCGGCGAGTGGGCCGCGGAGTTTGCCGAGCAGCGTGCCGGGAGGAACGAGCTTTGGGGCGGAGGCGAGGTCGAGGCCGGCGGAGTGAAAGATCTCGGCGGACCATTGGCGGGTGGAGAGATCGATGAGGTGGGTGTGGGTGGCGTTGGGGTACTCGGCGACGGGCGGGGCTCCCCAGCGGAGGAGGATGTACTCGGGGAGATTGAGCCAGGGGGTGGGGGGGAGGCGGGCGAGGGTGTCGGCGTGGAGCTGGTAGAGGGTGTTGATGCGGAGCTGCTGGACTCCGGTGAGGTCGCGGAGGCGGGTGGGGCTGAGCTTCTGGTGGAGAGACTGCTCGGCGTGGAGGGTTCGCTCGTCGCGATAGCAGAAGGGATCGGCGAGGGGATGGTTGTGGGGGTCGAGGCGGACGTAGTCGACGGCCCAGCCATCGACGGCGATGGAACGAACGCCTTCAGAGGCGAGCGAGGCGCACTTGCGAAGGCCTTCGTCGAGACCGGACTCGATCATCGCGAGGTTCCAGCGAAGAGTTCCGGCGACGTTGCGAGGAGCGTTGGCGAAGCGATGGACGAGCGTGATGGAGGGCTCGCCGTGGTGCCAGCGAAGGAGCGAGACGCGACAGCTCTCGGCTCCGAGATCGACGGCGATGGAGGCTCGCGTGTCGGTGGGGGCCGATGCGATGCCGGGAGGGTCGGTCATCGCAGATAGGCCTCGGTGAGGCCGCCGTCGACGGGGATGAGGTGGCCGGTGGTGCAGCGGGCGAGCGGGCCGGCGAGGAAGAGAATCGCCTGCGCGCAGTCTTTCGGATCGATGGGCTGATGAGTGAGCGTGCGCGTGGCGTAGAAGTGCGCGAGGAGGTTGCGGAGGCCGTCATCGGTGTCGGCTTCGTCGAAGGGGAGGTTGTATTTTTTGAGCGAGGCGATGACGCGATCGCGGGGGAACATGGTGGAGCCTTTGACGACGGTGGCGGGAGAGATTCCGTTGACGCGGACCTTCGGCGAGAGGCCGACGGCGAGCTCGCGGACGAGATGGCTGAGAGCGGCTTTGCTGACGTCGTAGGCCTCGCTGCCTCGCTTGGAGACGACGGCGTTGGCGGAGCTGGTGAGGACGACGCTGGCGTCGATTCCCTGCTCGGCGAAGATCTTTGCGGTCTCGTCGGTGAGGAGATAGTTGGCGGTGACGTTGACTTCGAGGGTGAGGGCCCATTGCGCGTCGCTGATGATGCCGTCGGGCGAGGAGGGAAAGAGCGCGGCGGTGTTGATGAGGATGTCGATTCCGCCGAACTGGCGGATGGTGGCGGCGAGTGCGGACTTGATGGCGGCGCGGTCGCGGATGTCGATGCTGGTCCAGGTGACGAACTCTTTGCCGTATAGAGCGGCGGCCTCGTTGGCGACGGCTTCCGCGCCTTTAATGTCGCGGTCGGCGACGACGACGTGGGCACCTCGCTCGGCGGCGAGAAGGACGACCTCGCGACCGATGCCGCTGCCTCCTCCGACGATCAGAGCGACTCTGCGGCTGAGCTCTTTTTCGGGTGGCTGGCGACGGATCTTTGCTTCTTCGAGCTTCCAGTATTCGATGCGGAAGGCCTCGCTGGGAGGGAGAGCGACGTAGTTGGAGTAGACGCTGAACTGGTCTGCGGAGGCGGCGGGACCGGCCTGCGGAATGTCGTTGCAGACCGCGTTGGCACCGAGGGCTCCGGCTCCCTGCATGACGCCGATGGCGTTGATGTAGAACTCTCCGGTGATGCGCGACTCGGTTTTATTTTTGCCGAAGCTGAACATGCCGATGCCGGGGATGAGGACGACGGTGGGGCTGGCGTCGCGGAGTGCGGGAGAGTCTTTGAGGGCGTGCTTCTGGTAGTACTCGGCGTATTCGGCGCGGTAGGTTTCGAGTGCGGTTTCGATGAGCTCCTTCAGCTGCGAGGGGTCGGTGGATGGATCCCAGTGGATGAACATGGGGCGAATCTTGGTGCGGATGAAGTGGTCGGGGCAGCTGGTTCCGAGATGCGCGAGCTGCTTCGCCTGCGCGGAGTTTACAAACTGCAGGACCTGCGGGAGGTCGGAGAAGCTTCCGATCCAGCGCTGCTTGCGGGAGACGACTCCTCGCAGAAAGGGCATGATGGAGAGAGCGATTTCGGCGCGGTCGGCGCGGGTTTCGACGATGCTTCCTCCGAAGGGCTTGTGGTTTGCGGAGGAGCCGTGGCGCTCGATGAACTGGCCGAGCTGATCGATGATGGTGATGGTGTTGAGGTAGCTTTCGCGCTGGGTGTTGCCCCAGGTGAAGAGGCCGTGGCCGCCGAGAACGACGCCGTCGCAGTGGGGTGTCTCGGCGACGATTTTCTTGAGCATCATGCCGAGCTCAAAGCCGGGGCGCTGCCAGGGGAGCCACGCGAGGTTGTGGCCGAACTCCTGGTTGAACTCCTGCATTTTGAGTTTGCCGTTGGCGGAGGCGGCGAGGGCGATGCCCCAGTCGGGATGCAGGTGGTCGACGTGCGCGAAGGGGAGGAAGCCGTGCAGGGGCGTGTCAATAGACGCGGCGACCGGATTATTTCCGAAGGTGCAGAGCGGATACATGTCGACCATTTCGTCTTCGAGGTCGACTCCGCGATAGGCCTGCTCGAGGGCGAGGAGCTTGTCGAGGTAGAGCGTCGCGAAGCCGGAGCGCTTGATGCTGCCGAGGTCTCCACCGCTGCCTTTGACCCAGAGAACCTGCTTGGTCTTGCCGTCGAGGGGATCGATCTGCTCAAGCTTGGAGCTGGTGTTGCCTCCTCCGAAGTTGGTGATGCGGAGGTCGGAGCCCAAGAGGTTGGAGCGATAGCGGAGCAGCTCGGGGCCGTCGAGCTTCGTGGCGACGGCCTCATCCCAACGTTCTTCAAGAAAGTGCAACGTGCTCTTCGTAGTCATACGCAAACCGTCCTATCTTCGTGACGCCTGTCTATCATTCCATAAATTTCACCAATACAGCAATTATTTCCAATGAGAATCTTCGCTCTCTTTTGAGGACTGTTAGGGGAGGGTCGTGCAGACGCGGGAGGGGCGGGCGGGCAGGGAAAGCGGAGGATCTGCCGGGCCACCTTTGCGCAATAGCCACGGGGCGAAGAGCCTGGTTACGACTGCAGGGATTCTCTCGTGACGAGCTTGTGGGCGACGTAGTTATAGGGTGGGACGGTTTGTCCTCGGAGCAGAAGGAGGCCGAGATGGATGAGGCTGGGGCCATAGGAACTGGTCTCGTGCGAGACGGAGGCGATGAGCGGCGAGCGAGGCTTGCGCATCTCTTCGATCGCCTCGGCGATGCAGTCCTGGCCGACGATGGCGACGTGCCGGGCACGCTTCAACTCGTTGACGGCATCGACGGCGCCGAGAGCGCTGGAGTCGGTGGCGGTGGCGATGAGGATGTGCTTGTCCTTGGCGTGGCGGAGGAGGAAATCGGAGACCAACTTTTTGCTGCGGTCGCGCAAGCCGCGGCCGTCCATGCGAACGAAGGACTCGATGGGGAGGTCGGGGATGCCGCTGCGAATCCCCTCGAAGGCACCGGTGATTCGGCTCTGGACGAGCTGCCCGGCCTCCTGCAGATCGAGGCCGAGGACCCAGTCGACTTTGCCGTTCCAGTTTTCGGTTGCGTAGGCGGCGAGGGTCTGGCCGGCCTCGACTCCGACGCGATAGTTATCGACTCCGAAGAAGGTGGCGTGGGGGTGGGGAATATCGACGGCGATGAGCGGGATGTTGGCTCCGGCGATCTTGTCGGCGATCATGGGAGCGACGTGCTCATCGACCTGAAACTCGATGATGACGTCGACTTTGCTGCGGACGAACTCTTCGGCATTCTTAAGAGCAGTGGCGGCATCGTACTTGTTGTCGAGGATGAGGAGATCAACGCCGACGGAGACGGCCGCATCCTTGAGACTCTCGGTGACCTCGTTAGAGAAGGGCATGTCCGCGCTCTGGCCGGCGAAACCGAAGCGCATTTTTTTGGTGCGGGTGACCTGGCGATAGGTTCCATCGGGGGATTGGGAGAGGTAGCCTCGATGCACGAAGGTCTTAAGGACGCGATAGACGGTGGTCTTCGAGATGCGGGTCTGGCGATGAATCGCTTCGAGCGTCATCGGCTGATTTTCGTTCTGCAGGAGCTCGAGAATATCCAGTGCTTTGGAGAGCACGGGGATAAGATAAAGGCGCTTGGTGGTTTTGCGAACTGGCATAGTCTCCCGCGGCGGAACAGGCATGCGAACAACCCATTATCCTACAAAGAAGCGATGTTTCCTTAATGGAATTGCAGCCCGGCGACATTTCACGATTGCGTTGAAGCGAGCGTGAGTCAGGCGTAGCTGGAGACGCTGCGAGCGTTTTTGCTTCCCCTCTCCTGCGAGATTCGCTGGACGTAGCCGCTGTCGGCGAGGGCTTTGAGGGGTTCGGTGGGAAGGCCTCGGGACTGGCGCCAATCGCGGACGAGCGGGCGAACATCCTGCCAGAAGGCGCTGCGGAAACACTCCTCGGCTTCGACGAGGCGGCATTGCTGCTGCAGGTCGGCGAGGGTGGCGCGATCGACGAGGGCGGCCTTGGCGTAGAGCTCCTGCGCGGTGACGACGGACTGAACCATGGCTTCGACTTTGCCCTTGAGGTTGTGGCTCTGGTCGATCATGAAGGCGATTCCGGCTTGCTCGGCGGAGTCCGCGCTGAGGATTTCGTGGAAGATACGGAAGACCTGATAGGGGTCGATGGAGCCGAGGGTGAGGTCGTCATCGGCGTACTTGCGGTCGTTGAAGTGGAAGCCTCCGAGGGCTCCGAGATGGAGGAGCCAGGCGACGATCTGCTCGATGTTGGTGCCCTGATAGTGATGGCCGGTGTCGACGAGGACCTGCGCCCTGGGGCCGGCGCGACGGGCGAGCTCGAGGGCCATTCCCCAGTCTGCGATGTCGGTGTGATAGAAGGCGGGCTCGAAGGGTTTGTACTCGACTAACATTCGCTGATCGTCGCTGAGAGCGGCGTGGGTTGCGGAGAGGACTTCTTCCATCCAGCCGATGCGTTTGCGAATGCTTTGGGTTCCGGGATAGTTCGATCCGTCGGCGATCCAAAGGGAGACGTCGCGGGAGCCGAGCTTGCGACCGATGGCAACGGAGTCGAGCAGATGGGCCAGCGCCATGGCGCGAATCTCCGCGCTGGGGTTGGCGATGGAGCCGTACTTGTACTCCGCCTCCTGGAAGAGATTGGGATTAATGGAGCCGGATTTGATTCCGTATTTTTTCTCGAGGGCCTGGATCGCGGGAACGTCGGCGAGGCCGCCGGGGAGGTCCCAGAGGACATGCAGGGCGACGGTGGGACTGGCTCCTGTCAGTGCGTTGACCTCGGCGGTGTCCGCGAACTTTTCTTCGATCGAGGTGGCCGCACCGCTTTGCAGAAATTTGCCGAAGCGAGTGCCGGTGTTGGCGAAGCCCCAGGAGGGCACTTCAATTTGGAAGCCGTCCAGAGCCGCCCAAACCCGCTCCGCGTCGAGCACCGAATTTACAGACATTGGAAGAGTCCTCACACAATCAGGGTTTTACTATATAGATATTTACTCTCTATTGGAATAGAGGCCCGCACGCGCATGTTTACAGGCCCGATGTACTGACACCCGATTCGCGGGTCACACGATGAGAATCACGTCGAGGAAGCGGGGGCCGTGGACTCCTTTGATTCGGGTCATCTCGATATCGGCGGTGGCGGAGGGGCCGGAGACGAAGGTGGTGGGAAGGGTCGCGGTGGGTTGCAGGCGCGCCATGGCCTCGGGGACAGTCTGGACGACGTCTGCGGATTGGACGAGGCAGAGGTGGTAGTCGGGGACGAGGGAGAGGGCTCGTCTTCCCTGCCCGGGAACGTTTTGCAGAACGACGGTACCGGTCTCTGCGATGGCGAGGGTGGAGGCGGTGAGGACTCCGTCGACGCGGTCGAGTTCGGCGGAGGAGAGGGAGTCATCGGGCGTGAAGATGAAGCCCGGGGGAAGCCATTCGGGCGGGAGACCGGCGGGTACGACGAGGCGCTGGATGGACCTGGCGGAGAGCATGGCGGCGATGTTTCGGGGAAGGTCGGCGAGGGCGGAGCGAAGGACCTGCGCGTCGTAGTCGTGGAGGCGGTCGGCGAGGAGATCGAGGACGGCGTTGTGTGCGAGCGTGCTGGTGCGCTTGTAGTCGCGAGGGAGATCGGACCAGGCGGATTGTGCGATTGCGGTGTCGGGTGCGTGGGCGTTGGCGATCCGAATTTTTTGCAGGATCTCGGCTCTTGCAGAGAGAGGACTGCTAGTTGTCATGGTTGCTCCTCTTCTCCCACCAGTCGCGGAATGTTTGCTGGGGCATCTGCTGGAGGTCTCTGGCTTGCGACCAACCTCCGAGGATTCCGGGCAGCCAGCTGATCCAGCCGAGGCCTTGCTGATCGCGGCGCACGAGTGGGGTTTCGGCGATGCGGCCGAGACGCTGCGCTGCTTTGAAGCGGCGCTCACTGCGGAAGATGGCGGCCATGGCTTTCATCGCGGCGGCCTCGACATCGAAGAGGCCTGCGATGCCTGCGGTGTTCTGCAGGACGACTTGGTTGCGGAGATGGATGAGGACCTCGGGGATGTTGATTTTGACGGGGCAGACTTCGTAGCAGGCTCCGCAGAGCGAAGAGGCGTAGGGCAGCGATTGGGCGTGCTGCATCTGCTGCAGTTGGGGCGTGAGGATGGCGCCGATGGGGCCGGCGTAGACGGAGCCGTAGGCGTGGCCTCCGGTCTGGCGATAGACGGGGCAGGCGTTCTGACAGGCTCCGCAGCGGATGCAGTTGAGCGTCTGGCGGGACTCTTCGTCGGCGAGAATTTCGGAGCGGGCGTTGTCCATGAGGACGACGTGAAAGGCTCGCGGGCCGTCGTTGGCGTGGACTCCGGTCCAGAGGGAGTTGTAGGGATTCATGCGCTCTCCGGTGGCGGAGCGAGGCAGAAGTTGCAGCATGACTTCGAGGTCCTGGAAGCGAGGGAGGACCTTGTCGATGCCGGCGACGGTGATGAGGGTTTCGGGAAGAGTGAGGCACATGCGGCCGTTGCCTTCGCTCTCGACGATGCAGACTCCACCGGTTTCGGCGATGAGGAAGTTGGCTCCGCTGACTCCGGTTTTGACGCGAAGGAATTTTTCGCGGAGGAAGATTCGGGCAGCGTCGGCGAGGTCCTGCGGCTGGTCGCCGAGCTGGGGAAGATGCATGGTTCGCTGAAAGATTTCGCGGATCTGTTGACGATTTTTATGTAGCGCAGGAACGACGATGTGCGAGGGCTGATCGTTGCCTAGCTGGATGATGAGCTCGGCGAGGTCGGTCTCGTAGGGATGGATTCCGGCGGCCTCGAGCGCGTGGTTGAGCTGAATCTCCTCGGTGGTCATCGACTTAATTTTGATGACCTCGTCGGAGCCGCTTTGCTTCACCAGGTCGACGACGATGCGGCTGGCTTCGGCGGCGTTGCGGGCCCAGTGTACGACTCCTCCGGCGCGGGTGCAGTTGGCTTCGAACTGCTCGAGGTAGATGTCGAGATGGCGCATGGTGTGCTGGCGAATCTGCTTGCCGGCCTCGCGCAGGGCCTGCCAGTCGGGCATCTCGTCTACGACGCGGGCGCGCTTGGCCTGGATGACGTTGGTGGCGTGGCGAACGTTGTTGCGCAGCTGCGCATCGCCCATGGCGGCGCGTGCGGCGATGGGAAAGGTGGGCGCGGTGGTGGGGTCGAGCGGACCTTCGCTCATGGCGCTGCATCCTGATAAGGAGAGAGTTCGTCGGAGGCGAGGATCTCGGCGAGGTGCAGGGTCTTTACTCCAGTGCGCTGGCGGTGGAGGGCTCCCTGGAGATGCATGAGGCAGCTGTTGTCGCAGGCGGTGCAGGTGTCGGCGCTGGTGTCGAGGACGGCGGAGATTTTCTCTTCGAGCATGGCGGTGGAAACATCTGCATTTTTGATGGCGAAGGTTCCTCCGAAGCCGCAGCATTGATCGACTCGCTCGAGTTCAACGAGGTCGATTCCCCGGACGGCTCTGAGGAGACGCAGCGGACCGTCGCCGAGCGACAGGCTGCGGAGGCCGTGGCAGCTGGCGTGGTAGGTGACGCGGTGCGGGTAGAAGGCTCCGACGTCCTCGAGGCCGAGGCGGCGGGTGAGGAATTCGGAGAACTCGAAGACCTTGGGGAGGAGGGCTTCGACGTCGGCGGTGAGGCGAGGATCGTCGAGGGTGGCGGCCATTTTGGGGTAGTGCTCCCGCATCATCGCGACGCAGGAAGAGGACGGGACGACGACGACCTCGGAAGCTCGGAACTGATCGACGAAGCGCTGGAGGAGCGGGAGGGCTTCGGCCTGATAGCCTGTGTTCCAGTGCATTTGACCGCAGCAGGTTTGGCCGGGGGGAAAGTCGACGGTGTGGCCGAGGCGCTCGAGGACGCGGACGACAGCTCGACCGGTCTGCGGGAAGAGAGTGTCGTTATAGCAGGTGATGAACAACGAGACTCGCAAACGGCCTCCGGCTGGTTCGACAGCATAATTCAATAGAGAGTATATTTTCCCTACGCAATTCAGGTCTGTACGATAGTACGCTTTCGCAGCTATTTTTCTACCATCATGAGGCACGCGTGGGACCCAATCCGTTCATCGGCGTCATTTATCACTGGATCGGCGGCTTTGCCTCTGCCACGAATTTTATTCCGTTTCGCGGTATTAAACGGTGGTCGTGGGAGATCTACTGGCTGATCCAGGGATTCGCTGCATGGATTGTCGCGCCGGTGGTGCTGGCATCGATCTTTGTGCCGAATGTGATGGGCATCCTGCATGCGGCTCCGGCGTCGAGTATTTTCTATTCGCTGCTGTGGGGATCGTTGTGGGGGATTGGCGGGCTGACGTTCGGGCTAGCGATACGGTACCTGGGAATCGCGCTGGGGTATGCGATTGCGCTGGGACTGTGCACGGCGTTTGGGACGCTGATTCCTCCTATCTATGATGGATCGATACATGTGATTGTGCATGAGACTTCGGGGCAGATTATTCTGGCGGGCGTGGCTCTGTGCCTGGTGGCGGTGGCGGTAAATGGGGCGGCGGGGCTATCGAAGGAACGGGAGATTACTCCGGAAGAAAAGATCGAGGCGGGTGAATCGGACTTCTCGTTCGGCAAGGGGATTGCGGTTGCGATCTTTGCGGGGATCATGAGCAGCTTCTTTGCGTTTGGGCTTGCGGCTGGAGCTCCGATAGGAAAGATTGCGAAGGCGCGGCTACTGGCGGATCATCGGCTGGACCTGTGGCAGAACTTGCCGGTGCTGATTGTGGTGTTGTGGGGAGGATTTTTTACGAACTTTATCTGGTCGGTGATCTTGATTGTGAAGAACCGGTCGTTTCGGCAGTTCGCGGGCGAGGCTGGACATAATCCGATGCGCGCGGGGCATGTGTCGGGAGAGACGCTGGTGGACTTCGATCCTCGCGATGCGGAGATGAAGGCGCATATTGCTCCGCGGGCGCTGGTGGCGAACTATCTGTTTGCGGGGCTGGCGGGAGTGATCTGGTATTTCCAGTTTTTCTTCTACTCGATGGGGCAGACGAAGATGGGCAAGTATGACTTTTCGAGCTGGACGCTGCACATGGCGAGCATCATTATCTTTGCGACGCTGTGGGGGCTGGCGCTGAAGGAGTGGAGAGGCACGAGCCGGCGCACGAAGCTGCTGGTGGCGGCGGGATTGTTTTTGCTGGTGAGCTCGACGGTGGTGGTGGGGTATGGGAATTATTTGAAGGCGAGCCAACCTGTTGCGGTGCAGGCGGAGACGTCTGCGGGAGCTTGAGCTGCTGGAGCCTGCGAGTCCTCTAAGGAAGCTCTGCGCAGGGTGCTGATTTCTTGACGGCGACGATCTGTTCCTCTTTGGGGGGTTGATTGCGTCGATGGATGCGGTTTGCGGTTGCGTTTTAGTGGCTTTGGAGGCCGATTTGCCGGCCTCCAGCCGCAGT
>DAIDGQ010000043.1 GCA_027452215.1 Granulicella sp. | reverse complement strand
CCCTCCCCAACACCCTCCCCACCCAATCCCCGATCCCCACTCGCTGGTCTCCCGCCACCCGGCTCGCCTTCCGCTTCTCCTTCTGCTACCTCATGATCTACGCGCTGGGCTGCGGCAACGCCACCCTCTGGGAGGTCATCCCCTTCCACATCGGCGAGCACCTCAACGACTGGACCTCCTGGCCCTTCTTCCATGCCTCACAGTGGCTCGGCCAGGGCCTCTTCCACCTCACCGGAGTCGGCGCCAAACTCCACTCCACTGGCTCCGGCGACACCGTCCTCAACTGGATCGCCGTCGGCGTCATGCTCACCGTCGCCACCCTTGTCACCCTCATCTGGACCGCGCTAGCCGAACTCCCCAGCCCCTCCCGCCGTCCTCTCGCCTACCCGCGCCTCTTCTTCTGGTTCCGCCTCACCCTTCGCCTCACCCTCGGTGTCGCCATGGTCGGCTACGGCCTCGCCAAACTCTTCCCCCTGCAGATGCCGCCGCCCTCGCTCGCCGTCCTCAACGAACCCCTCGGCAACACCTCCCCGATGACCATGCTCTGGACCCTCATCGGCCTCAACCCCGTCTACGAGATCATCTGCGGAGCCGCCGAAGTCGCCGCCGGCCTCCTCATCTTCTTCCGCCGGACAGCCCTCCTCGGAGCCCTCCTCACCGCCTTCCTCACCACCAACATCGTCCTCTACAACTTCTGCTTCGACGTCCCCGTGAAGCTCTACGCCGCGCACCTGCTCTTCATGTCGATGGCTCTCCTCGTTCCCGATATGCCCGGCCTGTTCAATTTTTTCTTCCTCCACCGCCCCACCAAACCCCTCGACGGCTGGATCAAGCCCGCTCGCCGCTACGGCCTCCGCGCCGAGACCCTCTGCGTCCTAGCTGTGCTGCTCCTCGCCGTCCTTCCCCAGGCCTTCCAGTTAGAGAAGGTCTACGCCAAACAACTCGCCCGCGAGCACAATCCAGCGCCCCTCACTGGCCAATGGCACCTCGCCTCCGCCACCAAACCCGTCCTCACCGGAGACGGCCTACCCATGACCGACATCTTCCTCGAACCCAGCGGCCGCACCATGCTCCGAGACTCCGCCACCGTCCTCTGGCGCGCTTACACCGAAGTCGACGACAAAAAGCACACCTTCCTCCTCGCCTCCGAAACCAATGACCCCGTCACCTACGCCATCATTCAACCCGACCCCACCCACCTCATCCTCACGCCCACCGGCAAGGACGCCAAAACCGCCGGCACCCTCACCCTAACCCGCGTCCCCCTCCCCACCCACTACCCTCTCCTCGACCGCGGCTTCCACTTCGTCAACGAATGGGGCCTCGAACGCTAAACACATCTTATGAATTCTGCGTAACCCTTTTAGAATCAACGGATTACGAGTGTCTCGTCAGCGCCGGGGAAGCGCCACAACCATCTTCTTATCAGTTACTTACGCGTAACTTCATAACAGCCTCTAGACCAACTCATCGAACGCCAGGCCATCCTATCTCTACTGTGCTTGGGACCACCATCCGAGGGCCAACGGCCCAACACCATCACAGCCCAGGGCGCAGCCTTGGGTTACTGCAAACCACGCATACGAGGGCTGAAGGCCCGCCCCATAGCTGCATCACACCATCGGCCAATCTACCCGCCACATACACCAACGCCTGCGATCTCTCGCAGGCGTTGGCATTTTGGAACAGGGGGAAGTTAGGCGTTCGGAGCTTCCTGCGCATCTGCCTCAGGAACAACCACCGCGGCTGCAGCAGCCGGAACCGCCGGCTTCACCTTGGCCGGAGCTGGAGGCATCTGGATCTCCGGCTTCTTCGTCGGAGCCAGAATCGCATGCAGCGTAGTGCCTTCCATGCGAGGCATGAACTCCACCGTACCTGCCTCGCCGATGTCCATGATCAGCCGATTGATAATCTTGTAGCCCAGGTCGCGATGCGCCATCTGCCGGCCCTTGAACCGCAGGCTAGCCTTCACCTTATCGCCATCGCCGAGGAACCGGACCGCCTGGTTCTTCTTCGTCTGGTAGTCATGCTCGTCCACCGTGACCGAGAACTTCACCTCTTTGATAACAATGACCTTCTGCTTCTTGCGCGCAGCCCGGTCGCTCTTGTCCTTCTCATACAAATACTTGCCATAGTCCTGAATCTTGCAGACCGGAGGGGTAGCATTCGGAGAAATTTCAACGAGATCCAACATCCTCTCGCGGGCCATTTTAAGGGCCTCGAACGGAGCCATGACGCCAAGCTGCTCGCCGTTCTCGTCGATGACGCGTACTTCGCGCGCTCGAATGCGTTCGTTGGTGCGGATAAATGATTTGACGGAGCGTTTATCTAACGGTGGAATATTCAGCCTCCACGGCCCGCTCTCTCAGCGGCCATGTTTTCAGGGATTGTTGGGTCATCAGCACGATTACTGCAGAAACCGAAGCACTCGCGAGTATAACACCCGCGGAAAAACAACTCGTGTGCCATACGATGCATTTGCCGGGCATCACGGCACAACATCTAACTTCCTCCATTATAGCGGCTTGAATTATTGCGGCTTGGATCAGCCACCCCACCGCCTTTTCGACGCTTTCTCCCAGACCTTCTCTCAACGGGCCCAACTCAAACCACCTCGCCCCCCTTTACACTGGTCTCTGGCCCCCGAACCCATGTCCACCCTCCAGATCCTCAGCTCGCTGATCGCCATCGCAGCCCTCTTCGGCTGGATCAGCTCCCGCTGGCTCAAGCTCCCCCTCACCGTCGGCTGCGTCCTCCTCACCGTCCTCTCCTCCCTCCTGCTCCAGGCCATCAGCGCCCCTGCCCCCGGCCTCCACGCCTGGGCCACCCAGCTCGTCCACCAGATCGACTTCGAAGCCCTCATCCTCCACGGCATGCTCCCCATGCTCCTCTTCGCCGGAGCCTTCCTCCTCGACCTCGAGTACGTCGTCCACGAGCGCCTCGTCATCTCCCTCCTCTCCGTCCTCGGAACCCTCCTTTCCACCGCCGCCGTCGCTGTCCTCATGTGGCTCGCCCTCTCCGCCCTGGGCCTGCATCCCCACTGGCTCGCCTGCTTCTTCTTCGGCGCGCTCATCTCCCCAACCGACCCCATCGCCGTCCTCGAAATGCTCAAGCGAGTCGGAGCCCCCAGGCATCTCCAGGCCCAGCTCGCCGGCGAATCCCTCTTCAACGACGGCATCGGCGCCGTCGTCTTCCTCACCCTTCTAGGAGCCTCCCGAGGAACCGCACCCACCGCCCTGCACATCGGCTGGGTGCTCCTCCTGCAAGTCGGAGGAGGAGTCCTTCTCGGCATTCTCGCCGCCCGCCTCACCTCGCTCCTCATGCAGCTCGTGCCCTCCTACCAGGTCGAGATCCTCCTCACCCTCTCGCTCGCACTCGGAGGCTACGCTCTGGCCGAAACCCTCCATCTTTCCGCCCCCCTGGAAGCCGTAGTCGCCGGCATCGCCCTCCGCCAGTTCAACCGCACGCACCCCCACCACTCCATCTCCCACGAAAACATCGACCACTTCTGGGAGGTCATCGACGAGCTCCAGAACGCCGTCCTCTTCGTCCTCCTCGGCCTCGAAGTCCTCTCCATCGCCTTCGACCGCCAGGTCTTCGCCTCCGGCCTCATCGCCATCGCCGTTGTCCTCACCGTCCGCTTCGCCGTTGTCGCGCTCGTCCTCGGAGCCATCCAGGCCTTCCGCCAGCAGCACCGCAGCTCCATCGCCGCGCTCAGCTGGGGAGGCCTTCGCGGAGGCCTCGGCCTCGCCCTCGCCTTCGCCGTTCCCCTCTCCGACGCCACCCGCTGGATCCTCCCCACCACCTACATCGTCGTCGTCTTCTCCATCATCGTTCAGGGCTGGTCCATGGACCTCTTCCTCCGCAAACTCCGTCCCCTCCCCTCTCCCTCCCGGCCATAGTCCCCACCCGCAGCGACCCCCTCAGGCACCCCGCCCTCAGCCCATAACCCATTTGGGTATAGGCTGTAGTTTGTGAATTTCCCTGCGCAGCCGGCGGACACCAACTACCCGCCCTCCGCGCAGGACTCCAGGAGAGACTCCCTTGGCTAAACGCCGCGTTCTGCTCGTCGATGATGAAGTGTCCGTGCTCCTCACCATGAAGACCATTCTTGAAATCAGCGGCTTCGACGTCGATACCGCCGCCAGCGCCCGCGAGGCCAAGTCCAAACTCAAGCTCCGCGAATACCAGATGGTCATCACCGATATGCGCATGGAAAGCGACGCCGCCGGCCGCGACGTCATCCAGGCCGCCCGCACCGCTCCCTACCATCCCGCAGTCGCACTCCTCACCGCCTTCCCCGAAGACGACTGGGCCGACATGGGTGCCGACAAGATGCTCGTCAAGCCCATGCAGACCGGCATCCTGCTCAAGCAGATCGAGAAGCTCCTCGACACCCACTCCGCCAAACTCCAGCGTCTGGCCGCCTCCGCTGCCGCACCCGCATCCCCCGTGGTCGATCCGCCGAAGCCCGCCAAGAAGGCTGCAGCAAAGAAGTCAGCCACCAAGCTCCCCTCCAAGAAGCTCGCCGCCAAACCTCCCGTAGCCCGCAAAAAGGTAGCCACCAAAAAGCGCAAGCGCTAAACCAGTCGCAAGCCAGCCTCTCCCTGGGGGCGATTCCCCAAACGTCCGTTTCACGAGTGCTTGGAACCCAATTCACAAGAAATTAATCCGCCGACCGGGCCCTCAGCTCAGCGGCGGATACACAACGCCCGTCAGCCCTTCCGACACCGTCCACAACCTCTGCGCAACCGCCTGATCCAGCGCATGAGGCCGAGGCTGCACCACCACCGGAGATCCCTTCATCTCCATCAATCCATCCGGCCCGATATACTCACCACCCCTCGCCTCCGGGCTCGTCGCCGCATAGAGTGTCGGCAGCGCACCCGCCGCATCCGGCTGCATGATCACCGGCGCCAACAGCTTCAACACCACCGCCTTCAGCCCATTCGAACCTGGTCCGTTATCAACAATGCTGGTACGCGAAACCCCCGGATGCACCGCCATGCTCACCAGCTTGCTGTGCGCCAGGACCGCACGCCGGTTCAACTCATTCGCAAACAAAATATTCGCCAGCTTCGACTCGCCATACGCATCCCACGGCTTATACCCTCGCTCACTCTGCAGGTTGTCGAAATCGATCTTCCCATTTCGATGCGCCAGCGAAGCCACCGTCACCACTCTCGGAGCAGGAGCCGCCAGCAGCTGCGGAATCAGCAATCCGGTCAGCGCAAAATGTCCCAGATGATTCGTTCCAAACTGGCGCTCAAACCCATCCGCCGTCACCTCTCGTTTCGGCAGAGCCATCACGCCCGCATTGTTGATCAGCACGTCCAGCCCAGTCCCCCGAACAGCGAAATCGCCAGCAAACGCGCGGATAGACGCCAACGACGCCATATCCAGCTCCACCAGTTCCGCCGACGCTCCCGGAGCCTCCCGCAGCAATCGCTCCAGCGCCGCCTGCCCCTTCGCATGACTCCGGCAGCCCAGCAGCACATGCGCTCCATGCCGCGCCAGCTCCAGCGCCGCCTGGTATCCAATTCCGCTGTTCGCTCCCGTCACCAGCGCTGTCTTTCCTGCCTGCGAGGGAATCTGCTCTGTCGTCCATTTCGATCCTGCCATTGCGCCTGCCTCCCGTTGCTCCGGCCCCTGGCCGTCATGCCGATGCTACCAGCCGAAATGCCAGACCTGTCTCAATTGTGCTATACACTTCGTGCACACGATGTCTTGTTGCACTGCAATTGGCCATAACAATGAAGTGGCGCTGGTAAACAGGCTGCTCTGCCTTTACAATCAAACGGCATGGCCTTATGTAGTGTTTCGGGAACGAAGCCCTTTCGTGGGCACGGGGCGATTCTGTTAAAAATGGGAAGGGTTGACTGATGAAACTTAGCGCACGAATGACGGCAAGCGCAGCGCTCCTGCTGATACTCGCAAGCACAGTAGGATGCACCAAACTCAAAGCACGCGACCAACTGGTGAAGGGCGTGGAAGCGTTCAAATCCGGTAAGTATGAGGAAGCGGTTAACTACTTCCAGAAGTCGGTTGCGCTGGATCCTACCAGTGACGTTAGCCGGCTCTACCTTGCCACCGCGTATAGCTATCAGGTCGTTCCAAATCTTGACACCCCTGAGAATCTAGCGGTCGCCGAGAAGGCTCTCAGCGGCTTCAATGCGGTTCTCGCCAACAACCCCAATGACCTCGATGCTCTGCGTCAAGTGGCATCGATTGATCGCAATATCAAGCGCTATGACCAGGCCAAGACCGACGAGATGAAGATTCTCAGCCTCGACCCGCACGACGCCGAAGCTAACTATACGATCGGCGTGATCGACTGGACGCAGGCCTACAAGCGGGCCACGGATATCCTCGGTGCCGTTGGTATGCAGGATGACGGCGAAGGCAACGTCAAGAAGTCCAAGGAGGTTTGCGCAAAGTTGGTTGCGGCGAACACAGACCTCGTCGCTGAGGCCCAGAAATACCTCCTCCAGGCCGTCAACATCAACCCCAATTACGACGATGCCATGCAATACCTCAACCTCACCTACCGTCGTAAAGCTGACCTCGAGTGCGGGGATGATGCCGCTCGCAAAGCCGACCTCGCTCAGGCAGACGAGTGGGTTCAGAAGGCCACCGGCGCTCGCAAAGCCAACGAAGCCGCGAAGGAAAAGATCGCCGAGCACGGCGGCATCACCCCTCAGTAAGTTTTATCTAAACAACGTACCCGATCCAGCAAGAGGCCTCCCACCCGGGAGGCCTCTCGCGTTATGCCGCCGAAATCTTCACGACGCTCTGCTGCGGCAATCCCTCAAAATCTCCACCTCCCAGAATCGCATCCAGAATCTCCAGTCCCTCGATCAGCCGCGGCCCCGGCCGCGAAAAGTACGCTGTCCCATCCACCGCATACACCTCCCCGCGTCGCACCGCCGCCAGCTTCTCCCACTCCGCAGGCAGCGCCAGCGCACGAAACTGCGCCACCGTCTCCTCCAGGTGAAACCCGCAAGGCATCAGCACAATCATCTCCGGATCGGCCCTCACCACGTCCTCCCACGCAATCCTCACGCTCTTCTCTCCCGCCGTTGCCAGCACCGCCTCCCCACCCGCCAGCGCAACCATCTCCGGAATCCAATGCCCTCCCTGGTACAGAGGATCGAGCCACTCCACGCACAGCACGCGAGCCCTGCTCCTCCCACGAGCCTGCACGCGCTCCTGCACCCGCCGCACACGCGCCCGCAGCCCCTCTGTGAGCCTCCGTGCAGCATCATGGCGTCCAACAGCCTCTCCCACCGTCTCAATGTCACCAAGGACATCTGTGAGCGAATGCGGCGTCAGCGACACCACCCTCGGTGGCGCCGCCAGTTGGCTGATCTCCCGCGCCAGCGAAGGTGTGCTGATCGCACAAACCCTGCAAAGATCCTGCGCCACAATCAACTCCGGAGCCAACTCCTCCAGCAGTGCCCAGTCCACAAAGTACAAGCTCCCCCCAGCCGCCGCCGTCTCCCGAACCACCTCGTCGATCTCTCGCGGAGTCAGCCCGCTCTGCATTGCCGAGTGCACCACCACGGCCTTCCCCGCCGCCGCCGCCGGATAATCACACTCGAACGTAACCCCGACCACGTCCGCGCCCACCCCCAGCGCAAACAAAATCTCAGTAGCAGACGGCAAAAACGAACAGATCTTCATAAGCCTCCAGCTTAGCCGATCAGCCCGTAGTCCAGCCCCGTCAGCCATGCCTGCGGTTTGGACCTATCGTCCAGCCTCGTCGTCTACGCCCGCGCCCGTCGCTCCACCCGCAGCCGTACCGGCCCCTTCGGCCTGAGCGTCACAGACGGAGCCAGCGCAATCGACCGCGCCGCCCCTTCCAGCCGCACCACCCTCCACTCCTGCATCATCGCCGCCAGGCACAGCGTCCCCTCCATCCACGCCAGCCCTTCGCCAATGCACTGCCGGCTCCCCGCACCAAACGGAAAATACGCCATCTTCGGCCGCGCCGCCTTCGCCTCCGCAGTAAACCGCGAAGGATCAAACTTCAGCGGCTCCGCATAAAACCGAGCGTCGCGATGCACCGCAAACTGCGGAGCCACCAGGATCGTTCCGTTCTCAATCGTCATCCCGCGATACGCATAGCTCTCCGCCGCCGTCCGAGCCGTCACCCACACCGGGGGATAGAGCCGCAGCGCCTCCGCAAACACCTGCTCCGCAAACTTGAGCGCCGGATAGTCCGCCGCCGTTGGAGCGCGCCCCTGCAACACGCGAGCACTCTCCTCCGCCAGCTCCTCCTGAATCTCCGGATGCTCCGCCAGCAGCCACAGCACAAAACTCAGCGCATTCGCCGTCGTCTCGTGCCCCGCCAGCATCACCGTCAGGCACTCATCGCGAACCTGCGTATCGCTCATACTCGCCGAAGCTCCCCCCGCCTCCGCGCCCTCCGTATCCACCGACGAGATCAGCATGCTCAACAAATCCCCACGATCCCTCGGGTCCGCCCTCCGCTCCCGAATCATCCGGTAGATCAGCTCATCCAGCTCCTCGCGTCCCTTCCGTATCCTCCGCATCGACGGCAGCGGCGACGCCTGCAGCGCCCTCGAGAGCGGAAGCCATGCCAGCGGTAGATAGCTCTGGAACGCATCAGCAGCCGCCGCAATCTTCTCCACATCCTGCTCCAGCTCCGTATCGAACAGCGTCTTCCCCACAATCCGCAGCGCCAGTAGCATCATCTCCGCGCGAACATCCAGCACCGCCCCACTGGGCCAATGCTGCGTCATCCTAATCGTCGCCTGCGAGATCACCTCGCCATATGCGCTGATCCGTTGTCGATGAAACGCCGGCTGCGCCAGCCGCCTCTGCCGCATATGCAGGGGCTCCTCGCTCGTCAATAAGCCCTCGCCCAGAATGTCCTTCGACCGCTGCATCACCAGGTTCCGGTGGTGATGCGAAGCATCCCGCACCAGCATCTCCTGCACCAGCTCCGGATGATTGAACTGCAGCACCTGTCGCCCCAGCGCGCGGAACCCCACCAGGTCGCCGTACCGCTTCGCGTTCGTCCGCATAAACTCCGCCGCATTCTCCCGAAACACCTCTCCCCGCACCAGCCGAGGCCAGAACGAAGGCCCAGCAAGCTTGCCCTCTGCCTGCCAGCGTATATCGGGCGAAATGTAGGAACTCTCCACGGTACCTTCGCCGAGTCTACCCCACCCCACCCGCTCATAGGCCTCCACCCTCGCGCTCCTTTATGCCATCACAACAACCCCGCCGCTTTTCTCCTCCAGCCGACGTCCCGCCCCCTCCACCAACGCCGTTCCCGCCCCGTACAGGGCGGCAAAGCCCTCGCCCCAACGGCACCACCACCTCCGCTCATCTCCTGAGCACCCGCCCATCACCAGTCCAGCAATCAGGCAACGCCCGAACTGTACATGTAGCTGCATCTCCTAAAATGACACCCCGTCGAGCCCCACCGCCCTGTTCCTACGAAACACCCGCCTCACCTGCCGCACTGCCACCGGAGCAGTAACGAACACTGGCAGCACCGGCCGCTGCAGCCACCCCACAATCACTGCCGCCGCCACCGGTTCATACGTCACAACTTCCATCGTCTCCAGCACGTAGTTCATCCCCGTTCTGCGCAGCGGCAGCGGCATCGCCAGCGTGCGCCTGCTGTGGGTAACAGCGCTCGCATAGGCGCACAGCACGTTCGGATGCACCCCCCAACAGGCCGATCGGCACCGACGCCACTCTCGCGGCCGCTGAACATGGAGTGTTATCACAAGATGGCTACCCACCACCATTAGCGCCCCATGGACACGAGCACCGTCACCATGTGCAGCCCGCAATACCATCAGGCGACACGGTGGTCCCGCATAAGAATAGCCACGAATAACCGCAGTAATCAGGAATAACAAGGTTTGCTGCCACACACAGATCAAGACCTGCATCCGTCAAGCAATAGGTGCAGCGGGTGATTTACCTGCTCTTCATCGCCCCAACCGGCGCGATCGCCAGGGACTTCGCCCGACCGGCCTGCATCCAGATAGCAGCGGGCTTGCGCCGTGCAGCATCAGGGCCGTCGTAGCGCCACTTGGCCCGATGGTGTTCGCACCCGGCCGCCCACGTAGTGACCCACAGCTCACTCTCCGGCCAAGCCAAGGGACTGGAAGCCCGCAACCCTTAGCGAACGTGAAAGCGCTCCACCCCGCGACTTCAAGCTGTCGCGAAGATGGAGCGCCGATATCGTTGAGGAGTGAGGCCTAGTGGCCAGCTTCGACCTGAGGCGTAATAATCGCGACGTTGGTCACGTCCGCCTGCTTGCCAAAACCAATCACATCCGCAATGCTGCCGAAGTTCAGATCACGATCCCCACGGACAAACATCACCTTTTCCTGACGAGTCTCATAGATCTTAGTCAACTCTGACGCCAACTGATCCTTCGGAAACGTCTGGTCGTTAATCTTATAGGTCGGGATTGCACCCGTATTGAGCACCTGCACCACGATTGTGCGGTCGTTCGGCTGATCCTGCTTTTGATCCTTGGGAGGCTGAGGAACCAGCGTATTAAGACCCTTCGGTGTAGTTGGCTGAATGACCATGAAGATGATCAGTAGCACCAGAAGAACGTCGATCAACGGCGTGACGTTCATGTCCGAAACTGCACCACCTGTTGAACCACCACCCATTGCCATAGCAAGACTCCTTCATTTCCTAACTGTGTTTTGCGACGCCCTTTTCATCGGGCAAGATTCGAGTTACTGTGCAGGCTGATCGAGCGTTGTCTTGTCAGTCATCAGATTCAGCTGATTAACACCTGCCGTACGAAGAGCATCAATCGTGTCTTCCACCTTGCCAAAGTTGGAACGGGCATCGGCACGCAGATATACAGCCTTGTCGTCGCTCGGATTTGTCTTCTTAGACTCCAGATCTTGAACCCGGGTGCTGAGGTCGGGCAATGAGACCTTGTCACCGCCAAGGAACGTCGACCCATCGCGCGTGACTGCTACCGTAATCGCATCTTCCTTGTTAGCTGCGTCCATAATCACCGCAGCGCTCACCTTGGGGAGCTCTACCGTGACCTTATCTCCCAGCATCGGAGTGATGACCATGAAGATGATCAGGAGCACAAGCATAACGTCCACCATCGGCGTTACGTTGATGTTCGAGTTGACCTTCTTGCCCTCTTCGCGCTTCGAAATCGACATAAACTCTGCTCCGTCAGGGTCGAGGTAACCGTCTCCGGCCTCCTGCCCTTGCTGTTATTGCGGAGAGGCTGTGATCCCGGACGCCGTTCGCTCGGCGTCCGGGTGTCTACAGCTTGATTCCCGCAGGGTCTTGCATGTCTGTCCTACTCCGGCTCAAAGCGAGCCGGCCGACAGGGTTTAGCGGTGCGACTGCTTGATGAAGTAGTCCACCAGCTCCGACGAGCTGTTGTCCATCTCCACGTCAAACGACTCGACCTTGCCAGTGAAGTAGTTGAACGTCATAACGGCCGGGATAGCAACCAGCAGACCGAACGCGGTCGTAACCAGAGCTTCCGAGATACCGCCGGCAACTGCGGCGAGACCCTGGCTCTTGGTCGTTGCGATCGCCTTGAAGGCGTTGAGAATACCGACGACCGTTCCGAACAGCCCGATGAACGGCGCCGTCGAGCCGATGGTAGCCAGACCGCCGAGGCCCTTCTTCAGCTTCGCGTGAACGATGGCTTCCGAACGCTCCAGTGCGCGCTTCGAGCTCTCGATCTGCTCCTCAGTGATAGCGCCACCCGAACCGAACGAGCGGAACTCGGTCAGGCCCGCCGTGACAACCTCAGCGAGATGCGACTTCTTCGAGCGGTCAGCAACCTTGATCGCCTCGTCCAAACGGCCTTCCTTGAGTGCGCCCGCAACCTTGGGAGCAAACTCACGAGACTGCTTGCGAGCAGCCGAGAAGTACAGCGCACGATCGATCATGACGGCCAGCGACCAGATCGACATGATGAAAAGAATGATAACGACGCACTTGGCAGGCACGCCCATCTGCGCCCAGAGGGCCGCAGGTCCGAAGCCAACTTCGGCCGGGGCATCTTGAAAGAACATGGCAAGTGAAGCGGGGGTGTGTGCGAAATTTGCAAGCTGAGCGAGAATCACGAAGTCTTTCCTCCTGGATGGACGTACTGATACTGCGAATACGGATATTGAGAATTTGGTTTCGATCAAGCAGCGATACTTGATCTTGTTACGGAATACAAAGACTAGAAGGATTATCCTGTCCTTGCGATCATCGGGGCGTCGAGATTCTAACAATACCTCAGGTTTGGCTCCGTTGCGCGCTGTTGACCAAGCAATTAATAATCAACAACGTTCCGCACCACGAAGCCTCTGAGCCCTAGCCGCCACCATTCAGAGCAAAATTAACCGTGATGGTCGTATCGACCTCCGTCGGTTCATTGTTCAGAAGATACGGCTTGTACCGCCACTGCTTGACCGCATCCAGTGCATAGTTATTGAACATCGGATTCGTTGAGCTGGCGACCGAGAGCTGCTGAATCGTTCCAGCCTTGGAGATGATCGCGCGCAACACAACCGTGCCGCTCATGTGTGCAACCTTGGCGATCGGCGGATACTGTGGCTGCACAAACCCGATGCGGTTACCCGCGATCACACCGCCAGAGATACGCGCAGGTCCCGTTGGCTTGGGAGGCGCCACGTGAATGGCCGGCCCAGTGCTGCCGATTGTTCCGCCAAAAACACCGCCCGGCGAACCGCCAGCCATGCCGCTCATACCCGCTACACCCATCGACGATGGCGGAGGAGGAGCATCCTCCTTGATCATCTTGATGTCCTTCGGAATCTTAGTGGGTGCGTGCAGCCCCTCATCGATCTCCGAGACATGTGCAATCACTTTGACTGCGGGTGGAGGTGGGGGTGGAGGCGGTGGAGGCGGTGGAGGCGGCGCCGTCAACGAAGCCGTCAACGAATTGTGAGGCAGAGCTTCTGGGTAGAGAAGAGGGACTAAAATCATCGCGCCAAGAATCGCACCATTGAACGCGAACGTGGCAAACATCCAATAGCGTGACTTGGATTTGATCTTGCCGCCGGATTCCATCAAAGAGTCTTCAAACATAAGCAACCTCGTTCCCGCGAGGGAGAGCTACGTGCCTTAGACACCGCGACTGTCTGAAATGTTCCCGAAATTCTGCAATATTCTCTCAGAAGTAAGGACTGCATATGCCGGACGAGAATTTCTCGTCTCAGCTCTCAGGAATTTGTAATCAGGGTTCGCTGCGATGCCGCTTGCAGCTCATCCTACCTCATAAATGCAACGTTGTGGAAGCGGTCCGGTGTGTCTCCGAGGTTTATTTAGTTTTAAGCGTTAGCGGCGGGCACTCTTCGCCGCAGGAAGCGCGACACGCTTCCCTGCCGGAGCGCGCTTCGCCCGCCAGTCCTGGTACGCCACCAACATCGGCGCCGCAACCGCAATCGATGAATACGTTCCAATCGTGATGCCCACGACCAACGCGAACGAAAACCCGTTCAGCACCTCGCCGCCAAACACATACAGGCATAGCACCGTCAGGAACGTCAGCCCCGACGCAATCACCGTCCGGCTCAGCGTCTGGTTGATGCTGCGATTCACGACGTCCGCCAGCTTCTCCCGCCGATTCAGCGCCAGGTTCTCACGGATACGGTCGAACACCACGATCGTATCGTTCATCGAGTACCCAACCAGCGTCAAAATCGCCGCAACCACCGTCAACGTAATCTCTTTATTCAGCAGCGAGAAGAACCCAATCGTGATCAGCGTGTCATGGAACACCGCCACCACCGCCGCCACGCCATAGATCAGCTCAAACCGGAACCACAGGTAGATCAGCATCCCCAGCAGCGAGTACAGTGTCGCCAGGAACGCCTGGTGCGTCAGCTGCTTGCCCGCCGTCGGCCCCACAATGTCCACCTGCTGCACCGAGAAGCCAGAGTCGTGATACCCCGCCGTCAGCGCGTTCTCAACCGCCGAGCGCCCTTGGTCGTGCGCCGTATCCTGCGCCGTCGACTGCGGCAGCGAGATGATCTCCTTGTTGCCCAGCTGTCCGCCGCCTACGTCCGAGATCCGCTGCACCGTCCAGTCCTTAATGTGCGCCTGGTCCAGCGCCGCGCGGATGTGGTCCTCATTCGGTGTCCCGTCAAACTGCACCGTGATATCCGTGCCGCCCTTGAAGTCAACTCCGCGAGGTATCCCATGCCAGAACAGCATGCTGCACACGCCCGCAACCGAGAAGATCAGGCTGAAGCCGAGGAAGTACCATTTTTTCCCCAACCAATCGATATTTGCGCTCCGAAACAGTTCCACGTTTTCTTTCCTTCAGCTGCTGGCGTCGATCCGCCAGCTCGTAGCTCTTCCTGCAAAAATTCGTTGTCGCCGTCGCTCTAGCTAAGAGCTAGAAGCGAACAGCTAGTAGCCGCACTTAGATCGAAAGCTCTGCCGTACCGCGTTCCTTCTTGGTCAGCAAATAATCGAAGATCGTGCGAGACACAAACACTGCCGTAAAGATGTTTGCCAGCAAACCGATCGTCAGCGTAACCGCAAATCCCTTCACCGGCCCGGTCCCGAACAGGAACAGAATTGCCGCCGAGACCACGGTCGTTACGTGCGTATCGAAGATCGTCGTCCACGCATGCGCGAAGCCGTCCTGCACCGCCGCCGCGGCCGTCTTGCCCAGCCTCAGCTCCTCTCGTATGCGCTCAAAGATCAGCACATTCGAGTCCACGCCCATACCGATCGTCAGGATCACACCCGCGATGCCCGGCAGCGTCAGCGTAGCTCCGGAGAAGCCCATGAAGCCCAGCAAAATCAGCAGATTCAACATCAGCGCCAGGTCAGCATTCACGCCGGCGCCCTTGTAGTACACCAGCATGAAGACCATCACCACGACCAGTCCGGCAATCGCCGCAACCACGCCCTGATGAATGCTCGCCGCACCCAGCGACGGTCCCACCGTCCGCGTCTCCAGATACGAGATCGACGCCGGCAGCGAGCCCGTCCGAAGCATCAAGCTCAGATCCGCAGCCTGGTCCGGAGTAAACCCTCCCGTGATGCGTCCCGTATCGCGAATCGCACCCTCGATCCCGGCAACTTCCTTCACTTCGTTGTCGAGCACGATCGCCATCTGGCCCGTGCCCTTGTTCTCGTCCGTGTACTTATAGAAGCGATCGCCCGCCTCGGTCGTCAGGTTGAACGTAATGTCAGGACGCCCATTCTCATCGGTCGAAGGCTGCGCATCGCGGAAGTCCGTACCTTCAACAATCGCCAGCCGCTTCAGCAGGTAATACTGATCCGGTCCGCCAATGCCATTCGACCCCTTGACCAGCTCGTCCTCCGCGGGAATGCCTCCCGGGTTCGCAGCCTGTGCGTCCGCCACGCTGCCATAGCTGCCCACCACCGCATGAATCTCCAGCTTCGCGGTCGACTGGATAATGTTCTCCACGCGGCCCGGATCCGACACGCCCGGCAACTGCACCAGGATCTCGTTATCGCCCAGCCCATACTTCCCGACAAACGGCTCCGACACGCCCAGCTTATTAATTCGGTTCGTAATCGTGTCGATCGACGTATCCAGCGCCCGCGTCTCGATATCCCGGATCGTCGCCTGCTTCAGCGTCATCGTGTACCCGCCGTTGCCCGACGAGTTCACGTCATACCCGGCATACTCGTTGCCCGTCAGCACATCGTGGATCGCGCTCTGCTGCGTCGGCGATCCGCCCGAGATCGTAATCGTCTCCGGATGCGCCAGGTCCTGCTTCGACGCCGTCGCCCCCGTCCCCGCCAGCGCCGTATTCAGCGCCTGCACGTCCCGGTCCGTCGACGAGTTCACCGCCTCCGCCACATGAACCTGCAACACCAGGTGCGTCCCACCCTTCAGGTCAAGCCCAAGGTTGATGCGGTTCTCAAGCGACTGCTTCAGCCCACCATGCGGAATCCCGAAGATCCCATAGATGAACACCAAAAGCACTGCGACGATAAAGCCTGTTCTACTGGCCAGATTCTTGCCCATTGTTGTCTTGTTTCCTTGAATACCGTGAATACCTTGAACCCATCGTTCGAAAGGGAGCCAGCTCGCCCGTCCTTCCAGATCTTCTTGCGTGCCTGCTTACGACTTGGTGTTGTCCTCTTCCGTCGTCACCGCCGCAACCGCGCTCTTCACAAACTCCAGCTTCACTCCATCCGGAGCCGTGCGGATCACCAGCACATCTTCCTTCACGTTCACAATCACGCCCCGGATTCCGCCATTCGTCGTCACCCGGTCACCCGGCTTCAGCGCCGCCAGCATCGCAGCCCACGTCTTCTGCTTCCGCTGGTTCGGTGCGATCAGCAAAAAATACATCGCCACAAACATCAGCAGCAGCAGAGGTATTCCGCCGAACTGGCTAAAGATCGATCCGCCTGCCACAAACAAACCCAGTGCGTTCAAAGCGACTTCCTGCATGCGTGCCGGACGCATGAAACGGCATCTCCGGTCACGTCTTCCTTGGAAATTTGGGGATTCAAGCTCGCCCGAAAAGCAAGCACCGGTATCGTGTCGAGCACCCGAACTTCCTCCGGACACACGTCCACTACAGCCAGCTAATCACACCTGAGGATTAAGCATCGCGGAATGAGGGGGTGATGTCAAGGAAATCGCCGCTCCAAGCCACCCCACCGCCCTGAGCTAACATCATCTCCATGCGTCACTCATCCCCAACTGGCCCGTCTCATCCACTCCGGGGAGCAGCCGCATGATCGTCCGCCCACGCCCTCACGTATGGGAGCTCTTCGGTATCTGGCGGCTCTCGGTCATCTCCCGCATCGCCCCGCAAATCGCTCTGGTCGCCGCTGTCTCCGCCATAGTCGACGCCGCCTTTCGCCACTGGCCACACGCATTTGCCAATTTCAGCCTCGCTCCCTTCACCCTCCTCGGCATCGCTCTCTCCATCTTTCTTGGCTTCCGCAACAACGCCTGCTATGACCGCTGGTGGGAGGCCCGTCGCCAGCTCGGCTCCCTCATCGGCGAAGTCCGTTCCCTCGCCCGCCTCACTCTCACCCTCCAGGGTGGAGACCGCTCCCGCCGCATCCGCACCGTCAAACAGATCATCGCCTGGGAGTACGCGCTCATGGCGCACCTCCGGAACCAGCCTTTCCCCCCGCAAGTCCAGCTCTACTCCCCCAACACCCTTCCCGCCAACTCGCGCGACGTCCCCGAGGCTCTCCTCCGCGACATCGCCAGCGAGTACGCCGCCATGCTCGCCGACAACGAGTTCGGCGAACCGGTCTTCCAGACCATCGACGTCCGCCTCTCCTCCATGTCCCTCATCCAGGTCGCCTGCGAGCGAATCCGGAGCACCCCCACCCCCTTCGCCTACACCCTGCTCCTCCACCGCACGGCCTATGCTTTCTGCCTGCTTCTACCCCTCGGCCTCAAAGGCACCCTGGGCTACGCCACCCCCCTCTTCAGCGCCCTCGTTGCCTACGCCTTCTTTGGCCTCGACGCGCTCGGTGACGAAATGGAAGAGCCCTTCGGCGACTGGCCTAACGCTCTGCCCCTCTCCGCCATGGCCCGCACCATGGAGATCAGCCTCCTGGAGGCCCTCGGCGAAGTCGCCCTCCCCTCGCCTCTCCAGCCCGTAGACAGCATCCTCCGCTAGCCCCGCCTCCGCAGCAGCACCGGAGAAAACGTAGCCAGAAACGCCACCACCAGCATCCCCGCCAACATCGCCCCCGAATGCACCAACGAAAACACCGCCCACGACGCCAGCACCCAGAACGCCATATTCGCACTTGCCGCCACGTACACCCAGTCTGAAAACTTGTGCTGATCCCGCACAAAGTCCATCTCCCCCAGCGTCGGATACACCGTCTCCTCATCCATCCCCAGCCGCCGCAGCACCACCGGCAAAAGATTTGCAGCCAGTACCACCGCCACCCACATCACCGGAGCAAACGGCTCCGCAAATCGAGGAGCCACAAGCCACGTCACGCAGATCGTCGCCAGCACATTCACCGTCGCGCCCGCATTCACCACCGCCGGAAAGTGCCCCATATCCGACAGCCTGTTCATCTCATTTAACTTCTTCGCCGAATGATTCATCGCAGCCTCGCTCCTGCGCATTTCTCTCCGCGCAGGCATTGCCAGAAGTCTACCCTCGTCCCATGCCCGCAAACGTCACACCCATCCGCTCCAAAGGCATCACTTTGACCACGCCAAACATTCCCCCCGTCGAATCAGTATGGGACTACCCCCGCCCCCCGCGCCTCGAGCCCACATCCAGCCGCGTCAGCATCCTCCACCACGGCATTCTCATCGCGGACACCACCCGCGCCCTCCGTATCCTCGAGACCAGCCACCCTCCCGTCTTCTACATCCCACCCTCCGACATCGCCATGCAGTACCTCCGCCCCTCCAGCCGCCGCGCCAGCTTCTGCGAGTTCAAAGGCCTCGCCGCCTACTGGACCCTCGACATCACCTCCGCCCTCGAATCTCCCTCCCCCAGCTCT
>DAIDGQ010000042.1 GCA_027452215.1 Granulicella sp. | reverse complement strand
CGACGATGTTGCGCTGGGGCTGCGCCGGGTTGGGGGCCGGGAGGTAGCAGTCGCGGAGGAGGGTGAGGAGGTCGGGGGTGGGCATGGTGAGAGTGGCGACTGTTCTACTGTACCGTTGTTGGTTGTTGGAGGCGGGGCTTTCCGCGGAGCGTTGCTTGAAGCTGCGTGGCTCTGGTCGAGAGGGTGGGATTTTTCGGGGGGGAGAGGGGTTTGAGGGGGATGTGCATCGGGCTTGGACGGGTCGGCCTGTTGGACTGGGTTTGAGGGGTTGGAACTGCCTGCTTCCTCCGTGCTGGCTGCTAACCCTTTCGCCATACGAAACGATGTAGGTTGTCGCGCTGTGGAACAGGATGCCGGCGGTGCCTGCATATCATCCGGGCTGGAGCGTTCACAAAACCCTGCGCGTTACTCCTGCAATGGAAGCTGATTTGGCTGGACATGTATGGAGCGTGGAGGAGTTGGTTGCGCTCTTGCCTGAACCTGTGGCGAAAAAGCGTGGGACATATAAACCGCGGCAGAAGTAGGATGGAATTCATGCCCTACTCGATATATACACAGCCATCGGAGTGAAGCCATCGCTCATCCGTTTGAACTAGATGCGGTTCCTTTAGTCGGTGATCGTGTTCGGTTCACCGATAAGGACGATGGAAATGTCAAAGAAGGAATTGTCGCAGAGAGATGCTTTGTGGCGATAAGGCCAAAGTCCCCAAGCGTAATCCTATGTCTCGGCAAGAAGCTAATAGTTTACAAGTCGTAATTTCAAAGTGAGGCACTACCAATTTCGGGGGAGGGTGGCTCGTTGCGGCGTTTCGAGCTAGAATCGAGTCTCTCCCGGCCAAGTCGATGACTGGTCTTTATAAACCTTCCAGATGGGAGTACACCGATGAGCATCCAATTGAATGTCAACCACGAGAGCGCGGTTGTAGATGCGCCCTCCGACATGCCTCTGCTGTGGGTGCTGCGCGACCTGCTGCACCTGACGGGCTCGAAGTATGGCTGCGGGATTGGGGCCTGTGGTGCGTGCACGGTGCTGGTGGGCGGCCAAGCGGTGCGGTCGTGCATGACAGCGGTAGGAGACGTTGGCTCGGCTCCCGTGATCACGATTGAAGGGCTTTCTCCGGATGGACGGCACCCGCTGCAGGTGGCGTGGGAGGCGATCGATGTGCCGCAGTGCGGATACTGCCAGGCCGGGCAGATTATGTCTGCGACCGCCCTTCTGCAGAAGACAGCGCACCCGACTGACGCGGAGATCGATGCTGCGATGAGCGGGAACCTTTGCCGTTGCGGAACCTTTACGTTGATTCGCGAGGCAATTCACAAGGCTGCGCAAACGGGCGCTCCAACTCCGGGGAAATAAGACTTCCGGAAAAAGTAAGAGAGGGACAAATTCATGCAGATCAATCGGCGAACTTTCCTGCAGGTGGGCGCGTTGGCTGGCGGAGGTTTTGCGCTCAGCCTTCATACGTCGCTTTTGGCGAAGGCTGAGGCCCCGACGGCACCTCCTGACCTGAAGCCGCAGGCGTTTATCCATATCGCTGCGGATGGCGGTGTGACGATCATGGCGCGGGCTTCGGAGTCTGGCCAGGGCATGCGCAACATGCTGCCGATGCTGATTGCCGAGGAACTGGATGTCGACTGGAAAGATGTCCGGGTGCAGCAGGCGGACCTGAACGAGAAGATCTATGGCAAGCAGTTTTCCGGAGGCTCCGCGAACACGCCGATGGGTTGGGAGCCGATGCGTCGGGTGGGAGCTGCGGGGCACGAGTTGCTGGTGACGGCCGCGGCTGGAACCTGGGGCGTTCCCGCGGCGCAATGCACGACGCGCAGCGGAACGGTGCATCACGCGGCTTCGGGGCGGTCGATGGGATATGGGGAGCTCGCCGCCAAGGCTGCAGCCCTTCCGGCTCCGGCGCTCAGCGGCGTGAAGCTGAAAGATCCGAAGGAGTACCGGATCATCGGCCACTCGCAGCGGGGCGTGGATACGCATTCGATTGTGACGGGCAAGCCGCTGTTTGGAATTGATACCCAGCTTCCGGGGATGCTTTATGCGTCCATTGAAAAGGCACCGGTGTTTGGCGGGAAGGTGAAGAGCGCGAACCTCGATGAGGTAAAGACTCTGCCGGGCGTGCGGCATGTTTTCGTGATCGAAGGCGGCATAACGCTCGCGGCGTATACGCCGTGGGAGCCGGGCATGGAGCCGGGCATCGCGATTGTGGCGGACACGTGGTGGCAGGCACAACAGGCGCGGGAGAAGCTGAAGGTCGACTGGGATCTGGGCCCGGCAGTGACGCAAAGTACGGACGGGTTTGCAACCAAGGCGGCAGAGTTGCTGAAGGCTCCTCCGGGCTCCACGGTGCGCAAATATGGCG
Organism: Granulicella sp.; assembly: GCA_027452215.1. Lineage (GTDB taxonomy): Bacteria > Acidobacteriota > Terriglobia > Terriglobales > Acidobacteriaceae > Granulicella. Next base: position 12,914 of record DAIDGQ010000042.1, on the reverse strand, counting down.
ACGTGGATGCGGCACTCGGCGCATCGGCGAAGACGGTTGAGGCTACGTATCAGTTTCCGTTCATCGCTCACGTGACGATGGAGCCGCAGGGAGCGACGGCACACTGGAAAGAGGGCAAGCTGGAGATGTGGTCGACCAGCACGCTGCCGGCCGATGGCGTGGCCCTGGTGGCGAAGACGCTGGGGATTCAGGAGAGTGACATTACCACCCACATGATCCGATCGGGTGGAAGCTTTGGACGGCGGCTGCAGAACGACTATCTGGTGGAGGCGGCCTGGATCGCGAAGCGCGTGGATGCGCCGGTCAAGCTGCTGTGGTCCCGCGAAGATGACGTCACCCACGACGCGTTTCGTCCGGGCGCGACGGTGGGGCTGAAAGGCGGCCTGGATGCGCAGGGCAAGATCACCGCATGGCGGCATCACTTTGTGACGTTCGGGGATGGGAAACAGGCCACGTCGGGTGGTGGGATGGGCCAGGACAGCTATCCTGCGGGGTTTCCTCCGGCCTACGCTCTGTACACGTCGATGCAGCCGCTGATGCTGCGGACGGGAGCTCTGCGAGCGCCGGGCGACAATGCGTACTGCTGGGTTGCGCAGTCCTTTCTGGACGAGTTGGCGTTTGCGGCGGGGCGCGATCCGCTGGAGTTTCAGCTCGACTTGCTGAGCAACAAGAAGATGCCGTGGAACTCCGGAGAGCATGATGCGGTTGGGGATCACGAACCAACGGGAGCGTCGGTGCTGATCCCGGAGCGGTTCCGGGGTGTGCTGGAGCTGGTGGCCGAAAAGTCCGGCTGGGCCAAGCGCGCCAAGGAGCCGGGCCGCGGGATGGGAATCGCTGCATGGTTTTGCCACCTGGGCTACTTTGCCGAAGTGGCGGACGTGAGCGTAGACGCGCAAAACAAGGTCACGGTGCATCGCGTTTGGGCCGCTGGAGATGTTGGCAGCCAGATCATCAATCCCAACGCCGCGGAGAGCATGGCGCATGGCGGCATTATGGAAGGGATGGGGCACCTGGGGCAGGAGATCACGTTAGAGGCGGGCCGAGTGCAGCAATCGAACTTCGATGAACACCCTCTGATGAGGATGCGGCAGGCACCTGTGATCGAAGTGTATTGGCGCAAGACCGACTACTCCCCGACCGGGTTGGGCGAGCCGACGCTTCCTCCGATTCTTCCGGCAGTGACGAACGCGATCTTCGCGGCGACAGGCAAGAGAATTCGCACGCTGCCGCTGCAACGGAGCGGCTTCCGCTGGGCTTGAAGATGACCTGGAGAGGTCGGCGAGTTGCTGCTGGACATTGGATTGGATACTGCAGGGCGGTAACTCTTAATCGATTGGCGTGAGATGGCGCGTTGTGCGGGCCGCACGGGGTTGGGCGTCCGCTCCCGGCGGCCGAACTGCGTGGAATGAACTGCTGCTCTGTGTGGATCGAAGTTTACCTGCGACAGACATTCAGTGCTTGTGTGGGCAATGGGTGGGGGTGGTTGGTGGTTGGTGGGGGTTGAAATTTGTTTGAGGAAGTTCTTGCTCTCGGGGTGGTGGGGCTTTATATTTTGTCCACCTTGCTGCGGTCGTTTCTGACTGCTGCGAAAGATCCCCCCTCAACTCAACTTGAAGCAATGTTCAAAGGAGAGCACCATGCGCTTTGCTGCTATGGCTACTATGCTGATTCTCGCCCTGCCGGTGTCCGGTGTGGGGCAGGGAACGTCGTCTGATGCGGATCAGGTATCGCTGGATTATGTACGGACTGTAAACCCACGGATGCTGCACAGCGGGACCGCGAATGCGGGCGGAGGATATCTGGGGAAGCGGTCGAACGGGGGTGTGCTGGGCGTCGACTCGGTTCCGAACTGGAGCAGTTATTTTTATGAGGCGGCGGCGGATGGCAGCCAGTACTCGTGGTCGTACACGATGCTGGGCAACAGCCCGTTTGGGGGCGATGGAGATTCGCACGAGGATGGGAGAGGGCGAACGACGAGCCTGAATGCTCCGGTGATTCCGGTGAATGTGGACCTTCGCAACTATGATGGGTCGCCGCGGTATCTGAACGGGCACAGGCTGTATATGGACGCGACGCAGTTGGTGGCTCCGGTACTGAACTCGCCGGTGTTTTCGGTGGCGTCGTATGACTCGAGCGAAGAGCCGACGCAGTTTATGGACGCGGTGCAAAAGGCGGAGTTCGCGCATAAGGCGGGGGACGACTGGCACACGCTGCTGGTGCCTCGGGTGGCGACGGCGAGGACGATTGTGCTGATACGGGGGACGTACCAGTTTGCGACGTATCCGGATGGGTCGCTGGCGTTTGTGCTGGTGGACGAGAGCACGTTCGGTTCGAAGCTGTTTCCGGCGACTCCGAATGACACGACGACTCCGATTGGGGCGGCGGAGAATGCGGGGGAGATGGGGACGAGGGATGTATCGACGTTCCTGTTCAACAATGTGTTTCTGACGAACTCGAGTGGGTGCTGCATCCTGGGGTTTCATACGTATGATGTGGAGCCGGGGAGCGCGCAGAATGGGTGGCAGGAGCGGCGCTATGTGCTGAACTATTCGAGCTGGATTTCACCGGGGCTGTTTGCTGATCCGAACTTTACGGATATCGTTGCGCTGAGCCATGAGATGAGCGAGACGTTCAACGACCCGTTTGTGAACAATGCGACTCCCTGGTATCTGGCACCGAATGGGAACTGCCAGAATAATCTGGAGACGGGGGACGGGATTGAGGGGCTGCCGAATGCGGAGTATCCGATCTCGGTGCATGGGACGACGTGGCATCCGCAGAATGAGGCGCTGCTGCAGTGGTTTGCGGGGGTGACTCCTTCGAATGCGATTGACCATGCTTATAGCTACCCTGATACGACGGTGCTGACGTCGGCGGCGGTTCCGGCGAAGGTGGGATGCGCTCCGTAGAGTCGGCGATGTAGAGGCTTGGATGTTGGACGGAGAGAGCGGTTGGAGGCCTGTGGGCGTTCGGCCGCTCTTTTGGTTGCTGGCTTTTAGCTTCTAGCTTTTAGCTTCTAGCTTCTAGCTTTTAGCTTCTAGCTTTTAGCTGGTTGCTTTTAGCTGGTTGCTGGTTGTTGGTTGCTGGTGGTTGGGGATGGGGAGAGATTTGAGTGGGTTCGCGCGGGGGTGGGGTGGGAGTGTATTTTCGATAGGAACTGATGGAGATGATCTTTGCGTTGCGAGACGCGCTACTGCTGGGGAAAGAGTTGGGTGTGGGAGAGATGCTGACGAGGAACAGAGGGTGGGACTGGGGTGTGGTGGTGGCGGCGGTGCTGCTGGGTGCGGGGATGGGGATCGAGGCGCAGAGTAAGCACGTGGGACGGACGCTTCCGGATGCTCCTACGGCGGGGGCTCGGTCGATTGAGGACCTGAATTATCTGGGGGGAGAGGCTACGATGCCTACGTTCTCGGATAGCGTGATCGATGCTGATTCGAGATTTCGGAGGGAGCTGTTCAGCAAGGGCGTTGCGTTTCGAGTGATTACGGGGCCGCAGTATACGCAGAACACGCTGGCTGCTCCGGTGGCGGCGGATCAGCAGGTGTATGTGGGGCAGCGGCCGTTTGAGAATATGTTTGCGCAGCCGATTCTGGCGTTCGATCTGCGGCAGCTACATCTGCAGCATACGCAGCTGTATATGGGCGGGGCGTGGAACTGGGTGACGTGGAATCCGGCGGGGCCGAAGACGCTGCAGTTGTGGGCTCTCTATTTCTATAAGCAGATTGGGAATGACCGGGTGGAAGTGAAGGCCGGGTACATTGCGAACAATATGAATTTTGTGGGGCTGTTTGTGGGGGGATCGACGGCGGCGGGGTCGCAGGGTGTGTATGCGGTGCTGCCGTATGAGGCGGGGATGTCGTATTTTCCGATGACGGCTCCGTCGTTCAACGTGCGGTTTCGAGGGCCGGAGCACACGTATCTGAAGACGGCGGCGCAGAGGAGCTTCGATCCGAATGGAGGGCCGGCGGAGGTGGCTCGCAATCACACGGGGTTCCGGTTTATTCCGCATGGAGACAAGCTGGTGCTGATTGATGAAGGAGGGTATCAGCGGGAATCGAGTGTGGATACGCATGAGGCGTGGCTTCGGGGTGGGGTGATTTATAACACCACGAAGTATAAGAATGAGGGCACGGGGCTGATGGAGTCGGGCAATTATTGCGGGTATGTGCTGGCGGATTATCAGCTGACGAGAACGAGTGTGGAGCATCCGAAGCAGGGGATCTATGCGGGGGGATCGTGGATGACGGTGCCGAAGAGTCTGGATGCGTACTCGCGGTACTACGAGGCGAGGGTTTATAAGGAGGCTCCGTGGAGGTCGCGGCCGGATGATCTGCTGTCGGTGGTGGCGTCGCGGACGGGGTATAGCAGCGTGTTTACGGACAAGTACGTGGCGGAAGGGAAGACGGTGTGGAGGGGTGGAGCGTCGGTGACGGGGAGCTATGCGATGCATGTGGCTAGAGGGAACTATGTGAGCGTGGGGGTGAGCTATGTGGCGGGGCCGGCGATTACTCCGCGGGTTCCGAATGCGCTGAATTTGTTGGTGAATTGGTCGGTTTATTTTTGAGGTTGGGAAGGCTTGCTGCTTGCTGCTAGTTTCTAGCTGCTAGCTGGTAGCTGCTAGCTTCTAGCTGCTAGCTTCTAGCTAAAAGCAAAAGCAAAAGCAAAAGCAAAGACAAAGGCAAAGGCGGAGGCGGGGGCGGAGGCGGGGGCTCTCCGCGGCGCTATGCATGAAGCTGCGTGGCTCCCGGTCGACGGGACGGGGTTCGGGGCTGGATGACGGGATTTAGCGTTGGGGTGGGGGTTCCATTTAGAATGCGAGGATGTTTGTTTGCTCGAAGAGGAGATGTGAGGATTATGGTTCAGTTCCGGCTTAAGACGTGGGTTACCTGGATGGCGATGGTGGTGGTTGGGGCAACGGCCGTTGCTGCGAGCTCGCAGGAGCATGCGCCGGCGCCGAGTGGACCTGCTCCGGTGCTGGTGACGGTGCGGGAGATCGTGAAGCCGGGCGAGGAGGCGACGCACGCGAAGCTGGAGGCAGAGTATGCCGCGGTGCTGGATGCGGGTAAGGGGAGCGCGTACTACCTGGGGATGGGAGCGATTACGGGGAAGGAGGAGACGGTGTTTGTGTCGGGGTACTCGTCGTTGGAGGAGATGTCGGATGTGCATGACCACGACGAGACGTTGATGGGAGAGAAGCTGGATGTGCTGGACCGGGAGCATAGCGCGACGCTGGCGGGGATGGAGACGACGGTGTGGAAGCTGCGGCCGGGGTTGAGCAATCCGGATGCGGTGAGCCTGGGCAAGATGCGGTATATGGAGTTGACGCAGATTCATGTGAAGCTGGGCCACAGTGCCGAGTTTGCGGACGTGATGAGGCAGGTGAAGCAGGGATGGATGAAGGTGGATCCGGAGTTTCACTTCGTGGTGTATCAGCAGGCGTATGGAGATTCGAAGGATGACTCGTATTTGGTGTTGATTGCGATGAAGTCGCTGGGAGATTTCGATAAGCACCATGCGAAGGTGGGGGCTTACCAGAAGAGCGTGGGCGAGGTGATGCACAAACGGATGCAGGAGTTCGAGAGTGCGGATTATGACAGCACGGTGTCGAATTTGTTTGTGTTTACTCCGGCGATGAGCCGGATGCCGGATAGCTGGACGAAGGACGACTTGTCGTTCTGGAAGCCGAAGGGCGTGGTTGCTGCTCCGGCGAAGTAGATGACGGATGGTTGACGGCCCTGGAGGATGCCCTCCGGGGCCGTTTTGTTTTTGGGTGGGTGGGGAGAGAAGCAGATTCCCTTCGGGAATGACAGACAGAAAGGCAAGTGCAACGGCAAAGGCAAGAGCAAAGGCAAGGCCAAAGGAAGAAGCAGATTCCCTTCGGGAATGACAGACAGAAAAGCAAGGGCAAAGGCAAAGGCAAAGGCAAAGGAAGAAGCAGATTCCCTTCGGGAATGACAGACAGAAAGGCAAGTGCAACGGCAAAGGCAACGGCAAAGGCAAAGGCAAGGGCGAAGGCAAGGGCGAAGGCAAGGGCAACGGCGAGGGCCCAGGCAGAGGCAGAGGCAATGGTAGGGGCCAAGGTGGGGTTTGGTTTGGGGGAAAAGAAAGCGGCTGCCGGTTAGGGCAGCCGCTGGGATGTTGTGTGGGGATGAGGCTTAGCGATGTCCGCCGCCGCCGCCGTGTCCTCCGCCGCCGTGGAAGCCTCCTCCACCGCCGTGGAAGCCACCTCCGCCACCATGGAAGCCTCCGCCGCCGCCGTGGAAGCCGCCGCCTATGTTGCCACGGCCACCTCCCCAGCCTCCGCGACCGTGATCTCCGCCCCAGCCGCCGTGGTCACCACCCCAGCCGCCGCGATCTCCTCCCCATCTTCCACGGTCGCCCCAGTCACGGTGGTCGTCGTCACCCCAGCCTCCGCGGTCGTAGCCACCCCAGCCTCCGCCGTACCAGGGGCCGGCGCCGATGAAGACTCCGTTATTGAACCACTGGGGGCCGTAGTAGCCGTAGGGAGCGCAGCCGTAGGGAGCGACGCTGTAGTAGCCGTACTGACAGACGGGCGGGGCATCGTCGTAGTCGCCGTCACCGCCGCCGATGTTGATTCCGAAGGAGATCTGGGCATGCGCCGAAGGAGTGGACGTGAGGATGAGTCCGACGACGGCAAACAGGGCGAGGTACTTGAGGCTGCGCATGGTGGTGCTCCTAACTGGCCTATCCGAACGGTACAGGGCTTGCGGAGGGCCATTGAATCTGGGGGCCTCTGCTCGGGCCTGGCCCTTACTTGTTGAAACACCAGATTATCGGAAAAGTGTCTGTGAGGTCGAACGGGTGAGGGGGAGGGATCAGGCGGTGGTGTCGAGGTGGTACTGGGTGCAGGTGTCGAGGTGGTGGGAGCTGCGAGCCTTCATCTGGGGGTCGGTGTGGGTTTGGGCCATGCCCTGGCGGTAGAAGTCGAGCCAGGTGAGACAGCCTTTGATGTCGGAGAGGTGGCCGTCGGAGGGGTTGGGGTCGAGGGGGATGAGCTGCTTGAGGTCGGCGAGAGCGGGGTTGAACTCGGAGGCGGGAGCGTCGCGGAGAGAGGCGGCGTGGTCGAAGGCGGCCCAGGCGGGGGTGTCGAGACGCGGATGAGCGACGACGACGGGAGCAGGTGCGGTGGAGACGGAGGGACGCGTGTCGCGACGGTGACGGATCATGTTGAAGACGAAGATGCCGACGATGATGGCGAAGAGGACGTAGTGGCGGGGACGGAGCTGCATAGGGCAGAGGGTAGAGGATAGATGTAGAGAAAGCAATGGCCCTGCAGTCCTGCGGCCCTGCGGCCCTGCGGTCCTGCGCGGACGGCGGGAGTGTCCTGCGCGGACGGCGAGAGTTGGATTGGTGGCTGGGGTGGGATGGGTGGAGGGTTAGGGCTTTGGAGGTTGGGTGGAGGCTGCTTTGAGCTCTGCGATGATCTGCGTGACGGCGGCTCGAGCCTGCTCGGGTTGATCGACTGGAAAGCTGATGGCTCCGACGCGGGCGTGGCCTCCTCCTCCAAACCGTTCGCAGATGGCGGCGATGTTGGCGAGGTCTGAGGCGGGTTTTGTGGTCCAGGGATTGGTTCCAACGCTGACCTTGGTGCGGAAGCTGGACTTGGATAGACCGACGTTGTAGGTTGCTTCGGGATGGAGGTAGTAGGGGATGAATTTGTTGTAGCCCTCGGTGGGCTGGTCGGTGATGTCGAAGGAGATGACTCCTTGTTCGCAGACGGAACGCTGGCGAATCAGATCGAGGGCGGCCCAGTGCTGATCGAGCAAGGGGCCGAGCAGATGCTGGACGAAGGGCTGCTCGAGGACTTGCTGCAGGGGCATTTCGGTGAGCAGAGGGATGAACTTTCGCGAGATGGAACCAGCCTGGTCGTCGGGAGCGCTTTCGATGACGAGGGTGAGTTTCATTGCGGGCTCGAGCAGCTCGACGGCGGCGGTGGCGCTTTGATACCTGGCGCCATCGACGATGTCGGCCCAGTAGATGAGGTCCTTGAGAGGAGCGACGTCCATACCAAACTTTGTGCTGGCGATGTGGGCGATCCAACTGGTGCAGCTGGTGTAGTGCGGGTCAAAGAACTGCCTCATGGCCTGGGGTCCGGGGGAGGATGGATTGCCCTGGCCGGCGCGGAAGTTTGCCTCGTCCTGTGCGGATGCGAAGGCTGACTGGTGATGATCGAACCACCAGGTGAGGCGCGGGGATGGAGAGTATTTGAAGTCGACGATGGCGTTCTCGCCGACTCCCCACCAGGCGTCGTCAAAGAGAGCTCCTGCGCGATGGACGAGCCCCTGATAGTCGTATTGCCACGGGTGCCCGGAGGGGCGGGCAACGCACTCGCGATGGAAGCGGGTAAACAGGGAGGCGGAACAGGCTCCGTCGAAGCATTTGTCGTGATAGAAGATGCGGCAGTTCAATGCGGTGGACTCCTGTGATCATCAAGGCAACCTCTTCAGAGTATCCGACCGACGATGAAACATTTGCGGTCACGGTGCGGTATTATCTGTAGCCAACGCCCAGCCTCAGACATCGCACAAGGAGCGCACCCTCAATGGATCTAACTCCGCCAGACCCGGGGACATCCCCGGTTCCTCCATCGTCGCAGGACGAGCCGTCATTGGCATCCATTCAACCGCTGGCGGCGCAGGATTCCGTGCAGGACTCGGGGCACGGCGTGTTCATTGGGCGCTACGGCCTGCGTGCAGGATGGTCGATAGCGATCTTTGTCGCCCTTGTGGCGATCATCATCATGGTGAGCGGGTTCTTTGCGGTCGCAGCCACCGGCCATCTCAAGGAGTTTATGGCGGCGCGCATGCAGGCACAAGCTCATCCCCAGATGCATGCTCCCAAGCCTGTGGTGCCCTTCCAGCCGGCGCTGGTGATCGTGAGTGACGGGCTGACCTTTCTTGGCATGTTGGGGGTCTGCTGGTTCTTCTCCAAAGCAGAGGGCCGCAGGCTTGGGGTCTATGGCATCGGCAGCTCGCGCCGCAGCGACTTCTTGCCCGGCGCGTTCTGGGGATTCGTCGCGCTGTCGGGCCTGGTGCTGCTGCTTCGGTCTTTGCACCTGCTGTACTTCGACCAGCGTCTGCTGACCGGGCCGGCCATCTTCCTCTACGGGGCGAAGTGGCTGCTTGCTTTCCTGATGGTGGGCTTCTCGGAGGAGTACATGCTCCGCGGATATCTGCAGTTCACGCTGACCCGCGGAGTGATCGGGCTAGCCGAAAAGATTTCGCCGGGGAAGGCCCGGACGGTCGCGTTCTGGATGGCTGCGGTCATCATGTCGTTTGTGTTCGGAGCCGTTCATCTGGGCAACGCGGGAGAGAACGCGCTGGGTATTGGACAGGTCGTGCTCATTGGGCTGATCTTCAGCTACGTTTTGTGGAGGACCGGGTCGCTGTGGTGGGCGATCGGGTTCCACATGGCGTGGGACTGGGCGCAGAGCTTCCTCTATGGCGTGGCCGATAGCGGCAACCTGTCTGTGGGCAGGCTGTTCCAGACGCACATCGCCGGCAGGCCGGCGCTCTCTGGCGGAGTTGACGGGCCGGAGGGCAGTATTTTCTGCATCCCGGTGCTGCTGCTGGTTGTCCTGGTGGTTCGGTGGACGACGAGGCCCGGCGAGCAGCCTCCGCTGGAAGCTGCAGGATGATCGATGGAGAGAGGCCATGGACTTGAACGGCGGAGTTTCCCATCACCTAGAATCAAGTCAGGCCCATGACTCCTTCTAGACCACCTTCTCCCGAAGCCGAACACTCTCCGTCCACGCAGGATTTCACTCGCCGCCGATCCTCTGAAGGTTTGTACGATGAAGAACCTCGACGGCGGTGGGTGAAGGGGCTAGCGATCGCTGCGGCGTCGTTGGCGGTTGTGGTGGTGCTGCTGATGTTGAGTTCGGCGGTGGCGCTGCGCCATGCGATGCGGGCTTCGCTGCCGGAGCTTGATGGCACGACGAGCGTTGCGGGGCTGTCGTCTGCGGTTACGGTGACGCGCGATGGGCAGGGAGTGCCGACGCTGAGGGCGTCGAATCTTGACGACCTGCTGTTTGCGCAGGGCTACGTTACGGCGTCGGACCGGCTGTTCCAGATGGACGCGCTGCGGCGGCATGGAGCGGGAGAGCTGGCGGAGATTCTCGGGCCGTCGCTGATTGAGCATGACCGGGAACAGCGCATCCTGCAGCTTCGTTCGGCGGCTGACCGGGCGATCGCTGTGCTGCCTTTGGATCAGCTGCACCAGCTTCAGGTCTATGCGAATGGCGTGAACGCGTTTATTGCGGCGCATGACGGCAGCAGCGGCGGCCGGAATACGCTGCCGGTGGAGTTTCACCTGCTGCGCTATACGCCCTCTGCGTGGACGCCGCGCGACTCACTGCTGATTGGGCTGGTGATGTCGCAACAGCTATCGACGGAGTTTCCTACGAAGCTGAACCGCGAGGCGCTGGCTGCGCATCTTCCTGCGTCGCTGCTTGCGGACCTTTATCCGACGGGGAGCTGGCGCGACCATCCTCCGACGCAGACTCCGGCGGACCTGACGACGCCGGGGGTGCCGGTGGAGGAGATTCCTCTGGATAAGACGCAGTCGTCGTGCGGTGGGGGCGCGTGTTCGCTGCTCCCGGCACCGGCACCAGCACCGGCACTGGCACCGGCGGCGATGAGGGGAGAGCGTGATGGAGCTTCGGCGCACGAGCTGCTGGCGATGGATGCAGAGCTGCGCCCGCGCTCCTGCGAAGGCTGTCTGCCGGGGTCGAACAACTGGGTGGTGGCGGGTGCGCATACGGCGAGCGGAGCTCCTCTGCTGTCGAATGACATGCATTTGGGACTGACGGCGCCGGACATCTGGTATGAGGCTTCTCTGCATGCGGACGGAGCGCATCCGCTGAGCGTTGCGGGCTTCACGCTGCCTGGAGTTCCCTTCGTCATTGTGGGACGGAATCCGTTCGTAGCGTGGGGATTCACGAACTCGGGAGCGGATGTGCAGGATGTGATTATCGAGCACCTGCGAGGCTCGGGAGATGGAACGGAGTATGAGCATGCTGACCATACCTGGTCGCGGGCCGGCCACCAGATTGAGCACATACGGGTGCGGGCGGGGCACGATGTGACGCTCGACGTTTTGACGACGACGCATACGCTGGGCGCAACGACGATGGCGACGCCTATTATCTCGCCGCTGTACAAGTCGGAACACCGGGCGCTGGCGCTGGAGTGGACGATCTACGATCCGAGCACGGTGACTTCGCCGATGTACTCGATCAATACGGCGACGGATGCGGCATCGCTGGTGGCGGCGTTCGCGGGGTTTGGCAGCGTCTCGCAGAATCTGGTTTACGCCGATGGGCAGCACATTGGCTACCATCTGCTGGGCCGCATCCCGATCCGGGGGCCAGCGGTGCAGCGACCTCGCGCGGTGCAGCCGTTTATTCTTCCGGACGCCACTCCGGCTGAGGACGAAGACGATGAGTCTGGCGACGCGCAAACGTCGTCGATTGCGGTGCCTCATGCGGTGCTTGCGTCGTTTGTGAGGACGAGCGGCACGGTGCATGCGCAGGGACGGGCGGCGACGCAGAAGATAACCGGATCGCAGGAGGGAAGTGGGGCGCAGGAGATACCTAGCTCTCCGACGACTCCGTACACGATCGGGACGCCGATTTCGACGGTGCCGGTGGATGCGCTGGACGCGACGCAGATCTGGTCTGGCTATATTGCGTATGACGCGCTGCCGTCGGTTGTGGACCCGGCGTCGGGGATTCTGGCTACGGCGAACTCCCGGATTGTCACGGATGATTATCCTTACTTTATTGCGAACAACTGGGTGGATGCGTATCGGGTTGAGCGGATCAACCATCTGCTTGAGAATCGGTCGGGGCTGACGGCTGGCGATATGCTGGCGATCCAGACGGACACACATTCGGAGTTTGATCTGCTGGTGGCGCAGAGGCTGGCGTATGCTCTTGACCACTCGGCTAAGACGAAGAAGGATCCGCGGCTGCAGCAGGCGGCCAACCTGCTGCGCGACTGGAATGGCGACGTGAGGCCGGAGTCCTCGGCAGCGGCGATTGTTGCGTCGACGCGGCATGTGCTGTGGCCGATGCTGCTGATCCCGAAGCTTCGGGCTGAGGCTCGTGCGCAGGCTCGAGCGGGGAGTCATTCCAAGCTTTCGGCGTCGGAGAAAGATGCTGCGAAGGATTCAGCGAAGGTGACGCCGCAGGAGATTGTTGACCTGACGGATCTCTACTCGTGGAACGAAGAGACTACGGCGCTGGAGCTGATTTTGCAGCATACTCCGGCGCGCTGGCTGCCCCGCGCTTACGCGAACTGGGACGACTTTCTTACGGCGGCGCTGGAGCGCGGACTGAAGCTGGACCAGGCTCCGGCGAACCTGGCGAGCTGGAGTTATGGCGCGATCCACCCGGTGGACATCGCGCACCCCGTCTTCGGGAGCCACTCGCCGATCAGCACGCTGCTGGGCGTGGCGACTGGATCGGGGCTGCATCCGAACGGGGGAGACGGGACGACGATCAAGCAGACGGGGCTGCACTTTGGGCCGTCGGAACGCTTCACCGCGGATATGTCGAACGCTGAAAACACGCAGGCGAATATTACTACCGGAGAGTCTGGCAACCCTGCGAGTCCCTGGTTTCTGGACCAGTTTCTGCCCTGGCTGAATGGAACGACGTTCAGGCTTCCGCTGGAGCATGCGGCTGCGGTGCATAGCTTGAGGCTGGTGCCGAAGTAGTTGCTAGCTACTAGCTTCTAGCTACTAGCTACTAGCTTCTAGCTGTGGAGGCTCAACAGGTTGTTCCTATCGGCGCGGGAGCGGCTGATGGGAGGTTGATGGTTGAGGCTGGCGTGGGGGCGGTGCCAGTTGTAGTCGTGCAGCCATGAGGGTAGCTGAAGGGCGCGTTGCAG
>DAIDGQ010000041.1 GCA_027452215.1 Granulicella sp. | reverse complement strand
GCCGTGGCCGCCGGTGGCGTAGTAGTGCAGCTCGGCGGGGGTGGATTCGACGTGGTGGTCGTCGGGATGGGTGGAGAGGAGGACGGCGAGATTGCCTCCGGCGGAGAAGCCCATGACGCCGATGTGGGTGGGGTCGATGTGCCATTCGGCGGCGTGGGCGCGGGCGAGACGCATGGCTTGCTGGGCATCTTCGAGGTCAGAGGGGTCGGCGGGATAGTGGCCGGCTTCGCCGTGGGGCTGGGGGACTCGGTACTTGACGAGGAGGCAGGTCATGCCGAGGGAGTTGAGCCAGCGGCAGGGGTCGAGGCCTTCACCGTCCCAGGCGAGGATCTGGTAGCCACCTCCGGGGAAGACGATGGCGGCGCTGCCGGTGTTGTGGTCGTGGGGAGGATAGACGGAGAGGGTGGGGACGGTGATGTTGGTGAGGCGGGCGGTGCGGTGGCCGCTGAGGAGGTTGTCGGAGGGCTTGGTGATGTCGGTCTCGGGGGCGGTGGTCTGCGCGGGCTCGGGGGTGGCGTGGGGCCAGAGGGGGAGCGTGGTCTGGGGGGCCTGGGCGGAGGCGGTGAGGGCCGTGGAGACGAGGGCGACGGTTGCGGCGAGAGTCAGGAAGCGAAGTCTCATGCGAAATATAGTATGCCCAAGTATCAACGATGTACGAGTGGCTGGGGTGTGCGGCAGATGTGGGAAGGAGGCGCGGAGGGCGAGGGCGGAGAGAGGCTGCGGGCTGTGGCGATTTTTCGGACGTTGGTGAGGCAAAAGGAATAGGGCGTGAGTGTTCGCAGTACAGCGTGTCAGGGGTCAAGAGGTTGGTACACTGTAGAGATGGCACTAACTGCACTGAACGATCGGGTTGGGGCCTCTTTGGGTTTTTGGGTATGAGTGAGTATTTAGAGAAGATCAAATCGCCGGCCGATGTGAAGAAGCTGAGCATCGTGGAATTGGAATTGCTGGCCGAAGAGATTCGTGAGCGGCTGATCACGGGCGTGGCGAAGACGGGCGGACACATTGGCCCGAACCTTGGCGTGGTCGAGCTGACGATTGCGATGCACTATGTGTTCGATACTCCTCAGGACAGCTTTGTTTTCGATGTGAGCCACCAGAGCTATGTGCATAAGCTGCTGACGGGGCGCGAGGGGCAGTTTGAGACGATTCGGCAGCCGGGTGGGTTGAACGGGTTTATGCTGCGAACCGAGAGCGAACACGATTCGTTTGGAGCGGGACATGCGGGGACGGCGCTGAGTGCGGCGCTGGGGATGGCCGTGGCTCGGGATATGAGCGGCGGGACGGAGCACATTGTGGCGCTGGCGGGAGATGCAGCGTTTACGAATGGGATCAGCTTTGAGGCGCTGAATAATATGGCGTCGACCAAGCGAATGATTATCGTGCTGAACGATAACGAGTGGTCGATCGATAAGAATGTTGGAGCGATTGCGGAGTACTTCCACAAGATTGCGACGAACCCGACGTATGTGAGTTTGCATGATCGCGCGGCGGAGCTGGTGGAGAGGTTTGGCGGGAAGGCGGCCCGGCACATTGCTCGCAAGGCGGAAGAGGCGGCGAAGGGAATCGTCGGGCGAGGGATGATCTTCGAGGAGTTTGGGCTGAACTATTATGGCCCGGTGGATGGCCATAATCTGCCGATGCTGATTGAGACATTCAAGTTTTTGAAGAAGCAGAACAAGCCTGTGGTGCTGCATGCCCTGACACAGAAGGGCAAGGGATTTCAGCCAGCGATCGATAAGCAGAAGAAGTTTCATGGGCTGGGGCCGTTCGATCCGGAGACGGGCGAGACCAAGGCGGTGGGGCAGAAGACGTACTCGGAGATTTTTGCAGAGACGCTGACGAAGCTGGCCGATGGGAATAAGAAGGTCGTTGCGATTACGGCGGCGATGCCGAATGGGACGGCGTTGGATTTGTTTCGGCCGCATCATCCGAAGCGGTACTTCGATGTGGGGATTGCGGAAGAGCACGCGGTGTTGTTCGCTGCAGGCATGGCGACGAAGGGGTATCGTCCGTTCTGCGCAATCTATTCGACGTTTCTGCAGAGGGCGTTCGATCAGATTGTGCATGACGTGGCGCTGCAAAATCTTCCGGTGGTGTTCTGCATGGACCGCGGCGGCCTGAGCGGCGATGATGGACCGACGCACCATGGGCTGTTCGACATCAGCTACCTTCGCGGGATTCCGAACTTGATCCATATGAATCCGAAGGACGAGGACGAGCTGCAGGACATGATGTTTACTGCGCTGCAGCATGAGGGGCCGAGCGCGATTCGGTATCCTCGCGGGATTGGGCCGGGAACGGCGGTGAAGGTGCAGCCGGTGGCACTGGAGATTGGTAAGGCCGAGGTGTTGCAGGACGGCGATGATGTGGCCGTGTTTGCGCTGGGTTCGATGGTGGCGGAGGCTCAGAGGCTGGCGAAGATGCTGGAGGCTGAGGGACATCGCGCGGCGGTGATCAATGCCAGGTTTGCGAAGCCGGTGGATGCGGAGTGCGTTGCTCTGTATGGGCGGCGGTGCGAGTTGATGATCACGATGGAAGACCATGCGCTGGCGGGTGGATTTGGCTCGGCGGTGCTGGAGAGTTTGAGCTCGCAGGAGATCGATGTTCCGGTGGTGAGGGTGGGGTGGCCGGATGAGTTTATCGAGCATGGGAAGCCAGAGGCTCTGCGAGCGAAGTATGGGCTGACTGCGGAGGCCGCGATGGCAAGTGCTCGGCCGCATTTGAAGAGGCCGGTTGGGGTGTAGGTCCTGCGCGGACGGCGGGCGGTCCTACGCGGACGGCGAGAGTGGGATTTGTGGCTGGAAGACGCTGCTGCTACAGAAGTGTCCTGACTCCACCCATGCCGCGATGAGACCGCGTCATGAAGGAGGCATCCGACAACGGTAGATAGAACGGCTCGCAATCAAGGTGATTGCGGGCTGTTCTATTTTGCGGAGGTCGATTGCGCGAGGAGGTCCAGGGTGCGGCGCTGACGGTAGCGGAAGGTTGCGGCTAGTTGGTGGTGGACGAAGAGCGTGTTCGCGAGCGGGCTGAGGGGGCCGAGAGGGAGTTCGTATTCGACGGCGTCGCGGAGGAGGGTTCCCGCAGGTGTGGGCTGGACGGTGTGGCAGTGGCGCCAGTATTTGAAGGGGCCGCGGAGTTGGACATCGCAGAAGCCGTGGAGCCAGCGGAAGTCTTCGATGAGTGCGTCCCAGGGAAGGCGAATGGGGGAGAAGGGGATGGGGCGGATGGTGATGGTGAGGCGCGTTCCATTGCCTGCAGTGATGTTGTCTGAGCCAGGGAAGGGCGCGGGCGGTGGTGGTGGGGCGATGAAGGTCGCGTGGTCGATGCGGGCTCGCTGCCAGGTGGGCATGAGGCGAGGAAGATTGGCGGGGTCTGCGAAGAAGGCGAAGACGGTTTCGACGGGGTAGGGAAGTTGCTGCTCGGTGTGGAAGTGCAGACGCATGATTACAGAGTAGGCCCTGCGAGCCTGCGGTCCTACTGTCCTACGGGGACGGCGGGAGTGGGGTTTTGGCCGGTGAATAAAAATTGGGGAGATCTATAATGCGCGGTGGCTTGCGATGGGGGGCGGGCCGGTGGGGAAGGGCAAGAGCGGGAGATTGCAGGTTCGTTCGCTTCGCTCAGAATGACAAACAAAAAAGCAAGGGCAAAAGCAAAAGCCAATGCGGGGGTCCTTCGCTTCGCTCCAGGATGACGGCGAAAAACGAGCAAGTGCAAGGGCAAAGGCAACGGCAAGTGCGAAGGCAAGTGCAAGTGCAAAGGCAAGTGCAAGTGCAAGTGCGAAGGCAAGTCAAAGGTAAGTACAGGTGCGAAGGCTAATGCAGGGTGGGAGGGCAAAAGCAAGATTGAGGGCGATGGTGAGGGCAACAGGAATGGCGTCCTGGGGGACGCCATTGGCTGCTAGAGAGAGAGGACTACAGGTGGAGCGGTTATGCGGGCATCAGGACGGAGTCGATGACGTGGATGACGCCGTTGGACTGGATGACGTCCGGGGTGGTGACGTAGGCCGAGCCACCCTTTTCGTCGGTGATTTTGACCTTGCCCATGTCGAGGGTGAAGGTGAGTGAGCCACCTTCAACGGTCTTCGCGGTGTAGGTTCCTCCGCCCTTCTTGATCATCTTGATGAGTTCCTTCGAGGTGATCTTGCCGGGGACGACGTGGTAGGTGAGGATCTTGACGAGGGTGGCCTTGTTCTCGGGCTTGACGAGGTTGTCGACGGTACCGGCGGGGAGCTTGGCGAAGGCATCATCGGTGGGCGCGAAGACGGTGAAGGGGCCGGGTCCCTCGAGGGTGTCAACCAGGCCGGCAGCCTTGACGGCGGCGACGAGGGTCTTGTGGATGGGCGAGTTGACGGCGTTCTCGATGATGTTCTTGGTGGGATACATCGCTGCTCCGCCGACGGTGGGGTCCTTCATCTGAGCGGTTGCTGCGAAGGACGTGATGGCAAGCGCGGCGCCGGCCATGAGAGTAATCAGAGACTTCTTCATGTTCAATTTCCCTTTCAAGTGGTGGTGCTGATGGTGTGAAACAAAACTTATTGCTTCGCCTCGCTGTATCGCAGAGACGCACACCTGATGTACGCGGCCCGAGCGAGAGTGGATTGCTCCCACACAAGAAAGATGGATGCTGCAGTCGTTGCGAGGGCGCGGCACGAGAGATTTGCGATTTGAGCGCATCGTACGAACAGCCCAAGAAATTTATCCGGGCTGACGTTGGAGGTTTGCTTTGCGATCGGGCGAAGATTCGAGGTGAGACGCGGGGGAAAGATGCGGAGGGGTTTGTCGTTGAGGTTCGGTTGCGTTGACAAAGCGGCAGGGCAACCGTCAACTGGAAGCGAGGCTATGCAGATTCAGAACCCTTCCCGAAGGAGATCTACGAAGAAGAGAGCGAGATCCAGGGCGGAGCATGCGCCGGCGAGGACGGGGCACTCACGCGGGTTGTTACTTGTGGGAATCTTCAAATTGAGCAAGGCGGTTTTCTTTACAGCGGTGGGCGCCGGAGCGTTGCACCTGGTGCATAAGGATCTGGGTGATGTGCTGATGCATATAGTGGACGCGCTGAGGATCGACCCGGAGAGCCGGTTTGTCGGGATGCTGATGTATAAGGCTGACCTGATCAATGTGCATCAGTTGCGGAGGGCGGGGACTCTCTCAATTTTGTATGCGGCGGTGTGCGTGGTGGAGGGCACGGGGCTGGTGCTGGAGAAGGGCTGGGCGGAGTACTTCACGGTGATCCTAACGGCGATGGGGTTGCCGTGGGAGAGTTATGAACTGCTGGAGAGGTTTTCCCCTTACAAGGTAGTTCTGCTGGTGGTGAACCTGGTCGTGCTGCTGTATCTGGTGTGGGTATTGAAGAAGAAGAAAGAGGGAGCGGCTCAGTAGGGGGCCATCTTCGCTTTTATTTCGCTTACAGTACGCATTGGGCGATGGCAAGTAGGTAGCGGGGGACGAATCAGCCGAGATAACACAAGATGTAGGGGTGATTGTGTCAGTCTACGCTACAGGCTGGATTTTCCACATTTCCAGCGGAAAACAGGGAACAAAACATGCAGATTTCACTTGCTATCCGGCGCTCGAGGCGACATTCTTAGTGGAACGAAGTGGAAGAAAGTGGTCAAAAGGTAATCTTTCTCTTCACTGAGTCGATAGTAAGACATAAGGGCCCGGGAAGCGAGTCTTCGAACAGGTACCCCTGAGGTTGAGATGTTTCGTGGCAATCACCCAACGCGCGTAGATGAGAAGGGCCGGCTGAAGGTTCCGGCGGACTTCAAGCGTCGGGTGGATGAGCTGTACGGGCCGCAGTTTTTTATTACGAGCAAGGACGGCAAGCGGGCTGAGTTGTACCCGATGAAGGAATGGGAGCGGATCGAGGATGCGCTGGCGAAGGCACCTTCGAGCGCTGCGAAGAAGAAGTTTCTGGACGTGACGAATTACTACGGCCAGGTTGTGGAGATGGACGCGCAGGGAAGGTTGTTGATTCCGCAGTTACTGCGTGAGGCGGCGACGCTGGCAGGCGATGTAGCGGTGTTGGGATTGCAGTCGTATCTGGCGGTTGTGAACGATGAAAAGCACCGGGCATCGCTCGATGCGAATCCTTTGACCGACGCAGATATGGATGCGTTGGGAGCAGCAGGAATTTAGTTTGTGAAGCCCCTGAGTGGGGCGCATGAGGCGGACGAGATGGCTGAACCGCAACATGTACCGGTTCTTTTGGAAGAGAGTTTGAACTTTCTGAATGTGCGCGCTGGCGGCGTGGTGGTTGATGCGACGCTGGGGTTTGGCGGCCACTCTTTGGCAATTGCAAAGAGGCTTGGAGGGTCGGGCAGGCTGATCTGCTTTGACCGCGATGAGCAGGCGATGGAGCTGGCCAAGGCGAGGCTGGCGGGATTGGCTCTGGAGCTGGGAGGCGAGATGCCCACGATTGAATATGTGGGGCGGCCGTTCTCAGAGATTGCCGAGGTGATCTCGCCGGGCACGCTGGATGGATTGCTAGCAGATTTTGGCGTGAGCAGCATGCAGCTGGATGAGGCGCACAGAGGATTCAGTTTCCGGTCGGACGGCCCTTTAGACATGCGGATGGATACGCGCAAAGGGTTGACGGCCGAACAAGTGGTAAATCAGGCGGACGAGGAAGATCTCGCGAACTTGATTTACGAATTCGGAGAGGAAAGGAGGTCGCGGAGAATCGCCAGAGCTATTGTGCGGGCGCGGCCGATTACTACGACAGCGGAACTTGCTCGAGTGGTTTCGGCCGTTGCCCCGCCAATAAAAGGCGAGAAGATCCATCCGGCGACGAAGACCTTTCAGGCGCTTCGGATTCGAGTGAATGATGAGTTAGGCGAGATTCAATCGCTGCTCCGGGCGGTATCCGGGGGCGCGGGATCTTTGCTGAAGCCGGAAGGAAGAGTGGTGATGATCAGTTTCCACTCGCTGGAGGATCGGCTGGTGAAGGACAGTTTTCGCGAGGGCGCGAGGCTGGGTGAGCTGGAGATTTTGACGAAGAAGCCGGTCGTGGCGAAAGAGCAAGAGGCGCTGCGGAATCCGCGGTCGAGAAGCGCGAAGTTGAGAGCTGCTGAGAAGCTGACGCAGCGTGAAGTGAGAACGACCAAAAAGTTTTAGAGATCGGGCCGGGGTTGTCCTGCCGTGCTTTCAGGCGAAAGACAACCAATGTACGAAAAATTCCCTTCCCCCATCAGCAACCCCGGCCCGGGTTGCACTCGCGAAGACGAGTCGGGTGGATGAGGTTTGAAAAGTTTGAAGGTTGAGTGGAGGAACGCGATGGCGACGATGGCGATGGCAGGGCGAGAGATGACGGAGATGCAGGCACGGCCTAGCCAGCGCCGCGGCGTGAGCGTGGCGGAGCGCAACCGCGAGATGTTTGAGCAGCAGCGGGCGCGGCGTCGCGGGCCGACGCCTGAGATGTTCTTTGCGAAGCATATCGACAACAGCCGGATTGTGAAGGCGGATGACCCTGAGCGCCGCAAGGAGATGCGCAGCTTCACGATTGTGATGACGATGTTTTTTCTGCTGACGATGGTGTATGTGTGGCAACACTTTTCTGCGATCGAAGTTGGTTACCGGGTGGAAGCGCAGAAGACGCAGGTGGAGCAGTTGCGCGAGCAGAACCGACAGCTGGAGTTGAGCGAGGCACAGTTGAGTGATCCGGGCAGGATCGATCATATTGCGAAGCAGTTGGGACTGGATGCTCCGCTGCCTGGGCAGGTGGTCCGGCAGGATGGCATGGCGGGAAACTCGTCGGTGATGGCGCAGGCGCACATACCTGTGCTGCCGGTGAACTAGGGAAGCATAACGATCTTCGTCGGTACGGAGAGCATTGCAAGAGAACAGGAATTCTGGGATGAAACAGACGTCACGGCAGAAGCTGACCGCACCGATTCGCAGGGTGCGGTTTGTCTATGTTGCGATGTTTTTCTGCGTGTGGGCGGCAGTGATCGGGTTCAGGCTGGGATGGCTGCAGATTGTTAGGCACGGAGAGTTTGTGGACCGCGCAAAGCAGCAGCAGGAGCGCGGGTTCGAGGTGGCTCCGCACCGTGGAGTGTTGTACGACCGCAACCTGCGCGAGCTCGCGATGACGGTGCTGGTGGACAGCGTGTACGCGGTGCCGAGCGAGCTGGGCGACAACCGCGCGGATGATGCGGCGCTATTGGCAAAGATTGTGCACGTGGATCCGCAGGATCGGTTTACGACAGCGCAACAGATGAATGCGAGGTTCAATGCGTCGCGGCACTTTGCATGGGTGGCGAGGAAGCTTGATCCGGAGACGGCGAATCGGGTTCGCGAGCTGAATCTGAAGGGAGTCTATTTTCAGAAGGAGTTCAAGCGGTTTTATCCGAACGGCGATTTAGCGGCCCATGTGCTGGGATATGTGGGCACCGACGATGATGGGTTGGGCGGCCTGGAGCGCAAGTTCGATGATGAGCTGCATGGAACTCCGGGGCACGAGCTGACGGCGATCGATGCGAAGCGGCATGTGCTGGGATCGGATGAGAGTGATCCGCAGCCGGGCGAGAACCTGGTGCTGTCGATCGACTCGAATATTCAATACATGGCCGAGCGCGCGCTGGATGCGCAGATGGCGAAGGTGAAGGCCGCGCATGGAACGGTGGTGGTGCAGGATCCGCACACGGGACAGATTCTGGCGTTGGCGGTGAGTCCGCGATTTAATCCCAACGACTCGCGGCATCTGGATGCGGACTCGTTGACGGATCTGGCGGTAAGTGATGTGTATGAGCCGGGGTCAACGTTCAAGCTGGTGACGTATTCAGCCGCGCTTGATGCGGCGGGTGTGCAGCCGACGGACATGGTGGACTGCCAGGGCGGAGCGATGACGATGTATGGGCGCACGCTGCATGATGACAAGTCGGATCGGTTCGGCGTGGTTACAGTGCAATATGCTTTGGAGCATTCGAGCGACGTGGGCGCGGCAAAGATGGCGCTGAAGTTGGGGCCGAATAAGTTCTATTCGTATATCAAAGGGTTTGGGTTTGGGGAGCGCTCCGGGATTGAGCTTCCGAGTGAGACGAAGGGATTATTGCAGGTGCCGCGCAAATGGGGGTCGACGAGTATTTTGTCGATCGCGATTGGGCAAGAGGTGGCAGTGACTCCGGTGCAGTTAGTGTCGATGGTTTCGACGATTGCGAATGGTGGTGTGTATATGCCTCCGCATGTGCTGCTGCAATCGACGGACGAGATGAAGGGCGATGCGAGGTTGGTGGCGGAGCCATTTCGTCCGGTGTACCAGTTGCCGTCGACTTTGCCGGATGGGGCGCACCGTGTGATCACGGAACTGACGGCGGCAAAGATGCGCGCGATGATGGCGGGCATTGTGACGGAGGGGACGGGCAAGGCGGCGCAGTTGAACGGGTACAGTTCGGCGGGAAAGACGGGGACGGCGCAGAAGATCGATCCGGCGACCCACACGTACTCGCACACGAAGCTGGTGGCGAGCTTTGCTGGATTTGCTCCGGTGAGTTCGCCGGCAATTTCGGTCACTGTGGTGATCGATACACCTACGGCGGGGCCCAGTTTGTATGGAGCGGCGGTGAGTGCTCCGGTGTTTCGCGAGGTGGCGCAGGAGGTGCTGGAGTACCTCGGTGTGCCGCACGATCAGCCACTGCAGACGAAGCAACAGATGCAGCAGGTACAGGCTTCGGTGCAGCCGGATGATGTTCCGGACGAGCCGGTTGGGGATTTGAATGCGATGTTCGACGAGGTGAACAGCTTGCCGGCGGATGATCCTCTGCGGGCCCCGGCGAACGCTGCGGCGATGGCGGAGAACCAGAGTGCGGACCAGGCGTTCGATATGGCGGAGAAGAATAAGCCGAAGCAGAGTGGTCTGAGTGCGCTGCCTGATAAGGTGCTGGCGGAGTTTCATAAGAATGGAAATACGACATCGGTGATGCCGGATGCGATGGACACGGCGAATGCGCGGGTGGAGGCTCCGGTGATTCGGCCGCAGGTGCAGACTCGTGGGAATGGAGCGGTGGTGGTGGATCCGGGGAAACGGGTAGCGGTGCCGGAGTTTCATGGAGCAAATTTGCGGACGGTGGTGGAGCATGCGGGAACCTTGGGCCTGAGGGTGCAGACTCTGGGTAGTGGGCTCGCGCAGGAGCAGGCTCCGGCGGCGGGGACGATGGTGCCCGTGGGGACTGCGATCGTCGTACGCTTCTCGCGGTAGAGCAGAGAGTGGAGAGTAGGCAGTGGAGTGGGAGGAGCTGCGCACGGGCATAAAATCGAGGGATGCTATGGAGCGACGTGGTTGCGGCAGTGGGCGTGGTGGAGGTGGCGGGGCGGCGCGATGTTGAGGTGCGCGGCGTGCAGTATGACTCGCGGCGAGTGAGCTCGGGCGATGTGTTTGTTGCGATGCGTGGTGGGACTACGGATGGGAATCGGTTTATCGATGCGGCGATTCGTAAGGGCGCCGCTGCGGTGGTGACGGACTCGCTGGAAGTGTTTGTCGATCTGCGATCGATGCAGCCGGAGCTGGCGCTGGCGCTGGTGGAGCATGGACGGAGAGCGCTGGCGGAGGTGTCGTCCGCTGTGTTTGGAGCGCCGGAGAAGGTGCTGAAGATAAGCGCGGTGACGGGCACGAACGGGAAGACGACTACGGCGTTTCTGCTCGAGCAGATGCTAAGGAGTGTGGGGCGGAAGTGCGTGCTGCTGGGGACGATTGAGACGCATGTGGGCGATGTGGTGAGGGAGAGCGAACATACGACTCCGGAGAGTAGAGATGTGCTGGCGTTGTTTGCGGAGGGAGTGCGCGCGGGATGTTCGGAGGTGGTGATGGAGATGAGTAGCCACGCGCTGGAGCAGGAGAGGGTGTGGGGGATTCCGGTGGATGTCGCGATGTTTACGAATTTGACGCAGGACCATTTGGATTATCACGGGACGATGGAAAAGTATGCGTCGGCGAAGGCGCGGTTGTTTGAGGGAGTGGGTGCGAAGGCGCCGCGGGTGGCAGTGATTAATGCGGATGATGCTCAGGGGAACTTCATGCGGAGCTCCGCACAGAAATCTGGAACCGCCGCTGTGTGGACTTATGGGTGGAGACCGGATCTTAACCATGGGCTTCCCGACTTTTATGCGGAGAACGTCGTAATGCGCGCGGGTGCGACAACGTTTCGGTGGCACGCGCCTGGGGGACGAGCCATTGACCTTGAGTCTCCGTTGACGGGACGAGTGAATGTGTACAACTTGCTGGCGGCTGCGTGCGGCGCGTTCGCGCGGGGGTTGACGCTGGAGCAGATTGCTGAGGCGGTGAAGACGTTGAAGCAGGTTCCGGGAAGATTCGAGGTAGTGCCAGGGTCGAGCGATATTGGGTTTACCGTTGTTGTGGATTATGCGCATACGGATGATGCGTTGAAGAACTTGATTGCTTTGGGGAGTGACCTGGTGAAGGCGCAGGGCGGACGGGTGATTACGATGTTTGGGTGTGGTGGGGATCGGGATAGGACGAAGCGGCCGAAGATGGGACGTGTGGCTGGAGAGGGGAGCGATTTGGTGGTAGTGACCAGTGATAATCCGCGGAGTGAATTGCCAAAGGCGATCATTGAAGAGGTTATGGTGGGAGTGCTTGAGACGGACGTGAAGTTCGTCGTGGAAGAAGATCGCCGAGCTGCGATTGAGGTTGCGATTCGTGCGGCGAGGGCTGGAGATATTGTGCTGCTGGCGGGCAAAGGGCATGAGAAGACGCAGACGTTTGCCGAGGGAGTGGTGGAGTTTGATGATGTCGCGGAAGCGGCACTGGTATTGAAGGAGTTGAGTCTATGAAGTTGACGTTGGGGCAGATTGCGGATTGGATTCATGCGGAGGGAGTGTTCGATACAGGCGCGGAGGCGCTGGGGTATTCGATCGACTCGCGGACGATTGGAGCGGGGGATTTATTTTTTGCGGTGAAGGGCGAGCGCGTCGATGGACATGATTACGTGGAGACGGCGCTGGCTGATGGGGCGGTGGCGGCGGTGGTGAGCATGCGCTGGCTGAAGCCGGCGGAGGTGGATGAGGCGCGGTTGCTGCGGGTTCCGGAGAGTGATGAGGACTGTGTGTTGCACTCGATGCAGAAGCTGGCGCATTCGGTTCGAAGGGCCTGGGGAAAGAGAGTGATTGGGGTGACGGGGTCGGCGGGGAAGACGACTACGAAGGAGTGTATTGCGGCGGTGCTGGGAGCGAAGTTCAAGGTGTTGAAGACGGAGGGGAATTACAACAATCACTTTGGATTGCCGCTGACGCTGCTGCGATTGGAGAGGGAGGACGAGGTTGCGGTACTCGAGATGGGGATGAATCATGCGGGGGAGATTCGGGCGCTGGCGGAGATTGCGGAGCCTGATTGGGCTGTGGTTTCGAATGTGGCGGCTGTGCATCTGGAATTTTTCGAGGATGGGATCGAGGGGATTGCGAGAGCGAAGTATGAGTTGGTGGAGTCGCTTCCGTCGGATGGGACTGCTTTCCTGAATGGGGATGATGTGCGGGTGAGAGGGTTCGGCCGCGGGATGGGAGAGCGCGCGGTGCTGTTTGGGACGAGTGAGGATTGTGCGGTTCGAGCGGAGGCGATTGAGGATCATGGGTTGCGGGGGATAGATTTTGATTTGGTGGTAGAGAGTCAGCTGCTGCGCGGACAGACGATGCAGTGGCCGGTGATGCTGCGGCTGCCGGGAAGGCACAACGTGATGAATGCGCTGGCGGCGATTGCGGTGGGTCGTATGAGCGGGGTGGAATTGGGAGACGCGCTGGGCGCGCTGGAGCGGATGAGGCCGACTGAAAAGCGCGGGAACGTAGTGGAGTGGCGGGGAGCGGAGCTTGTGAATGATACGTACAACTCCAATCCTCGCGCGCTGGACGGAATGGTGGAGGCGCTGCGCAGGACGGAGGCGAAGCGGCGCATTGTTGTGGCGGGGGAGATGCTGGAATTGGGTGTGGAGGGAGCAGCGCTGCATCGGAGGTGCGGGACGGCGATGGCGGGGGTGGATCTTGTGGTGGGCGTGCGCGGGTTGGCGAAGGAGTTGGTGGAGGGAGCGAGGAACGCGGGGGTGGAGGCGGAGTTTGTGGAGACTCCGGAGATGGCTGGGGCGTGGCTGCGGGAGCATGTGCGGGAGGGCGATGTGGTGCTACTGAAGGCGTCGCGCGGGGTGCGGCTGGAGCGGGCGCTGGAGGCGTTAGGGCTGCCGTGATCGCGAGGAAACGACGGAAAATGTGCAGAGGCAGATTCCTTGCGGGGGATGAGCGAACAATTGCAACGGTCTTGCACGGTGCAGGGGGGTAAGATTAGCCGTGAACCAGGGCGTTGCTGCTGGTTCAATGAAGGTCGCGAGGCGTGTTCCGTTGCTCTATTGGCTGCTGTATCAAAAGCTGTTTCCTTACTTTGGATTTTTTCGGATTTTTCGCTACGTCACGGTGCGCTGCGTGTTCGCGAGCCTGACGGCGATGCTGATTGGATTGTTGATTGGGCCGTTTGTGATTGACCGGCTGCGGCAGTTTCAGATTGGGCAATACATTCGCGAAGAAGGACCGCAGAGCCACCAGAAGAAGGGTGGCACGCCGACGATGGGAGGGGTGCTGATCTGCATCTCGATCCTGGTGCCGACGCTGCTTTGGAGCAACCTGACAAATGCGTATGTGTGGCTGGTGATGTTCTCGACGGTGGCGTTTGGGGCGATTGGGTTTGCGGACGATTACATCAAGGTGGTGCAGAAGCGGAACCTTGGGCTGACGTCGCGGCAGAAGCTGTTTTTTCAATTTATCGTGAGTGCGATGATTGCGGTTTCTTTGCTCGCGATGCGGTCGCAGCATGCGTACTCGACTCGGCTGATGGTGCCGTTTGCGAAGCGATACCGTCCGGATTTGATGTGGATGTGGCTGGGGCATATTCCGCATATGCACTGGTTGGTGGCGCTGCCGTTTGTGCTGTTTGTGATGCTGGTGATTACGGGTTCGAGCAACGCTGTGAACTTGACCGACGGGCTGGATGGGCTCGCAATTGGATGCACGATCGTGGCGGCTGCGGCGCTGACGGCGCTGACGTATGTGAGCGGGCACGTGGTGTTCGCGGACTATCTTGAGCTGCAGCGGATGCCGATGGTGAGCGAGCTGACGATCTTCTGCGGGGCGATGGTGGGGGCCAGTATCGGGTTCCTTTGGTACAACGCTCACCCGGCGGAGATTTTTATGGGCGATGTGGGATCGCTGGCGCTGGGCGGGGCGATTGCTACGGTTGCCGTGATTATTAAGCAGGAGTTGTTGCTGCCGTTTATTGGCGGCGTGTTTGTGATTGAGATCATGAGCGTGATTCTGCAGGTGGGAAGTTATAAGCTGCGGAATGGGAAGAGGATCTTTAAGATGGCGCCGCTGCATCATCATTTTGAGTTGATGGGGTGGTCGGAGTCGAAGGTGATTACGCGGTTTTGGATTGTGGCGTTGGTGTTTGCGCTGTTTGCGCTTACGACGCTGAAGCTGAGGTAAGGCAGGCAGTAGAGGGTAGTGAGTAGAGAGTAGAGATTGGGTTAGAGCGATGATTGAGTTGAATGGAAAACGCGTGTTGGTGGTGGGGCTTGGGAAGAGCGGGCTGGCGGCGGCTCGTTTTTTGAAGGAGCGCGGGGCGCGGGTTACGGTGAGCGATGCTCGGCCTGCGACGCTAATTGCGGAGCTGTCGGATTTGCTGGACCAGGGGTTCATGGTGGAGGCGGGGAGCCATGGGTTGCTGACGTTTCGGCGGCAGGATTTGATTGTGGTGAGTCCTGGTGTGCCGATGTCGACGCCGGTGTTGACGCAGGTTCGAGCGATGGGAGCGCATATCATCGGCGAACTGGAACTGGGTGTGGAGTTTTTGCAGGGCGAGGTGATTGGGGTTACGGGGTCGAATGGGAAGACGACGACGACCACGCTGCTGGGTGAGATCTTGAAGGCCGCTGGGAGGCCGACGCTGGTGGGAGGGAATATCGGGCTGCCAGTGACGGCGATGGTGGAGGAGAGTACTCCGGAGTCGTGGAGCGTGATTGAGGTTTCGAGCTTTCAGTTGGAGACGGTGGAGACGTTCAGGCCGCGGATTGGGGTGGTGTTGAACATTACTCCGGACCACTTGGATCGGCATGGGGATTTTGCTACCTATGCTGCGGCGAAGGCGCGGATTACGGAGTTCCAGACGGCTGAAGATTTTCTGGTTCTGAATGGCGAGAACAAAGAGACGCAGATGGTCGCGGCGAAGACCAAGGCGCAGATTTACTGGTTCAGTGCACGGCGGCCGATCAAACAGGGAGCGTTTGTGCATGGCGAATCGATTTTTTTTATTCCTCGCGAGGGGGAGAAAGCGGAGCCGGTGATGCCGGTGGCGGAGATTTCGCTGGCAGGTGCGCACAATGTTGAGAATGTGCTGGCGGCGGTGTGTGCGGCTCGATTGGCGGGTGTGGAGAGTGAGACGATTCGCGCTGCGGTGCGGGAGTTCAAGGCGGTGGAGCATCGGCTGGAGTTTGTTCGCGAGTTGAACGCGGTTCGGTACTACAACGACTCGAAGGCTACGAACGTGGACGCGACGATGAAGGCGTTGGAGGCGTTTGACGGCGGCATCCATTTGATTATGGGGGGCAAGGACAAGGATTCGGACTACAGGGTGATGGCGGCGCTGGTGCGGGAACGGGTGAGGACGGTTATCACGATTGGTTCAGCGGCAGAAAAGATTGCGCGTCAGCTCGACGGGGTCGTGAAGATAGAAGCAGCGGAGACGCTGGCACGCGCGGTAGCGTTTGCGCACGAGACGGCGGTGGCTGGCGAGACGGTGTTGCTGGCTCCGGCGTGTTCGAGCTTCGACCAGTTTGAGAATTATGAGCAGCGCGGGCGCGTGTTCAAGGAATTAGTGCAGGGATTAGGTAACAAGGATTAGGAAGTGCCTCGATGGCGAAGCGGGTTGGCGTCGATAAGTGGTTGTTTGGAACGGTGCTGCTGCTGGTGCTGTTTGGATTGGTGTCGGTGTTCTCTGCGTCGGCGGTGCTGGCGAAGGCGACGCTGGGATCTCCGTATGCGTATGTGATCAAGCAGGCGGGGTTTGCGCTGGCGGGGATGGTGGCGCTGTTTGTGTTGATGCGGGTGGACTATCGCAAGTACAACAATCCAAAATTGATCTTTCCGCTGATGGCGATTACGGGGATCTTGCTGTTGGCAGTGTTTGCGATGAGCGGCATGAATGGAGCTCATCGGTGGGTTAGGTTTCCGGGGATCACGCTGCAGCCTTCAGAGTTGGCGAAGCCGGTGATTGTGCTGTTCCTGGCTTGGTTTCTGCAGACTCGGATACACACGATCGACAATATTAAAGAGACGATTTTGCCCGCGGTGATTCCTCCGCTGTTGTTTATTGGACTGATTCTGAAGGAGCCCGACCTGGGAACGGCGCTGGTTTGTGCCGCGGTGGTGATGCTGATGCTGTTCCTCGCGGGGCTACAGATGAAGTGGCTGTTTGCGGCGATAGCGGCTGCGGCTCCGGTGATGTATTACATGCTGTTCCATGTGGCGTGGCGAGCTGCTCGGATGAAGGTGTTTCTGAATCCGGAGGCCGATCCGCGGGGCGCGGGATTTCATATCCTGCAGTCGCTGATTGCGGTGGGGACGGGCGGAATTCGGGGGCTGGGATTGATGGAAGGCCGACAGAAGTTGTTCTATCTGCCGGAGCCTCATACGGATTTTATCTTTGCGAATATCTCGGAGGAACTGGGGCTGATTGGGGCGCTGTGCGTGGTGGCGGCGTTCTGCATCCTGGGGTATCGCGGGCTGCGGGCGGCGTTTTTGTCGACCGACCCGTTTGCGCGGTTCCTGGCGTTTGGGTTAACGACGGCGATCCTGGTGCAGGCGTTCTTCAACATGAGCGTGGTGCTGGCGTTGCTTCCGACAAAGGGGATTCCGCTGCCATTTATTTCGTCAGGTGGAACGAGCGTGTTTGTGACACTGGCGTGTATGGGCGTGCTGTTGAATGTGACGCGTGAGATCGACTAGTGCGGGGCTTAGGGGTCGGGGCTAAGGGCCAGGGATGAAGAACGCGCTGCGGGTGATGATCGCTGGGGGTGGGACGGGCGGGCATGTGATTCCGGCGCTCGCGATTGGGCGGGAGTTGCGGGATGCGCACGGGGCAGAGGTAAGGTTTATCGGGACGTCGCGGGGGATTGAGACGCGGCTGGTTCCGGAGGCGGGGTTTCCGCTCGAGCTGGTGCGGTCGGGGCAGTTGAAGAACGTAAGCCTGACGACGCGGCTGCGCACGATGATGGATTTGCCGGCGGGCGTGGTGCGGTGCGTGTCGCTGATGAGGGCGTTCAGGCCAGATGTGGTTGTGGGAGTAGGGGGGTATGCGAGTGGGCCCGCGATGATAGCGGCGATTTTGTTACGCATTCCGACGATGGCGTATGAGCCGAATGCGGTGCCGGGAATGACGAACCGGCTGGTGGGGAGACGAGTGCGAGCGGCGGCTGTGAATTTTGCGGTGACGTCGAAGTATTTTCGTAATGCAGAGGTGACGGGCGTTCCGGTGCGGCCGGAGATCTTTGCGTTGCCGGCGAGGCCTTTGGGCGCGGCTCCGCGACTGTTGGTGACGGCGGGGAGCAATGGGGCGCAGGTGTTCAATGAGACGATGCCGCTGATTGTGCGGCAGTTGTTGGACGAGGTGCCGGGGCTGAAGATTGTGCATCAGTCAGGGCCGCGGCGGTTGGAAGAAACGAGAGCGGCTTATGTGGCGAGTGGGGCGGATGATTCGCGTTGGGTGGTGGAGGCGTTTCTGACGGATATGCCGGAGCAGTATGCGGCGGCGGATGTGGTGCTGGCGAGGTCGGGGAGTACGGTGGCGGAACTTTGTGCGGCGGGAAAGCCGTCGCTCCTGGTGCCGTTTGCGGCGGCCGCGGATGATCACCAGAGGAAGAATGCAGAGGTGCTGGTGGAGGCGGGGGCGGCGGAGATGCTACTGCAGAAGGATGTAACGGCGGAGACGCTTCGGATGGCGCTGGTGGAGCTGTTGAGGGATGGGCAGAGACGGACGGTGATGGGGGAGAGGGCTCGGTCGCTGGGGAGGCCGGGGGCGCTGCAGCGGATTGCGGAGATGGTTCTGCGGTTGGCAGAGAGGTAGTTCGAGGGATTTCGAAGGGCAAAAGGAGAGGGCTGAGGATTCCTCCTCAGCCCTGATTTTATTTGGTCTAGCGGGCGAGTGGTTTAGCGATGACCACCACCACCGCCGTGGAAGCCGCCGCCACCTCCACCGCCGTGGAATCCACCGCCGCCTCCACCACCGTGGAAGCCGCCGCCACCTCCCCCGAAGTGACCACCGCCACCTCCCCCGAAGTGACCACCACCGCCACCGCCGAAGTTGCCACCGCGGGCTCCTCCGAAGCTCTGTCCGCCACCGGCGCGGGCTCCTCCGAAGTTGCCTCCGCCGAAGTTTCCTCCGCGGCTACCGCCGAAGCTTTGGCCGCCACCGGCGCGGGCTCCTCCGAAGTTGCCTCCGCGATTGCCACCGAAGTTCTGGCCACCTCCGAAGTTGCCTCCGCCCTGGCGAGCTCCGCCGAAGTTGCCGCCCGCACCGCGATTACCTGCGAAGTTGCCGCCACGGTTGCCTGCGAAGTTCTGGCTCCCGGCAGCGCGAGCACCTCCGAAGTTGCCTCCGCGGTTGCCTGCGAAGTTCTGGCTCCCAGCAGCGCGAGCACCGCCGAAGTTGCCTCCGCGGCCTGCACCGAAGTTCTGGCCACCGCGACCGTTGATGGTGGAACCCCGGAAGCCGCCTCCACGGTTGCCGCCGAAGTTGGCTCTGGTGAAGGAGGCACCACCGGGACGGCCGTTGAAGCCGGCATAGCGGCGGTCATAGAAGCCACCATGGAAGTCGTCACCGAAGCGACCGTATTCGCGGTTGTACCAGAAGCGGCCACCGTTCCAATAGCCGCCATAGAAGCCGGTGCCGAAGTAGCCGAAGCCGTAGTTAATGCCGCCGTAGTAGCCGATGGAGAGGCCCCAGTAGCCGGGGTTCCAGGCATAGACGCCTCCGCCCCAGCCCCAGTAGCCGGGCGTCCAGAGACCACCTACGTACGGGGGAAGAACCCAGGCGCCGTTGACCCAGTAGTAGCCGCCGTCGCCCCAGGCCCAGTAGCCGGGCGTCCAGATATAGCCGTCGCCGGGGCATTCGGGCTGTTCATAGTCGGGGATGGGAGGGGGAGCGTAGCCAGCCGTGATTCCGACGGAGACTTGAGCCTGAAGGGTGGGCGCGGCGACAAACGCGGCAGCCGCGACGGCGGAGACTGCCAGAAGGGTGCGAATTGTGCGCTTCATATTCATGTAGTTGCCGTTCCGGTCGGCCTTCGCTCCCAAATTGGCTGGGATTGCGAGTCCGGCGAGGAGAGAGTTCAGGTCGGGGTGGTGCTCGGGGTGATCCCGCTCTCGGTAGATTAGACACATACTCTACAGAATTTGTTGCGGCTGACTTTACACAGTTTCAGTGCGGTGATGAGTTGCTTAGGGGTGGGAGGCGGTTTTCGGGCCGGTGAAGAGAGCTTTGGGGCAGATGACGTGGACACCATCTTTGGTATCAACGAGTTGCGTGATGTCGACGTCGCAGGCGGTGGAGATGAGGGCGTAGGCGTCGTCGCGGGATAGGTGGGGGTAGTCCGGATTTTGCTCGGACAGGAAGGTGATCATGTTGCGGATGGCCATCTCGGTGGCGGTTTTGAGGTCTTCGGAGAAGCCCATGGAGATGTAGGCGGTGGGGGTCTCGGCGCGGGGCCAGAGGAGGTGCTCGCGGGCGGCCTCGCCTTTGAGGACGGTGAACTGGAAGGTTCCGGTGAGAAAGGTTTCGAGGGCGGTAATGTCGACTTCGCCGTTGCCCTGGCCGGCGTGGCCGTCGCCGGCTTCAAAGAGGGCTCCTGCGGCGTGGACGGGGTAGAAGATCGTGGAGCCGGCGGTGAGCTCCTTGTTGTCCATGTTGCCGCCGTGCATCCAGGGAGGGGCGGAGTTCCACTTGCCGGCGGACTCGGGTGGGGCGATGCCCATGGAGCCGAAGAAGGGGTGGAGGGGGATGGTGATTCCGGGGGCGAAGTCGGCGGTCATCTTTTCGCGGTCGAGGGGGATGATTTTGGTGCGGCCGTAGGGGAAGTCGTCGGGGAGGAAGCCGCGGCCGGCGCCGAAGCCGTTGCAGGCGAAGTCGGTGTCGAGGGAGATTTTGAGGACGCGGACTTCGAGGATGTCGCCGGGCTGGGCTTCGGCGATGGCGACGGGGCCGGTGAGGATGTGGCCTCCGGGGCCGCGGTCAGACTGCGGTACTCCGGCGTAGAGGGGGCCGAGCCAGGCGGGGATTTCGGAGGGCTTGACGCCTTCGGACTCGAGGCGGTCGGGAGGGCCGCAGGTGGAGGCCGTCTGCATGATGACCGTGTCGCCGGAGTGGACGGTGAGCGCGGGCTTGGCGTGCGCTGAGTAGTAGCCCCAGGCTACGGTGGTGGGCGTTGCGAGGAGGGTTTGGGTGTTCTGGGCGGACGTGCAGGGGGCGAGGAGCGTGGCGGCTAGGAGGAGTCGGGTGGGGCGCATGAGTTTGTATAGCATGGCGATGGGGTTCTTTGACGCTATGGAGCGAAGCAATCCACATCAAAGCTGTCGTGATTCGCACGATTGCAGAAGTATTTTTGTTCCGCTTCCAGCGAGTCGAAGTGAGGAGAGTTTGGGTAGAAGCGCCGGAGGCTTTGATCGGCGGCATCGACCAGATTTAGAGAGGCAGCATTCAGGCCGATTTTGATCAGGTATGGGATGGAAGGCCTATATTTGCACTTTCCAAACAGACTTGCGGTCTCAGCAAATTGTGTGCTCGAGACTGAGAAGTTATCTGCGATCGACTGGGAGTTCGGACCCGGATCGAGATAGTGTAATGCTGCGCGATCGCACTGCTTCGCTAGATACATTGCTGGCCAATAGAGATGCTCTCCGTCGTCAAGGCGTTCGGCAAATACTCGATTGAGGAAGGATCGCGCTGCGGGGCTATGGGAGTTGTAGGCGAGGTGTTCGAGGCCATCGCGAATGTCGGAATTAGTGGTGCTGCCGTATCGAGCGAGGAAATGCGTCAGGTGGCCGCGGCGGCGAAGCTCATCAGAGATTGGCCACCCGCTGGCGGGGCCTTCCCCGACACCGCAGATATGCCAATCGGAGAAACAGCGCACGAGTTCCGATGTAGGTAGCGTGGGAAGGCGGTGCTCAAGTTCGTCTTCGATGGCGTATATGTCGTGGGCGCCGCATAGTTTCAGGTTGTCGTAACAGGCTATGAGCTGCGGTTGGGTGAAGTGGGTGAGGTCCGATTGTGGCCGGGTTTGGCCTGCAGCAAGTGCGGGTAGGGCCAGCAGGATCGGCAGCAAGCACTTCACAATGGCAGCCATGATGAGCCGAGCATACTCCAGCTCTTGACGATAGGGTATGGGCGATTTTGGTGAAGCAGATTCCCTTCGGGAATGACAGAAAGAAAGACAAGTGCAAAAGCGGCGGTGGCCGGTGGTCTAGCTAGGCTGGAGAGGTGGGAGAATGGAGGGATGGGATTTCCGGAACACGCTATGTTTGCGCCTTCGCAGAGGGTGCATTTTATTGGGATTGGTGGGATTGGGATGAGCGGGATCGCGGAGATCCTGCTGACGATGGGGTATGCGGTTTCGGGGTCGGACCTGCGGGCTTCGTCGACTACGGAGCGGCTGGAACGGCTGGGGGCGACCATCTATGTCGGACACGCGGCGGGGAATGCTGCGGCTAGCGATGTGGTGGTGACGAGCTCGGCGGTGGCCAAGGATAATCCGGAGGTGGTGGAGGCGCGGGCGCGGAAGATTCCGGTGATTCAGCGGGCGGAGATGCTGGCGGAGCTGATGCGGCTGAAGTATGGGATTGCGATTGCCGGGATGCATGGGAAGACCACGACGACGTCGATGGTGGCGGCGGTGCTGGCGGGCGGGGAACTCGATCCGACGGTGGTGGTGGGCGGGCGCGTGGATGCGATGGGGTCGAATGCGCGGCTGGGGAAGTCGCAGTACCTGGTGGCGGAGGCGGATGAGAGTGACCGGAGTTTTCTGAAGCTGTCGCCGATTCTGGCGGTAGTGACGAACCTCGATCGCGAGCATATGGAGTCTTATGCGGATATGGGCGATGTCGAGGATTGCTTCGTCGAGTTTATGGACGAGGTGCCGTTCTATGGAGCGGTCACCGCTTGCGTGGACGATGAGAGGCTGCGAGCGATTCTACCTCGCGTGACGCGGCGTGTTTACACGTATGGCGTGAGCGCGGAGGCGGACTTTCGGATGCGGATGCTGCCGGGTGCTGAAGGCTGCCATGCGAGGTTTGAGATCAATGCGCGCGGGTTGGTGCTGGGGCCGTTTGAGCTGCACGTTCCGGGCCGGCACAATGTGTTGAATGCTACGGCGGCGGTGGCGATTGGCGTGCAGTTGGGATTGGCTCCGGAGAAGATTGCTGCGGGGCTGGCTACGTTTCGCGGAGTGGACCGGAGGTTCCAAGTTCGCGGTGTGGAGCGCGGCGTGACCGTGGTGGATGATTACGGGCATCATCCGACGGAGATTCGGGCTACGCTGCAGGCGGCGAGGGAGTGCGGGTATGGGAGGGTACTGGTGCTGTTCCAGCCGCACCGGTACACGCGTACGAGGGATTTGATGGAGGACTTTGCCGGTGCGTTTGGCGATGCGGATGCCGTGCAGGTGCTGGACATTTATGCCGCGAGCGAGCAGCCGATCGAGGGCATTACGGGCGAGGTGCTTGCGGTGGCGATTCAGAAGAAGAATGGCGGGCGCGTGATGTATGCGAGCTCGATGGCCGAGGCGGTGGAGCGGCTGGCGGCGGATGCCAGGCCGGGCGAGATGATTCTGACGCTGGGTGCGGGGAGCGTGTCGCAGGCAGGGCCGATGCTGCTGGAAGTCCTACGGTCCTGCGCGGACGGCGAGCGTTGAGTACGGGTCCTACGTGGACGGCGAGAGTGCTGGTGGCAGCAGTGGCCTTGACCTTTGGACTGATTCCGTCCGCGTTTGGACAAGCGGTTCCGGCGGCTACCGAAAAGTTGCAGGCGATGGCAGCGGAGGCTGATCCTAGCTTCGAGGTGGCGACGATCAGGCCGAGTGATCCGGACCATCCCCTGGAGGGAAGCCCGATTGCTCATCGGAGTGTCTTCGCCGGGATGAATGTGCGGTTTCTGCTGGCGTTTGTC
Source organism: Granulicella sp. (assembly GCA_027452215.1). Taxonomy (GTDB): domain Bacteria; phylum Acidobacteriota; class Terriglobia; order Terriglobales; family Acidobacteriaceae; genus Granulicella. Next base: position 12,342 of record DAIDGQ010000041.1, on the reverse strand, counting down.
TATGACGTGCACGATAAGCAGATTGTGGATGCTCCGGCTTGGCTTGGGACCGAGGACTTCGATATCGAAGGGGTGGCGGATGCTCCGGGTACTCCGAGTCTGGAGCAGGTGAAGATCATGGTGCGGAAGCTGCTGGTCGACCGGTTTCAGTTGAAGTTCCACTGGGAGAAGCGGGAGATGTCGGCGTATGTGCTGACGGTGGCGAAGGGAGGGGCGAAGCTCCGGGGGAGTAAGGATCCGAGCGGGCCTCCGAGTTTTCTGGGACGTCCGGACCGCGAGATGAAGGGACGGAATCTGACGATGGCGAACTTTGCGCAGCTGCTGCAGTCGGGGATTATGGATCGTCCGGTAGTGGATAGGACGGGGCTCGAGGGGAAGTATGATTTCGTGTTCAAGTGGACGCCGGACCAGTCGCAGATGAATGGGCGGTTTCCGGTGTCGGAGAGCGCTGACGCTCCGCCGGGGATCTTTACGGCGATGCCGGAACAGCTTGGGTTGAGGCTGAGTGCGGAGAAGACGGCGGTCGAGGTGATGGTGATTGATCGGGTGGCGCAGCCTTCTGCGAATTAGGTTGACCTGTGCTGGAAGCGCTGCGGTAGGGGCTAGTTGGGGATCATGCCGAGGGTGCGGAGCCAGGTTTCTACCAGTGCTGGCCATGCGGTGGCGGGGAGTTGGGTGCGGCGGAGACCGAAGGCGTGGCCTCCTTGGGCGTAGAGGTGCATCTCTACGGGGACGCCGGCGTTCTTGAGGGCGATGTAGTAGGCGAGGGCCTGGTCTACACCGTCAACGTGGTCGTCCTCGTTCTGGAGGAGGAAGGTGGGAGGGGTTTGTTGGGTGATGTGGAGGTCGGGGTTCAGGGTTAGCTCTGGATCGGCGGTTGGTGAGTGAGGGACGACGAACTTTTTGGTGCCCTCCTGGGCTTCCTGCTCTGCTCCGGCGAGTGTGAGATGGCCGGGATAGATGGGGACGGCGAAGTCGGGACGGCAGCTGAGTTTGTCGGCGGCGTCGATGGGCGGATAGAGGCGGTGGTCGAAGTGATTGCTGATGGCCGCGGCCAGGTGGCCTCCTGCGGAGAAGCCGAGGACGCCGATTTTGTGGGGATCGATGTGCCACTCGGCGGCGTGGAGGCGGACGAGGCCGATGGTTCGCTGGGCGTCTTCCAACGCGATTGGCGATTCTGGATAGGGGCCTGATTTTGGGTAGGGTGCGGGCTTGGGATATCCTCCTTCGCCGGGTACACGGTACTTCAGCAGGACACAGGTGATTCCTTTGTGCGTTAGCCAGTCGCAGACCTCGGTGCCCTCGAGATCGATGGCCAGAATCTCGTAACCTCCGCCGGGAAACACGACGACCGCTGCGCCCGTATTTTTCCCGATTGGGGAGTAGACCGTCATGGTGGGTTGCGATACCCGCTCTACCGAAATCCATGGCCTGCCGGCAACCAGATCATGCTTCCCAGTGGTGATCGCGACCTCAGGGCCGGAGACGGGCTCGGGATCAGGCGCTGTGCCCGGCCAGATGGGGATCTGGGTATGTCCGGGAGCGGGCTGCCAGACGGGTTGCTGCGCGTTGAGGCTGCCTAAAGTCGATGCGACACAAAGAGCGAAGAGCCAAGGCTTCATCACAATTCCCCAGGGCTTTATGTATAGCCAGCTACTGCCTGTGGAGCCAGTTACTGTCTGTGTACCCGGGGCCCGCGTGGACTGCGGAAGTTGGGATGGAGGCGGGGTGTTCCGAAGTGGGGCGTGGGGGAGCGTTCCTGAAGCGATACCTGTCTGCGGAGTGTTGGGTCAGTGGAGGTGGTGGACAGTATAGTTGTGTGATACGGCGATTCTTCCGCGGCCTTGCTCAGGGCCTTGCGGAGATGAAGAAGACAGGTTCCAAGCGCGTGTCCGGGTACGAAGCCGGGCTGGGCTCTGCGGTGCTGGATGCGCCTGAGGAGAACTATGCTCGCGAGACCGAGGCGCGTTCTCCGTGGCAGGGGCGGGGGCCGGCTCCTGCGGGAGCCTTGCAGCGGGGCTATGGCAGTGAGGACTTTGAGGGTTCGGCTGCGTCGGGATATGGGGTGGAGGACGAGCCGGAGTATGTGCCGAAGCGAGGAAATTTCCGGGCGAAGTTCCGTGGGATTCCGCGCGGTATTGCTGGCCGGATTGTGTTGGGCGTGGTGGTGTTTGGGGTGCTGGGAGCGGTGGTGGTGGCCGTCGCAGAGGTGCGGTCGTATCTGATGCACGATGCACGGTTCATGGTGGCAGACTCTGACGATATTGAGATCAACGGAGCAGAACATCTGACGCGTGAGCAGGTGCTGAGTGTGTTTGGAGCGGACCTGGAGAGGAATATCTTTCGCGTGTCGCTGCCGGAGCGCAAGGCGGACCTGGAGCGGCTGCCCTGGGTGGAACATGCGACGGTGATGCGGCTGCTGCCGGACCGGATACGGGTGCAGATTAAGGAGCGGACTCCGGTAGCGTTTATGCGGCAGGGGACACAGATCGGGCTGGTGGACGCGAGTGGCGTGTTGCTGGATATGACCCCCGAAGCTGCGGGAGATCCGCACTATTCGTTTCCGGTGTTGACGGGTTTGTCGGCGGATCTTCCGCTGGACACGAGGGCGGCGCGGATGGATGTGTATCAGCATTTCATGGCGGCGTTGCGGGGAGCGGACGAGCATCTGACGGACTCGCTGAGTGAAGTGGATGTGTCAGACCCGGAGGATGTGAAGGCGCTGATCGCGTCGGGTAGCTCGGACATCCTGGTGCACTTTGGGAACGAGGAGTATGTCAAGCGGTATCACGAGTTCGAGCAGCATTTGCAGGAGTGGAAGCAGCAGTATCCGAAGCTGGCGTCGGCTGATATGAGGTACGACGGGCAGGTGGTGCTGGAGATGCAGAATGGGGCGGGGGTGACTCCGGGGGCCGAAGGAGGGGCTGCGACACCGGCTGCTCCTGCTGTGCCAACTGCAGCGGTGAGCACCTCTCATGCTGCGACGAAACCGGCGGGATTGAAGCTGGTCGCCGCCAATGAGAAGAAGGCTGCAGCTACGAAACCTGCTGCGACGAGGTTGGTCGCGACAAAGCCTGCTGCGACTCAGTCTGTCGTGACGAGACCTGTTCCGGTGAAGTCGGCTGCTGCTTCGACGTCTGTTGCGATGGCACCTGCTGCTTCACAGTCTGCTGCGCCGAAGCTCGAGATTATGAAGCCTCCTGTAACGCAAACGGCTCCTGCGCATCCGGCAGCCGTGAAGCCTGGAGCCTGGAAGCCTGCAGCTAAGAAGCCAGCAGCGAAGAAGCCGGTTGCTAGGAAGAAGACGGCGTCGGGCAAGAGCAGTGCGAACGAGAAGGAATTTGCTGCGCTGGCGGCGGCCCACAAAGCGGCCTTGGCGAAAGCAGGTAAGAGCGGCGGAGTGACCCCATGAATGCGAAGATGGACAACCTGATCACGGTGTTGGATGCGGGTAGCTCGAAGAGCTGCGTGCTGGTGGCGGAGCTGGTGGATGGCGTGCTGCGGTATCGGGGGCACGGAGTGGAGGCGTCGAAGGGAATGCGCCGGGGCGTGATCTCGGACCTGGGGCCGGCGGCGGCGGCGATCAATGCGGCGGCGTTGACGGCGGAGAAGTCGACGAAGGCTCCGATTGAGACGGCGGTGGTGGGGATTGGCGGCCCTCATATCCGTGGGATGAACTCGCAGGGCGGGATTAGCATGGGCAGCCGAATGAAGGAGATTACGCGCGAGGATGTACGGTCGGCGATTGACCGGGCGAGGTCGGTGGGGCTGGCTCCGGACCGCGAGGTGCTGCACTTGTTGCCGCAGCAATTTATTTTGGACGACCAGGGAGGGATCCATGATCCGGTGGGAATGGTGGGGAACCGGCTGGAGGTTTGTCTGCACCTGTCGACGTGTTCGGGATCGGCGGCGCAGAGCGTGGTGACGTGCGCGAATCGGGCTGGACTTGAGGTGGTGGATACGGTGTTTGAGGGCATTGCGGCGGCGGAGGCGGTGCTGTCTGCGGATGAGCGTGAGCTTGGGGTTTGCGTGGTGGATATTGGCGCGAGTTCGACGGAGCTGGTGGTGTTCTTTGAGGGCTCGGTGGCGCATACAGCGGTGCTCCCGATTGGCGGCGACCACTTTACGAATGATCTTGCGGTGGGTCTGCATGTGAGCGTGGAAGAGGCTGAGCAGTTGAAGCGGATGTATGGAAACTGCGTGGTGACGAGCGTTCCGCAGTTGAATGAGATTGAGATTGGCGGAGACCTGGCGACGGGTGGACAGTCGGCACGGATGGTGCGGCAGAGATTTCTGGCGGAGATTCTGGAGCCTCGCGCGCGGGAGTTGCTGACGATGCTGCGCGATAATCTGCGGACTGGCGGCGTGCTGGAGGCGATGGGAGCAGGCTGCGTGTTTACGGGCGGAGGGTCGCACCTGGTGGGATTGCTGGATAATGCGGAGAGTCTGCTGCGGGTTCCGGCGCGGATCGGGTATCCGGTGCCGCTGAGCAGGATGCCGGGGGAGCTGGCAAAGCCGGAGTTTGCAGCGGCGATTGGGATGCTGCTGTACACCCATCGGACCCAGGTGCGCAAGGCGAGCGAAGAGCAGGGGCTGGCGCAAAAACTGAAGTCGATCTTTGCGGGAAGCTTCTAAGGCAGGGATTAGGGGACAGGGATTAAGGATTAGGGCAAGAGTCGAAGATGGCTTTTGGTGGCAGGGATTTATAGAAAAGCAGACGCAAACGGTGGGCATGCAGCCCGAAATGCGGCGCAGACGGTAGACTAATGGATATGAGATTTTGCAAGAGTTTGGCAGTAGTTTTGTTGGGGCTTGGGTGTGCCGTTGCGGCGCGGGCTCAGGCGGGTGTTTATGTGGGATATGTGGCAACGCGGTTGAGTGGCATGAAGTGCTACGACCCTCAGGGCCAATGCTCCAGTACCGGTGGCGTGGTGAATCCCGCGGGGATTCAGGTTGGCGCTTACTATGACTTCCGGACGCTTGGGCCGATGCGTTTGGGATTAGATCTGCGCGGCGGAACGCTGCACTCGAACAAGTCGGCGACGAGCTCGGCGGGCGGAAACGATGCCACGGGCTATGACAATCTGCTGTTGGGTGTGAGGGGATCGTTTCATACGCGTTACTCGTGGCTGAGTCCCTATGCGCAGGTGTCGGCTGGCTATGCGCGGAGCAATGCGACGCTGCCGTTTGGGGCGAGCACGCTGAACGGGGCGGGAGTTCCGGTGGCGAGGACGGAGGACAATTTCGCGGTGTACGAGGGATTGGCGGGCATTACCATCCATGTGTTTCCGGTGATTGATTTGCGGCCAATTGAGCTGGGCATTGGGAATATGAATCGCTTTGGAGGCACCGCGACTGTGGATGGTCCGGGGTCGGTTGGGCTGATGTCGATTGGCGCGGCGGTTGTGTTTCATCTTCCGTCATCGCAGTAAAGCGAGGCGGGTGGTAATCGATATAGATGCGGGGCGGGTTTTCCTGAATGCGTTCCACGCATTCGCCGTGCAGAATGAAGAAAGCCGTTTCGCAAATACTTGAGGAGATACGCCTATGCCTAATCCGCCGGAAGACGCCCTCCGCATTCATTATCACGATGAGACCAGACGAAGTGCGCGGATCAAAGTTATCGGCGTAGGCGGGGGCGGGAATAATGCGATCAACCGGATGATCGCGGCGAATGTTGAAGGCGTGGAGTTCATCGCGGCGAATACCGATGTGCAGGCGCTGGAGGGTTCGAATGCTCCGATCAAACTGCAATTGGGCGTGAAGCTGACGAGCGGCCTGGGTGCGGGAGCGAATCCGGATATCGGGCGGCGTGCGGCACTGGAGGATTCGGACAAGATCATTGAGGCGCTCGAGGGCGCGGACATGGTGTTTGTGACGGCGGGGCTGGGTGGAGGGACGGGCACAGGCGCGGCTCCAGTGATTGCGTCGTTGGCCAGTGAGATGGGTGCGCTGACGATCGCTGTGGTGACGCGGCCATTTGGGTTTGAGGGGAAGCGCCGTGCTAGACAGGCCGAGCATGGATTGCAGGAGCTGCTGGAGGCGGTCGATACACTGATCGTGATCCCGAATGAGAAGCTGCTGGTGACGGCGAAGGACGCGGGATTCTTTGAGAGCTTCAGGATTGCGGACGATATTTTGCGGCAGGGCGTGCAGGGGATCTCCGACATTATTACGATTCCCGGGGTGATTAATCGCGACTTTGCGGATGTGAAGACAACGATGGCGGGGATGGGCTACTCGGTGATGGGAACAGCGGTACGGTCGGGGCCGGGGCGGGCGCGGGAGGCAGCGCTGGCGGCAATGGCTTCCCCTCTGCTTGAAGATGGAGCGATCGATGGAGCTCGCGGGATTCTGATTAACATCACTGGATCGAGCAGCCTGAAGCTGAGCGAGGTGAACGAGGCGTCATCGCTGATTCAAGAGGCGGCGCACGAGGACGCCAATATTATCTTTGGCGCGGTGCTGGATGAGAGCATGGGCGACGACGTGAAGTTTACGGTGATCGCAACCGGATTCCGGAATGAGGCGATGCCGGCGCGACGCGAACGGATGATGGCCGGGGCGGGTCTGCCGACGGTGCAGCATGATGGAGCACGGTATGACGTGGTGCCTCCTCGCATTGTGACGCGGCCCGTGGTGCCAAGGTTTGCGAGTGAGCCGGAGCAGTCTGCGGTGGCGGCTGAGCCTGTGATCTTTGCGTCGCAGGCGGCGATGCCGGCAATACGAGTACAGGCGGCGCCAGCGGCGGTAGAGCCTCGCGTAGAGGACCAGGTAGAGGAGCAGGTTGCGGATCGGGCTGCGGTTGTGCCTGTCCAGGTGGTTCCTGAGCCGGTGGCCGAGGTGCCGGTGGAGCGGCCGGCGTATCCTGTGTCGTCATACTACGAGACAGCGCGGCAGCAGGCATGGCAGGAGCCGGCACCGCGAATAGAATTTGCGTCGAACTCGCCGGTGCGGGCGGAGCAGCCTGCGGAACAGGCTCGGTCGCAGCAGGAGACGGCGCCGGAAGAGCCGAAGGTGGTGATGCATGTTGAGCCAGTGCACATGCCGGTGATCGTGGAGCATATCCCGGAGGTAACGCGGGAGAGTAGCATCGAGCTACCGAACGCGCTGCATGAGTTGCAGGGAGAGAGCCAGCGGGAGGCGGCGATCAAGGAGTCTTCGCCGGAGCTGTTACCGGTGCGGGCGTCGGTGTTCGATGATGATTTCTTTCGCAGACCGAGGGCGGAGGACGCCTCGAGGGGTGTGGATGATGCCGGGTCGAAGCCGTGGCCGGAGGCAAGAGTTCCTTCGTTTTCGGGATATGCGGCCGAGGGATCGACTGAGAACGACGAGCTGGATATTCCAGCTTTCCTGAGACGAAAGCAGTAGCTCTGAATTCGACAGAAGTGTCTCGTTTTTTGGGCGCATGTATTTGGTGTCTTCTCGGAACGTCGAGAGGGAGTGTACGACCGTACGAGCTGTAGAACCACATAGAGAAGAGAGTGGATGGGACCGAGAGTTACAGGGCTGGTGATGGCGTTTTTGTTGGGCGCGGGCGTGGCGAACGCGGACACGACGACGTCGACTGCAAAGCATAAGAAGGCGGCGGCAGGATCGCATCATGTGGCTGCATCGCATCATGCGACGGTTTCGCACCATGTGGCTACATCGCATCACGTGGCTTCGAGCAGCACGCGGATGACTCATGGGGCCAGTGTGCATGGGGCGGTAGCGAGCACGCCGGTTCATGGGCGAGTGATGGTAAGGGGACGGCGTCGGCGCTATTACGGTGAACGGTTTACGGCCAGCAGCTTTGCCGACAACTTGACGGCGGGCGACGTGACGGCGGGCGAAGACCCGGTGGTTCGCGCGGCTGCGGTGGAAGCTCTGGGCAATATGAATGGCACGGTGCTGGCGATCGATCCGTCGAGTGGACGGATTCTGGCGATGGTGAATCAGAAGCTGGCGCTGAGTGCGGGAGCGGAACCATGCTCGACGATCAAGGTGTCGGTGGCGTTGGCGGCGTTGAAAGAGGGCTTGATCAAGGCTGATACCCCGGTGAACCTGGGAGGACATTACTCGGTTGATCTGACCCATGCGCTGGCGCGGTCGATCAACTTGTACTTTGAGGTGCTGGGACGCGCGATGGGCTTTGAACGCGTGAAGCACTATGCGAATGAATTTGGGCTGGGAGAGTTGGCGGGGTACAACATTCCGGGCGAGCAGTTGGGTGTGTATCCGGATAAAGAGCTTCCGCAGGCGAGTGGCGGGGTAGGGCGCATGTGCTCGTTTGGCGAGAGCATCAGCATGACGCCACTGCAGCTGGGAGCCCTGGTGAGCGCGATTGCCAATGGGGGGACGCTGTATTATCTGCAACATCCGACGACACAAGCTGATGTGACGGACTTCCAGCCGAAGGTGAAACGACTGCTGGACATCAAGGACGTGATTCCGCAGATCCTGCCAGGAATGCAGGGAGCGGTGAACTTTTCGAATGGTACGGCGCGGTCGCTGCGGACCAACTTTGAACAGTTTCCGGTGTTCGGGAAGACGGGTACCTGCTCGGATAACGGGACGCGGTTTGGGTGGTTTGTTAGCTATGGCGATGCTCCGACGGGGAGGATTGTTACGGTGATCTTCCTGGAGGGTGGTAGGCCGACCTATGGACCCAAGGCGGCGGAGTTGACCGGGGAGTTCTACCGGGCGATGTATGACCGGAGCTACTTCCAGCCGAAGACGGAGACAACGGCTTCGGTTGGACAGACGGGTGGCGGCGGGCGGTAAGCTGTTGCATCCTATGGGATGAGGCATTGCTCGCGATGAAGATTCTGACAGCAGAAGAGATGGGAGCGGCGGACCGACGGTCGGTGGAAGCTGGCATTCCGGTGTGGGCGTTGATGCAGAGTGCGGGCGCTGCGGTAGCTAGGTTCTGCGAGCGGCGGCTCAAGGGCGACGGGTTGGTGGTGGTGCTGGCCGGCAAGGGAAATAATGGCGGGGATGGGATGGTTGCGGCGGTGCGGCTGGCGGAGGCCGGGCGGAGCGTCCGCGTGGCGCTGCTGGGGACGGCGACCGAACTGAAGGGCGAGGCGGGGAGGGCGCTGGGGGCCGCAGTGGAGGCGTCGACTCAGCAGGAACCCACGTCTCAAACGCGAGACGCGGGGCACCCATCTCTGTTGGAGGTGCGAGAGATCTCCGATGAGGAGGGTCTGCGGGCGGCGCTGGAGGGTGCTGGATTGGTGGTGGATGCTGTTGTGGGGACAGGGTTTAGGCCTCCGCTGCGGGGGCTGGCGGCGGCGGCACGCGCGATGCTCGAGGCGAGTACAGTGGCCGTGGTGGCGGTCGATCTGCCAAGCGGGTGGGATGCGGATTCGATGGAGGAGACGGCTGAGGGCGCGTTTCGGGCGGACGCCGTGGTGACGTTTGCGGCTCCAAAGCTGGCGCATGTATTTGGACATATGACAGCGGGGAAGACGTTTGGGCCGGTGGTGGTGGCTGGAATTGGGACGCCGGAAGAGGCGATTCAGTCGGCTACAGGGCTGACGTGGGGAGGGAGCGCCAAGGCGATTGCCGAGGCGCCGAGGGCGATCGATGGGAACAAGGGGCGGTTGGGGCACGTGCTGCTGGTGGGTGGGGCGCTGGGCAAGGCGGGGGCTCCGTCGATGGCCAGCCTGGCGGCGATGCGCGCGGGTGCAGGGCTGGTGACGGCGGCGGTTCCGAGGGAGATTCTGGGGACGGTGGCGGCGATCGCTCCGGAGCTGATGTTGTTGGGGTTGAAGGGTTTAGAGGGCGAAGGGCTGTCGATGGAGTTGCTAGAGGAAGAGGCCCTGGGGAAGCTGCTGAAGGGGATTTCGGTGGTGGGGATTGGGCCCGGGCTGGGGCAGGAGGGGACGACTCCGGAGTGGGTGCGGATGTTTGTGGAGAAGGTGACGCTGCCGATGGTGATCGACGCGGATGCGCTGAATGCGCTGGCGGGGAGGACGTGGCTGCTGAAGGCGGCGGTGGAGACGGGAAAGACTGCGGGTAAGCCTCGGACGATTGTGCTGACTCCGCATCCGGGGGAGATGGCGCGGTTGGTGGGAATGACGGTGAAGGAAGTGGAGGCCGACAGGGTTGGGTTGGCGCGGAGGTTTGCGACCGAGCATGGCGTGACGCTGGTGCTGAAGGGATGGCGGACGCTGGTGGCGCATCCGGATGGTCGGATTGCGGTGAATACGACGGGGAATCCGTCGATGGCGAAGGGTGGGAGCGGCGATATTCTGACCGGAATCGTGAGCGCGATGCTGGCTCAATATGCTGGTGCCGAAGGGCAGGAGGATGTGGCGCAAGCTGTTGAAGCTGCTGTGTTTCTGCATGGACTGGCAGGGGACTTTGCGTGCCTGGCGCAGGACGAACATACCGTGCTGGCGACGGATACGGTGGGGCATTTGTGGCAGGCGTTCCGGGCTCGGGTGATGGATGAGGATGGGTTGATCTGGGTGTCGGGAACGGCGACGAATGGGATGGGGCGATGAAGAATTGGACCAGGGAGAAACGGCTGCGGACCCGCAGTGTGCAGGGGACGCTGGGGTTGGGGCAGATGCTGACGGAGTTGCTGGCGGCGCCGAAGTTGGTGGTGCTCCGCGGCGAGTTGGGGATGGGGAAGACGGTGCTGGTGAAGGGGATGGCCGAGGCTCTAGGGGCCGATGCGGAGGAGGTAACGAGCCCAACGTTCACGTTAGTCCATGAATATAAAGGAGTTAAGACGAGATTGATTCATCTGGATTTATATCGTCTGACGACTGAACGAGAGGTAGAAGGGATTGGGCTGTGGGAGATGGCCGAGGCTCCTGATGCGCTGGTGATGGTGGAGTGGGGTGACAAGTTTGCGAATGTGATGGAGCGGGCGGACGCGGAGGTCTCGATCACGCAGGGTGAGGCGGAGGATGAGCGGCTGCTGGTGGTGCGGTGGTGAGGACCAGACAGTAGACGGTTGGTCGGCAGGGGGAAGAGGGTAGAGAAGACAAAAAAGCCGCGATCAGATCGCGGCTTTTGAGGTTTGTGTTGCTGCTAAGTGTTACAGCGAGCGCCAGTTAGCATTGGTGCGAGCACGGATGCCGATGAAGCTCGGGACGAAGATGGTGGAAGCGAATACGACTGCAACTAATGCGAGGTACATTTGGTTCTCCTGTGGCGACGCGACCGGTCGAGCCGGGAATGCGGCGCTCTACTACTGCGTTGTACTGCGTGATATATGTCCGTGGGGGCGGTGATGAGATCTTGACTCAGCCGTCGCGCCACGGGGAAATTTGAGGCCCTGGTGCGGGTGCGCCTGCGTTTGTTGAGAGCAGCGTTCCCTTGATTCTGTGCACAGTACCTACTACGGATAAGACGGTCGAGAGGTTCCGTTGGATGCAACTTTTATCGCCCACTTGTCCGATATCCGAACGATACCCCATTTTTATTGGGAAAATCGAACAGATAAGGTCTGAATAGGTATACGTGCTGGAAATCGGGATAGTTCCACTGGGGGCGGATTATTTTGATTTGCGGCCGGAAAAGCGGTAGATGGCGCATAGTTCGTCGCCGGTGGAGCCGTATTCTTTTTGTTCGGCGATGGCGGCTAGATCGGCCAGGTGGTCGGCGGGGGTCATGGGGACGGGGCCCATCCAGAGGCGGGTGAAGGCGGGGTGGCGGTCGAGGAGGGAGCCGTGCTCGGCGTTGGCGTAGAGGAGGTCAAAGGGTTTGGAATGAGCGGCTTGGGAGGACTCGACGTGGCGTAGGAAGCGGCGGAGGATGGGGAGTTCGAAGGGGTGGAAGAGGAAGGCGAGGGTGGGCTCGGAGGGGAGGGGGTGGGTGGTAGCGTCGGCGTGGTGGAGGGTGAGGGGAGCGAGGGCGTCGGCTTGTAAGTCGTTGTGCCAGAGAGAGATGTTGGCCTCGGCGATGGCTGCGAGGACAGGGTTTAGCTCGACACCTTCGACGCGGAGGAAGGGGAACTGGGAGGCGAGGAGCATGGCGCGGCCTTTGCCGGCACCGACGTCGAGGAAGACGGTTTTTTCGATGGGCTGGGGCGTTGTGCGGTGGAGCCAGATGTCTAACAAACCATGGAGGATAGAGGGGGCGACACCGTAGTAGGCGGTGAGCTCTTCGACCTTGGCGGAGGTTCCCTGGACGATGATGTTGCCGGGGATGAGGCCGGAGGTGTCGGTGCCGTGCTGCTGGTCGAAGGGGTGGATGGCGGGTCTGGATTTGGGACGGGGCATGATTTTTGGGGAAATGTGTGTGTTTTTGGTGCCAATTCGGCTGGGTCTTGGGTTGCAAGGGGCGTGACTGAGGGAAGGTTCGGGTTGCGGGGGCGGTTTTTAAGGGGTTGGGAGGGGGTTC
>DAIDGQ010000040.1 GCA_027452215.1 Granulicella sp. | reverse complement strand
GGGGGGGGGGGGGGGGGGGGATTGGGAGAGCAGAGGTGCGGCGAGTGTGGCGGCGATGGCGAGGGGGATGATGCGGAGCATGGGGTTGGGTCCTCGGGGTTGGCGGGCAGCGGATGAGCGCTGCGGCTGGGACGTTCATTGTTATGCATGGGGAGGGTGGGGAGCAAGGCGGCTGTACAAGCGTTGTCGGGGTGCGATAGATTATGGGCGGTAAAACTCCATGATAAAAATCGGTTTAGTGAGTGTCGTTTTGGTGTGTGGTGGGGCTGCGATGGCGCAGCAGCGGCCGGTGTATTCGGACAGCTCGGCTCCGGTGGAGGCGCGGATTACGGACTTGCTGAGCCGGATGACGGTGGAGGAGAAGGTGGACGCGTTCAGCACGAATCCTACGGTTCCGCGGCTGGGTGTGGTGGGGACCGGGCATGTGGAGGGGCTGCATGGGCTGGCGCTGGGCGGGCCGGGACATTGGGAGGGGCGCGGGGAGACGGTGATTCCGACGACGACGTTTCCTCAGTCGCGGGGGCTGGGGCAGACGTGGGATCCGGCGCTGCTGACGAAGGCCGCGACGCAGGAGGCGTATGAGACGCGGTATGCGTTTGGGAAGTATCACCGCGGTGGGTTGGTGGTGCGGGCTCCGAATGCGGATTTGAGTCGCGACCCACGGTGGGGACGGAGCGAGGAGTCGTATGGGGAGGATCCCTATTTGGTGGGGACGCTGGCTACGGCGTTTACTCTCGGGCTGCAGGGCGAGGGGAAGTACTGGGAGACGGCTTCGCTGCTGAAACATTTTCTGGCGAACAGCAATGAGAATCTGCGGACATCGAGCTCGTCGGATTTTGATGAGAGGCTGTTTCAGGAGTACTACTCGGTGCCATTTCGGATGGCGATTGAGGACGGTCATGCGAATGCGTTTATGACGGCGTATAACTCGTGGAATGGCGTGCCGATGATTGAGAATCCGGTGCTGCGGAATGTGGTGATGAAGGACTGGGGCGAGGACGGGATCATTTGTACGGACGGCGGAGCGCTGAATGCGCTGGTGAAGGACCATAAGGCGTACAAGACGATGCCGGAGGCGGTGGCGGCGACGGTGCATGCGGGGATCAATCAGTATCTGGATTTGTATAAGCCGGCGATGGAGGAGGCTCTGAAGCAGGGGCTGATTACGGAGGCTGATCTGGACCGGAATCTGCGCGGCGTGTTTCGCGTGATGATCAAGCTGGGGATGCTGGATCCGAATGCGGTGGTGCCGTATGCGCGGATTGGATTTGAGGATGGCGTGGGGAGTGAGCTGGCTCCGGACCCGTGGTGGCAGGCGGAACCGAAGGCGCTGGCGAGGAAGGTTACGGATGAATCGATTGTGCTTCTGAAGAACGAGTCCTACGCGGACGGCGAGCGTAAGAGCAACGGGTCCGTTGACACAACCCATAAATCAACGGGGATCCTGCCGCTGGATGCGAAGGCGTTGACGTCGATAGGGGTGATTGGGCCTTATGCGGATTCGGTGCTGATCGATTGGTATAGCGGGACTCCTCCGTTTACGGTGACTCCGCTGGCGGGGATTCGCGCGAGGGTGGGCTCGGGGGTGAAGGTGGAGTATGCGACGGGCTCGGACCTGGGCGCGGTGGCTGCGCTGGCGAAGAGTGTGGATGCGGTGGTGGTGGTGATTGGAAATCATCCGACGTGCGATGCGGGTTGGGAGAAGTGTCCGGTGGCGAGCGATGGGAAAGAGGCGGTCGATCGCAAGAGTCTGACGCTGGCGCAGGAAGAGATTGCGAAGGCCGCGCTGGCTGCGAATCCGAAGACGATTGTGGTACTGCAGGCCAGCTTTCCGTATACGACGACGTGGAGCCAGGAGCATGTGCCGGCGATTTTGGAGATGACGCAGAACAGCGAAGAGCAGGGTGATGGGCTGGCCGATGTGCTGTTCGGCGACTATAACCCGGCGGGGCGGTTGACGCAGACGTGGGTGAGGGATGAGGCGGATCTTCCTGCGATGATGGACTACAACATTCGCGATGGGCGGACGTATCTGTATGCGAAACAGAAGCCGCTGTATGCGTTTGGATTTGGGTTGAGCTATACGAGCTTTGCTTACTCGCATCTGCGGGTGAGTCGTTCGACGCTGAGTGCGGGAGAGACCGCTACGGTGAGTGTGGATGTGAAGAATACTGGCGCTCGCGAGGGGGATGAGGTGGTGCAGATGTATGTGTCGCATGAGGGGTCTCGCGTGGCGCGACCGGTGGAGGAGTTGAAGGGATTTGAGCGGGTGTCTTTGAAGGCTGGCGAGGTGAAGACGGTGACGCTGCCGCTGGCTGCTAAGGCTCTGGCGTATTGGAGCGATGAGGCGAAGGGGTTTGTTGTTGAGAAGGATCGCGTGGTGGTGAAGGTGGGTGGGAGCTCGGATGATTTGCCGGTGAAGACGACGGTGGAGGTTAGGTAGGAAGAAGCGGATTCACTTTGGGTATGGCAGAGGGAAAGCAAGGGGAAGTGCTAATACAGTGGTCCTTCGCTTTGCTCTAGGATGACGGCGAAAAACAGGCAACGGCAACGGCAATGGCAAGAGCAAGCGCAACGGCAACGGCAAGAGCGAGAGCAACGGCAACGGCAATGCAACGGCAAGAGTAAGAGTAGTGGTAGGGATGGAGGAGTTGGATATGAATTGGAAGAGTGTGGATGTTTGGGGTGCGGGTTTGGTGGGTTGCTTGTTGGTGGTGAGTGGCGTGGGGGCGGCGCAGCAGTTGACGCTGGAGCGGGGTAAGGCGGAGGTGGTGGTGGAGGCGTATGCGCCGAATATTGTGCGCGTGACGATGAGCTTGGATAAGGCTCGGGCGCTGATGGGGCCGGGGTATGGCGTGATTGCGAAGCCGGATGCTGCGGGGTGGACGGCGGAGACGAATGAGAAGGCGGACGTGCTGCGGTCGTCGCGGATGGTGGTGAGCGTGCAGGCGCAGGGGAAACCGTATACGGGGAAGCTGCCGGATACGGCGAAGTTTTTTAATGGGTATACGCCGTATGTGGGGTTGTCGATTAAGACGGCGGAGAGTGAAACGCTACTGGATATGCGGGGTTGGGAGATGTCGGTGCCGAATTACAAGGATGGCAACCACACGATTCTGAATGAGCGGCGGCCGGGGGATGATCCGTACTTTCAAGTGGGAGCTACGTTTGCTGCGCCGAAGGATGAGCACTACTACGGGCTGGGGCAAAACCAGGAAGGGTACTTCGATCGGCGGGGACATGTAGTGCGTTGCGCGCATGATTACAACGCTCCGGGCGGGCAGAGTGTGTGCGTGCCGTTCGTGGTGACGAATAAGGGGTATGGGATTTTGTGGGACAACCCTTCGCGGACCACGGTGCAGTTTGCGATTGCGAATGAGACGAAGTGGACGAGCGATGTGGGGCAGAGGGTTTCGTTTTTCGTGATTGCGGGAAAGACGTACGACGAGATCTATGAGGGGTTCAGGACGCTGACGGGGGATGTGGCGATGCTGCCGAAGTCGGCTTATGGATATATTCAGTGCAAGCAAAGGTACTCGAGCCAGGCGGAGATACTGGGCGTGGCGAAGGGTTATCGCGAGCGGCATCTGCCAATTGATGACCTGGTGATTGACTGGTTCACGTATACGAAGATGGGGCAGATGGATATGGATCCGGCGGCGTGGCCGGACCCGGTGGAGATGCTGAAGGAATTGCACGCGATGAACTATCACGTGATGATCAGCGTGTGGCCGAGGTTTGTGGAGGGGAGCCGGTACTATCCGACGCTGCTGAAGAATGGGTGGTTCGAGCATCTGGCGGATGGGACTCCGACGAATGGTGAGCCGTATGACCATGCGGGGTCGGACATTGATACGACGAATCCTGAGGCGGCGAAGTGGTATTGGGGGATCGTGAAAGCGAACTATGTGGACAAGGGGTTCGACTCATTCTGGGCGGATGAGACGGAGCCGGATCTGTCTCCGAACGACAGCTACTTTCATGTGGGGCCGGGGACGGAATATTTCAATACGTATCCTCTGTTTCATACGGCGGCGTTTTATAACGGGATGCGCAAGGACATGAAGGAGCGGGCGCTGATCCTGGCACGCGATGCGTATCCGGGGGCGCAGCACAATGGGGCGATTTTCTGGTCGTCGGATATTAGCCCGACGTGGGATGTGATGAAGCGGCAGGTGCCGACAGGGATTAATTTTGTGGCGTCGGGTATGCCGTATTGGAGTACGGATATTGGGGGATGGCAGGGGCTGCCGTACTCGCATACTCCGGAGCGGCCGCTGCTGATTGATCCGAGCGATGCGAGGGCGGAGGTGGGGCACTATGACGACTATCCGGAGCTGTATGTGCGGTGGTTTGAGTATGGAACGTTTCAGCCGAACTTCCGGACGCATGGAACTCGTCCGGAGAATGAGGTGTGGAGTTATGGCAAGCAGGCTGAGCCGATTCTGGAGAAGTTTTTGCGGCTGCGGTATGAGTTGATGCCGTACATTTATTCGCTTGGGTATCACGTTAATCAGACGGGTGCGCCGTTTATGCGCGGGTTGTTTATGGATTTTGGTGAAGATCCTAAGGTCGCGAATATTGGCGATGAGTATATGTTTGGGCCGGCGCTGCTGGTGGCTCCGGTGACGGACCAGGGGATGACGACGCGCGAGGTTTACTTGCCGGCAGGAACGGACTGGTACAACTTCTGGACGAATGAGCGCGTGCACGGCGGGCAGTCGCTGACGGTGAGTGCGCCGATTGATCAGATTCCTCTGTTTGTGAGGGCGGGTTCGATTCTGCCGCTGGGGACGGTGGTGGAGAGTACGAACGAGGTGCAGAAGATTGCGAAGGTGCGCGTGTATCCGGGGGCCGATGGAGCGTTCGATTTGTATCGCGACGATGGTACGACGTATGCGTATGAGAAGGGCGTGTTCGAGGTGTCGCATTTGCATTGGGATGATGCGGCGAAGAAGTTGACGCATACGGGCGCGGAGGTAGGGTTCGCGAAGGGCGAGGCGGTGGATGTGGTGGGGGCGGAGTTGTCGCGATGATGTGGAATCGGTTGTGTGTTGGCGTGGTTGCGGCGGGTGCAGTGATGTCGGGTGCGGCGCTGAGTGCGCAGCAGGTGAAGTCGCCGGTTCCTAGCATTGTGGAGAAGGATGGGCGGTTTGCGCTGATGGTGGATGGCGCGCCTTACCTGATGCTGGGTGCGCAGGTGAATAATTCGAGTGCGTGGCCGGCGATGATGCCAAAGGTGTGGCCGACGGTGGAGCGGATCGGGATCAATACGCTGGAGGTTCCGATTTATTGGGAGCAGTTTGAGCCGGAGCAGGGGAAGTTCGATCCGTCGATGCTGCATACGCTGCTGGAGCAGGCGCGGGCTCATCATGTACACCTGGTGCTGCTGTGGTTTGGACTGTTCAAGAATGCGAGCGGACACTACACTCCGCCGTTCATCAAGCTGGATGAGGCGCGGGTTCCGCATGTCATCAATGAGAAGGGAAAGAAGGTTGACTCGCTGGATTGGTGGTCGGAGGTGGGGCAGCGCGCGGACCGCACGGCGTTTGTGGAGTTGATGAAAGATTTGAAGGCGGCTGATCCGCAGCATACGGTGCTGATGGTGCAGGTCGAAAATGAGGCGGGCACGTGGGGAAGCGTGCGGGATTACTCGACTCCTGCGCAGAAGATGTTTGAGGGGCAGGTGCCGCAGGAGTTGGTGCAGGCGATGCGTTTGCAGCAGGGCACGTGGCAGGAAGTGTTTGGCAAGGATGCGGATGAGAGCTTCCAGGTGTGGGGGATTGCGCACTACATTAATCAGATTGCGGCGGCGGGGAAGGCCGTGTATCCGCTGCCGATGTATGTGAATGTGGTGACGCGCGATCCGTTTCATGCGTCGCCGGGAAGCTGGGCGAGCGGGAGTGCGACGGACGCGATGATCCCGCTGTGGAAGGCTGCGGCGCCGGCGATCGATGTGCTGGGGCCGGACCTTTATACGCCGGGCTATGCGGTGTATACGAAGCTGCTGGATATTTATCATCGGGCGGATAATCCGATGTTTGTGCCGGAGACGGGGAATGCTCCGGAGTATGCGCGGTATCTGTTTGCGGTGGTGGGGCACCAGGGGATTGGGTTTTCGCCGTTTGGGATGGACGCTACGGGGTACTCGAATGCGCCGCTGGGCGCGGTGAAGATTGATGAGGCGGCGACGGCGCCGTTTGCGCTGGTGTACAGCCTCTTTGGGCCGATGGATCGCGTGGTGGCGAAGCTGAATTTTGAGGGTAAGGTGCAGGCGGTGTCGGAGGATCCGGCGGAGCATGTGCAGGTGCTGACGTTTGGGAAGTGGAGGGCGAAGGTGTCGTATGGGCTGCCGCAGTTTGGTAGCTGGCTGACGCCGAAGGGCAATGCGACGCCGGAGGGTGGAGCGATGGTGGCGGAGTTGGGGCCGGATGAATTTCTGGTGACGGCAGTGCATGCGCGGGTGGATTTTGAGGCCCTGGCTGCAGGGGCGCAGCGACAGTTTGTGCGCGTGGAAGAGGGGACGTATGTGAACGGGGTGTGGCACTTTGTGCGGCTGTGGAACGGCGATCAGTCGGATTATGGGCTGAATTTTACGTCGGTACCGCAGGTGCTGAAGGTGACGCTGGCGACGTATTAGCGGGTGGACGATGGGTGGCGGGGGCGGCGCGCTATAATCAGCGCTAACGAGCGGGGTAGGTGTATGTCGATGTATTGCAATTCGACGATGGACCACCAGATGGCGGGGATGGATGCGCGGACGCGCGTCGCTTCCCGTGCGGTGCCGAGCAGCGTGCGACCCAATCTTTTCTCCGGCGATTAGCCTTCTACAACGATCCTTTGTTGCTGTGCAGGTGCTCGCTCCTTTGATTGATTCGAGGGAGCGCGGCGTGCATGTTTTTCGAGACGATACAGCGAACGATCCGTTGCGGAACGATAGGAGAGATTTCCATGAGCACCTTGATGCAGGAGTTGACGCGCGTAGCTACGCCTGAGATGCATGCGCAGGTTGGGCCGAAGTTTGTAGGGGCTGTGCCGGGCCCTCGTGCGAAGGCGGTGGTGGCTGAGGATGATGTGTACATGTCGCCGAGCTATACGCGCGGGTATCCGCTGGTGGTGAAGAGCGGCAAGGGATGCCGGATTGAAGATGTGGATGGGAATGAGTTTCTGGATTTCACGGCGGGGATTGCGGTGACGTCGACGGGGCATTGCCATCCGGAGGTGGTGAAGGCGATCCAGGAGCAGGCGGCGAAGCTGCTGCATATGTCGGGGACGGATTTTTATTATGACCTGATGCCGAAGGTGGCGGCTCGCTTGAGTGCGCTGGCTCCGATGCCGGGACCGCACAAGATTTATTACGGGAACTCTGGCGCGGAGGCGGTGGAGTGCGCGATCAAGCTGGCGCGGTATCACACGGGGCGGCAGAACATTATTGCGTTCCTGGGGAGCTTCCACGGACGGACGATGGGAGCGTTGTCGCTGACTGCGTCGAAGGTGCAGCAGAAGCGGAGGTTTGCTCCGTTTGTTCCGGGCGTGACGCATGTTCGCTATCCGTATACGTATCGCGGATGTAGCGGTGGACCGCAGGCGGAAGAGGCGTTTGCGCTGGGATGCGCGCGGTACATCGAGGAGAAATTGTTCAAGACGATTCTTGCACCGGAGGAAGTCGCGGCGATTTTTGTCGAGGCGATTCAGGGCGAGGGCGGGTATGTGGTGGCGCCGAATATCTTTCTGCAGGAGATTCGGCGGATCTGCGATCGGCATGGAATTTTGATGGTCGTGGATGAGATTCAGTCAGGCGCGGGACGCACGGGCAAGTGGTCGGCGATTGAGCACTCGGGCGTGCATCCGGATATTGTTTGCATGGCGAAGGGGATCGCGTCGGGGATGCCGCTGAGTGTTTGCATGGCGAAGGCAGAGGTGATGGATTGGGTTCCGGGTTCGCATGCGAGTACGTTTGGCGGGAATCCGCTGTGCCTGGCGGCGGCGCTGGCGACGATCGACATCATTGAACGCGAGGCGATGGCCAATGCGGCGACGGTGGGATCGGCCGCGCTGGAGCGGCTGGGGACGTGGGTTGCGAAGCATGAGATTGTCGGCGAGGTGCGAGGCCGCGGGTTGATGATCGGCGTGGAGATTGTCGAGAACAAGCAGACTCGTGCTGTGGCGAACTCGTTGCGGGAGAAGATTGTCGATCTTGCTTTCGAGCGCGGGTTGCTGCTGCTGGGCTGCGGAGAGAATACGATTCGGCTTTGTCCGGCGCTGGTTGTGACGCAGGCGGAGATGGATGTGGCGCTCGATTTGTTGGAGGAGTGCGTGGTGCTGGCGACTCGGTAGACGCGCTGCGTTGTGGCGTGCGGAACGATGAAGGAGAGATGCGATGGTGATGGATATGACGGCGTTGGATCAAGAGGTGCGCGAGCTGCTGGTGCGGCTGGGCGTGGATGAGAACCGGTATACGGGGGGCGAGCTGGTGGTGCGCTCTCCGATTACGGGGCAGGTGATTGCGCGCGTTGTGAAGACTACGGAAGCGGAGGCGCGAGAGGCCATCGATGCGGCGCAGCGAGCGTTTGTGGAGTGGCGCAGTGTGCCGGCTCCGCGACGTGGAGAGCTGGTGCGCGTGCTGGGCGAAGAGCTGCGCGCGGAGATATCGACGCTGGGAAGGCTGGTGACGATTGAGACGGGGAAGCTGCTGTCAGAGGGCTTCGGCGAAGTGCAGGAGATGATCGACATCTGCGTGTTCGCGGCGGGACTTTCGAGGCAACTTGCGGGGCTGACGATTGCGTCGGAACGGGCGCACCATCGGATGATGGAGACGTGGCATCCGCTGGGTGTGGTGGGTGTGATTTCGGCGTTCAATTTTCCGGTGGCGGTGTGGTCGTGGAATGCGGCGCTGGCGTTGGTGTGCGGGAATTCGGTGGTGTGGAAGCCGTCGGAGAAGACTCCGCTGACCGCGCTGGCGACGCAGGCGTTGTTTGAGCGCGCGGCGGCGAAGGTGGGGAATATTCCTGCGGGACTGGCGTCGTTGCTGGTTGGGGATGCGACGCTGGGCGAGATGTTGGTGGATTCTTCGCAGGTGCCGCTGGTATCGGCTACGGGTTCGACTGCGATGGGACGTGCGGTTGGGCCGCGGCTGGCGAAGCGGTTTGCGCGATCGATTCTGGAGCTGGGAGGAAACAACGCGGCGATTGTTTGTCCGAGCGCGGACCTGGATTTGGCGCTGCGAGGGATTGCGTTTTCGGCGATGGGGACGGCGGGGCAACGGTGTACGTCGCTGCGGCGATTGATTGTGCATGAGACGATCTATGACGACCTGGTGGCTCGCTTGAAGAGGGTGTATCGGTCGGTGGGCGTGGGCGATCCTCGCGAGAGTGGAACGCTGGTTGGGCCGCTGATCGACGCGCGGTCGTTTGCGGGAATGCAGGCAGCGCTGGATGAGGCGAGAGGTGCGGGGGCGACGGTTACTGGCGGAGAGCGCGTGGCGATCGAGGGAGCGAAGGATGCGTTCTATGTGCGGCCTGCGCTGGTGGAGATTGCGGAGCAGGCTGACGTGGTGCGGCGCGAGACGTTTGCTCCAATTTTGTATGTGATGAAGTATCGCGAACTGGAAGAAGCGATTGCGTTGCAGAATGATGTTCCGCAGGGGCTGTCGTCTTCGATCTTCACGTTGAATGTGCGTGAGGCGGAGAGGTTTTTATCTGCGGCGGGGTCGGACTGCGGGATTGCGAATGTCAATATCGGGACATCGGGCGCGGAGATTGGTGGGGCGTTTGGTGGAGAGAAGGAGACGGGCGGCGGGCGCGAGTCGGGCTCCGATGCTTGGAAGCAATATATGCGACGAGCTACGAATACGATCAACTATGGAACGGACTTACCGCTGGCGCAGGGAGTTAGTTTCGAGATCGAGGAGTAGATAGCTGGTTGGAGTTATTGTTGGTTTCTTGAAATACCGCTACTTCATTAGCGGCATTTCTATTGGTGTTTTACTAGCTTCGCCGTTCTGGATGGAGGTCGGGAGTTATATGAATTCTCCGCGTATATGTATGCAGGTAGTTATGAATAATCATTCTTGTTGACTGGGCTGTCGCGGCCCTGCGATGCTCCAAGCTATACGGGAGCTACAAAAATGATTACCGAATTCCAGATTGAACCTACTTCTAACCTAGCTATTACACATAACTCAGCTAAGCCAGTTTTACTTATGTGTGCTCCTAAGTTGTATGAAGTGAGTTATGTGATTAATCCATGGATGCAGGGGAATCTTGGTAACTCGTCGCGGCAGCGCGCGATGCGGCAGTGGCAGAAACTGTATTCCGTGTTGACGACGATTGCGTATGTTCGGTTGGTAGAGCCGGTGGAAGGATCTCCGGATATGGTGTTCACCGCAAATGCCGGGCTGGCTCGCGATGGGGTGGTGGTGATCAGCAGCTTCTTTCATCCTGAGCGGCAGGGTGAGGAGAAGCACTTTCGGCGGTGGTTTGAGGAGGCTGGCTACAAGATTGTTGACCTTCCTCGAGCGACGCCGTTTGAGGGTGAAGGCGACGCCTTGTTCTCGGCGGACGGTTCTCGGCTGTGGGTGGGATATGGGACTCGCACGCTGGAGTCGAGCCATGCTGCGCTGCGGGGATTGTGGGATGCGGAGGTGACGGGATTGCGGCTGGTGGATCCTCGCTTCTATCACCTGGACACTTGCTTTGCTCCGCTTGAGGATGGGTCGGTGATGTACTATCCACTGGCGTTTGATGGTGCGTCGCTGGCTAAGATTGAGGCGTTCTATTCCGCGGATAAGCGCATTGTGGTTGGCGAGCGAGATGCGATTTCGTTTGCGTGTAATGCGGTGAATGTGGGGAAGACGATTGTGATGAATTGCATTAGCCCGGAGCTGGAGTCGAGGCTGCGAGGACGCGGGTTCGAGGTGATCCAGGTGGAGCTCGATGAATTTTTGAAGGCGGGCGGAGCAGCGAAGTGCCTGGTGATGAAGTTGACTCCGGCGCTGCATGTGATGCGTGGTGATGCGGAGGATGTGCAGTTCGGGGATAGCTCGGGTGCGGAGTTGATTGCGTTGGAAGAGGAGTATGGAGCGCACAACTATCATCCGCTGGATGTGGTGATCGAGAGCGCGAGAGGCGCGTGGGTTACGGATGTGGACGGGCGGCGGTATCTGGATTTTCTGGCGGCGTATTCGGCTGTGAATCAAGGGCATTGTCATCCGGCGATTCTGGACGCGATGGTGGAGCAGGCGCAGAAGGTGACGCTAACGTCGCGGGCGTTTCGGAATAATCAACTGCCGCTGCTGCTGCGGGATCTGCATGAGTTGACGGGCTATGAGATGGCGCTGCCGATGAACTCTGGCGCGGAGGCGGTGGAGACCGCGCTGAAGGCGGCGCGGAAGTGGGGCGAGACGGCGAAGGGAATCGAGCGCGATCGGACGGAGATTATTGCGTGCTCGAATAATTTTCATGGACGAACGATTTCGATTGTGGGGTTCTCTACGGACGCGCAGTATCGTTCGGGGTTTGGACCGTTTCCTGCTGGGTTTAAGAATGTTGCGTTTGGGGATGCGGAGGAGTTGCGGCGGGCGATTACTTCCGAGACCTGCGCGTTTCTGGTGGAGCCGATTCAGGGCGAGGCTGGAATTATTGTTCCTCCGGATGGGTATCTACGAGAGGTGGCGAAGATCTGTCGCGAGAATAACGTGTTGCTGATTGTGGATGAGATTCAGTCGGGGCTGGGGCGGACTGGGAAGCTGTTTGCGTATATGCACGATGGGATCAGGCCGGATGTTGTGATCGTGGGCAAGGCGCTTTCGGGAGGGTTCTATCCGGTGTCGGCGGTGTTGAGTTCGGCGGAGGTGTTGGGTGTGTTTCGGCCGGGAGATCATGGGAGCACGTTTGGTGGCAATCCGCTGGCGTGCGCAGTGGCTCGTGCGGCGCTGCGGGTGATCGCGGAGGAGAGGCTTGCGGATCGGTCTGCGGAGTTGGGTGCTTATGCGCTTGATCGGCTGAAGACGATGCGGAACAAGAATCTGGTAGAGGTGCGGGGGCGTGGGTTGTGGCTGGCGATTGAGTTGAAGGTCCCGGCGCGGCCTGTGTGTGAGGCGCTGCGTGATCGCGGGGTGTTGTGCAAGGAGACGCATGAGACGGTGATTCGCATTGCTCCGCCTTTGATCATCAGCCGTGAGGATCTGGACTGGGGGCTGAGGCAGATTGAGGCCGTGCTGGACGAAGGCTCGGACAAGAGTTTGGTTAGAAGCGAAGCAGTTGCACTCTCTCAAGTGGCGTAGACAGGACCATGCTGGTGGTGGGGCTGCCGTAGGGTAGAAGTTTTTCGATGAGGTCTTCGAGCTCGGTCATGGAGGCGAGGACGACTTTGAGCATGAAGGCGTCGTTGCCGGTGAGGTGATGGCACTCCTGCACGGCGGCGAGGGTGGGGAGGAATTTGAGGAAGGGCTTGTAGCGGGTGCCCTCGCAGGTGAGGCGGACGAAGGCGGTGATGGTGTAGCCGAGGGCCTGGAGGTTGACGTCGGCGCGATAGCCGCGAATGATTTCGAGGCTTTCGAGACGGCGGAGACGCTCTGCGGTGGCGGAGGGAGAGAGGCCGATGCGGCGGCCTAGCTCGGCGATGGAGAGGCGAGCGTCGGAGGTGAGCTCGCGGAGAATTTTGCGATCGATGGCGTCGATTCCGGTGTGGAGAAGCATGGGGAACTCCTGAAGATTTGTGATGAGGGGCAGACTGGATCCCGCACATAAATAGCGGTCAGCCGTTGATTCCTATCATAAGCGATGGGATCGCCGTGGAATCATTGGTGATTGGGCGTAATCTCCGGTGGATGGGGCTTCCTCACGGGGTGGTGGTTGCTTAGGATTGCAGCATGATTACTTTAGATGGAGCGTCGCTGAGGATTGAGGATGTTGTGGAAGTGGCAGAGGGCCGTGCGAAGGTGCGGATCGCTGCTGAGGCGATGGAGCGGATGCAGAGGTCGCGCGACCGGGTGGAGGTTGCGATGCGGGGAACGACTCCGGTGTATGCGCTGAATACGGGCGTGGGGCTGCTGGCGAATATCCGGCTGGAGGATGATGAGATCGAGGAGATGCAGGTCAACCTGATTCGCTCGCATTGTTGCGGTGTGGGTGCTCCGCTGCCGATGCGGGTGGTGCGGGGGATGATGCTGATTCGTGCGAATGTGCTGGCGAAGGGGTTGTCGGGGATTCGTGCGGTGGTGGCGGAACGGATCTGCGATCTGTTGAATTGCAGGATTACTCCGGTGGTGCCTTCGCGCGGAAGTGTGGGGGCGAGTGGGGATCTGGCTCCGTTGGCGCATATGGCGCTGGTACTGATTGGTGAGGGGCGCGCGGAGTATCGGGGCGAGGTGATGTCTGCTGCGAAGTGTATGGAGCGCGCTGGGATTGAGCCGCTGGTGCTGCGGGGTAAAGAGGGCATCTCGCTGCTGAATGGGACGCAGGCGATGCTGTCGATTGGGTGCCTGCGGTTGATGGAGCTGGAGAATCTTTTTTATGCGGCGCAGACGACAGCGGCACTGAGTATTGAGGCGCTGCGTGGGACGGCGGCGGCGTTTGATACGCGGTTGCATGAGGCGAGACCGCATGCGGGGCAGATGTTGAGTGCTCGGCATTTGCTGAGTCTGTTGGAGGGAAGCACGATTCCCCGGACGCATGGTGAGGGCAGCCGGATACAGGATGCGTACTGTTTACGGTGCATTCCGCAGGTGCATGGAGCGGCGTGGGATACGTTGCAATTTGCGCGGGGAGTGTTTGAGGTGGAGTTGAATAGTGCGACGGATAATCCGCTGGTGTTTGAGGATGGGATTGTGTCGGGCGGGAATTTTCATGGAGCTCCGCTGGCGCTGGCGCTGGATTATCTGGCGATTGCGGTGTGTCAGCTGGCGGGGATTTCGGAGCGGCGGACGGAGCGGCTGATGAATCCGAGTTTGAATGAGGGGCTGCCGGCATTTCTGGCGTCACGACCGGGGATTGAGTCGGGGATGATGATGGCGCAGGTGACGTCGGCGGCGCTGTTTGCGGAGATGCGGGTGCTGGCGTCGCCGGCGTCGACGGGGTCGCTGCCGACGAGCGGCAACCAGGAAGATTTTGTGAGCATGGGTATGACGTCTGGGTTGAAGCTGGAGCAGGCGGTGGACCTGGCGCGGATGGTGATTGCGATTGAACTGCTGGCGGCTGCGAGGGCGATGGATCTTCGCGGCGATACGAGTACTCCGGTGTTGGAGCAGGCACGGAGAAGTTTCCGGGAGAGGGTTCCGGCGTGGGAAGAAGATTGTGTGCTGTCGGTGTGGATGGAAGAGGCTGCGAAGTTTTTAGCGGAGGATGGATGGAAGGATCTTCGGCAAGTTATGGAGCGGTCCCCCGGTATTCCGGCGGCGGCTAAAGTCGCATTGGTATAGCTGGACGGGTGGCGGGATGCAAAGGCAAGAAGCAGATTCCCTCTGGGAATGACAGAAAGAAAAGCAAGAGCCTGAAGGAGATTTGATGATGCGAGAGTATGTACCGGTTCGAGCGGCGCGTGGTGGGACGAGGACGGCGAAGGGATGGATCCAGGAGGCGGCCAAGCGGATGCTGATGAATAATCTCGATCCAGACGTTGCGGAGAAGCCGGAGGAGTTGATTGTGTATGGCGGGCGGGGGAAGGCGGCGAGGAACTGGGAGTGCTTCGATACGATCGTCGAAACATTAGACCGGTTGGAGAATGATCAGACGCTGCTGGTGCAGTCGGGTAAAGCGGTGGCGGTGTTGAATACGCATCGGCTGGCGCCTCGGGTGTTGATTGCGAATTCGAATTTGGTTCCGCATTGGGCGAACTGGGAAGAGTTTGATCGGCTGGATGCTGCGGGGCTGATGATGTATGGGCAGATGACGGCGGGGTCGTGGATTTATATCGGGACGCAGGGAATTTTGCAGGGAACGTACGAGACATTCCGCGGCGCGGCGAAGAAACATTTTGATGACACGCTGGCGGGAACGATTACGGTGACCGCCGGGTTGGGTGGCATGGGTGGAGCGCAGCCGCTGGCGGTGAAGCTGGCGGGGGGCGTGAGTGTTTGCGTGGAGATCGATGCGGCGCGGATAGAGCGCAGGTTGCAGACGCGGTATCTGGATAAGGCTACGCGGTCGCTGGAGGAGGCGATGGCGTGGGCGCTTGATGCGAAGAAGAATCGCGAGGCGGTGTCGATTGGGTTGTTGGGGAATGCGGCGGAGGTGCTGCCGAAGATGGTAGCGATGGGATTTATTCCTGACCTGGTGACGGACCAGACGAGCTCGCATGATCCGATGTGGGGATATCTTCCTCCGGCGAAGGCGGATGAGGATTTGAATGCGCTGCGGTCGTTGCAGCCGAAGGAGTATACGGTGCGCGTGCAGGCTGCGATTGCGGACCATGTGCGGGCGATTCTGGAGATGCAGCGACGGGGTGCGATTGCATTCGACTATGGAAATAATCTGCGGACGCAGGCGAAGATCGCTGGGGTTGAAGACGCGTTTTCGTATCCGGGATTTGTTCCGGCGTTTATTCGGGATTCGTTTTGCGAGGGGCGCGGACCGTTTCGATGGGTTGCGCTGTCGGGTGATCCGGCGGATATTGCGGCGACCGATCAGGCTCTGCTGGAGCTGTTTCCGGAGGACAAGCGGCTGACGGAGTGGCTGACCTTTGCGTCGAAGCAGATAGCGTTTCAGGGATTGCCTGCACGCATTTGCTGGCTGGGATATAAGGAGCGCGACCGTGCCGGGTTGCTGTTCAACGAGATGGTGCGCGATGGCCGGGTGAGCGCTCCGATTGTGATTGGGAGGGACCATCTGGATGCTGGATCGGTGGCGAGTCCTTATCGCGAGACGGAGGGAATGCTGGATGGATCGGATGCGGTTTCGGATTGGGCGCTGCTGAATTTTGCGACGGGCGTTGCGAGTGGAGCGGGGTGGATGAGCTTCCATCATGGCGGCGGCGTGGGCATGGGATATAGTCAGCACGCGGGGCTGGTTGCGGTTGCGGATGGTAGCGACGAGGCTGAGGAGAGGCTGCGGATGTGTCTGACGAATGATCCGGCGATGGGCGTGATTCGTCATGCGGATGCTGGATATGAGCTGGCGAAAAAGACCGCTGCGGAACGTGGATTGGATCTGCCGAGTATTCGATGAAGACAGACTTGCTGATTACCGGAGTGGCGCAACTTGTTACCGCTGAGGGTGCGGAGGCGAAGCGCGGTCGAGCGATGGGCTCGTTGAAGATTTTGACGGATGCTGCGTTGGCTGTGACGGACGGACGCATTGCGTGGGTGGGGAAGGCGAGCGATTGGGCGGGACAGGCAGCGGCGATTGTGGATGTGCGCGGTGCGGCGGTGGTGCCGGGATTAATTGATCCGCATACGCATGCGGTGTGGGCCGGGGATAGGCTGGCGGATTTTGAGGCGCGGACTTCGGGCGCTACGTATGAGCAGATCCTGGCGGCGGGGGGAGGGATTCGCAGCACGGTGAGGGCTACGGCTGCGGCGTCGCAGGACGTATTGGTGAAGTTGGCGAGGCCTCGGATTGAGGCGCTGATGAGGTCGGGCGCGACGACGATTGAGGTGAAGTCGGGCTATGGATTTTCTGCGGCTGCGGAGATCGCGATGTTGGAGGCGATTGCTGTGCTGGCGGGGAGCGTGGGCGCGAGGATTCTGGCTACGCTGCTGATTCATATTCCTCCGGTGGATGGGACGGAGAGGCGTGGGTATGTGGAGCATGTTTGCGCGGAGTTGATTCCTGAGGTGGCGCGGCGCGGGCTGGCGACGGCGGTGGATGTGTTCGTCGAGCGCGAGGCTTGGCAGGTTAGTGAAGCGGAGGAGATGTTCGCGGCCGCGAAGAAAAATGGATTGGCGGTGAAGCTGCATAGCGATCAGTTTCATAGCATCGGCGGAGTGGAGTTGGGCGTGCGTGTGGGGGCGCTGAGCGTGGATCATCTGGAGGCTGCGGGGGCGGCGCAGATTGCGAGCGTGGCGGCGAGTGGGACGATTGCGACGGTGCTTCCCGGGGTGTCGCTGCATCTGGGAATTCCTGCGGCGTCGGGACGGAAGCTGATTGATGCGGGGGCTGCGGTGGCGGTGGGGACAGATTTGAATCCGGGATCGAGTCCGTTGTTTTCGAGCGCGGCGGCGCTGGCGTTGGCGGTGCGGATGAATGGGCTGACCGCACAGGAGGCGCTGGTTGCCGGAACAGTGAATGCGGCGTGTGCGCTGGGGCTTGGCGATCGAGGGCGGCTGGAGGTGGGATGCGTTGCGGACTTTCTGGTGCTGGATAGCGGAGACTGGCGCGACCTGGTTTATACGATGGGAGCGAATGTGGTGCGCGAGGTTTGGGTTGGGGGAAGAAGGGTGGAGGCATGAAGACTCTGTATCGGCCGGAGCTGCTGTATTCGGATGGAAGATTTGTTGCGAACGGTGCAGTGCTGGTGGGCGAGGATGGGTGCGTTGCTGATGCGGGTGGAGGGGTGGATGCTTCGTCGGTGCAGGTGGTGGAGTTGCCGGGGAAGGCGCTGCTGCCGGGATTTGTGAATGCGCATTCGCATACGTTTCAGCGGTTGATTCGCGGCAAGTCGGAGTCGCGGGTGGTGAGTGGGAGAGATTTCTGGTCGTGGCGCGGGACGATGTATCACGCGGCGAGCAGGCTCGATCCGCAGCAGGTGTATGACGTGGCGCGAATGGCGTTTCTGGAGATGGTGCTGGCGGGAACGACGACGGTGGGGGAGTTTCATTATCTGCATACCGCGCCGGATGGGCGGCCTTATGAGGATGCGAATTTGCTGAGCAGGCAGGTGATTGCGGCGGCGCAGTCGGTGGGGATACGGATTGTGTTGCTGCGGACGGCTTATCTTCGTTCAGGATTTGAGCTGCCGCTGGATCCGGGGCAGACGCGATTCTTTGAGTCGTCGAAGGCGTTTCTTGAGAATATGGCGGGGCTTGTTGGTGATGGCGCGGCGTGGGGAGAGGCGGTGCATTTTGGGGTGGCTCCGCATAGTATTCGAGCGGTGCCGTTGGGTGCGCTGCATGAGATTGCAGAGTGGACTCGGGCGATGAAGCTGCCGCTGCATATGCATGTGGCGGAGCAGGTGGCGGAGAACGCTGCGTGTGTGCGCGAGTATGGAGCGACCCCTGTGGCGCTGCTGGCGAAGGAAGGAATTCTGGGAGCAGATTTTACTGCTGTGCATGGGGTGCATGTGACGGCGGAAGAGATTGCGATGCTGGCGGAGGCGCGGGCGACGGTCTGCTCGTGTCCGACGACGGAGCGCAATCTTGGCGATGGGTTTGTGCGTGCGGATGCGATGCTGGCGGCGGGGATTCGTATCGCGCTGGGGTCGGATAGCCAGGCGCAGATTGATCCTTTGGAGGATGCTCGGGAGCTGGAATATCACCTGCGGCTGCAGCAGCAGAAGCGCGCGATTCTTGACCAGGTGGGAGGCAAGAGCCTGGCGGCGCAGCTGTTTGAGTGTGCGACGGTGAGCGGGGCGAACGCGTTGGCGGTGCGTGGTGGAGAGTTGACGCCGGGAGCGTTCGCGGATTTCTTTACGGTGGATTTGAAGGATGTTTCGATTGCAGGGAATTCGGTGGAGGACCTGATGCCGATTGTGGTGTTCTCGTTGAACCGGGCGGCGATTCGCGATGTGGTGGTGAATGGGCGAGTCATCCTTCGCGATCAGCGGCATGCGTTGCAGGATGAGATTGTGGAGCGGTATCGCGAGCTGCATGCGGCGGTGTGGTTGGATCGTGACGGGCGCTGAGAGGTTGCGATAGGGATGTGGTGGGAGCAGATTCGCGGATGGTGTGCCGTGTGCGAGCGCGAGCAAGCTGCAGGTCTCTCCGCTACGCCAAACGATAAAGCCGTTTGGCTTCGGTCGAGATGACAGAGCGTTGGCTGGATACTTGCGGGAAGGGGCTCTAGTAGAGGGAGCGGT
>DAIDGQ010000039.1 GCA_027452215.1 Granulicella sp. | reverse complement strand
GCAGGGGTTTGGTGGGGATGGTGGCGCGGCGACCGGGGCAGAGCTGGATTCTCCGCAGGGCGTTGCGGTGGGGGCGGATGGGACGCTGTATATCGCGGATACGGGGAATGGGCGAATTCGCGCGGTGCGGGGTGGGGTGATTTCTACATTTGCAGGGAGTGGTGTTGTGGGATTTGCGGGCGATGGCGGAGCCGCGGCGGGCGCGGCGTTTCGCTGGCCGAATGCTCTGGCGATGGATTCGAGTGGGGCGCTGCTGGTTTGTGATGCCGGGAATGAGCGGGTGCGACGGGTCAGCGGGGGCGTGATCTCGACAATTGTGGGGAATGGGGTGCAGGGTTTTGGGGGCGACGGTGGCGCGGCAGTGGCGGCCCAGATCGATACGCCGCTGGGGTTGGCTGTGGGAGGCGATGGGCGGATCTTTGTGGCGGATTCGCACAACGACCGGATTCGCGTGGTAGCGACGAATGGGAGTATTTCCACGTTTGCGGGGAGTGGGGTGCGGGGATTTGCGGGGGATGGTGGAGCGGCCGCGGCGGCGGAGCTTTCATTGCCGCGCGGGTTGATGGTGACGGCGGGTGGGGCGGTGATCTTTGCGGACTCGAATAATCAGCGGATACGGATGGTGGATGCTGGCGGGAAGATTACGACGATTGTGGGGAGCGGGGTGCAGGGCGCGTTGAGTGACGCGAGATCGGCGAGTGGGGCGGGGTTGAATGAACCACGGGGGGTGGCGGTGTCGACGTTTGGGTCGCCGGTGTATGCGGACGCGCTGAATCACCTGGTGCGGGAGAGTGTGGGGAATGGGAGTGTTTATGCTCCGGCGGGGTTGGCGGCGGGGCGGTCGTCGACGGCGGTGCTGAGCGCGAATCCGACGGTGAGCAATGGGCAGGTGAGTGCTGCGGTGACGGTGACAGGGCCGGTGGGAACTCCGCAGGGCGTGGTGCAGTTGCTGGATGGGAGCGCGGTGGTGGCGCAGACGACGCTGGTGGGGGGCGTGGGTACGTTTGCTGCTGTGGCGATGTCGTCGGGAACGCATTTGCTGATGGCGGTATTTCTTGGGGATGGGGTGAATCCTTCGGCGACTAGTGCAATGGTCGGCGTAGATGTCACGGCGGCGGTGATGACGGCTACGGCTACGGCGAATGCGCAGAGCGTGGGGTATGGCACGGGGATTCCTGTGCTGACGGGATCGTTGAGCGGCGTGCTGGCGCAGGATGTGGGCAACGTGACGGCGATGTTTACAACGACGGCGGGTGCGCTTTCCGGGACGGGGAGCTATCCGATTGTCGCCACGCTTACGGGGTCGGCGAGTGCGAAGTACAGCGTGGTGATGAGTGCGGCTTCGGGAACGCTGCAGATTGTGCAGGCGACGAGCGTGACGGTGGAGCAGCCGCTGACGCAGAGTTCGTATGCGGGATTACCGCTGGTGATGACAGCGGATGTGAGCTCGACCACGCAGGGAACGCCGACGGGCGTGGTGCAGTTTTTTGACGGCACTACGATGGTGGCGACGGGGATGGTGGTAGGGGGTGTAGCGACGGGAACGTACCTTTCGCCGGCGGCAGGGACGCACTCGATTGTGGCGAGCTATGGAGGCGATGCGAATTTTGTGGCGAGCTCGTCGGCGGTGCAGACGGCGAGTGTGGCGGTGGTGCCGAGCTTTACGATGGCGGCGTCGGGCAGCACGACACAGACGGTGGCGGGGGGAAGCATTGCGAACTATGCGATGACGGTGGGGGCGGAGTCGGGAGCGTTTACCGGGGTGGTGGATTTTAGCGCGAGTGGATTGCCGTTGGGAGCTACGGCGGCGTTCTCTCCACCGCAGGTGGTTCCGGGTGCGTCTGTGGTGAATGTGACGATGAACGTGCAGACGTTGCTGCCCGCGGTTAGCGAGCAAAGGAGGGGGAGATATCGCGGCGCGGTGTGGGCGTGCTTTGCGCTGCCATTGTTGCTGATGGGGAGACGCAGACGCGGCGTGTGGCGGGCGATTGCGATGGGCAGTGCGGGGATGTTGCTGATGAGTGTGGTGGGGTGCGGAGCGCGGAGCATCTCGACGGCGGCGGCGGGAGGGAAGACGTATACGTTGACGGTGACGGGGACGTCAACGAATCTTGTGGGGGCGGTGGTGAGCCAGTCGACGACGGTGACGCTGGTGGTGCTGGGAGGGTGAGCAGCGTTTGCGGGGTGAAGGCGCATCTATAGGGATGCGACCTCTTGCGGACACGGGTGGAGTTGTCTTCGTGTGCCTGAGAGAGGGTGACCGCAAATTCTGAATGAAGAGAGAGCTATGCAACGGACGCTGCTACCTGGAAAGCCTTACCCGCTGGGCGCTACACCGCTGGAGTTGGGAACGAATTTTGCTCTGTTCTCAGAGAACGCTACGGCGGTGCATGTTTGCCTGTTCGATGATGAGGGAAAACAGCTGGACTGCGTGGAGTTGAAGGAGACGACGGCGTTTGTGTGGCATGGATTGCTGCGCGGGATCAAGCCGGGACAGAGGTATGGGTATCGCGTGGATGGGCCGTGGGAGCCGGAGAAGGGGCTTCGGTTCAATGTGAAGAAGCTGCTGGTGGACCCCTATGCGAAGGCGATTGCGGGGAAGGTGGAGCATATGGGGCCGATTATGCCGTACGACATTGAGTCCGGCGACGACCTGAAGAAGTGCGACACGAACGACGCGGATTTTGTGCCGAAGAGTGTGGTGGTGGATGGGCACTTTGAGTGGGAGGGGGATTGTCCTCCGGAGACTCCGATGTCGGATTCGATTATTTACGAGATGCATGTTCGAGGGTTTTCGATGAGGAACCCGGAGGTTCCGGAGAACCTTCGGGGGACGTATGCGGGGCTGGCGCATGATGCGAGTATTTCGTATTTGAAGAAGCTGGGAATTACGGCGGTGGAGCTGCTGCCGGTGCATCACTTTATCGACGAGGGACATTTGCTTGACCGGGGGCTGACGGATTATTGGGGGTATAACACGCTGGGATATTTTGCTCCGATGGCTCGGTACTGCTCGAGCGGCGATGACGGGCAGCAGGTGGTGGAGTTCAAGCAGATGGTGAAACGGCTGCACGCGGAAGGGATCGAAGTGATTCTGGATGTGGTGTACAACCACACGTGCGAGGGCAATGAGAAGGGGCCGATGCTGTCGCTGAAGGGCGTGGATAATACGACGTACTATCGCACGGTGGCGGATAATCCTCGGTACTACGTGGACTATACGGGCACGGGGAATACGCTGAATGTGTATAACCCGGAGACGCTGAAGCTGATCATGGACAGCCTGCGGTACTGGGTGACGGAGATGCATGTGGATGGGTTCCGGTTCGACCTGGCGTCGACGCTGGCTCGCGAACTGCACGATGTGAATAAGCTTGGAGCGTTCTTCGATACGATTCACCAGGATCCTACGCTGGCGGATGTGAAGTTGATCGCCGAGCCGTGGGACATTGGCGAGGGAGGGTACCAGGTGGGGAACTTTCCGGTGCTGTGGGCGGAGTGGAATGGGAAGTACCGGGACACGGTGCGGAGATTCTGGAAGGGCGATAGCGGACAGCTGTCGGACTTTGCATACAGGCTGACGGGGTCGAGCGATTTGTATAAGAACGATGGGCGCAAGCCGTCGGCGTCGATTAACTTTATTACGGCGCATGATGGGTTCACGCTGTGCGACCTGGTGAGCTACAACGAGAAACACAATGAGGCCAACGGCGATAACAATACCGACGGGTCCGACAGCAACGACAGCTGGAACATGGGGGCTGAAGGCCCGACCGACGATGCCGAGATCAACAAGCTTCGGGAGCGGCAGACACGGAATTTTCTGACGACGCTGATGATCTCGCAGGGGGTTCCGATGCTCGCGGGAGGAGATGAATTTGCTCGGTCGCAGAGGGGAAACAATAACTGCTACTGCCAGGATAATGAGCTGACCTGGTATGACTGGAAGCTGGATGAGCCGCGGAAGAGGCTGCTGGAGTTTACGTCGAAGCTGATTCAGTTTCGGAAGGAGCATCCGAATCTTCATCGCCGGAGATTCTTTCAGGACCGCACGATTCGCGGGTCTGTGGTGCGGGATATCGCGTGGTATGGGAGCGATGGGAACGAGGTGTCGGATGAGGGATGGACTGATTCGTGGAATAAATCGATCGGTCTGCTTCTGAATGGGAGGACGCTGAACGTGATGGATGAAGATGGGCATCCGGTGGTGGATGACAGCTTTTTGATCCTGGTGAATGCGGCGGAAGAGGGCGTGGAGTATGTGATGCCTGATCCTCCGAATGAGAGCCCGTGGAGACAGGTGCTGGATACGGAGAATATCGAGAAGCCGTTTTGCGCTGGGGACGTTGGGAAGAAGGTGATTGTGGGCGGGCGATCGGTGAGGGTTTATAGCGATTGCGCGGAGGAGATACCTGTGCGACAGAGGCCGGCACGGACGCTGTAGGAACGGGCGGACCGGACGGGTTGGGTTGATAGGCAGTCAGCCTTGCAAGAGAAACTTGCAAGTCTGACTGCCTTTTTCGTGTACACTCATCGCATGGCTCGAAAGAATATTGACGTTGCGGCGATCGAATTTTGCCAGTCGGTGGGGCGGTTGGTTCGGAAGGCACGGTCGGTGGCGGTGTCGGACGAGATGTCGTGGACGGAGACGGCGGTGCTGCGGCGGCTGGCGGTGGATGGGGCGGCGACGACGGCGGAGCTGGCGAGGGCGCAGGGGATGAAGCCGCAGTCGATGAGGACGATTGTGGCGGAGCTGGAGCGGCTGGGGATGGTGGTGCGGCGGCCACATCCGACGGATGGACGGCAGGTGAATCTTGAGCTGTCGAAGAAGGGGGAGGCGGCGCAGAAGGTGGCTCGCGATGCGAAGCGGACGTGGGTGGCGGAGGCGATTGCGAAGCTTCCGAGCGAGGAGCAGGAGACGCTGTTTGCCGCGGGCAGGATTATCGAGAGATTGATTGGGGAAGAGCGCTCATGAATTGCGATGGGAAGAATTTGTTTCGAAGGGGAGGGTTGCTGTGAGTTGGTCTCATTATGTTGCTTGCTTGTTTGCTGGAATGCTCCTTGCGAATGCTGTGCCTCATCTCGTGCAGGGCGTGTGTGGCAATCGTTTCCCAACGCCGTTTGCGAAACCTCCGGGGAAGGGATTGTCTTCGCCGGTGGTGAATGCGGTGTGGGGGCTGGGGAACCTGGTCGCGGGTACGATTTTGTTTCGGGTAGGGCGAGTTGCCGGCTGGGATGCTAGTGGTGTGACGGTGTTCTTTGTGGGCGTTGCTGTGATCAGCGTCGGGTCCAGCCTTAACTTTGCGCATAAGGATGCTGCGTGAGGGTTGGAACTCGCTGCGCTACAACGACGGAGGAAGGGAGAGGAAAGCGATGCCGCTGACGCAACTGGATACGAAGGCTGCTTTGATTGTGATTGATCTGCAGCGGGGGATTACTGCGGTGACAACCACTCCTGCGGCGAGTGTGGTGGTGGAGCGGACGGCGGAGTTGGCTCGGGCGTTTCGGAGGAGAGGGCTGCCGGTGGTGCTGGTGAATGTGACCGCGGCTGCTCCGGGAAGGACGGATGCGGGGGTGCGTAGTGGGACGTTCGCTGCGGACTGGACCGAGCTGGTGCCGGAGCTTGAGGCGCAGGAGGGCGATGTGCTGATCAGCAAGCAGCGGCGCGGAGCGTTCGTGGGTACGGGGTTGAATGAGGAGCTGCGTGCGCGAGGCGTGACGCAGGTGTTTTTGACGGGGATTTCGACGAGCGCGGGCGTGGAGTCGACCGCTCGCAGCGCGGATGATTATGGGTACAACGTGGTGTTCG
Source organism: Granulicella sp. (assembly GCA_027452215.1). GTDB lineage: Bacteria > Acidobacteriota > Terriglobia > Terriglobales > Acidobacteriaceae > Granulicella. The sequence goes on along the minus strand of DAIDGQ010000039.1, from coordinate 140,813 downwards.
TGGTGGATGCGATGGGAGATCGCGATGAGGAGGTCCATCGCTTTTGCGTGGAGAGAATTTTCCCTCGTCTGGGAGAGACGGAGACGACGGAGAACGTGCTGAAGAGGTTGGCGTGAGAGATGGATCAGAGCGTGCGTCGACGGTGATGGAGGCTCGGCCGGTGGGGCGGTATGCTCATGCGTGGAGGGCGTTGCGGCATCGGAATTTCAAGCTGTTCGTGGGTGGGCAGAGCATCTCGCTGATTGGGACGTGGATGACACGGCTGGCGACGAGCTGGCTGGTGTGGAGGCTGACGCACTCGGCACTGTTGCTGGGGGTGGTGGGATTTGCGGGACAGATTTTGACGTTCGTGCTGGCTCCGTTTGCGGGCGTGCTGATTGAGCGGATGGACCGGAGGAAGCTGCTGGTGTGGACGCAGGCGCTGGCTGGAGTGCAGTCGCTGGCGATGGCGTGGCTGACGCTGGCGAAGGTGATTACGATTCGCGAGATCCTGGTGTTGAGTGCTCTGCAGGGGTTGATCAATGCGTTCGATATGCCGGGGCGGCAGTCGTTTTTGGTGCAGATGGTGGAGGACAAGGGGGACCTGGGGAATGCGATTGCGCTGAACTCGTCGATGGTGAATGCGGCGCGGCTGGTGGGGCCGGCGCTGGCGGGCCTGGTGATTGCGGCGGTGGGCGAGGGATGGTGTTTTGCGATCGATGGGGTGAGCTATGGAGCGGTGATTTTGTCGCTGGCGATGATGCGGGTGAGGCCGCTGGAGATTCGGCGAGCGACGGTGTCGATGCTGGAGCAGTTGAAGGAAGGGTGGGCGTATGTGAGTACGTTCAGGCCGATACGAACGATCCTGCTGCTGTTTGCTTTGCTGAGTTTGATGGGGTGGCCTTATGCTGTGCTGCTGCCGATGTTTGCGGCGCAGGTGCTGCATGGAGGGCCGCATACGCTGGGGTTTCTGACGGGGTCGTCGGGCGTGGGGGCACTGGCGAGCGCGATGTCGCTGGCGGTGAGGAAGACGGTGGTGGGGCTGACGAGGATGATCCAGGTGGCGGCGGCGATCTTTGGTGGAGGGCTGATTTTATTTGGGCTGAGCCACGTGCTGTGGCTGAGTATGGTGCTGATGCTGGCGGTAGGCTTTGGGATGATGCAGGGGCTGGCGGCGAGCAATACGGTGATCCAGACGCTGGTGCCGGAGGATAAGCGGAGTCGCGTGATGAGCTATTACACGATGGCGTTTGTGGGGATGGCGCCGTTTGGCAGCCTGCTGGCGGGAGGCCTGGCACACTGGGTGGGGGCTCCGCGTACGGTGATGATTACAGGGGCGTGCTGCGTGCTGGGGTCGGTGTGGTTTGCGTTTGAGCTGCCGGCGGTGCGGAGGGTGATGCGGCCGATTTATGTGGAGATGGGGATCCTGCCGCAGGTGGAAGAACAGGCCGGGACGTAGGCGGGGTGCGGGGTTGAGGGGAAGGTAAGTGGCGCGGGGACACAACTCGGGCGGCTTGTTGCGGCATCTATTTTGCAAACGTAAGAAGCAGGGATGGGTCTCCGACATGGACGCAGTACAGAAGCCCTGCGGGGAACGACATTGATTTTACTGAGATGAAGACACCGAGGGATTTGTGACAAGCATCATGCGAAGCGGCAGAGTTCGAGGGACGATTTCCTCCCTGTTTCAAGCCGTGCAGGAGGCGGTGGGCGTGAGTGTGACTCCGACTCATTTCTACTTTCCGGTGCCGAGTCTGAAGTCGTTTCAGGCGAAGGACTGGGGCGAGTGCCGGCCTTGTGCTGCGATTGATTTTCGGTTGGAGAAGCAGATTGAACGGCTGGATGGAGAGCTGCTGCGATTCGCGGCGGAGTGGACGTTTCCAGAGTCGTCGGATGGCAATGAACACGAGTTTCATTTCAATAATGGATTCTTCGAGCGGGTGGATGCGGAGGTGGCGTACTCGTTTGTGCGGCTGAATAAGCCGAAGAGGATTATTGAGATTGGAAGTGGCAACAGCACGCTGGTGCTGGGGGCGGCGCTGGAACGGAACAAAGCGGAGGGGTTTCCAGGGGAGCTGATCAGCATCGATCCGAATGCGGTGGATTATCTGAAGGGTGGGGTTCCGGGGCTGACGCAGCTGATTGAGAAGCGCGTGCAGGAGGTTCCGCTGGAGTTGTTCGGGACGCTGGGGGAGAATGACATTTTGTTTATCGACTCAAGCCATGTGGTGTCGATGGACAGCGATGTGCTGTATGAGTGTTTGCGGATTCTTCCGGAGCTGGCGAAGGGCGTGCTGGTGCACTTTCATGATGTGTTCACACCGCAGGATTACCCGAAGAAGTTTGTGATGACGAATCTTTGCTTCTGGAGCGAGCAGTATCTGCTGGAGGCGTTGCTGTCGTTCAACTCGACGTTCAAGGTGGTGTGGTCGAGTAGCGCGATGCAGCAGTTTCATCCGGATATTTTGCGGCGATCGTTCCCGGAGTGGGAGGGAAGTTTTTCGCGGATGCCGAGGAAGTTGAAGGTGTTTGCGCCGTCGCTGGATGGGAAGAATGTGTGGCCGTGCAGCTTCTGGATTGCTCGCGCGTAGCGGAGCGGCGAGAGAGGACTAAGGGGCGAGGATGTCGGCGAAGAGGGTGAAGCCGCGGTGGGTGGCGAGGGTGAGGGCGGTTTCGGATTTGTTGTTCTGGAGGCTGGGGGTTGCTCCTTTTTCGAGGAGGAGACGGGCGATGGGGAGGTCTCCTTCGACGGCGGCGAGCATGAGGAGGGTCCATCCGTTCTGGTTGGCGAGGTTGGGGTCGAGGCCGGTGTCAAGGGCGGCGCGTAGGGCGGGTTCGTCACCGCGTTTGATCAGGTTTTGTGCGGCGCGATAGGTCATGAGGTTATGTTACCTGTTCGCTCACGAGCTTTGCGTGACATTTGTCACTTGTTCAGGGCGACGGTCCTTTGCAACGATCGTTCCATGCTGAGTGCTACTTTGGAGTTGAAGGAATTGGTGCGTGCGGAGCGTGAAGCTTCTTTCTTCAGGTTGCGGGGCGGGTATCCGATTCCGCTCGCGGCTGGGGTGTGGTGGGCTGGTTTGGGGCTAGCAGGGTATTGGCTGCACTCTCATCTGCAGTGGATACTGCTGACTTTTTATTGCACCGGCCTGATCTTTCCGCTGGCGATCCTGTTTGGGCGATTGTGCCGTGTGAATTTTATGGCGGACAGAACGGCTGTGTCGGAGGTGATCTTCCCAGCGATGGGCTCGATGCTGTTGTTCTGGCCGATGGCGTTCGCTGCATTCCCGGCTTATCCGGAACTGGAGCCGCTGATTCTCGCCGTGGGAATGTCGATCATGTGGCCCGTTGTGGGTTGGAGCTATGGCCGCACGGCGTTGTTCACCACCCACGCCGTGGTTCGTGCAGTGGTGTGCTTTGCGCTGTGGGAGTGGTTGCCGTCGGGAAGGTTCACGGTGCTGCCGTTGGCGGTGTCGGCGATTTATATGTTGACGGTGGTAGTGCTGCTGGTGGCGTCGTCGAAGTCGCGGCAGCCTGTTCGTTGAGAGCTGTTGCGGGGAGGTCTACTCCGCTAAGTGGTGGGGCTTTTTGCCGAAGTCGGGGCCGAAGTAGTGGAGCTCTACCAGCATGCAGAGGATGTGCTCCAGGGCGAGGTGGGATTCCTGGATGTTCATGGTGGTGTTGGAGGGGATGATGACGTTGATGTCGGCGAGGGACTTCATGGCGCCGCCGTCGTTGCCGGTGTAGGCGATGGTGTGGAGGCCGAGGGTGCGGGCCTGCTGGAGGGCGCGGACGCAGTTCCTGCTGTTGCCGCTGGTGGAGATGGCGAGGAGGACGTCGCCGGGTTGGCCGAGGGCTTCGACCTGGCGCTCGAAGATGTGGTCGAAGGAGTGGTCGTTGCCGATGGCGGTGAGGATGCTGCTGTCGGTGGTGAGGGCGATGGCGCGGAGGGCGGGGCGGTCGATGGTGAGGCGTGCGACGAACTCGGCGACGAGGTGCTGGGCGTCGGCGGCGGAGCCACCGTTGCCGCAGACGAGGAGCTTGTGGCCGGACTTCATGGCGTCGGCGGTGATGCGGGCGGCTTCGACGACGGCGGCGTGGAGGGCGTCGTCGTGGAGGACTTTGGTCATGGTGTTGATGGACTGGGTGAGTTGGCGGCGGACGATGTCGATCATGGTGCGGGGCTCCCGGGTGCTGCTGCTCTATCGTACGTGGGATGGGTGTGGGTTAGCGGAAGCGCTGAAGAAGTCTCCGGCATTCTCTCAGCAGCTAAAGCCGGGTTGAACTCGCTGAACTTACGGCGGGACTAAAGAGGCGGGACTAAAGTCCCGCCCCTTCAAAACGAGGACTTATGCAGAGACTTCTTAGCGGAGGTAGGCGTCGGTGCCAGTGATCCAGTCCTGGCGGGGAGGGGCGAAGATGTCGTAATCGATGGTGTCTTCGAGGGCTTCGGCGGAGTGGGGAAGGTTGCCGGGGATGACGAGGAGCTCGCCGGCGCGGATGGTCTTTTCGACGGTGGCACCTTCTTCTCCGAGGACGAAGAGGAGGGCTCCTTGTTCGATGTAGGTGATCTGTTCGTTGGGGTGCTGGTGGCGGGGGACGAGCGCTCCCTTCTTGAGGACGATGCGGGCGAACATGGCCTGGGAGCCGTGGACGAACTGGCGGGTGAGGAGAGGGTTGAGCTGCTCGGCCGGGATGTCGGACCAACGGGTGTGGAGGGCTTCAGTGGACATCCTAAAAGGGTACCTCGAGTGAGGGAGAAAGGCACCTGCGGAGTGAGATTGGGTGATGTACAGTAGTGGGGGTCAAGTGAACGATGTTGGCGAGAGACCCGGACGGCTGCCGGAGGTTGTGCAGCGTCTGAATTGTTCGCGATCAGTGTGGAGAGTCAACGAGGTAGGACTGTACATGGATTGGATGGAAATGCTGCGTTCATTGAGGGATTGCCTGGGGATGTTCGGAAGGAGAGCGGGGCTGGCTGGACGCTGGATGGCCGGGGTGGTGCTTTGCTGTGGCATGGCGGCGGTGGCGCAGGTGAGTACGGGGAGTGCGGTGGGGACCGCTTCGCAGACGGACCGGATGGCCGCGGTGGAGCAGGCGGTGGCGCAGAATACAGCCGCGATTGCGAAGGCGCAGGCAGCGGCGGATAACTCGTGGATGCTGACGAGCGCGGCGCTGGTGCTGATGATGAGTGCTCCGGGACTGGCGCTGTTTTATGGCGGGCTGGTGAGGAAGAAGAACATCCTTGGGACGATGATGCAGACGTTCGCGATGATGGCGGTGATTACGGTGCTGTGGGCGGTGGTGACGTACTCGCTGGCGTTTGGGACGGGGAACGCGTTTATCGGCGGGCTGCACAACATGTTTTTGCGAGGGGTGGGGCTGGCTCCCGATCCGGCGTATGCGGCGACGATTCCTCTGCAGACGTACATGGTGTATCAACTGATGTTTGCGATTATTACTCCGGCGCTGATTACGGGGGCGTTTGCGGAGCGGATGAAGTTTTCGGCGATGCTGCTGTTCATGGTGCTGTGGGCGATTTTTGTGTACAGCCCGATGGCGCATATGGTGTGGGGCGTGGGTGGATTTTTGAATGCGTCGGCGGTGGGGATGGGAGGGCTGGCGGGGAGGTTTCCATGTTTGGATTTTGCGGGCGGAACGGTGGTGCATGTGACGTCGGGGGTGAGCGCGCTGGTGACGGCGATCTACCTGGGGAGGCGGCTGGGATTTCCTCAGAAGGCGTTTATGCCGCACTCGGTGGTGCTGAGTTTTGTGGGAGCGAGCCTGTTGTGGGTGGGTTGGTTCGGGTTCAATGCGGGGTCGGCTTTGGGCGCGGGCGGACTGGCGACGACGGCGTTTGTGGCGACACAGTTTGGAGCGGCGGCGGGAGCGCTGGGATGGGCGGCGGCGGAGTGGATTCGGAATGGGAAGCCGTCGGCGCTGGGAGGGATTTCGGGAGCGGTGGCGGGGCTGGTGGCGATTACTCCGGCGTCGGGATTTGTGCGGCCGATGGATGCTTTGTGGATTGGTCTGATTGCGGGAATTTTCTGTTTCTTCATGGTGGTGAAGGTGAAGAATATGTTTGGCTATGATGACTCGCTGGATGCGTTTGGAGTGCATGGATCGGGAGGGACGATGGGAGCGATTCTGACGGGATTTTTCGCGAATTCCGTTGTGAATCCTATCTTTGGGGCAGGGAAGGCTACGGGATTCTTTGAGGGAAATCATGGCCAGGTGCTGAACCAGGTTGTGGGAGTTGGGATTGGCTGGACGATTTCTATCGTAGGGACGCTGATTCTTCTGTACGTTGTAGATAAGCTGGTAGGGCTTCGGGTAAGTGAAGACGACGAGCGCGTAGGACTGGACCTTTCTCAGCATGGCGAAGAGGGCTATGACTGGGAGGGAGCTTAGGTAGCAGGAAGTAAGGAAGGGAACGAGAGGCAGCAGATGCAAAAGATTGAAGCAGTGATCCAGCCTTCGAAGCTGGATGCAGTAAAGGATGCGTTGGTAGAGGCAGGGATTTCGGGGATCACGATCTTCGAGGCTCGCGGCCATGGACGGCAGAAGGGCCACACGGAGTTTTATCGCGGCAGAGAGTATGCGGTTGATTTGCTGCCAAAGATCAAGCTGGAGCTGGTGGTGACCGATGAGATGAAGGACAAGGCGATCGACGCCATTATCGGAGCCGCCAGGACGGGTCGCATTGGAGATGGAAAGATCTTCGTGTCGACGATCGATGAGGCGATACGGATACGGAACGATGAGCGCGGAGAGATTGCGCTGTAATAAGCTTTCCAGAAACCAGAGAAGTACGCAGTAAGATAGGAGACAAGCACCGACAAGAGCCAAATGCAGGGGTCTATCCACAGTCCCGCGGGAAGGAATCCGCGGGTCAGGTTGAGAAGACGCACCGTAAAGCAGTGTTTGGACAGACGCCAAGGGGGGCAACGACGATCTTGATATCCAACAGCGGAGACGGTGGTGGCGGCGGTGGGGGCAATCCTACGTTGGGCGCAATGGCGCGCGGAGATTATGAGCGGCGGATGGTGGAGATTCGTCGCGGCTTTGAGCTGAGCGGCGATGGGCTGAAGGCGGCGTCGGCACGCGCGGCGCTGGTGGATGAGCTGGTGCTGCGGTTCTGGAACGAAGAGGTCAAGGCGAATCCTAAGCTGGGCGCGGGCGTGGCTGTGACGGCGATTGGGGGATTCGGGCGGGGACATTTGTTTCCGTACTCGGATGTGGACCTGATGTTCTGCGTGGAGAAGGGCGCGGAGAAGCTGGCGAAGGATGCGATCCGGAGGGTGTCGCAATCGCTGTGGGACTGCGGGCTGCAGGTGTCGCTGACGACGCGGCCACCGGGGGAGTGTGAGCGGCTGGATGCGGTGAATCCGGAGTTTGCGCTGTCGCTGCTAGACCTGCGGAAGATTGGCGGGGATGACGCGGTGTTTGTGAAGCTGCGGGACAAGTCGGTGGCGAAGCTGCGGGCAAAGGACTCGAAGGCGATTGCGGTGGCGCTCGCGGAGCTGACGAGGGAGCGGCACTCGAAGTATGGGGACACGCTGTTTCACCTGGAGCCGAGCATCAAGGACTGCCCGGGCGGATTGCGGGATGCGAATGTGTGCCACTGGCTGCGGGGATTGAGCCGACGCGCGGGTGAGGCGGGGAGCTCGCAGGGGAAGGGCGAGATGGGGGGCGCGCAGAGTTGGGATGAGTTTGGGGAGGCCGTGGCGTTCCTGGCGGCGGTGCGGTGCTTTCTGCACTATCGGCATGAGCGGGACGACAATACGCTGGACTGGCAGGCGCAGGATGCGGCGGCACAGCGGAGGATCGGGCTGACGGGGCAGTCGCAGGACAGGGTGGACGCGGCGTACTGGATGCGGGCGTATTTTCGGCATGCGAGGGTGGTGGAGCGGTGCCTGCTGCGAGAGGCGGCGGATGCGGGATTGAAGGTGGAGTCGAAGACAGGAGTGCGACGGATACGGGTTCCGGAGCGGGCGGGATACCTGTTGCGGGACGGGGTGTTGGAGTTGAAGGCGACGTCGGCGAGCGGTGCAGATGCGGCGCATGAGCCGGAGGTGGTGCTGGCGGCGTTTGCGGCGATGGCGGAGACGGGGGCGAGGCTGTCGTATGCGAGCGAGGAGAGGATTGCGAATGCGATACCGATGCTGTCGGCGAACCTGGAAGAGGGGCCGGGGCTGTGGCGGCAGTTGTCGGCGATCCTGACGGGAGAGCGGGCGGGGGTGGCGCTGCGGGCGATGCATACGCTGGGCGTGCTGGATGTGATTGTGCCGGAGTTCCACGGGATCGATGCGCTGGTGATACGGGATGCGTATCACCGGTACACGGTGGATGAGCACACGTTTGTGCTGATCGATACGCTGCATGGGCTGGAGGAGGATCCGGGCAAGGGAGCTCCGGATTGGAGGGTGAAGTTTGGGACGATGATTCGGGAGCTGCAGAATCCGGGACTGCTTTATCTGGCGGCCCTGATGCACGATACGGGCAAGGGACGCGCGACGGAGCACCACTCGGTGGAGAGCGCGAGGATGGCGCAAAGCGTGCTGGACCGGCTGGAGATGGATGCGTATGACGCGGGGCTGGTGATGCGGCTGATTGAGACGCATCTGGAGATGTCGGCTGCACTGCGGAGGGATATTTTTGACGCTGAGACGGTGAGGGCGTTCGCGGGGAAGGTGCAGACGCATGAGTCGCTGCGGATGCTGACGCTGTTTACGTATGCGGATATTGCGGCGGTGAATCCGGATGCGCTAACTCCGTGGAAGGCGGAGAACCTGTGGCGGCTGTGGATGGCGACGGCGAACCAGCTGGACCGGAATGTGGACGAAGAGCGGGTGCATACGAGGGTGGCCGGAGGGGCGCTGGGCGGAGGCTGGAGGAAGGACGAGAAGATCGCCCGGGTGCTCTCGCTTGTGCCGGGAAGGCAGGCGGCAGTGGAGCAGTTTCTGGAGGGATTTCCGGAGCGCTACGTGAGTACTCGCTCGCCGGAGACGATGCGGCAACACTTTGAGATGACGCAGCATTTTGCGGAGGAGCCGTTCCAGGTGGCGTTCCAGCATGGGTCGAAGCAGGCGGCGTCTACGGTGAGCGAGATTACGCTGGTGACGCAGGACCGTCCGAGACTGTTTGCGGGCATGGCGGCGGCACTGGCGGCGTGGGGGATGAACGTGGTGACGGCGGATGCGTTCGCGAATGAGGCGGGCGTGGTGGTGGACAGTTTTCGGTTTACGGATACGTTTCGGACGCTGGAGTTGAATGAGAGCGAGCGGGAGCGTTTTGTGTCGAGCGTGCGGGATCTGGTGGCGGGCAGGAGCTCGGTGGAGAAGCTGCTGAGCGGACGGAGGCGAGGGAAGCGGAAGGCTCCGAGGGTGGTGGTGGAGACGAAGATCGAGTTCGATGGAACGGCGTCGTCGCACAGTACGCTGCTGCAGGTGGTGGCGCAGGATATTCCGGGACTGCTGCGGGCGATCAGCGCGACGGTGAGCGAACTGGGCTATAACGTGGAGGTCGCGCTGGTGGATACGGAGGGAGAGACGGCGATCGATGTGTTCTACCTGACGAGCGAAGGGAGGCGGCTGACGCAGGAGCAGGAGGAGGGTCTGCGGGCTGCGCTGCTGGCGGCGATTGAGGAGAATAGCCGCGGATGAATTCGGTGTTGTCTGGTCCTATTTTCCCAGGATAAGTTTTTGCACGAAACCAACCGGCTGAGGTGAAACGGCATCGTATAAACCACGTCAACGGTATTGAAACGATATTGAGATCCGGGTAGTACGGCAGGTTGCCAGCAAGCACCGAGACCGGAGTGAATTGAAGAGGCTGTGGAGCTAGAGGTCCTGAGGAACGTATACTTACGGCTATGAGTCAGAATGCAAACCAGACAACAGCAGACGGTCGGCCCACTGCGGTTCCGCAGCGCAACGACCGGTACATCTTTGGCACGCTGGACAGCTTTGGAAAGAATCGCGAGAAGCTGGATGAGGTGAATTGGGGCAACGAGCAGCCAGAGGGCGTGGTGCTGGCCTCGATGGATGCGGCGATCAACTGGGTGCGGAAGAATTCTGTATGGCCGATGACGTTCGGGCTGGCGTGCTGCGCGATTGAGATGATGTCGATGGGCGGATCTCGATATGACATTGCGAGGTTTGGCGCGGAGGTATTTCGGCCGTCGCCGCGACAGAGCGACCTGATGATTATTGCGGGGAGGGTATCGCAGAAGATGGCACCGGTAATTCGGCGGCTGTATGAGCAGATGCCGGAGCCGAAGTGGGTGATCTCGATGGGAGCGTGCGCTACCTCGGGAGGCGTGTTCAACAACTATGCGCTGCTGCAAGGCGTGAACCAGGTGATTCCGGTGGATGTGTATGTGCCGGGATGTCCTCCGAGGCCGGAGCAGTTGCTGTATGCGATCACGCTGTTGCAGGAGAAGATTCAGGCGAGTCGGGGAACGATACGGCAGACTCTGAATCTGGATTAGGCGAGAGGAAGAGGCGTCTGGTTTGCGGCACAAGGAGCGGTTTGAAGAAGTGTCACGAAGTTTTGGAACGTGTTGTTTGCAGTAATTGTTGCAGGTGATTCTATCGGTACGCGGGTGTAACCAGGAAAAGATTTTTGTAGTTACATGGAACATCCGCGTTACACTTTAGGGGATTGATCGTAGGGAACAGCTATGCGGCTATGGTTCGCAGTAGTCGCAGAAAGCACAACTTATCAGGTTTTATTTGGAGGATCGTCGAATGTCTTATCGCCCTTTTCGCAATACCGGCCGTTTTTTATTGGCTGCATGTGCGGTCAGTTTTGGAGTAGCCAGCATTAGTGCTCAGACTACGCTGCCAAATGCTCCCAACCCCTCGCGGGTTGATATCTTTACCGGATATTCTTACTACGGTCTGCACAGCGAGAATAAGCCATCGGGTGAGCAGTTCGGATCCGTGGATGAGGGTGCGATCGGCAGTGGAGCCTATTATTTCAACCGGCATTTCGGTGGCGAAGTCGCGATGATTGCGAATCCGAACGGTAATGGTGATGGTTTCTACGGATATTATGCTGGACCAATTTTCCGTATGCCATTGCAGAACTACACGCTGTTCGCGCATGGCATGGCGGGTGGGGTTCGCGGAGTCGGCCCGAACAATCCGGGTGGCGTGGGCTATAACCCCTATACCTGGGGTGTAGGCTTGCTGGCCGGCGGCGGCATGGATTACGATCTGCCGTTCTTCAACCATCACATCGGACTGCGCCTCTTCGAGGCGGACTATCGCTACACGCATATCGATTTCGGTCCTGCGGATCCATCCTCCTTCCTGCAGGGTGGACGCGCGAATCTGAATGGTGCGGAGTTGAGCACGGGTCTGCTGTGGCACCTTGGCAGCGTCGTTCCTCCTCCTCCAGTGAAGTACTCCTGCGCTGTGACGGCTCCTACCGGTGCGATCTATCCGGGAGATCCTGTGACGATCACTGGAACAGCGACGGATCTTCGCGCGAAGAAGCCTGCGACCTACAAGTGGTCGGCTGATGGCGGCACGGTGACGGGCGATTCGAACGTTGCGAATGTTGACACGAAGACGCTCTCTGCCGGCACTTATACGGTCAAGGGTCATGTTGAGCAGGGTCCGAAGCCAGGCATGTACGCGGATTGCACGACTCCCTTCACGGTCAAGGCATTCGACCCACCGACGGTATCCTGCTCGGCGAACCCAACCACGGTGAACTCGGGTGATCCGGTTACGATCACGGCTGCAGGGAATAGCCCACAGAACCGTCCTCTGACCTACAGCTACAGCTCAACGGCTGGAACGATCAGCGGCAACACGGGAACGGCGACATTGTCGACGACCGGTGCGGCACCTGGCACGACGATCTCGGTCACCTGCAACGTAGTGGACGACAAGGGTCAGACGGCATCGCAGCAGACGTCTGTGACGCTGAATGCTCCTCCTCCTCCTCCGGCACCTGTAACCAAGCAGCTTTGCGCTATCACGTTTGACAAGGATAAGGCTCGCCCGACCCGCGTCGACAATGAAGCCAAGGCCTGCCTTGACGACATCACCCTGAGCGAGCAGCGCGATACGACTGCCAAGCTGGCGGTTGTCGGCAACTCGGAGCCGGTGAAGGTTCACGGGAAGAAGACGGCGCGCAAGGAAGAGCTTGCAGCCAAGGCAACCACGAAGAATGCTGCTGAGCGGGCTGTGAACGCGAAGGCGTACCTGGTAACGGAGAAGGGTCTGGATCCGTCGAACATCTCGGTCTACACCGGAACCGCGGGTACGAACTCCGTTGAGACGACCCTGATTCCTGCAGGCGCAACGCTGGATACGACTGGCCTCACCCCTGTGGATGAGACGGCCGTGAAGGCAGTGCCCCGCAAGGCGCTCGGTACCAAGCATCATCACGCAAAGAAGTAGTATCAGTCACTTGCAATAAGTAGCGAAGCAAGGTGCGCGATGGCCGGCTGGGAGAGATCCCAGCCGGCCATTGTCTGTCCGGAGCGGAGTTCGGGGAGGTTGGCCCGGGTCGCGGAGGACGGGCGGAGGAGCGAACCTTGCGTGGTAACTCACGATTAGCTCCGTAGTGTCTCCAGAGTAGTCTGGGGTAGGCTATGGACAGGAGCCGTCTGTTGAAGCGTTTGAACACTCTGAAGGTAAAAAGTCTCTTTGTCTCGCTGTTGATCTGGTCTGGAATGGCCGCTTCTCTGCATGCGGTGCCCTGGTTTCCGCTGGGGCCGTACGGAGGAGATGCCCGCTCGTTTGCGGCTGATCCGGGAGACTCGAAGCATATTTACCTGGGGTCGGCGAATGGGTGGATCTACGAGTCGCATAACGGGGGCGAGACCTGGATGCGGTTGAGCCAGCTGGGGCGGCGGAATGACCTGGTGATCGATCAGATTATTCCGGACGCGAGGAACCCTCGGCGGCTGGTGGTGGGAGCGTGGATTGCGGATCACCCCGATGGCGGAATCTTTATCAGCGAAGATGGCGGACGGAGCTGGACGGACGTGGCGGGGATGCATGGCCAGTCTGTGCTGGCGCTGGCCCGCGCGGCGTCAGACCCGAACCTGCTGGTTGCGGGGACGTTGCAGGGAGTGTTTCGGAGTACGGACAACGGCCTGCACTGGACGCAGATCAGCCCGGTGGGGAGCACGGAGATTCACGAGATTGAGTCGCTGGCGATTGACCCTCGCGATGCACGGATTATCTATGCGGGGACGTGGCACCTGCCGTGGAAGACGGTGGATGGCGGTGCGCACTGGGTGAATATCAAGCGCGGAATCATTGAGGACTCGGATGTGTTTTCGATTGTCATCGATCCGGCGCATCCGGAGACGGTGTATGCGAGTGCCTGCTCGGGAATTTACAAGAGCGTGAATGCGGCGATGGAGTTTAAGAAGGTGGAGGGGATTCCGTCGTCGGCGCGTAGGACGAGGAAGCTGGAACAGGATCCGGAACATCTGCAGACGGTGTACGCGGGAACGACGGAGGGACTGTACCGGACACTGGATGCCGGACATGTGTGGGACCGGCTGACGGGGTCGGATGTGATTATTAATGATGTGTATGTGGACCCGCATAACTCCGGGCATGTGCTGCTGGCGACGGACCGCGGAGGGGTGCTGCGGAGCGAGGATTTTGCGGCTAGCTTCCATGAGTCGAACACTGGATTTTCGGCGCGGCAGGTGGTGGCGTATGCTGCGGACCCGAACCATCCGGCGAGCTTGTATGCGGGTGTGGTGAACGATAAGGACGCGGGCGGGGTGTTCCAGAGCCTGGACGGGGGAGCTCGCTGGAGGCAGCAGAGCGTGGGGCTGGGTGGACGCGATGTGTACAGCCTGGCTGCGACGCCGGCGGGCACGATGCTGGCAGGAACGACGCATGGAATTTTCAGATTGCAGGATGGAGTGTGGACGGACTCGGGCACGTTGCTGAAGGAAGCGGCGAAGGGACGGAAGCCGGTGCACGAGGTTCGGTTGCAGTCGCAGGGAGGGACTGGGGCTCCGTCGACGATTGATGCGGTGGTGTATGCGCTGGTGCAGGATGGCAGCCTGACCACGTATGCGGGGACGTCGGAGGGATTGCTGCGGAGCCGAAATGATGGGATCGGATGGTCGCTGGTTCCTTCGGTGGATATGGGCGAGGTGAGGTTCTTTGCGCTGCAGAAGAATGTGCTGATGGCGGCGGGGCTGAAGAGGATTGAGCTGTCTGTGGATGGCGGAGTGAAGTGGGAGCCGGTGGCGCTGCCGGCGGAGCTGACGCAGATTGCGGCGGTGGCGGTGGATGGACGGAATACGCTGTGGGTGGGAGGTCGCGAGGGCGTGTTCTACTCGTCGAACCGCGGCGGGAGTTGGAGCCAGGTGCATAATTTGTTGACTCCGCAGGTGGACGGGATCTACTACGATGCGGCGGGAGACAGGATGCTGCTGACGACGTCGGTGTCGACGATGATCTTTGCGGTGCAGCTACCGGACTACAAGATTTCTTATTGGGACACGGGATGGAAGCTGCGGTTCGCGAGGCCGGTGGGCGACCACCTGCTGGGAGCGACGCTGTATGACGGGATCGTGGTGCAGCCGAAGATGGTGGACTCGAGTTTTGGCAACATGCACGCGAGCGAGGGAAAGTAAGGCGACGACGTGGTGGACCGTTTGCAACGGGAATAGAATAGTGAGATATGGACGCTATTTCACTGACCTCCACTCCGCGCCACTCCTTTCAGACTGATGATCCTGCGCTTGAGCCGATTGCGCGGAAGGTGGAGGCTGGGCAGCGGCTGAGCTTCGACGATGGCCTTGCGCTGTATCGCAGTGGCGACATTCTGGCGGTGGGCTGGATGGCGAACCTGGTGCGCGAGCGGATGCATGGGGATGTTGCGTACTTCAATGTCAACCGGCACATCAATCCGACGAACGTCTGCGTGGCGTCTTGCAGGCTGTGCGCGTTTGGCCGCAAGAAGGGCGAAGCGGATACGTACACGATGGCGCTGGAAGAGGCCTGGGAGACGGCGGGGCAGGGACTGACCGAGGCGGTGACGGAGTTCCATATTGTCGGGGGACTGCATCCGGATCTGCCGTTTGAATACTTCATGGACCTGGTGCGAGGGCTGAAGGAGCGCTATCCGCAGGTGCATATCAAGGCGTTCACGATGGTGGAGATTTCGTTCCTCGCGAAGATTGGGAAGATATCGATTGCTGAGGCGATTGAGCGGATGAAGGCGGCGGGTGTGGACTCATGCCCGGGGGGCGGCGCAGAGATTTTTGCGGACCGGGTGCGGCATATCATCTGCGACCACAAGATTGATGGCGGAGAGTGGCTGGAGACGGCGCGACTGGTACACAAGGCAGGGCTGCGGTCGAACGCGACGATGCTGTATGGACATATCGAGAATGATGAAGACCGCGTGGATCATCTGCTGAAGCTGCGCGGGGTGCAGGATGATACGGGCGGATTCCAGACGTTTATTCCGCTGAGCTTTCATCCGGATAACACGGCGCTGGGGCATCTTCCGAAGTCGAGTGGGCTGACGGATATCCGGCAGATTGCGGTGAGCCGGTTGATGCTGGATAACTTTTCGCACATCAAGAGCTATTGGCAGATGGTGACTCCGAAGATGGCGCAGATTTCGCTGCGGTTCGGTGCGGATGATATCGACGGAACGGTGGTTGAGGAGAAGATCTATCACGATGCGGGAGCGAATACTCCGCAGGGGTTGCGGAGGCAGGACCTGGTGCGGCTGATTACCGAGGCGGGACGTGTGCCGTTTGAACGGGACACGCTGTACCGTGCGGTGACGCGGAGCGAAGATAGCTTTACCGTTGCGGTTTAGGCGAAGGTCTTGAGGCTGCGGGGGTACCAGGCAGACGATCTCGAGGCGATGCATGCTCTGGATGTGGTGTGCTTCGAGCGGCCGTTTCGTTTTACGCGTGGGGCGATGCGGCGGTTTGCGGAGGCGAAGAAGGCGAGGGTGGTCGTCGCTGAAGAGGGCGATGCGCTGGTGGGATTCGTGATCCTGCATGTGGAAGTGGGAGACGAGGGGCGGACGGGGTACATCATTACGCTGGATGTGGAACCGGCGCAGCGGCGCAGAGGGATTGCGGGGGTGCTGATGCGCGAGGCGGAGCGGCAGGCTCGCATGGATGCGTGCACGGCGCTGGTGCTGCATGTCTTCGCAGGGAACGATGCGGCGATTCGGTTTTATGAGAGTGCGGGGTTTACACGCTCGCATCTGGCGGAAGAGTTTTATGGGCCGGGTGTGGATGCGTGGGTGTATCACCAGCTGCTGGCTCCTCTGAAGGAGTAGCGCGGGCGGGTGGTGGTTGTGCGATAGAGTGGGTGCATCGGAATTTTTTCAGGAGACGTGCGATGCGATTCGGTTCTGCGCTGATGAGTGTGGTGTTGGGTGGTTGCGTGATGCAGGTGGGAGCACAGACGGTGGCAATTCATGGAGACAATGGCGTGGTGCTGGGAGCTCCTCCGGTGGTGGCGGTGAAGGCGGTGACGGAGGTCGTGGGCGGGTATGAGATAACGGATAACTATCGTTGGCTGGAGGACCAGAAGGCTGCGGATACTCGGGCTTTTATTGCTGCGGAGACGGAGTATACGGACAGCTATTTTGCGCAGATCAAGCCGCTGCGGGAGAGGCTGGTGGCGCGGCTGACGGAGTTGTCGCGGGTGGACCAGGTGAGTGTGCCGATGGAGGAGCACGGGAGGTTCTTCTATACGAAGCGGCTGGCGGCGGAGAACCAGGCTTCGATCTATTACCGCGTGGGGCTGGAGGGAGCGGAGATCAAGCTGGTCGATGCGGGGACGCTGAGCGCGGATGGAAATGCGTCGGTGAGCATCGCGGATATTTCGTCGGACGGGAAGGTGCTGGTGTATGGCGTGCGGCATGGTGGAGCCGATGAAGAGACCGTCCGCGTGCTGGATGTGGAGGCGAGGAAGGACCTGAGCGATGAGCTGCCGCTGGCTCGGTATAGCGGGTTTGGACTGAGTGGGAAGACGCTGTACTACGCGAAGATCCTGGCGAATGGCGGGGCTGCGGTGTTTGCGCACGCGATGGGGACGACGGCGGATAAGGATGTGCAGGTGTTTGGAGGGAGCTACAGGGGCGAGACGCTGGGGCCGCTGGATTTGGTGGGCTGCCGGGCGAGCGAGAACGGGCACTGGCTGGTGGTGACGATTGGGCATGGTGTGCCGTCGACGCGCGAGGATATTTTGCTGCAGGATCTGCGCAAGCCGGGGGCTGGGCTGGAGCCACTGGTGTTTGGAGTTGAGTCGCGGTTCCAGTTGCACATGGACGGCGACCGGATGTTTGTGAGCACGGACCTGGGGGCTCCGAATGGGAAGGTGTTGCGGGCGAGCTTTGGCGATCCGACGACGAAGAGCTGGCCGGTGGTGGTGGCGGAGGGGAAGAGCCCGATCGATGCGGTGTCGATTGCGGGCGGGAAGATGTTTGTGGGGCGGCTGGTGGATGTGAAGTCGGAGACTACGATTTATTCGCTTCCGGAGTCGGGGCCGGCGAAGGAGGTTGGGGCGATTGCTTATCCTACGATTGGGACGGGGAGCGTGGTGCGGGGGCGTGCGGATTCGAAGGTGGGGTTCTATACGTTCTCGTCGTTCACGGTGCCTCCGACAATTTACCGGTATGACATTGCGGCGGGGAAGGCGACGGTGTGGGACCGGTCGAAGGTGCCGTTCGATGCGGACAAGTATGAGGTGAAGCAGGTCTTTTATACGTCGAAGGATGGGACGCGCGTGCCGATGTTTATCGCGGGACGCAAGGGCTTGAAGATGGATGGGACGGCTCCGTTGCTGATGACGGGGTATGGTGGCTTTTTGATCTCGGAAACGCCTAGCTTCAGTGCGAAGTATGCGTGGTGGATGGAGCAAGGAGGATTTTTTGCTCTGCCGAACATGCGTGGTGGCGGGGAGTACGGTGAGACGTGGCACAAGGCTGGGATGTTTGAGCATAAGCAGAATGTGTTTGATGACTGGTTTGCGGCGGCGGAGTATTTGATCGCAAACAAGTACACGACGACGAAGCGGTTTGCGATTACGGGGAGGTCGAATGGCGGGCTGCTGATGGGGGCGTCGATGACGCAACGACCGGATTTGTTTGGAGCGATTTTGTGCGGGTATCCGCTGCTGGATATGAGCCGGTATCAAAAGTTTCTGGTGGGGCGGTGGTGGACTACGGAGTATGGGTCGGCGGAGAAGCCGGAGCAGGCGGACTACATTCTGAAGTATTCGCCGTATCAGAATGTGCGGGCCGGGGTGAGGTATCCGGCGATCATGTTCTTTACCGGGGATAGCGATACGCGGGTGGCTCCGCTACATGCTCGGAAGATGGCGGCGCTGATGCAGGCTACCGTGATGGCTGAGCCGGAGGACGAGCGGCGGCCGGTGCTGCTGCACTATGACGTGAAGGCAGGGCATAGCGCGGGCGTTAGCGTGGACCAGCTGGTCAACGATATGGCCGATGAGTTGGGGTTTCTTTGGAATGAGACGGGTGGGAGGTAGGAGCAGCTTTTAGCTTCTGGCTTCTGGCTTCTAGCTAATAGCTATGGATTGGAAGGTGCTGGTTGGAGGGGGGCTCTAGGCTGGCATCGTAGGAGCGGTTGAAGCGGAGGACGGCGGCCCATTCGCCGTGGAGGTCGTCCTGCCAGACGATCTGGCCTCCGAGGAGGGCGGCGATTTCGGTGGGTGTGAGGTCGCGGGTGGCGGCGAACTCGCGGCCCCGGCTGGAGTTGGGGTGGGCCATCAGATAGCGGCGGAAAGAGGGTGTGACGAAGTGCGTGGTGAAGACGATGGCTGTGTCGTAGCGGTTGGATTCCTTGGCGGCTTTTTGAATCTGGGGGACTGTGAAGTCTTCGATGGAGATGGCCTTGAGGGGACGCTGGACGTAGCCTAGCTCGGGGCGGAAGACGTCGGCGGCGACGGGCCAGGCGGTGAGGATGGTGGCGTTGGGATAGTGCTGGGCGACGAAGTCGATGGCCTCCTGATCGACGACGATCATGTCGCGGTAGGTGAGGTTGTCCTCCGGCGCGAAGGAGGTGGGAGGGTTGAGCCAGAGGGCGCTGAGGAAGGCCGCGGCGGTGAGGGCGGTGAAGGCGGGAGCCCAGTGGGTGCGGGTTCTCCAGATGTTGACGCAGACCAGGAGGATGAGGGGATAGATGGGAAGGAGATAGCGGGTGAGGAGAGCTCCTCCGAGGATGGAGAAGGCGAGCCAGTTGGCTGCGATGAGGACGGCGATGACGCGGAGGGTGGCGGAGGTGAGGGTATTGGGGGCGTCGGCTCGGCGGGGGAGGAAGAGGCTGGCGGCGGCGAAGAGGAGAGGGAGCCAGATATTGCGCTGCCAAAAGAGGTGGAGGAAGCGGAAGCGGAGGGCCTGGAGGATGTGTGCGGCGGTGAGGTTGGCGGTGGCGTTGTAACGGAGGTATTCGGGGTTGCCGAAGGTGAAGCCGGTGACGTGATGGTGGTAGGCGAACCAGGCGACGAGCGGCAGGAGGGGGAAGGCGAGGGTCGCGATCCAGGCGATATGCTGGCGGCGGAGGTCTGGGCTATGGAGGTCAGGGCTTCGGAGATTGCGGAGGAGGAGGAAGAGCTCGAGCGCGGCGAGGGCTGCGGGCTGGACGATGGCGGTTTCTTTAGAGAGCGCGGCGAGAGAGAAGAGCGCGGCGATAGAGAGCTGCTGGCGGAGAGTTGGGGCGCCTCGCGCGGGGAGGTAGAGAGCGAAGGCCCAGAGGGTGAAGGCTGCGGCTACGATGTCGGCATGCGCCAGGGTGCTTTGCGCGAACCAGATGGGGTAGGTGGCGGTGAGGAGGGTTACGGCGACGGCGGCGGGGGCGTCGAGTAGACGCTGGGTGAGGCGGAAGATGGCCAGCAGTGCGGCGGCGGCGAAGGCGGAGATGAGCAGGCGGGTCGCGAGGATGTGGTAGCCGACGAGATGCCAGAGGGTGCCGAGGAGGATGTTGGGAAGGGGAGGGTGGGCGTTGGTGAAGTGGGGGATGATCTGGCCGGTGTGGTAGAAGTCGAGCGCGGCGGGAATGTAGTAGCCTCCTTCGTCCCAGAAGTAGGGAAGGCGAAGTAGGGTGAGGTGGGTGAGAGCGACGGCTGCGAAGAAGAGGGCGAAGAGGAGCGCGGAGGGGGCGGCCGCCAGGGAGTTAGCGGCTGCTCGCAGACGATGGGTGGGAGGCTCCACGAGAGTTAGTGGACGGGGCCGTTGCCGGGTACGTCGAAGTGCTGGACTCCGGGGCCTTCCAGGGAGATGGTGCCGAAGGTCTGCTCGTACTGGGCGACGTTGTGGCTGAGGACGTTGGAGAGGGCCTTGGCCTGCTGGGGGCTGAGGTAGATGCCCTGGAAGTTTTCGACGCGGACCTGGTCGGGGGCCTGCTGGTCGATGGTGCCGAAGACCAGGAAGAAGTCCCAGATGGAGAGGCGGACCTGGACGCTGTTGGCGTAGGTGTCGCGGTAGTCGGCGGATTTATCGATGGTGATGCGGGTGTTGTCGGGCTGGGTGATGGTCTGGCTCATGGGGTCCTGGAGAGTGGAGGGATGTGGGGGTTGAACCCCTAATGTTGTTTGCGCGTAACTATGACCTTTTGGTGCGGGAGGGGGGACTTGAACCCCCACCGTTGCTTGCGCGTTGCTATGACCTTTTGGTGCGGGAGAGGGGACTTGAACCCCTACGCCTTACGGCACAGGCTTCTAAGACCTGCGTGTCTGCCATTTCACCACTCCCGCAGCAGGTACTAGCGTAACGGCTTGCGGGTCGGGTTGCAATGGAGTCGTAAATATCCGGGAATTTGGGCTTCTGAGAGTGGACGGGCTGGCATCTTATTGATTGAAGTTTGAGGGTGTCGGGGGATTCGCAGTTCGTCGGGCCGGGTGGGACGGGGGCGAGGACTGATGGAAGCGGCGGCTTCGCCGATGAGGAGAGGGACGCTAACGACGTTCGGGCCCGGAGATGAGGGGAGAGCAAAAAGGGTTGCATCGAACGCATATCCTAGTGCATCCTATTCAAGAAAGTTGATAGAAGGACACTCAATTATGGCTACTGAATTTGTAAGCGTGATCAGGTCGAGCGGCAGGACGGGCGGGACCGAGGGCAGGGCGAAATCGTATCCTGTTCTTCCAGTGCGGGATACGGTGCTTTTCCCACATGCAGTGCTGCCGCTGACGGTGGGCCGGGAGAGCTCGATCCAACTGATCCAGTCGCTGGGGGAGGAGAAGACGATCCTGGTGGTGGCGCAGCGGGATGCGCGGCAGGATGCCCCGGAGGGAGGAGATCTGCACGCGATTGGGACGCGCGCGACGGTTCATAAAGTGGTGAAGATGCCGAACCAGAGCCTCTTTGTATTTACGGAGGGGATGGAGCGGGTGAAGCTGGGGGAGTTCAGCCAGACGCAGCCGTTTCTGACGGCGGAGTATAGCTCGCTGGAGGACAAGGCTCCGGAGCGGACGCCGGAGGCTGAGGCGCTGCAGAGGAATGTGCTGGCGCAGTTTCAGGAGATTGTGACGTCGTCGTCGACGCTGTCGGATGATTTGCAAACGATTGCGTTGAATATCGATGAGCCATCAAGGCTGGCGGATTTTATTGCGGCGAGCCTTCCGTTTTTGACGACGGCGGAGAAGCAGGAGCTGCTGGAGACGGCGGATGTGAAGGCTCGGCTGGAGATGCTGAACGGTCACCTGGCGAAGGAGCTGGGAGTGCAGCAGCTGCGCAACAAGATCCAGAGCGAGGTGCAGGATTCAGTGCAGCAGTCGCAGCGGGATTTCTATCTCCGCGAGCAGATGAAGGCGATCCAGAAGGAGCTGGGCGACCTGGATGAGACGCAGAAGGACGTTGCGGATCTGAAGGAAAAGATTGAAGCCGCGGGCATGCCGGAAGAGACCAAGAAGGACGCGCTGAAGGAGCTGGCGCGGCTGGCGAGGATGAATCCGGCGGCGGCGGATTACTCGCTGACGCGGAACTATGTGGAGTGGCTGGCAGTGCTGCCCTGGTCGAAGAGCTCGTCTGAGGGAGTGGATATCAAGAAGGCCAAGGAGTTTCTGGATGAGGACCACTATGGCCTGAAGAAGGTGAAGGACCGGATTCTGGACTACCTGAGTGTGCGGCGGTTGAAGCCGGATATGAAGGGGCCGATCCTTTGCTTCGTGGGGCCTCCGGGAGTGGGTAAGACGTCGCTGGGACGGTCGATTGCGCGGGCGCTGGGGAGGAAGTTCTCAAGGATTTCTCTGGGCGGCATGCACGATGAGGCGGAGATTCGCGGGCATCGGCGGACGTATATCGGAGCTCTGCCGGGACAGATTATTCAGCACCTGAAGAGGGTCGAGGTGAATGATCCGGTGTTCATGCTGGATGAGATTGACAAGCTGGGGAGAGACTTCCGCGGCGATCCGGCGAGCGCGCTGCTCGAGACGCTGGATCCGGAGCAGAACAATACGTTCCGCGACAACTACCTGGATCAGCCGTTCGACTTGAGCAAGGTGCTGTTTATCTGCACGGCGAACCAGCTGGATACGATTCCGGCTCCACTGCTCGATCGCATGGAGATTATCGAGCTAACGGGGTATACGGAAGAGGAGAAGGTGAATATCGCGGAGCGGTATTTGATTCCGCGGCAGATCAAGGAAAACGGGATCGACGTGAAGGAAGGGCAGGAGCCGCTGATCGAGTTTCCGACGGAGAGCGTGGGCCTGATTGCGCGGCACTATACGCGTGAGGCCGGAGTTCGCCGGCTGGAGCAGTTGATCGGGACGGTGTGCCGGAAGACGGCTCGGCAGGTTGCGGAGGGACGCACCGAGAAGCTGGTGGTGACGCCCGAGGTAGTGCATGAGTTCCTTGGCGGCATCAAGGTTCGCGTGGATACGGAGATCGCCGAACGGACGAAGCGGCCAGGTGTGGCGGTTGGTCTGGCGTGGACTCCGGCGGGAGGCGACGTGCTCTTTATCGAGGCCAACAAGATGAAGGGCAAGGGCGGATTCACGATGACCGGGCAGATCGGCGACGTGATGAAGGAGTCGATGCAGGCGGCGCTGACGTGGGTGCGGTCGAATGCACTTTCGCTGGGGCTGGACGACGATGTGCTGAAGGACATTGATCTGCATATCCATGTTCCCGCGGGAGCGATTCCGAAGGACGGGCCGAGTGCTGGCGTGACGATGGCGACGGCGTTGGTGAGCCTGCTGCTTGATCGTCCGATCCATCCTCTGCTGGCGATGACGGGAGAGATTACGCTGAGCGGGAATGTGCTTCCGGTGGGCGGCATCA
This sequence comes from Granulicella sp., assembly GCA_027452215.1. Lineage (GTDB taxonomy): Bacteria > Acidobacteriota > Terriglobia > Terriglobales > Acidobacteriaceae > Granulicella. The sequence goes on along the minus strand of DAIDGQ010000039.1, from coordinate 117,557 downwards.
AGGAGAAGTTTCTTGCGGCCAAACGGGCGGGCGTTCGCGATGTGATTCTACCGATCGATGTGAAGGCGAATGTCGAAGAGGACTTGTCGGCTGAGCAGATTGAAGGCGTGACGATCCACTACGCTTCTCGGATTGAAGACGTGCTGGAGATTGCTCTGCCGAAGACAGTGAACGAAGTGGTCCAGGACGAAGAGGTTCGCGAAGAGGTGCTGGCAGCGACGGAGTAAGGCGGCCCACCCTTCGAGCTGTGGGCGAGGTATGCTCGGAGGGTGGAGACGCTGATGAGTGCGACGGAACGGCTGCTGTTAATCGACACTTGCGGGGAGACGGCGGGTGTGGTGCTGAGTGTGGGGGCGCAAGTGGTGGCGTCGGAGGATGTGGCGCGGGGGAGCGCTTCGGCGCAGATTGTGTCGGCGGTACGGAGGCTGCTGGAGCAGGTGGGCTGGCGGCTGGCGGAGTTGGACGCGGTCGGGGTGGTGAACGGGCCGGGATCGTTTACAGGAATGCGCGCGGGACTGGCGACGGCGAAGGGGCTGTGCGAGGCGGCGGGGCTGCGGATGGCCGCGGTGTCCCGGCTGGAGGTGCTGGCGGACGCGGCCGCGCTGAAGGAAGGGCTGGTGGCGCTGGATGCAGGGCGCGGCGAGTTGTATGTCCGCGAGGTGCGGTCTGCTCGCGAGTGGCTTTGCGCGGGGGATGCTGTTGAAGGGCTGGCGGGTGGGAGGGCTTTGATCGTTGCAGAAGAACGTTTGATCGAGCGGCTTGCTGCGTGTAAGCCGGTGTTGCGTTCGCTGCATTTGGGCGATGCGGTGGGAGCTGTGTTGCGGAGGATGCGGGAGGGTGGGAGTGACGTGTCGCTGACGGATGCGAACTATGTTCGCGAAGAGAGTGATATCTATCGCAAGCCGGGGGAGACGGGCAGAGCTCCTGGCGCGGGGGTTTGATGAGGGCGGCAGGGTGGAGGGTGCGGCGTGCTGAGTTAGGGGATCTGGAGTCGATTCTTGCGATCGAGCGAGGGAGTGTGGAGGCTCCGCAGTGGGGAGAAGGTGTGTGGCTGGGCGTGCTCGGGGATGGAGAGGGAAGCGGGAGTGCGCGCAGATGTTTTTTGGTGGAGGGTGATGGCGGGATTGTGGGGTTTGCGGTGGTGAGCTGCTCGTTCGAGGTGGCGGAGTTGGAGAGCGTTGCGGTGGCGGAAGGTGCTCGGCGGCAGGGCGTGGGGAGAGCGGTTTGCAGGGCTGCGATGGAGTGGGCACGAGAGTGCGAGGCGGAGAGGATGGAGCTCGAGGTGCGCGCGTCGAGTGAAGGGGCGCAGGCGCTGTATGCGGAGCTGGGGTTTTGCGAGATGGGAAGACGGCGGGGGTATTATCGTGAGCCGGTGGAGGATGCGGTGCTGATGACGGCGATGCTGCGGGGCAACGCGTTGCGGTGAGGGAGGCGTTGGGATTCGGCTGCGGAGGTACACGGGCTGAAATGGTTGGCAGGGGCGAGAGGGCTGCGAAGGTATAATCGTGGCCTATGGTTCGGGATGGTCTTTACTACGGAATTTCGTTGATGGTGGTGGCAGTGCTGGTGTGGCTGGGCACGCAATGGGTGAGCCTGACGGCGATTCCGGTATTGCTGGCTGCCTTTTTTCTCTGGTTTTTCCGGGACCCTCAGCGCGAGATTCCGACCGGCCAGGGGATCATTGTCTCTCCTGGCGATGGCAAGGTGGAAGAGGCGGAGTGGATTGAGACTACGGCGGGAAGCCGGTTCCGGGTGAGCATCTTCCTGAGCGTGTTTGATGTCCACGTGAATCGCATTCCGATGAGCGGGAAGGTTACGCTGATGGAATATCGCGAGGGGCAGTTTTTGAATGCGATGAATGCCGAGTCGGCGGTGCTGAATGAGCAGACGCTGATTGTGATCGATGACGGGACGCATAGCGTGAGCTTCAAGCAGATCGCAGGACTGCTGGCGCGACGCATCGTGTGCGATGTGCATACGGGAGATATTGTGGAACGGGGACAGCGGATGGGGATGATCAAGTTTGGGTCGCGCGTGGATGTCCTGATGCCGGCGGATGTGGAGTTGCGGGTAAAGCCGGGGGATCGGGTGAAGGGCGGGAGTTCAGTGCTGGGTGTGCTACCTGGGTATGCCGAGGACGCGTCGACCAAGTCCTCCGACGGACGGAGAGGATGAGCCAGGCGGAGGAGGTAGTTCGACAGTCACCGGCGCGACGGGGCATGTATGTGGTGCCGTCGCTTTTTACCTCGGGCAGTATTGCGCTGGGGTACTACATCATCATGCAGAGCATTCGCGGGTCGGTGATGTCGAACCCTGCGCTGGCTGCGGCGGCGTTCGATCATGCCTCGCTGGCGATTGCGTTTGCGATTATTTTTGACGGTCTGGACGGCCGCATTGCGAGGATGACGAACACGTCCAGTGCGTTTGGCAAGGAGCTTGACTCGCTGGCGGATGTGATTACGTTCGGCGTGGCGCCGAGCCTGCTGGCGTATCTGTGGGGCGTGCGGCAATTGACACCGTCGCTGCATCCGGAGATCGAAGCGCGTGTGATGCACTTTGGGGTGGTGGTGTGCTTTCTGTTTCTGATCTCGGGCGCGTGCCGGCTGGCACGGTTCAACATCAGCGTGAATCCGCAGCCACGGAATCCAGGGCGACCGGGCCGCAAATATTTTGTAGGAATGCCCATTCCAGCGGGTGCTGGCGTGCTGGCCGCGGTGATCCATTTTGAGGGTGGATCGCCCATCCATAACCTGTGGCTGGCGCTGGTGTGGCTGGCGCTGGTGGCGTTTACAGGGTTTCTGATGGTGAGCAGCTGGCGTTTCTGGAGTGGTAAGGAGATTGATGTAGGGACTCGCAAACCGGGACGGTTGCTAGTAGTGCTGGTGGTGGTGATTGGCGTGATTGCGGAGTGGGACCAGGTGGCGTTGTTGGTGATTGCGCTGGGATACCTGGTGTCCGGTGTAGCTGCTCGATTGGCGTACTCGTGGGAACGACGCATGAGCGCGGTGTGAAGAGATGGATCGCTGGAGACGTTCATGGTGAACGGAAGACCAGCGGGATAAGCAGAGGATTGAGATGGCTGGAAGAATATTGCGCGGAGCCGTGGTTGGAGCATCATCGCTGCTCGGCAAAGAGTTGGCAGAAGAGCTGAGCAAAGCGACCGCCGTGGTGTGGGATTTGACGCTTCTGGATGCGGAGGAAGCGGGTGGGCAGATGACTGCGGCGGGCGAAGAGGCGATGGTCATTCAGCCCATCTCGGCAGAGGCGTTTTCGGGTATCGACGTGGCGTTTTTTGCGGGAGAGGCGGCGACTACGCTGGCGTTTTGGAAGAATGCTCATGAGGCGGGAGCGAGTATTGTCGACCTGACCGGAGCGCTGGAGGGGCAGCCACAGGTGCTGGTGCGTGCTGCCGGTATGAAGGGTGGAACGGCTGCGAATTTGGCGACGGTGGCGTTGGTTCCGGCGCATCCGGTGGCGGTGATGCTGGGAATGCTGCAGGCGAGGCTGCAAGCTTTTGGGCTGACGAGAATGGCTGCGACCGTGATGCGACCAGCGTCGGAGTGCGGGAGCGCCGGGGTGGAGGAACTGCATCAGCAGACGGTTGGATTATTGGCGTTTAAGCCGCTGAAGAAGGATGTCTACGATACGCAGGTTGCGTTCAACCTGGTGTCGTCGCTGGGTGAGGCCGCGAAGGTGAGCCTAGAGACGGTGCGGGCGACGATTCATCGGCAACTTGGGTCGCTGTTGGGAGGCGAAGGGGCTGATAGGATTGTGCTGCAATTGATCGAGGCACCTGTGTTTCACGGCTATACGGCGTCAGTGTTCTTGGAGTTTGGGTCGGGAGTAGAGGCCGAGACCGTGCGCGCCGCGCTGCATGGCGAGGGGTTGGATGTGGTGGAGGAGCCTTCGCCCAGCAATGAGAGTGCCGCCGGTAAGGACGAGGTGGTTGTGAGTGTGAGCGCGGCGGCGTCCAGGGAGGGAAGCTGCTTGTGGGTGTGGATGGCTGCGGATAACCTGCGTATCGCGGCGACGAATGCGGTGGCATGCGCGACGGAGTTGGCGCCGTTGCGGCCAGCGGATGGTGTGCATTAGTTTCTCGTGCGCAGGCGGCGATGGGTGAGGTAAACTTGAGAAGCGCCGGGATGGCGGAACTGGCAGACGCAGCGGACTCAAAATCCGCCGAGGGCAACCTCGTGGGGGTTCGACCCCCCCTCCCGGCACCACAGATAAGCTCGACAAAATGAATAGGTTACAAGGACCAAAGCCTCTCAGCCTGAGAGGCTTTTTCGCGTCCAAAGTGCCGGTGCTACTTGTGGTGCTACTTCGATATTTTGTCTTTATGGAGGGCGGCATGCTAAAGAAACAGACACTGTACGTGCGTGGAGTTTGGGAACGGGAAAAGGCTCCAGTGCAGGGCGATGGCTATGAGATTTTGCGGTCGTTCGGCGGAGCGCAAGGCCCCGAATTCTGAACCCGGGAATTTGGCAGGACGTTCGCTGTGGTGAGACGAAGGCGAGACCGGAGTTGCCAGGCTGGAATGTTTCGCGGGGGCATGTTTATTGCGGGGGCCGTTGGGGTGCTCGCATCTGCTCGAGACGCTGCAGGTTCTGCTGGACTCGATCTTGTTGATTTTGTGGTTCGGGGGGGACTGTTGTCACGGCTCCGGGGCCGGGTACCTCTTGCTCGGGGGCAGTATCGGGGTGATTGGGTGCGAGGGTGGCGGGCGTTGGGGCGGGAATCGGCGCTGTGTTTTGGCTGCGAAGTGTGAGTTGCAGCTCGCGGGGAGGGCCGTTTTGCGTGGCTCCGATCATCATGAAGTTGTAGCCGAGCCCCGTGAGGAGATCGGTGAGAACGCTGCTGGATGTGTCCGGGCCGTAGATGCCAAAGACTCGAATGCCTCGGATGGATCCTTCGATGGCCATGCCGCTGCGGTTCGAAATCTCCGTCAGAATCTGGTTGAGGTCGGAGTCATTTGCGGTTACGGTTAGAAGACCGTTCTTTAGTGTGATTTGGGCCGGCTGGCCGGTGGCGGCGGGCTTGGACGACGGCGGTACATGGGGCTGCGTCTGCGGCGGAGTTGGCTCCGGATTGGCTTGCGTGGGCGGGGTTAGATGGGCAGCGATTCTCTTTCGGGCGCTAACCCTCTTTGGGGCTGGAGGCTTTTCGGCGGAGGGAATGGCTCTTCGCAGATGGGTGGCGTGGCGGTGAGAGGCTTTAGGGGCGATGGTGCTTGCCTGAAGGATGCCGGAGAAGGAGATGAAGCAGAGAGAAGCGATCCAAACCACGGTGACAAAACGGAACGTTACCCTTTGAGTTGCAAGGAGATCTGCAAAGGAGAGCTTCATCTAGGGTCCTCGTTGTTTCAGCGCAGGCAGACGGCATCGATCCATCGTCTCACCAAATAAGATATCCACACGCAAGAGGGGAGAATCTAGAAAGTTACTAGGGTGTGGAGAATTCGCGCACCTTAGATGTAGGATGTGTGTAACGTCGCATTTGGTTGCTTCTCATTTGAATTAACTGTAGTGCTGCGAGTTTGCGGGCGCTGTCCGCCGAACTCTGCGCAGTCTCTGATGAGGTCGATTTATTAGGGTCTGTTTGGGCAACTTAATGCTCTGGCACATTTTGTACGATAGATGGTTGTGAAGAGGTCGTCGGGAAAAGATTATTCCGACGCTGAGAACAGCCCGAAGAGACAACGAGCCTGTGTAGGACTTCTCCCAGGATACGCCGATACGAAGACCTGCCGTACGCAGAACCCTCTAACCACAAGGCATACTCCATGAGAATGATTACCACTGCTTTAATTGTGTCTATTCTGGCGGCTGCAGCCCCTGCATTTGCAACGGTTGTCGTGAGCGCGCCCACAACGGGAAGTACGGTGGGGACGAGCGTTCAATTCGTCGCTTCCGCCAACACGACCACCTGTTCGAAGGGCGTGGCGGCGATGGGCGTATACATTGATAACAGTCTGGATTATGTGGTTAATGGTATCAATCTGAATACCACACTGAACCTCGCCACGGGAAAGCATCTGGCAGTTGTGCAGGAGTGGGATTATTGCGGTGGAGCGACGTCGGCGGGGTTGGCGTTGACGGTGAGTACACAGTCTGGCGTTTCGGTCGTTTCGCCCGCAAATGGAAGCACGCTTTCGTCTCCAGCGGCCTATGTGGCCACAGCGACGACAGCCTGCGCCAAGGGTGTGGCGGCGACCGGCATCTACGTGGACAACCAGTTGGCCTATGTGACGCAGGGATCAAGCCTGAATACACAGCTGCCGCTCTCTGGCGGAACACATAACACGGTGGTGCAGGACTGGGACAACTGCGGCGGGAGCTCGGTTACGCTGGTGAACGTGACGGTAACGGGAACGACGCTGCCGAGTATTCAGGCGCTGGGCGGATGGAACCAGTGGGGCGAACTCGCACCCACATACAACATCTGCACCTCTTCCTGCCCGGGCATTACGTGGTCGATGATTCCGCATTTGAGCTCGCCTTCGCTCAGCGGAAATGCAACGCAGTTCAATATTGGAGGGACGACTCCCTACTCTGACGTGCTTTGGTCGAATCCGCTCATTGGGGATGGGACGACCGAAGGGCTGCCCGACACGAGCCACACCCTGCTTCCGACCATTCATAACATGACCGTCGATACCTATGTCTATGTGACGAACTTTGCCGTGACACAGGACCTGGAATTCGACATCAATATGTATATGAACGGCGTGGGGATGGAGTGGGGAACTGAGTGCAACCATCTGGCAGATGGCGTCTGGGACATCTGGAACAACGTCAATGCGCAATGGGTTCCAACGAGTATTCCGTGTAGTTTGAACAATGCCGCATGGAACCATGTGACCATTCAGGTGCAGCGCGAGGCCAACAACGACCTACTGTATCAGTCGATCACGGTGAACGGGGTTACGCACACGATCAATCAGACAGTGGCTCCGTTCCCGGTTCCTTCGGGATGGTGGGGCATGACTGTTAACTACCAGATGGATGGAAATTACAACCAGTCTCCGAACACGACCTACTTGGATAAATTGAATGTGACGTACTGGTAGGTTGAGGTGTTCAGGAGGGTTGCGCTGAGTGTGTTGAATCGAAAGTAACAGCAAGATACGATCGGTCGAATATGCGGCCGATCGTATCTTGCTTAGAGAAGAATGTTGTCACCTAGATCGGCTGGAGCCTGAGTGAGGCGGACTCCGGCGAAGTGTGCGCCGAATATGTAGCGCGCAATTTCGGCTTTGACCTCCGCGATGGGATTGGGCGGAATGACGGTGATTCCGCCTATAAATTGGCTGAGGTTGAGATACACCTTGCGGTTGAGGTGGAGGAACTCGAGGGGGTATTCGGGCTTTCTGGTGAAGGCTATCACCGGATCCGCGTCGAGCAAGAAACTGATGTCCGGCCTGGGTACGATCTTCATGATGCTTTGCACATAGAATCTGGTGACGGAGCGAGAGAGGTTGAGGTTCGCCAACTCGTCGTACATGTAGCGATCAAAGATGACGACATCTACGTTGGAGTGAATCGCTTTGGTGGCGATGCGTCGAAGAGAGAGAGCATCGAGGAAATAGAAGGCCATACGGCAGAGGCTCATAAGCGGCGAACGGACGTCCTTATCACGACGGCGAATCGGGGCCTCCTGAGATCCGACTCCCTGGTCACCATGGAAGAGCTTGTGGGTGGCTCCCTCGCGAAAGGATCTCAATTGCGCTACGTCATCCCAGAAGGTTATCAGCCGGACCTTGAGGCCTCCGGCTCGCAGGTTATCGCACAGGTTGGAGATTTGCGTGCTTTTTCCAGCACCATCGATTCCAGAAAAACTAACCAACATGGCGCGGTCGGGCTTTGAGGTGTCCATCGTGTCTATGCCCTGAGAACTTGAAACGGTTGGGGTACTATGGCCGACTTGAACTGCCTAGCGATGCCGCCGTCACGACTCCTATCGCGATGCCAGCGCCCACCAGAAGCCCTACTCTGATAGCGATGGAACGGATGCGCCGCTGTTTTCCGGGCGCAATGGCCGCTCCTACTGGCTTAGATGCAGAAACTCCCTCTTGCTTCTGATAGGGTGCCGCTGCTGTGCCGACTGGTGCAGGGGACGAAGTATCTTGTTTGTTTTGTGTGGTCTGCGAGCTCGAGTCTTGAGGGGCAGGAGTCTGCACAGGGGTCGTTCCCTGGGCTGGCTGGGAGGGCGTCTGTGGGACGACGTCTGCAGAAGGCGCAGAGGGGAGTGTCGCCTGGGCAGTGGCTACGCTCGTTGTCTGGGCGGCCATTGGCCGGGGGCCCGGGTTGGTTTCAGCCACGCCGAACGGCACGACCAAAGAAGCCATGAGGAAGACGACGATGTAGCGCCCCGGCCAGAAATTCAAGACTCTCATCGAGGGCTCCCGAACTCGTCCACCGCTGCATGAATTGAATGTGTCGTCATCGAGTGGCTACGCCGCCAATCCGGATTTGAGGTCGACGACTTCGACTTCGAATTCGAGAGGGGCCATGCTGGAAGCACGTTTCTGGAAGCTGAGGATGGCAGCTTCAGCGGTCGGGTAAGTCTCAAAAAGACGGCTGACGCCGGAAAGGCGGAGAGTTTCTTCGGCTTCGGTGCTGAGGGCAGCCAGACGCACATCTCCATTACACTTCATGACCTCTTCCAGGCATGAGAGCAGCAAATGGATGTTTGCGGTATCCATGGTTCGGACGAGGGAGCAATCGAGGACAAAGAGGGGACGTTCGGTCTCTGTACACTTCTTCTGGAGATATTGAAGAATGATGCTCACTCTGGTGGGAGTGACTTGCTCGGGTACCTGTTGAAGATGCACTGTCCGCTTGCTTAGGGTCATGTTGTACTTCCTTTCATCCTGGGGTAGTTCCATAGAGTCAGCGTTCAAGGTTACAAAGAGCTACGTGGTGCTATATCTGGCCATGCTGGGTTAGACGCTTCACAGAGGCGTTCCAATTCGGCATCTGGCTGAAAAATTATATGCCGAATAAGGTTGCTTCCGTAACACACGAGATTGGTGAGATTGGTCTTATACCAGCAGCACCGGTTCATCCGGGGAGAGAGGCCACACACAAAACGGAGACGGTCGACCCTGCCTTCAAGGACTGCCGCAACGAAGCGATGATTTCCGTCCAGTATGGTCATGGGCTCCCGCTCATTCAGGCCGATCAGAACTACGGAACCAACGCTGGCTTCCTTTTGAAGGAGTCCAGTGCGGATGTCGGAGATCTTTTCAACGAAGGGGTCCTCCGGGTCTCGCTTCCAGCTTCGCATCTGGTTGACAACAGTCTTGAGCTCGAAATTTCCTCGCGCGATCTTTCTCCAGTGGGCACGGGGGAAGACACGGATCTGATCAAGGTTGGCTTCGGTCATCTCGGCTTCGTACCATTCGATGTCGGAGGGAAGCTCGTGCCAGAGGGAGCGATGCCGCAGAAAGAGGAGGGCCCTCCGCTTGGCACTTTCGCTCTGGCTGTCGAGGTCGGCGGAGTAGACCATGGTTCGCAGCGACTCGTGATATTTACGGTAGGCGACATTTTCAAAGTCGCTCTTGATGAACTCGGAGATAACATCATCTTCGGAGATTCTGCGAATGAGGCGAATGGGGCGCGCCCCTTCGTTCACGAGCAGTGTTGAAGCTCGTAGGGTGGAGATGAGGAACTGTGCTCCGACGACGAGGAGAAGGATGGTCATGAGGACCAGTTGAACCACGATGACCTGCTGCAGGGAATCGTGGTAGCGGCAGATACTGGCGATGAGGACACCGCTGAAGAGCAGCTGGAGCCAGCTGGTGTTGGCGATCTTGTAAGACATCTCGTAGGTAATAATGACGACGCTGAGCGAGTAGATGACGGTCTCGATAGCATAGAGCGCGAGGAGATAGGGGAAGCCGTGAGGACCGGGAATCTGGAAACTGGCTCCGAAGATTCTGGTCCAGATCCAGGCCGGGGTGAAGCGGAGGCAGAGAGCGAATACGCTTCCGACGGTCAGCACCAGGAGCAGTGAAGTAGCAATCAGGGAGAGGCTCTTCCGCTCTTCGGCACCCGAACCTGCAACCACTGGGAACATGCTGTTGACGACGGCTGAAGAGAAGGAGAAAGTGACTCTTCCAACCAGCGCGACGGCGGCGTAGAGGCCTGCTTGTTCCGCGATAAAGAAATGCTTCACCAGCACGATATCGCAGTTATTGATGAGCACCTGGCCGGAGAAAAAGACAAGTGCCTGGGAGATCTCGCGGAAGGCGGTGCCGAAGCGAAGAGGGTTGGGTATACGGGCGGAGAGCTTGGGCGCGATTGCAATGTAGGCGACGGCCATGGCGGCTGCGTTGGCGGCGATGACTCCGGTGACGCCAAAGCCGAGAAGGATCATCAGAAGGGATCCGCCGAGCCGAATCGCTCCCTCGAAGACGAGGTTCTTGGCGAGACTATGGAAGCCGTAGACTCCCTGAATGTAACCGCGACGACTCCCGAGCGGAACATAGAAGGCCGTGCCAATACCCAGGAATACGACGAGCAGGGTGTTTGGTAGGTTGAGGTAGTTGGTAATCCCCTGACGGAACAGAACGAGGATCAGCCCGGCGATCAAGCCACACGCCCAGGATGCACGGTGGAGGTCGCGATAGACAGCGTCTCTGCGCTCTGCCGAATTCTGCTGCGCTACGACCTTCGCGGCGGTGATCTGGAATGACAGGGTGACGGCGGAGGTGATGGTGAGCAGCGTGTAGACGGCAGTTGCGTGTCCAAAACCCTTGGGGCCGAGGAACCGGGCAACGGCCATGTTGTAGGCAAGATTGATCGCTGTTGCCAAACTCGAACCCGAGAGCAGGACAACGCTTCCGGTAATGATTCGAGCCTTTAGATCCCGCGATTTGTCTCTCTGACTCTTTAACACGTTTTGATGCACCAGTAATCCAAGGTCTTCTGAAATGATGCCAAAACATCCGTTAGAGATGCTTAGGACGGCAAGTGAGTTCGGTTCACTTAAACGTCTCAAGTTGAGACAGGATGGCCCATTTCAGATTAGGTATGTTGGATAATACTTACATGTCTGTTGGTCTCAGTGCTACCTTATGCGCTTTTCTTTTTCTCATACATGGATGCTTTGGTCAGTCTCCCGCGGTTCAACTGAAGTATAAAGCGACAGGCTCTTCGCCTGAAGTTCTGGCTGTGTACGAAGCATGGTTTGGCACGCCAAAGCATATCTCGGTGGGCTATACCTCGCATGACCCCGAAGTGATCCGGAATCAGATTCACAGCGCCAAGGAGATGGGGATTTCCGCGTTTGTCGTGGACTGGTATGGCGATCGCGAGCCGTTCATCGATCAGAGCTATTCGCTGGTGCAGGAGCTGGCTGCGAAGAACAAATTCAAAGTGGCAATGATGTACGAAGAGGCCAATACAGAAGAGGGGGCGACGGACGAGGCGATCGCGGATTTTACGATGTTCCACGACACATATCTTTCGTCCGCTGCGCCGGGGCATCAGGCCTATCTTACGTACGAGGGAAGGCCTGTGATCTTTGTGTTTCCTAATGGAAATCACACGGACTGGGCCAAGGTGAGGACGGTGGTGAACAAGTGGAATCCGGCGCCGCTGCTGATCCAGGAGAACCTTCCCGGACCCCACCCGGATGCGTTTGACGGCTTCTATCCGTGGATCAATCCGGGGCCGCTGGGATGGGCCGCCGATGGCAGCAACTGGGGCGACCGGTATCTTGCCGACTTCTATAAAAACATGGCGGAGAAGTATGCGGACAAGCTGATTGTGGGCGGCGCGTGGCCGAAGCTGGACGATCACAAGGCATCGTGGAGCCTGAACCGTCACATATCGGCACGCTGCGGGATGACCTATAACGACACAATGAATCTATGGAGGAAGTACTTTCCAGCGGGGCAGACGATTCCGTTTGTGATGATAGAGACTTGGAACGATTATGAAGAGGGATCGGAGATCGAGCCGGGTGTGCCAACGTGCAGCAGTCCGGCTAAAGATACTTCGCTGAAGCCGGATGCGAAGGGTGCTCCGGCGGCTGAAGCAAAGCCTAAGGGATAGGGGAAGTGCCTCGGGGTGTTCGAGTCCGGATGAGCGAGCTGGGTGGAGCGATCATCCGGATGAGGTGGGAGGGCGTTGGTGGGCTGGCTGCTTGGTCCGGCGCTGCTGTTACTGGGTGTCGGCCTGAAAGAGGCGTACTCTCCATCGTACTTCGGAGGGTGTGAGGACGACTAGGTAGCGTTGACGCAGCGGCTTGGTGGCTAGAACCTTGTCGTGATCGAGGACCTGCTCGTCGTACTCCACGGTGTCGATGAGCTGGATCGAGGAACCCTCAGGGGAGTAGAAGACGAACTGCAGATCGTGGGAACGCTCCTGATAGCGAACGTGTATCCCCAGGCTGGCTTGATCGCCAATGGTGCCGGTGAGTTTATCCAGCGCGGGCCCGACAAAGTTCGTGTCGAGGAGAGTCGGCTGATTGAGATTGAGCGCTGATTGCATGCTCTCCCAGGCTGCCAGATAGTCCCGAATTACCGCGGCCTCGGTCTGCTTCTCGATGGGCCGGGAGCCGTGCAGTTGCTGCGGCTCAAGATGTACGGTTGCCTGCTGTGCTGCCGCGGAAGCGAGCGGAAGCGTTAGGGAGCATGCGAGGACGAAGAACCGTTTGATCACTGACCGCCACCCCATAGAATCTCGTTGCCGGCGACGACGCCGCTGGCGGCTGAGATCTTCGAACCTTTGTAGGCTGGCATCGTGACGCGCGCGACGCCTTGTTTGAGGGGAACATCGACGGTGGTTTGCATATTGTTATAAGTTTCGGTGAAGGTGACGATGGTGCCATCGGGAATGGCGTTGCCGCTGCAGTCATGCACGGGAGCGGTCTGCACCAGGAGCTTGCCATTGGCTGGAGCGGCGGAGATGGTAATGGCACAGGGATCACCGGGGACTTGATCGATGATGCGGGTGCTGGAGATGTTGCCGACGCGGGCCACGAATTTGACGGTGCCTTCTTTCTCCGCCGAATTCATCTCGGTCCAAGCGAGACCGTTGAGGGTGGTTACGGTGCGGGTCTGGACGATGCCGGACGCGTTCGACAGTTCGAGGGTGGCGGGCAGGGGCTTGGTGATCAGGTTATGGTAGGCGTCGAAGATGTAGATGGCGCCGCTGATTCCGTTGGGTGTGCCGACGGGTAGGCGAGAGGGTTTGGCGAGAAAACCGAGGGTCTCGGGCTGTGGGGCGGGGACGACGTCGAGCTCTGCGGTGTCGGCTACGGAGTCTCCCGTGAGGAGTACGACGTAGTGGCCGGCGTTATAGAGGACTCCCGCAGCAAAGGAGGCGGGCTGACCGAGGTCGACGTCGCGACGGACTGCCTGAGCTGGACCAACGATGTAAAGCGCTGCCTTACCGCTTCCGGTGGTGGGAATAGCGAAGGCGCTGCCGGCCGTGACGCTGGGGGGAGGCGTCATGTGCGATGCCTGTCCCCGAGCGAGCGTGGCTGCCGCTAGAGCGACTGATGCGGCGAATACGGATGCCCGGCCAATCCTCACAGCGATCCCCCGAGCACGTACGTCGAAACGACGGTTCGTTCCGTGTTGACGTTTCGTGCGATGTCTTCAGGGACGGAGATGTGGAAGTCGACGGGGGTCTGGGGCTGGAGTGCGCGATCGATGTATTGGCCGGCGACCCAAATCAACTGCCCATTCTTGTCGTAGAAGGATGAGATGACGTGCGCTACGTTGACGGTCTGGCCGCTCTGGTTGGAGAGTTGGCCAGTGAGCGAGGCTCCCGGGGGAGCGTTGTATTGCTGGTTGAGAACCTCGATGACGGGATCAGCCGAGGCGGAGACGAGGACCGAGAGCGGCTGCATGCGGATGCTCGCTACGTCAGATAAATCTACGCCGGGGAAGCGGATGACGAAGGGAGTCACCTGCTTGGGAAGAAGCGTGTGCGAGATCATATCAAAGCTGCCTTCGCTATCGAGGACCGAGCCGTTCTTAGCGAGCAGGGTGGAGCGCACTGAGACGTAGGCGGGGATGACATCTTCGTTAAGAAGCTCTCCCATGACGACGACTCCGTCGGCACGATTGACGGGGTGCATGTCGACGATGCGGACGTGAGGAGCTTCGACATCCTGTGCCCCCCAATCGTCTCCGGAGCCGCTGGTGATGACGTCCCAGCGCAGATAGTTAACGGGGATGACCTGTGGCGGGACATGCTGTTCGGGGACGATGGGCCAGTTGACGGCCCAGTGATCTCCGCTGCGGGTGGCGTGGACGTTGCGCTTGTCCTCGAAGGTTCCGACGACGGTGGACCAGCGAAGCTTCATGATCATATCCGCATCGTTGGCTGTCTGGTGAAGCGGCTGCACTTCGAAGCCATCGAGGGTGGCATAGGTGCGCAGACTGAGGGCATAGCCTGTGAGGTCGTGGATGAACTGATCCTGGGTAAACTCGGCTTTGTTGGCGAGGCTGGAGTAGGCCTTATCCCAGGCGTGAAGTCGAATCTGGGTTCCGAGATCGTTGGCTGCAGCCTCTGGGGTCGAGGGGGCGACCAGCAGATCGCCTTGTCCACCTCCGGCGTATGCGACGGCGGAGGTAACAGGCCACATCGTGCCGATGACGAGCAGGAGAAGTGTGGCGACGGCGATACCTGCGGCGAGAAGGCGTCCTTTGTTCACGAGAGCACCTCCCCGTTAAGAGCCTGTTCGCGGGAGAGAGAGACGTCGTCATCGCGGAAGCCCCGGGTTCGTTCTTCTGGCAGAAAGATGACGAGCAGGGCGAGGATGCTGAACCCGAAGGGAAGTGTTCCCCACAGGACTCCCTGCCAGTGGGGAGGCATCTGCGAGGCGTTCATGGGAGTGGCCGGAGGAACGCCGTCCTTGCCCCAGACGGTGATGGTCTTGTCATCGAGTTCATCGACCTGGCGCCAGCCGGCGAAGTAGAGGAGCGGGTCGTAGTAGGAGTCACGCACGATAACCCACTTGAGACCGTAGCGATCGGCGTGGGCGAGCATGGCTCGGAGGGAGTCGAGACCGGGCTTGGCGAAGTACTTCGAACTGGTGAGCGCGGCACCGCCGAACTTCGTGAGTTCGGGAAGCATGCGGGAGGAGTTCGATTCGCCGTCAACGCTGGTGGCGTCGGTCATAATGGCCAGCCGGGAGAGCTTGCTGCCGAAGCCGAGGGTGACGTAGCGGAAGCGGTCGTGGCCATCGCGATTGAGCCAGAGGGCAACGGAGGCAACGTCGAAGTTGGCGGCATCGGCGGGACGGATGCTGGACCAGGCGACGGCGAGAGCGCAGGTGGAGGCCGCCAGCAGAGCGGTCGCGATGGCTGCCTTGAGACGGAAGCGGTCGATGAACTCCACGAGGACAAGGCCGAGAATGGGAAGCGCGAGCAGGGCGGCCCAGTAGCTGAAGCGCTCGAAGGTGAGGACCTCGAAGGCGCGGCCAAGAAGCACTTTGCCGACCGGGGTCGTTCCGCCGAGACCTACGAGGAAGGCTACCCAGAAGCCAAGGAGCAGGGGGCGGAGCCGGGTGACCGCGGCTCCTCGAATGACGATGAAGGGAAGGGCGAGGATCAGGGCCCCGTAGGGAACGATGAAGTAGTTAAGGCCCCACTGCGGGCTGAGAATATAGCTGGCGCGGCTGGGATGCGGGATCGGCGTCTGGGTGATGGGATAGCGGATCAGTCCGATCCAGTAGGGCAGCAGCACCACGGCGATGGCAGCGCCGACGAGGACGGTGAGCATAACGGTTCGCGCGATCACGGCCTGCACGGAGGTCTTTTCGTCGGACTCACTTTCGCTGCTCTCCATCAGGACCAGGGCGATGACCGGAAGGGCGAAGAAGGCGGAACCGAAGATGAGAGTCGCATGATGTGCGGCGGCGGCGGCAACCAGCAGCACGCTTGCCTTGAGCAGAGAGCGCCACTTGCCGTAGCGAAGCCAGTCGAAGAAGAAGGGAAGGGCGTTGAGATAGATTGGCGCTGCGAAGGTGGTGCTAAGTTGCCCGGCAGAGTAAACGAGGAAGCTCTCGTTGCCGAGGAAGACGCTGGCCAGGGCCGCATAGGAGGCTGCACGGGGGCCGACCCAGAGGCGGGAGAACCGGTAGACGCCGATGGCGAGGAGTAGGATCGCCGCCAGTTGGACGGCCATGTACGCCATGTTGAGGCCACAGACCCAAGAGACGAGTGCCACCCATTGCTGCGGGAGAGGAGGATAGGTGGTCTGCGAAAAGCCAGCGAACCACTTCGGATTCCAGGGATCGAACCAGTGATGGACGTAATGCGACGCGAAGAAGATGTGAAAGTTGGTGTCGTAGGACTTCAACGGCAGTTGCATAAGCATCAGAGGCAAATGGATCGCAACCGCTGCCATGAGGATGAAGCTCATTGGTATGGGTTTCGACGAAGTTGCAGGTGTAGCAATAAAAACAGGCTTTTGCAAAGTTCCCTCTTCGGATCAGATTGGTTGTGATGCGATCATCACAAAGCCCGGTTGCTTTTTCTCGAAGTTTAAATAGATTACATAGACTGGCATAGTGATGAATTCAAACAGGTCAGGCGGACTTTCCTAGTGTACCCGTTACATTTGAGTGACGAGGAGACTCTGGCATCGCATTTTGAATCAAATGGCTTGATACTTAGTAGTAACGTTTCGGTGACCCTTGATAGTTCGACTTGACCGCTCCAAAATTATTTACTGTGTTGCACTTTGCCTTCTTACCGGCTCGGGACTCGCTCAGACCTACCAGGTAGGCGCAGGCGGCTCCGCGGATTCGGGAAAACAGACGGATCAGCCTTCGTCCCCAGAACAGCAGCTGGGATGGGGGTCGAGCATCCAGAACGCGCGACTGGCGCGAGCGGCTGAGTTGGCGCTGCAGCGCGGGGACCATGCACTTGCGTATTCCTATGCAGAGCGCGCGGCGAAATCGGCGCCGAACGATCCGCAGCTGATGTTCCTGCTGGGGTACGCGGCGCGACTCGACGGCAAGTACGGGCCTGCGGTTGACGCATACCAGCGAGGGATTCGGCTGAAGCCTTCTTCGGTCGATGGACTGTCTGGCCTGGCCCAGACCTACAGCCTCATGGGGAGAACCAACGAGGCGGAACGAATTTTTCTGCAGGTGATTGCAGCGGCTCCGGGGCGGAAGAACGATCTGATGGCGCTTGGGGACCTGTACATGCGGTCGGGGAACTACACCGGGGCGATTGAATGGCTGAACAAGGCAGAGCGGATTGAGCCGGCGGCGCAATCGGAGCTGCTGCTGGCCGTTGCGTATGAGCATCTGAAGCAGCCGGAGCTGGCGGGCCACTATCTTGATATGGCGAAGACGCGGGCTCCGAATAATCCGGATGTAGCCCGGTCGCTGGCGGAGTTTTATCGCGAGACGGGAGATTATGCGAAGGCTGTGGACGCCTTGAAGGGGATACGGAATCCTAAACCAGACGTGGTCGCGGAGCTGGCGTATACCTATGGGCTGGATGGCAAGCCGGAGGACTCGGCGCGGCTTTACCGGCAGGCGGCCGACCTGCTTCCGCAGGATCTCGTGCTGCAACTTTCAGCGGCGCAGGCGCAGGTCTCGGTGGGCTCCATCGATCAGGCGACGAAGTATCTCCAGCGTGCGGCCGTGCTGGATCCAAAGTACTACCGGCTGCATGCGATTCGAGCAGAAATTGCGCAGATTCAGGATCGCAATGGAGACGCCGCGCAGGAGTATAGCGCTGCTTTGGCCAACCTCCCCGCGTCCCCTGCCGAGGGAGACCTCTACGGCATTCAGTTGCATATGAATCTGGAGGCGCTGTATCAGAATCTGGAGCAGCCGGATCTGGCGCAGCAGCAGTTGGAAATCGCGCAGAATCAGATTGGCTCGCTGGACGAGAAGGGGCCGAACCGGGCCGCGTTTCTGCGCCTGCGGGCACTGATCGGAATGAGTGGTGGCCATCTGGACAGTGCGCTGAAGGACATGACGGAGTCTCTGGCGATGACTCCCAAGGATCCGAACAGCCTGCAATTGTATGGCGACCTGTTGATGAAGATGGGGAAGACCACGGAGGCGATTGCGGTCTTCCAGAAGGCGCTGGCGATCGACCCGAAGAGCCGGTTCGCTCTTACTTCCCTCGGGTATGCGTCGCGAGCTGCCGGGAATAACGCCGATGCGGAGAAGTACTTCAAGCTGTTAGCGAGAGACTATCCGACCTCCTACGTGCCGTTTCTGGCGCTGGGCGATATGTATACAGCGCTTGGCGAGTATGGCAAAGCGGAGACGGCGTATGCGAGGGGCTATGTCCTGGCTCCGAAGAACTCTCTGATGGTGGCGGGAGGCATGAACGCGGCGATCGAGGGCCACGATCTTCCGCTGGCCGGCACGTGGCTGCACCGGGTGACGGCTCCGATGGAGTCGGCTCCGCAGGTGCTTCGGGAGAAGGAGCGGTACTTCAGCTTCATGGGCGAGAGCCAGCAATCGGCTGACATCGGCCGCGAGGCGATTAAGGTTCTGCCCCATGACCGGGATGTGGTGGTCTATCTCGGGTACGATCTACTTCATCTTGGCCGGTATGCAGAGCTGCAGGCGCTGACCACGCAGTACGAAGACGTCTTCCCCAAGGATCCCGATATCCCACTGTTGGCCGGATACGTATACAAGCATGATGGCAAGATGGACTTGGCGGCGAAGGCGTTCACTGAGGCGTTGAATCGCGATCCGAACGTGGTGACAGCCTATACTAACCGCGGGTATGTGCTGAATGATCTGCACCAGCCCGGTGAGGCTGCCCATGACTTCGCGGAGGCGATCAAGCGTGAGCCGAAAAACACCGAAGCCCACATGGGACTCGCGTTTGCGGAGCTGAACCTGCAGCATCCGCAGGAGGCGATTCGCCAGACTCAACTAGCCGAGGCTACGAGCGGCGATACGGAGCTGGTCCATATGATCCGCGCAACAGCGTATGGTCGGCTGGGGCTGCTAGGTAAGTCCGCAGCGGAGTATAACGCTGCCCTGAAGTTCGATCCCACGGACGGGTCCCTTTACCTGGGGCTGGCGAATGTGTTCTTCGCGGAGCGACGTTATCAGGATGCGGTGACGCAGTTGCAGATGGCATCGAAGTACCTTCCAGAGAATGCATCGATCTATGCGTTGATGGCTCGCTCGTACGCTAATCTTCATGACCGGCAGCAGGCTCTGGCTAACGTGCAGCTGGCGGAGAAGTATGCCGAGATGCCCGAGTCAGGCAAGGATCCGGCCCCGGATCTGGGGCGGGTCAGCGATATTTACGTCTCCACTGGGCAGGCGTTGAGCACTCTGGGGGACCAGGCCGGAGCCATGGAGCAGTTCGGTAAGGCGCTGCTGGTGCCCAACAGCAACCGGGTGAGTGTGCGGCTGGCGATTGCCGGGCTGATGGCCGAGCAGGGGCACACAGAGGATGTGGAACGGCAGATCGCCCTGGCGCAGATGGAGGCCGAAGCCGGCGACACTGTCCCGGCTACCGGCGATCAATATATTCAGGCTGCCAGCCTCTTCCAGCAGATTCATGAGTACGAGCTCTCGCAGACCTACCTGCAGCGGGCCAAGCAAGCCGGTGCTCCGGATATGTCGGTTCGCATCGGGCTGGCCAATAGCTATCTTGCGTTAGGCGAGACGCGGCTGGCGGCAGCCGAGTTGGCGGCCGTAAAGCAGACGGACGATAACGAGGCTGACTACCAGTTTCTTCTGGCGCAAGCTGCGCTGGAGCAGCAGCAGCACCGCACGACCGAGGCCCTTTCGACCTTCGCCGAGGCGTCTACCGATTCAGGGGCAGATCAGACGGCTGAGCAAGGACTCCTGCAGGCCGGAGCCAATGAGGGCTTCCGCATCAATCCGACGCTGAGTGTGCTGTCGAATCTCACGATTCAACCCATCTTTGAAGACACCACGGTCTATGTGCTGGATTCCAAGCTGGACAGTCCGAACGGCCCGGTTCCAAGCACGGATATTGCGCAGTTGCCTCCTCCTCGGTCATCAATCGAGACCAGTTGGATCAGCGCGTTCCATGTGCATGCTCACAACCTGCCTCCGAACGGCAGCTTCTTCCAGTTGCGCAATGCTCGCGGCATCATCTCCGTACCAGCGACGAACTCGATCGTACACCGCGACACGACGGACTATACGACGAGCCTTGGACTGGACCCTACGCTTCATATTGGATCGAATGTGGTGACCTTCAACAGCGGGCTTCAAGGGACGATTCGTCGCGATGCCTTGTCGCCGGTGGTATTGAATCAGAACCTGCTGCGGGTGTTCACCTACTTCACCACGACATCCTTCCTGAATGCTGTCTCTGCGGATGGATTCTTTACATACGAGTTTGGGCCGTTCACAGAGATCGCAATGCGTAGCAAGTCGGCCATCGGGGCGGTAAACTTCCGCGTCGGGGCACCGTGGGGGAAGACGGCGCTGGTCACGGGCTGGGGCGTCAACGACCAGAAGTTCGACTCGAAATCGCTCGGAAATAGTGAAGACTACTTCACGTCGTCTTATATCGGGCTTACGCACCGGTTCTCGAAGGAGTTGAACGTGGAGGCGATTATGGAGGACCGGAGGGCGTGGCGGATTGTGCCATTTTCACCTCTGGGTTCGTCGATCTCCCAGGCGATTCGGCCGGCGGGAACAATCGACTACTCACCGACGCCCTACTGGGATATTCAGGCGACCAGCTCCTATGAGAGCACGCGCAGCTTTCATGTCTACGATGCCGTGCAGAACGGATTTGCGGTCTCTTATACCCGGCCAATTAATCGCTCCTTCACGGAGAGCACTCGGAAGCTTCGTTTGAAGTATCCGATACGCTTTTCGGCGGGGGTGCAGGAAGAGACGTTCCTGAACTTCACGCAGGGGCATAGTCAGATTCGGCCCTATGTAAGCCTCACGATCTTCTAAGGGATGGGAACGTGCCGTCGAGGGCCTGATCGCCTCGCCCGGTACCCGCGGGAGCGCCTGACGACACTCTCCTGCAGCGCAGGGAGGGGGAGAAGGACCGCACCAGCGCCGGGGCCCGAGTTGTTCCGTCCTAGAGGTGGGCAACCGGGCATTCGCGGCTAGGGTCTTGACTGGGTGTGGAAGTCGGGTGCGGGCCAGTTAAACGCTGTCGGCACGACAGCGCCGCTGGCAGAAAAAACGTCCTTTCGTGGGACATGAACGGTTCGCAATCTTTCAGAACTGCTAATATCAAATTTCCGAGGGGCAAAAGCTTCCGGAAAGATGCGAAGGTCTGGGTATCTATCCAGGCAAATTTGTCATCACATAGGCATTATGACGAAGATTTGTTTGATTGCAGCATTTCCTCCTAGTATTGGACCGCTGAGCGAATATTCCTACCACATCGCGAAAGAGCTTCAACGCCATAAGAATGTGGAGTTGACGATCCTAGCCGATGTGCTCGAGGGAGATGAGCTCGGGACAGATACCGCCGTTGATCCGGCCCATCGCCCGTGCTTGCAAGAGCTGCCGGGTGTGAACGTGATTCGCTGCTGGAAGTTTGGCAGCCTCACGACCCCTCTCAACCTTTTGAATATGGTTCGCCAGTTGAAGCCGGATGTGGTGTGGTTCAACCTGGTCTTCTCGAGCTTTGGTGCTCCAGACAGCCCGGTTGCCGCGTTTGCGGGACTGACTGCGCCAGCGCTCACGCGCGCCGCGGGGTTCTATACGCACATCACCCTGCATCACATCGTGGAACACGTTGATTTTTCGAGCAACGGTCTGTCGCGCGAGAAGTTGTATCGCAAGGGTACCGATCTGGCGACGCGCTCTTTGCTGCGAGCGAATTCGGTGTCGGTGTTGCTCTCGGACTATCGGCGTACGTTGATGACGAAGTATGCTGCGCAGAACATCATCGTCGGAACCCATGGAACCTTTGCCACGATACCGAGCCCTCCTGACTTTACCAAGCGTGGAGATCCGGAGCTTCGCATTCTGGCCTTCGGGAACTGGGGAACGTATAAGCGGCTGGACAAACTAATTGAGGCTTTCCCCGCCGTGTTGGAGAAGGTTCCCAATGCGAGGCTGGTGATTGCAGGAGGAAACCATCCGGCGGCAGCGGGGTATTGGGAGTCGATCCGGGATGCGCAGCCTGCGGGCCTGCCTATCGAGTTTCTGGGTTATGTTCCCGAAGGAGATGTTCCGAAGCTGTTCGCCACGAGTTCATTGCTCGTAATGCCTTACGATTCGTCGACCGGCTCCAGTGGCCCTGCACATCAGGCGTGCGAGTTCGGAGTGCCGATTGTATGCGCTGATATTCCTGATTTTCGCTGCATGGCCGCAGACGATGACATGGCCATCCTCTTTTACAAAAAAGGGGATTGTACCGATCTCGCCGACAAGCTGGTGACGCTGTTGCAGTCTCCTGAACTTCAGCGGAAGATGTCGGAGTATAACTACGAAGCCGGCGTGCAGATGACGATGGCGAATGTTACGCGGAACTATCTGCGCTGGTTCGAGCTGCATAAGTTCAAGCGGACGATCGCGGGTGAGAAGACAGTTGAGGGACTCCGCAGGCGCTGGTTTGGTTCTGTCCCTCAAGAGCAAGGCGACTCGACAGCGCATTGGGCGCAGCGAACGAGCCTACTTCCCAAAGTA
This sequence comes from Granulicella sp., assembly GCA_027452215.1. GTDB lineage: Bacteria > Acidobacteriota > Terriglobia > Terriglobales > Acidobacteriaceae > Granulicella. The sequence goes on along the minus strand of DAIDGQ010000039.1, from coordinate 94,952 downwards.
ACGGTTGGAGAGGTTACCCATAGTCAGCCGGGGTAACCCATAAGGATTACGGCGCAGTCCTTGTCTTGTAGTTGCAAGTAGGGAATACTTGGAGAAACACTATCCATCCCTGCGATCAGGCAAGACCAGACATGTTGAGCTTAACGAATCAGATGACAAGGTCGCTGCTCAGTCTTTCCTTGCTCGTGATGCTTGCCGGGTGTGGCTCCAATATGAGCACTCAGCCGGGCCCTCCTCCGACTGTAGCGCTGAGCGCTAACCCAGTGTCGGTGGTAGCGGGCAGTTCGTCCACGCTGTCGATTATGTCGACGAACGCGACGCAAGTGACGGTGAGCGGATCGGATGGCAGCAGCGATGCTCTGTCGTCGTCCAGCGGGACGTGGACGGTGACTCCTGCCGCGACCACCACTTATACGGCGACCGCCTCGGGGACAGGGGGCAAGGCCACGGCCACGGCTGTGGTGACTGTGGTTCCTCTTGCACCGCCTACGGTGAGCATCACGGCAAACCCTGCCTCGATTGTCGCAGGAAGTTCGTCGACGCTTACGGTTTTAGCAACGAATGCCACACAGGTATCCGTGAGTGGAGATGGCAATCAGTACACGCTGTCGTCGACTGGCGGTACGCAAGCGGTAAGTCCGGCCGCAACGGCTACCTATACCGCAACCGCGACGGGCTCCTCAGGGACGGCATCTGCTACCGCGACGGTAACGGTGACGGCGCCGGGTAGTTTGCAGTCGATCAATCACGTTGTGTTCATGCTTCAGGAAAATCGCTCGTTCGATAGCTACTTTGGAATGCTGAATCCGTACCGCGCAGCAAATGGATGGAATATTGGCGCGGATGGCAAGACCTACAACGTGGACGGTATCGACGACAAGCTAAGTAAGATCAGCAATCAGAGCGACGAGGGAACCTCTTACCCGCTCTTCAAATTCACCAGCAGCTGTATTGACGATGAGACCTCATCCTGGCTGGAGAGTTATGGCGATGTTAGTCGCTATGACTTCAGCCTGACTCGTTCGATCGTGATGGACGGCTTTGTGCACACCGCAGAGAACTATGCGAAAGACTGCGCTGCGACCGGCAATTCGATTTGTGCCGGCTCATTTACCGACTTCACGGGTAAGCGTGCGATGGGATATTACGACCAGGGATTTTTGAACTACTACTACTACATGGCGTCGCAGTTCGCCGTCTCTGACCGCTGGTTCTCGCCGCTCTCGAGCAAGAGTATTCCGAATCGCATTGCTACATTTACCGGGGGGACGACGCAGGGTCTCGTCTTTGATCCGGGTAACGATGACCACCTTCCGCAACTCACGATTCCCAATATCTTCCAGGAGCTGGATCAGGCGAACGTCTCGTGGAAGGTCTACTACACAGTGACACAGGGCTCATGCCTGCATGCGGATGAATGCCCGGGAGGGCCCGCATCGTATCCGGCGACGGATTTCTCCTACCTGTCTTACTCCTATAAGTATCTCTATGAGAATCCAACCGGTGCAGCCTGCGTAGCTCCGACCCAGGCTTCGAGCATAGTGGGCGATACGACGAACTCCTTCTGCATCGATCCAAATCATATTGCGCCGTTGTCGAGCTACTATACCGATCTGACCAATAGCACGCTGCCGAGCTTCGCCTTCATTGAAGCGGGGTACGGCAACAACGACGAGCATCCGGGATCGGGACAATCTGTTCTGGCAGGGCAGCAGCAGGTCGCAACGGTTGTGAATGCGTTCATGACCAGTCCGGAGTGGAAGGACTCGGTATTCTTCCTCTCCTACGATGAAGGGGGCGGTCCTTACGATCACGTTCCTCCAGTGCCCGGACACTCCAACGACTACACCGATGCGACAGTTGGCAGTACGCCGGTGGCGAGTATTCCAGATATTGCGACGATTGCGGTGAATCCGGATAGCTACAGCCCATGCCTGCCGGCGGGTGGTACTCCGACGTTGCATTGTGATTTGAGGTCGTCCGACCCCGGTACTACAGCGACCGATGCCGCGGCCATCCAAGGGGTATCCGCGCAGCTTGGCTTCCGTCTCCCCAATATTGTCTTCTCGCCCTTCACGCGGAAGCACTATGTGTCTCACGTACCGATGGACCATACTGCGATCATAAAGTTTGTGGAGAACCGCTTCATCGGGCCGTCGGCACACCTGACCGCGAGGGATGCGGCGCAGCCCAATCTCCTGGACTTCTTCGACTTCACGACGATTCCCTGGGCAACGCCTCCTACGCCTCCTGCCCCGGTCTCGGATACAACGTTGGGGTACAACTCATGCACTCCAACATCGTTCGGGCCTTAGGCTAGGCGATCGGTCGTCGTGCGGCCTATTGCGCTGTGATCTGGCTGGCCACGTAGCGGGTGCCGTCGAAGAGTGTGACCACCTTCACGATCGATCCTGCATGGAGTGTTCGCATCACCGGCAGCAGGGTTGGAGGGAATTCGATGGGGTAGGTTTTGTTATCACGCGGATCGAGAACGATCAGCCGTCCGATGTGCAGATCCATGGAGGAAAGTGTTCCGCTGAAGATGAAGGTCGAGCCGGGAATTGCGAGGATATCAACTCCAGTGATGATGCCTCGACCACTTTTACTTCCGGTGTAGCGCACATCGACGACCGAGCCGGGAATGAAGCTGGCCGGCCCCTGCAGTTGCTTTGAGGAGCCATCTTGCGCGATCGTTGCGACCGGTGCATCTGGGGGAAGATGGAGGGTGAGTGGCTCATGGGAGGAGTTCGCCATGAGGATGAGTTCGTCTTTCCTGGAGTTGTAGCTCACGATCCGGCCACGCAGTTCATCCCCGGGTACCTTCGACAGCATATGAATTCTGAGCGCGAAGAGGGCAGTGCCGTCCAGAGTCGTCTCAACGGACGCGTGATCGCTGGGATGCAGGTCAAGCACGTCGATCTTTGTGCCATTGCGATACACCTGGGTTCGCTCGTCAAAATAGATCTTGATCGACTGGCCTCCCGCGACCTTCAGGATAAGTTGGTCCCGCACTGGGTCTACCGTGCGGATTTCGCCACCCATGACGGTACTCCTTCCCCCGGGCGAGGGGGGCAGGGGATCTCGAGGGGTTGTCTGGGTCGCTGAATGCGGGGCGGTGGCCGACGAGGGAGCCTGGGAGGGCATTTGAGCGATCGCTACTGTGCTGATCAAAATTGCTGTAGCGAAGCAGAGCATAGATGTGTGATGCTTGGGCGGCAAAGGTAGAGGCCTCAGATTCTTTTTACTTCAGCGATATAAGTTGTAGCTAACCTATATGCCAAAACGGTACTCTAATAAGCATACGTAACACTTGAGCTGGCAGTTATAGCTGGCATTTTGAGGAAGGTAGTCATTTCATTATATGTCTCCCAGACGTTTTACCCTATTTGCAATCATCCCTCTCGTGGTCTGCGCCGCTTCTCCGGCTGGCGCAGCAAAGTATCTGCGAATCACGATGCCTAAACACAGCGATCTGACTCCTGTGCAGCGACTCAATCGCGACGGCGTCAATGCGATCTTAAAGCATCGCTACGAACTCGCAGATGGATTTTTCTACAAGGCGTATCTTTACGATCCTGCCGACCCCTTCACGCTGACGAATCTGGGATATGTCTCGGAGTTGCAGGGTGAGGTGGACCGGGCAGATAAGTTCTACAAACTCGCGGGGGAGCAGCGCTGTGAAGCGACCATTGAGCGCAGCAGTGCCAAGGAGCTAAACGGCAAGCCGATGATGGATGCTCTTGGCCTCTCGAAGACAGGTTCGATGCGCGTGAATCGTCTCAATATTCTGGGAATGGAGATGCTGTCTCAGGATCGCGGCTTTGAGGCTGAGGCTCTATTGAAGGAAGCTCTGGCGCTTGATCCGAAGAATCCATTTACGCTCAACAATCTAGGTGTAGCCCAGGAGGCTACGGGAGATTTGGAGGCGGCGCTTGGCTACTATGACCAGGTCGCTGCATCGCATTCGACGGATGCCGTGGTCGTGACGCGCAACCTGGCTTGGAGAGGTAAGCCGGTCAGCGAGATGGCTGCGGACAGTGCCGCCAATCTGCGCAAGCGGATGGCGAAGATGGATCAGCGTCAGATGCGTGCCCAAATGCTGGCGATCCGCGGAGTTGCTGCAACCAACCAAAACAACTGGACGGAAGCCAAGAAGGATTTCATCGAGGCGTACTCCCAGAATCCGCAGAGCGCCTTTGCTCTGAATAATCTCGGGTACGTTGCGGAGCGAGAGGGCGACTTTGAGACAGCCAAGTCATACTACGCGAGGGCACAGAAGGCCGATGACGCCGACGCGCGTGTCGGTCTGACTACTCAATCATCTTCATCGGGTGAGCATCTGGTAGCGATTGCGGATGAGAATCACCGCTACATGAACCTCGAATTGAATGCTCAGTCGCAGAGGCATCCTGAGCAGAAAAGCACGTTCGAGTTGAAGCGCAGGAGTCAGGATGCCAATCAACCTGACTCGTCTACGAAGAGCCCCGCTGTGGGCAATTCCTCGCCGGATACTTCGACTCAACCGCTTCCGCATTAGTTCGAAGGAAGGTTTCATGACAGCCACGCCCTCCATTTCACCCGTCTCGAATGAGGCGATGATGACGACGCTCTCTGTACTTCTGCTCTCGCAGGACGCAGTCGCGCGGCACTCATCGCTGGCGACCGAGCTTCGAAGCCTGACCGCGGAAGAGTTCGGCGCACTGCTTGCCCTCGCGCACCGCAATCACGTTGTGGTGCGTGCGATGGAGGTCTATTGCGAGATCATGGTCGCTGCGCAGGACGAGCTTCGTGCCGAGTGGGCAGCGACCGCGATTGCTGAAGAGCGATCGCGGATTGATCAAGCTACATCCTTTTTGCGCATCATCTGCGACGCCTTCGAGGAAGAGAAGCTCGATCTTACGGTGATCAAATCACTCGACCACTGGCCGGATTTCGGCAGCGATATCGACCTGTACAGCAATGCTTCGTCAGAGGACATTTGTTCCCTGATGGAGAGGCGTTTTGGGGCGCAGCTTGACTCGCGAAGCTGGGGAGACAGGCTTGCGTCCAAGTGGAACTTCCTCATCCCCGGACTGCCGGAATCGGTGGAGGTACACGCGGGGCGGCTGGGCCAGACGGGCGAGCAGTTGGTGCTTGCATCGAATCTGCCGGGGCGAGCCCGGGTGCTGGAGTTCGACGGCCAGACGTTTCGCGTGGCATCGGTCTCTGACCGCCTGATGATCTCGACGCTGCAACGCATGTATCGGCACTTCTACTTCCGGTTGTGCGACGTCATCGATTCGGCGATGTTGGTCGAGTCTGGTGCGATTGACTATGACGATCTCAAGTCGTCGGCGGAGGCGGCCGGGATCTGGGAAGGTGTTGCGACGTACCTCGTGCTGGTGTCGGATTATGTCCAACGCTTCCGCGGGACGGGTCTGGCGTTGCCGGCGGTCGTCAAGGAGGCGGCGAGATTTGATGGAACGGTGATGCACTTCGGAGGAGGCTTTCTTCGCGTTCCGATTTTGCCGCAGTCCGTTAGGCTCTATCGCTCGCAGTTCGCGGGCCTGCTTCGCAGGCGGGAGTTGGAAAGCAGCGCGCGGCTTGGATTGTTGCCTGCGCTCGCAACGGCCGCTGCGATCGGCTACAAAATCACTGGCAGTGATAAGGGCATCTGGTAGCCGTCGAGCCGAATGACGCATGGCGTTTCCTGCTTATTCTTCAAGGAAACCTCACTGCCTGCCAGCTCCTGTGACTACAGTCACAGTGTCGAAGCCCATCCCCCGATACCCTTGGGGAGATGACGAAAACGGTAATCATTGGCGGAGGAATCTCGGGACTTGCGGCAGCCTACTCGCTGCAGCAAACCGCAGGCGAGTGTGCGGACTTTCTGTTGCTCGAGAGCTCCCCTCGTCTCGGTGGCAAGATCACTTCGGATGCGGGTGATGGGTTCCTTGTGGAGGGCGGCCCTGACTCGTTTCTAACGCAGAAGAGTGCGACACTGGATCTCTGCCGCACTCTGGGACTTGGCGATCAGCTGATGGGCTCCAACTCCACGGCGACTCCCTCCACGTATGTGTATAGCAATGGTCGTCTGCACCCCATGCCCGAAGGCATGATGCTGATGGCTCCGACGATGATCCTTCCCATCCTTCGCTCCAAGCTGATCTCCTGGCCGGCGAAGCTACGCATGGGCCTGGAGGTCTTCGTTCGGCGCGCGCCGAAGGGTATCGACGAAAGCCTTGCGGGCTTTGTTCGCAGACGCCTAGGGTCGGAGCTTCTGGAAAAGATTGCTGGCCCCCTGATGGCGGGCATCCACGCGGGCGATCCGGAACGACTAAGTCTTCGCAGCACGTTCCCGATGTTTGCGGACATGGAGCAGGCCAACGGCAGCTTAGTGCTGGGCATGATGAGGCGCAGGAAGGCGCAGGCTGGGAAGCCGGCCGCGAGTAAGCAGCCATCAATGTTCACGACACTTTCCGGAGGACTGCAGCAGCTTCCCGATGCCCTGGTTCGCCACCTCGATCCACAGCGTATTAGAGTCAACTGCCGCGTTCGATCCATCGCATCCGAGGGTCCGCAATACCGGATCGCCTTGGACGATGGCTCCTCAATTCTTGCGGACAATGTGGTGTTCACAACGCCGGCGTATGTCACGGCGGGGATCGTTCAGGAACTCGATCCTGTCCTTGCGGAGAGGCTGCGCTCCATCCGGTATGTCTCTACCGCTACCGTCTCGCTGGGCTTTCGACGCAGTGAATTGACCTGCCCTCTGAATGGCTTTGGCTTTATCGTTCCTGCGAGCGAAAGCCGCCGCATCAATGCCTGCTCCTGGTCTTCGACGAAGTTCAACCATCGCGCTCCGGACGATTGCGTGCTTCTGCGCGTCTTCGTCGGAGGAGCGTTGGCGGAGAATCTTGCCGAGCAGGATGAGGCCTCTTTGGTATCACTTGCGAGGAACGAATTGCGTGAGATCATGGGCATCACCGCAACGCCAGTGCTGGCACGGGCGTATTCCTGGCGCCGCTCCAATCCGCAGTATGAAGTCGGGCACAGTAAGTTGCTCGAGGAGATTGACGATGGTGCGAACTCGCATCCCGGCCTGTATCTCGCAGGAGCCGCCTACCGGGGCTCGGGAATTCCGGACTGCATTCAGAGCAGCGTGAATACCGTGCTCAAACTTACACAACGCGACAAGCTGCAACACAAGGCCAACAATCTACGCCATCAGCCAACTCTCATACCTATTCCTGCCGCATCTTAGGAGAATCAACATGTCTTCCACGGATATACGAACGATTCCCACGACCGCTCCCGCAATGGGCCATCGCGCCTCAACTCATCCACATCACTCTGCCAGCCACGATTATTCCAGTAACCCGATGCTGGTCTATTGGGAGATGACGCAGGCCTGCGGTTTGGCCTGCCGTCACTGTCGCGCGGAGGCGGTCTCAACGGCTCATCCGGACGAGCTGACGTATGAGGAAGGGAAGAAGCTTCTCCATCAGATCGCGGCCTTCGACAAACCTACCCCCCACCTGGTTTTTACCGGTGGCGATCCTCTGCGGCGCGTAGATTTGTTTGACTTGATCGATGAGGCCCGCGCTCTCGGCATCAATGTTTCAATCACCCCGAGCGCCACGGCAGACCTGACGATCGAGGTGCTTGCGAAGCTGAAGGCGCATGGCATCGATAGCTTCGGGCTGAGCCTGGATGGCTCGACGGCCGCACGCCACGAAGCTGTCCGCGGCGTGGAGGGCTGCTTCGACTGGACAATTGCCGCGGCTAAAGCTGCCGCCACTCTGGGCGTGCCAATCCAGATCAACACGCTGGTCTCCGCGGAGACGGTGGATGATCTTCCGGCGGTTTACGAACTGCTTACGCGAGAGTTTCCCGTCATGCGCTGGAGCTTGTTCTTTCTGATTGAAGTGGGTCGCGGCAGAGTGCTTCAGCCCATCTCCACCGAGCGGGGAGAGCAATTGATGAATTGGATCTACGACCTCTCGAAGACGGCTCCGTTTGCGGTCGCAACCACCGAAGCCCCGTCCTATCGCCGTGTTGCGCTAAGCCGTATGCGCGAGACAGGGATGGTCGCCGCCGAGATCGAGCGTACGCCTGTGTATCGCGGCTTCGGCATTCGCGACGGGCACGGCATCATGTTCATCTCCAATCAGGGAGACATCTGCCCTGCCGGTTTTCTTCCTCTCGCGATGGGCAACGTTCGGCACGACCAGTTGCTCGACGTGTATCGCAATGCTCCGATGTTCAAGGCGCTGCACAATCCCAATCTCTTCAAGGGAAAATGTGGGCGCTGTGAATACCGGGCTCTCTGCGGAGGCTCACGCGCACGAGCGTTTGCCGCGACCGGTGATCCGCTGGCCAGCGATCCGTTCTGCCATTACGAACCGGCTGTGGCTGCGGTGTGAGCCGCATGGATTGCATAACAGGGCGAGTGCCTCTCCCTGTGAGAGGCACTCGCCCTGCATTGGGCTTAAGAATCCTATCCCTGCCATGACGAAGAGTTGTTAAAGGGGGCCCGGACGCGTGTGAAGGACACTTACTGCACATGGAAGGGGGATGAGTCTGGCTTCATCGCAGGCGGGCAGACCGGCTCAGCGTGAGCATCGCAGACGAGAGTCACCACAGGGCAGGGGGCTTCTGTGATGATACGAAACGCGATGGGCAGAGGCTCGTCGGCAGCCACCATACTCGAGCGGCGGACTCCCAGGAAGATGAGGCTCGCTTGCTGTTCCCGGGCATAGTCCACGATGGCATTCGAAATCTCACTCCCATAGGTAACTCGGCAGACTGGCAACTCAGCGTCGACGGCGCAGGTTGCGGCGAGATGCCTCAGCGCCGAGGTCAAAATCGCAGAAAGCGTCTGGTCCCCGTCGGTCGACTGCAAGGCCCTGGGCAGAACATGGAGGCAATGCAGCCGCAGCCCCGTACTCTCGCAATAAGAGACAGCAAGGCGAATCGCTTCTCTGGTTAGCGAATGAAAATCAGTCGCAAAGACGACGGGGCCCTTCGACGCATTCTTCTTGATGAGGTCAGCTGCGACAGGGCCAATCGTCATCATGGGGCAGGGAGCGATGCGCATCACCGCCTCAGCCGTGGGGCCGAAGACCAGCCGCTTCGATCCGCGCGGCTCGCTCGTTCCAAGGATCGCCAGATCGATGTCGTTGGCTTCGATCGCCTCCAGAATCTTTGCGGAAGCGACCCCTGTTTCAATGCTCGACCTGCAGTCAACACCGGCTTCCTTGGCTCGCGTGCAGAGTTGATTCAGGAGTAGAAGGGCTTCACTGTCAAGCAGGCCAGTGCCCAGTTGCAAGCCCGTCGCCGCCTCAGCCACGGCGTCCGCCCTCAGAACGTGCAGTATTTGGAGTGTCGACTCATTCATCTGGCAAAGACGCAGCGCCGCCTTGAATGATCCCTCCAAACTCACGGAGAAATCGGTCGCAAGGAGTACCTTCTTGAAGGGCGATTGGACGCTTCGTTTTATCGTATTCATCTCTCATCTCCCCCTTTCTCTTGGCGTTCAGCTCGTGAAGAATGCGATGTTTTAGTGGAACGCCAATTAGTCCTGACGACCCCATGGCCACGCTCGAAAATTACGCTACTTCTTGTGTTTGATTCAATTTGGTTTAGCGTCAGGTATCAGTGATAGCCGTCACAGGGTATGTGCTCTATTGAACATATGACAGGTTATTGCCGTGACGAACCGCACTTGGTGGCACACGAGTCGGAGCCTGGCGCGCTATCTGCGAGCGACTTGGGCTAGCCTGCGCGGGGCAGTGTCAGGAAGAAAGATTTTCCAGGCCGCTGGGGGACAGCACTCGAAAGGTTGAGCCTTGGATCTCGATGAGTCCATCGCGCTGGAATTTTCCCAGCGCTCGCGTGACGGTCTCGCGAGAGGTCCCCGCAAGATTCGCAAGCTCTTCGTGGGTCAGCGCCATGGTGAAGCTCATATCAGCCCCGCTACAGCCTACCGCAGCACGACCCCATTCGAGCAACACGCCGGCCAACCTTCCTGCGGTGGACTCCGATAAGGCCAGGCGTCGCGCATCAAAGAATGCTGACTTGTACTCCTCAGACAACGCCTTCGCTGCGAGCATACTCGCTTGCCCATACTTCTCGAGAAAGGCCAACAGTTCATGCCGTCGAATCTTCTTCACGACGGCAGGTTCGATGGTCTCTGCCGTGACCTCGAACCGAGTTCCCGAGATCGCTGCACCCAACCCAAGCAGATCTCCTGGGAGCGCGATCTTCAGGATGTGCGTTTTTCCTTCGCGGGAGGTGCAAGAGAGCTTGACCTGTCCCTCACAAATGATGGTTGCTGCGTCGCAGCTGTCGTCCTCCTGAAAGATGATGGATCTCTTGGGTAGCCGCATCTGCATCCCCAGCGACTCGAAGTCGATCCGCGCCTGTCCGGAAAGATCGCACAGTATCCGCATCGAACGATCGGTGCAGGCCTTACAGCAAGTGGTCGCGTGTGGCTGTAGATGTTGCATGGGACCTGCTCTCTTGGAAAACAAAATGATGAGGCGATGGGAATTTCAAAGAATAAACACGTAATTCAGGCGCATAATCGCGCGGAAAAACCGGGGTGTGACCGTGGTCACTGCAAACTACAGCACCGGCTGTAGAGTTGGGGGAGTGGGTCATACGGGCATCACCAAACAAGGAGAGCAACATGCGAGAGAGAGCAGACTTTTGGGAACGGATGACCGTCGGTGGTGTGGTGGTGATCCTCGTTGCGTTCATGATCTTGTTCCTGGCGAATTTAGCCACGACTATTGCCTCCGCCCAGCTTCCTAAATAACAGCCACGCTCTCTTCGACTCTTGTAGCTCCTGCCCGGATTGACCTCAAGGTGTCCGGGCCATTTTGTCTGTTGCGGAGGAGCTCAATCCTTGCTCCTGAGAAAAAGTAAGACGGGAATCGTCCTGTCCTGATGGATCTCCCCCGGAAAGAGATTGAATCCCACGACCCCGACAAAGCAGCACTGTTCAGGATTGTTGAATCCAGAATCACTACGCTCATCATTGAAACCGCTAATTCAACAAAAAGCTGTGACTGTAGTCACAAGAAGCGATAATCGCTCAAATAAGACGTTTATCGGTCTATGTTGTTCGCTCATGGAATGACCTAAGGATCACAGAATCATATGGATAGTTGAACAAGTGTCCATTCTCTAAACGTTCTGTCATGTTTTTTGCCTTTTCGTGATGAGTGTCACAGATACCCCGTCTTTCCACGCCTATCGTTGCTCACATAGACGGTTTGGCGAATAGATAAGCAACACATTTATATAAACCAACTCCGCTGATAGAGGTGTTCCTTTATGTGGCATTTGGCCCGCAGAATTACGACGCGTTTCCTTCTGGTAGCAATGGCCGGGGTACTGACCACATGTGGAACTCGCATGCTACCCGCACAGACCCTTCAGCATTCGACAACAAAGGCCGTATCAAACCCCTCCGATTTTGTGGGAAATGATGCATGCGCGACTTGCCATGACGCGCAGGCGAAAGGAATGGTCGATAATCCTCATTCCAAACTGGCCTTGCAACATGGCGGAACCGGTGCCACCTGCGAAAGTTGCCATGGCGCCGGTAAAGCGCACGTGGAGTCCGGTGGAGACATCACCAAGATCACACGCATCAGCAAGCTATCGCCAAAAGAAGTTGATGCGACTTGCCTGGGCTGCCACGCGAACACTCATCCCAACTTTCTTCGCTCTCCTCATGCCAGGGCGGGCGTTAGCTGCCTTAGTTGCCACAGCGTGCACAAAGCTGCTCCCGATACGGCGCTGCTGATCGCCAAGCAGCCAACGCTTTGCTTCACCTGTCACACGGACGTCAAGCCCTCATTCGACATGCCGTTTCACCACAGGGTGAACGAGGGCCTGGTCAAATGCAGCGATTGTCATGACACGCATGGTACGTTTCTTCCGAACAATCTGAAGGCCACCGCAGATCAGAATGCAATCTGCACCAAGTGCCACTCGGAGACGCGTGGTCCGTTCGTGTATGAGCATCCTCCCGTCAGGGCAGAGGGTTGCGTCGCGTGCCACACCCCGCATGGCTCTCAGAATGCGCGATTGCTGAATGTGCCAAATATCAATGCTTTGTGCAATCAGTGCCATAGCCCAGTGGGTGCCGACAATATCCATGGGCAGGGCCCGGGATCGTCAGCGATCACACCCTGCACCAGCTGCCACACCATGATTCACGGGTCCAACATTGATCCCTATTTCAAGAGGTAGCGGTTCCGAGACTGTGCCGTTTTGCCAGCATCGGGCGGCTCGGTCGATTTCCTGCACAACGGTTATGCCCACCTATATGGGCTCACTGCTAACACGCTTTACTGCAAATGAGGCTTGAGATGAAGAAGACTGACTGGTTTTCTCGGCTACCAAATGAACTCCTGGCATCGAAGACGACCCATCGGGCCGCAGCCGGGATTGGGATCGCCATAATGTTACTGATGACGGGTGTCGCGGGTCTTCAGGGTCAAACCCTCGCATCCGGCGCTCCTGCGAATACGGTGCAAACAACGCCGGTGATCCAGGAGGGCTATGTGATTCATCAGTCTGTGGACCTTGGTGGACATGTCGCCGGAGTCTTTGGCAGCAGAAATATGTACGACACCCTCGTGAACATCCAGTCCGGACCGCGTGTCCTCGGCCAGACGTATACGATGCGTGCTGTCCCGGGTACCAAGCATCCCCTGCTGGACTACCTGACGGCGTTTACTTCCGGCTTTGGAGGTGACCCGAACAACTTCGCCAAGATGGATTTTTCCAAGGGCAAGCTGTATGAGTTCTCTGGAACGTTCCGCCGCGACCGCCAGTACTTTGACTATGACCTCTTAGGCAACGCCCTGATCCCGGGAGGGCAGTCTATCCCGATCGGACCCGCCGGTGCTCTGGGCTCATATGCATGGCCGCAGATGAACGATTCGCCGTTCAAGTTCAATACCGTGCGAAGAATGACGGACACCAACCTAACGATCTTTCCGCTCGCAAAAGTGACCTTCCGTGTGGCTTACTCACAGAACATCTTCCAGGGTCCGGCGCTAAGCCCTGGCGGTGACCCGATCGTTGCCGAGAGCATGTTGCTGCAAGAAAACGTGCGCAATAGCACCGACGATTTCATTGGAGCTGTCGATTGGAAGCCACTCCAACAGACGAAGTTCACCTTTGAAGAGGAGGTCGTCCACTACAAGGAAAATACCTACTTTACGCTCGCACCCGGCACATTGAATGTGCAGGAAGCGAACGGTACACCGGTCTCACTTGGAGGATATGACAGCACCTCTCCTTACACAGCAGCCCTCTGCAGTCCCAGCATTGCCACTCCCGGAGTAGCACTCACTGCGGCCGCCGGGACGATTGGTCTTCCCGTGATCGACCCTGCATGCGACGTAAATGCCACCTATGCGCGCCATCTTCCGACACGCAGCCTCTATCCCACCGAGATATTCCGCTTTCAGAGTTCGAGCATCAGGAACATTGCAGTCAACGGAAGCTTCCGCTACACGGAAGCAAATACGAATCTCCCCAACTACAACGAAACCTGGACTGGTCTGTATTACACAGCAGCCACCAAGACGGCGCCTGCCTCGGCGATGCGCACAAACACATTTACCGGATGGTCCACCGCAAGGCGACACGATGTCGGTGCCGAGTTGGGCATCACCTGGCAGGCACTCGACAAATTGAGCTTCGCGGATCAAGTGTATTTCTCAAACGTTCACGAACCGGGCAGTACCAACGTTGCCGGAATCAAACACAGCATACCCTCCGGAGGTCCCTTTACGATCAACTACCCCGGCAATCTGACGTCGGGACCAGTAACTTACCCGGGCATCAGCAACGGTGTTCTATCGTATGGCTACTTTGGCCAAAAGATCGTGACCAATGACCTGACCACAACCTGGGACGCATCGTCTCGCGCCACGTTCTCGCTCACCTATCGTTACAGCACCGACACCATCGTTCAAGGAAGTGCAATCTCCACGGATCCAGCAAATGCTAATTGGACGATCTTTGAAAACGGGGGAATCCTCAATGTCGCACTTCGCCCCACCCCGCACTGGGACGTCAACGGGACGGTCGAAGCGATCTACGACAACAACGTGCTGACACCGATCGACCCACGGCAGACGCAGCACTACAGGTTCCACACGCTTTACAGGCCGAAGTCCTGGGCCTCTATCTCCGCTGCCTTCAATGACAGGGAACGGCATAACAATACCAACAACTCCGGCAACTGGAATCAGTCTCTGCCCTCCTCAACTCCAACCGTATATACCGGTGTCGGCGCTCCCACCCCTGCGAGCGTTGCGATTGGCCCCATCAATCATGTCGATCACAGCCGCGTAGCCAGCATGGGCGTGGTGCTCACGCCGAACGAGCACTTTGCGCTCGACCTCAACTACTCCTACTCGGATGTATACACGTCGACCAACATTTGCTACGACGCAGCAGCGACCAGCGCTCTGCCCGGAGCAGCCACGGCCAGTGGTACAGCATGTCCTGGAGCAACCGTCCGTGGAACGTCCTACTACGAGTACGGCCCAGTGGCAGACTTCATGGATGCTCCCACGCAGTACGCATCCGTCGGTCTCCTGCTGACTCCGGTCAACTCGCTACATGGCGGCCTTGGATATCGCATCAGTTCGGTGAGCGGCAACCAGTTCTTCAACAGCGCGCAGGCAGTCAACGGTTCTCTGCAATCTGCGTATCAGTCGCCCTATGTGAACATTGCATGGACGGTTCACCCGGGATGGATCTGGAAGGCGGAGTACAACTACTACGGCTACGGCGAAGGTGGTCCCTCCGGCGCTCCGTACTGCAGCACGACCAATCCGACCCCCTCAACCCCAGCAACGGTCGTCCCTTGCAATTCATCCACCTTGGTTGGTCCAACCGGTCTAACCGAACCGTCATCTGGGCTTTCTGCACCGAGGAACTTTCATGCAAATCTCCTCACGCTCTCCATGCACTATGAGTTCTAAGATGCTAGCTTATCGGTAATACGCTCAACCAAGGAGACATTGGAATGACAGTAAGATCTCAATTCGGAATTACACTGGTTGCCATCATGGCAGCTTCCACTCTAACGGCAGCTGCTCAGAACTCTGGAGCGGATACCTATAAAGCTAAGTGTCAGATGTGCCATGCCGCTGATGGTTCGGGATCCACTCCCGCCGGAAAGGCAATGAAGGCAATGCCGCTCACCTCTCCGGCGATTGTCAAGGAGTCGGATGCTGATCTTATTGCAGCTACGAAAAGTGGTAAGGGCAAAATGCCCGCCTATGCAGGCAAGCTGTCGGATAGTCAGATCAAGGACGTAGTCGCCTACATCCGCACACTAGAGAAGAAGTAGGAACCCATGGCAGACCTGGAACAATTCAAGAAGAATTGGCTTAGACCATTTCTCTTTTATGGGAACAACACGATCAGCCTCATCGGCGGTGCACTCACAAGTGCATCCGCCCTTGTTTTAGTTGGCTTCTGGGTGGTGGATTTTCTTGGGCATGGCGGCTCATCCAATCCTTACCTGGGCATTATTTTCGATCTTGTGCTCCCCGGCATTTTTGTTCTGGGTCTGCTTCTTATTCCTCTCGGCATGTGGCTTCGCCAGCGTCAACTGAGTGCTGCCGGCCAGATTCCATCCATCTATCCTGCAATAGATTTTGCTGAGCCCGCGTTTCGCCACGGAGTTAACTTCGTCATCGTGGCAACATTCATCAATTTTGTCATCGTCGGCACCGCGTCCTATCGCGGCGTCGCCTATATGGATACGCCGTCCTTCTGCGGTCAGTCCTGCCATGTCATGTCACCTGAGTTCACTGCCTATCACCTCTCGTCGCATGCGGATGTGCCATGCACTTCCTGCCACATAGCGCCCGGAGTCCAGGGATTTGTTCATGCGAAGGTGAATGGAACCAAACAGCTTCTCATGGTGATGTTTCATCGTTACCCTGAACCGATCATGGCCGGAGATAAAATTCCGTCAGCTCAGGTGACTTGTCTGAGCTGTCATAATGCCGAGCGAAATATCGGGGACAAGCTGCTGGTAAAGACATCCTATGGTGACGACGAAAAGAACTCCATGACTTACACGATGGCCATGGTTCACGTCGGAGGACGTGATTCCTTTGGCAATCTGAGTGGAATTCACGGTGCACATCTGGGTCACATCGAGTATGTAGCCACGGACTCAAATCACCAGACCATTCCGTGGGTAGGGAAGACGAACCCCGACGGATCCGTCACCGAGTTCGTGTCCTCGGATACGAAGGGTCCCATCACTGGCGAAAAGCATCTCATGAACTGCATTGACTGCCACAACCGCGCTGCTCATTCTTTTCTCACGCCCGAAGAGGCCTTGAATAAGGATATGGCACAGGGACGCCCAAGTCGCTCGCTGCCCTTCGTCCATAAGGAAGGTCTTGCCCTCATCAAGGCGGACTATAGTTCGCGGCAAGATGCAGCCGTGCGTATCCCTTCGGCACTCGAGACCTTCTACCGCACTCAATATCCCGCGGTCTGGACAGGTCAACGCGCTGAAATTGATCAGGCCGCAAAGGCTATCGTCGCTATCTACAGCAATAACGTCTTCCCCTTCATGAAGGTCACGTGGGGCACACATCCCAACAACATAGGGCACAATGATTATCCGGGATGCTTTCGTTGCCACGATGGCAACCACAACGACAAGACCGGTAAGAGCATCACGAACGATTGCTCGACATGCCACAACTTGTTAGCTACGGACGAGGCGGACCCGAAGCAACTTGCAGCGGTGGGCCTTCAGTAACATGCGATAGCTCTTGCATGTGGCTCGTCGAGGACCGCAGCGGTTCTGGACGAGCCTTTTCACCATAATTACCCAACACCACCTTCACACCATCCCAACCCAACGGTCCGACCATACGGCAGTTCATGCCGTCGTGCGGTTCCTAGGTGGCGAACCCTGAACCGACACCACCACCTGTGTAGCTCCAAACTAGCTTTTCGACGTGAGTGTAAGTAGGTTTATCGAGCCAACTCGGATAAATCCCTCTCGATTCCGAAACATTTGTATTAATTATCGAATTGCAAGTCTGAGTCAAAATGCTTTCGGTGATTGACACGTCGCTACCACTCGTCGCGGGATCCCGATGTGGCGAGTCTAGATATAGTGGAATTGCCTCTCACGAACGTTACTGGTTGATCAAGTGTTACAAAATGCACGGGAGCTTCGATGTCTTGCAGATGCTATTAGCTCGCCAGTTAACAGCCTATTTGGCCGAAAAATATCAAGTACGCTGTCTAAATGTTTAAGACCATCTATCTTGCAAGTGTAGTAGGTGTGTTATTAGTTTCAGGCGTTTGGCACCTTGCCGCGCCTGAGTTGACGGAACGTTGGATGAGCCGGGAACGTGGCATTCGTATCCTTGGGGCAATCCTTCTCGAGTTATCTATTCCCTGCGTAGCCTGGGGCGGAGTCTATTACTGGACGCTGTTTGCGGGCCTGACTCTCTCCGGCTTCTCTAGGCTCTGTTTTCCGAAGACATCTCTGCGTCTACTTCAGCAGCGTTACCCTATCTGGATCCAGGGCTGCCTGCTTGTCGAAGGCGCAACTCTTGTATGGGCACTTCGCCCATAGGCTGCTGTTACGCATGTTTAAAAAGGGTTTCGCTGCTAGGCCTGTACTCTGCTTTAAAGCTGCTGACCTTGCTGTGGTGAGTTGATCGATCCTGCGGCATCGATAGCCAACAGAAGTGCCTCATCCCTCTCTACGCGGATTGCTCGCGCCAGCACGGCACGTTTTCCCAGGAGCGCGGTGGCCTGCTCGGCGAGCAGCAGCAGATCGTGCCATCGTCCAATGGAATCGAGTATCAGTTTCAGTTGCTTCGCGATCCGTTTTGCGTCGTTGGATGCGTCTCTCAACTCCAGGAGATAACGCGCCGCTTTGATTCGCTTCCGGTAGCGGTGCAGGCTCTCCTCTGTGATATCTGTAAGTGCGAGAGAACTCCGCAGACCTGGGAGCAAATCCGCCTTGAGCGTAGAGGTTTGGTCCACTGTCTTGATCGCCTCCGCCAATCGATCCAGAGCGCGTTCCACCGCGGGCGTTGCGTCATCCAGCAGGCTCACCAGCTTCGCTGACTCTCGTTTGCGGCACCGGCGCAGCATGCTCTCCAATTCTTCGCATTGCTCCTCCCAAGCGCCCCGCTTCTTGACGAACCCCATATCGGTGCGTCTCGCGGCGATCTCTGCGATCAGCATTCGCTGAACATCGAGATCGCGCACCCTGCCCGCCCCTCGCCGAACCTTCTTCATCGCATCCAAGGCGTGGTGCACCCTGCCACGCAGCCGCGGATTTCGAGGATTCTCTTCCAGCACGCTGCGCAATAGTGCCTCCATTCGACGCGTGGACGTGCGAAGCGCATGGACGGCATGACCGCCTGGGCGAGCTTTGCACTCTGCCATGAACTCGCGAAGATCGCGGTGGAGCTGCTCGAACGTACAGGAGAGACGGGGCATAGTACAGCGGCTGTCGTACCGCAAATTCGTACAATCGAAATGCTACGCTACCGGACCGCGATCTGCATGTGATACCGCCTCCGGCCGCACGCCAGAGGACCGCTGTCCGTGCGATACTCTCGATGCCGGAATTCCCGTGCGCAGAAGAGGTTGTTTATGCCGGAACACTCGCAGCTCGCTTATCAGTCAGGATTCGGAAACGAGTTCGCCACAGAGGCTCATTCGGGGGCTCTCCCCGTCGGCCAGAACTCTCCGCAGAAGCATCCCCTCGGCCTCTACACCGAGCAGGTAAGTGGCTCTGCCTTCGCCGCGCCGCGTGGCCTCAACCGACGCACCTGGATGTATCGCATCCGCCCCTCCGTCGTCCACGAGCCCTACCAGCCCTTCCCGGAAAAGACACTTCTTCGCAGCGGCCCCTTCGACGAAGTCCCCACGCCGCCGAATCAGATGCGCTGGAACCCGCCTCCATTCCCAACCGTGCCCACAGATTTCGTCGAAGGCCTCGTCACCCTCGGAGGCAACGGAGACCCTTCCACCCACGACGGCGCAGGTGTCCATATGTATGTAGCCAATGCCTCCATGAGCTCTCGCTTCTTCTACAATGCCGATGGCGAGATGCTGATCCTACCGCAGCAGGGCGGTCTACGCATCGCCACCGAATGCGGCATCCTCGAAGTCAGGCCCGGCCATCTCGCCGTTATCCCTCGCGGCATTAAATTCCGCGTCGAGCTGTTGGACAACCAGGCGCGCGGCTACATCTGCGAAAACTACGGACAGCCCTTTCGCCTCCCCGACCTTGGCCCCATCGGTGCCAACGGCCTCGCGAATCCGCGCGACTTCCTCACGCCCGTTGCAGCGTTCGAAGACACCGACGGAGACTTCGAAGTCGTCTCCAAGTTCCTTGGCAAGCTCTGGACTTCGCACTACAACCACTCGCCGCTGGATGTCATCGCGTGGCACGGAAACTACGCCCCCTACCTCTACGACATGGCGCGTTTCAACACCATCAACACCGTCAGCTTCGATCATCCTGACCCGTCCATCTTCACCGTGCTCACCGCGCCCTCGCACGTTCAAGGCACGCCCAACATCGACTTCGCCATCTTTCCTCCGCGTTGGCTCGTGGCCGAACACACCTTCCGGCCGCCCTGGTTTCATCGCAACATGATGAACGAATTCATGGGCCTCATCTATGGCGAGTACGACGCCAAGGCCGAGGGCTTTCTCCCCGGCGGTGCCAGCCTGCACAACTGCATGTCCGGCCATGGCCCTGACGCAGAGACCTACGCGCGCGCCACGGCCGCCGACCTCAAGCCCCACCGCATCTCCGACACTCTCGCCTTCATGTTCGAGACCCGAATGGCCGTTCGCCCGACCCGCTACGCTCTTGAATCGAAGATTCTCCAGCACGAGTACTACGAGTGCTGGCAGGGGCTCAAGCGTCACTACACCGGGAGCTCGATTTAAACTCATGACGAGCCTCGTGACTGAAGATAGTTGGGAAGGGAAGAGCTGGGTCGAGTCCGCGAACGACGCGACCCTCGGCTTTCCTCTGCAATCCCTCCCGTACTGCTCGTTCGTCTCAACGTCCGCACTCGACGCCACCGCGCACCTCGGCGTCGGCATCGGCAGTTTCATCCTCGACCTCTACGAACTCGCGCACGCTGGCGCGCTCAACTCTCTTCCTGCGGCCATCCGCGCTGCCTGCTCCGCGCCTCAACTCAATCCGCTCCTTCGCTGCGGGCCTCCCGCCTGGTCTGCTCTTCGCAGGCTTCTATTCGATCTCCTCAAAGACGACCCAACCTCTGACCAACGCGACGAAGGTAATGCCGCCGCCGACCATCGCCGCATCGTCGCCGCGTCGATGGTCCCCATGGTTCGCGCCCGTTTCCTCAGGCCTGTCGCCGTCGCAAACTACACCGACTTCTATGCCTCCATTCATCACGCCACCAACATCGGCAAGCTCTTCCGTCCCGACGCGCCGCTCCTCCCTAACTATCAGTGGGTCCCGATCGGCTACCATGGCCGCGCCTCGTCTCTCGTCGTCAGCGGCACGGAAATCCGCCGCCCTCACGGCCAGTTCAAACTTCCCGGGGCCCCCACCCCAACCTTCGCCCCCACGCTTCAGCTAGACTACGAACTCGAGGTCGCCGCAATCATCGGCACCGGCAACCCGCTCGGCACACCCATCCCCATCTCCGAAGCCGAGAGCCATCTCTTCGGCCTCTCCTTGCTCAACGACTGGTCCGCTCGCGACATTCAGGTCTGGGAGGCCCAACCCCTCGGCCCCTTCCTCGGCAAAAGCTTTGCCACCAGCCTCTCCCCGTGGGTCATCCCGATGGACGCTCTCCGCCCCTACCGCACACCGCTCGCCCCCCACGATCCCGCGCCTCTGCCGTATCTCGCAGAGACCTCCTCCGCTATTGACCTCTCCCTCGAAGTCCTGCTCTCTACCACCCGCATGCGCGAGGCCTCGCTACCTCCCATCTCACTCAGCAAGTCCAATCTCTCGGACCTCCATTGGTCCTTTGCGCAGATGATCGCGCACCACACCAGCAACGGCTGCAACCTCGTTGAGGGAGACATCCTAGCCACCGGCACAGTCTCCGGAGCAATTCCCGGCTCGCAAGGCTGCCTGCTCGAGATCACGCAACGCGGTCAGCACCCGATCCATCTACCCAACGGAGAGACTCGCACGTTCCTCGAAGACGGTGACGAAGTCATCTTCCGCGGCCACTGCGCGCGCCCTGGCCTTCCCACCATCACCTTCGGCGAGTGCCGCGGCACCATCCTCCCCGCGATCTGAACGTGCCCGGCGTTCGATACTCAAGCAATCCTCCACCGTCAAAAGCTCGCAAAAAAATGTAGCCTCGAACGGGTTCGGTATGATCCGAGGTCCCATCGAGGCTACGCGTACGAAGAGCTATTAGACGATCTCCCTGCGGCTATGCCAGGTCGAAGCGATCGAGATTCATCACCTTGGTCCAAGCTGCGATGAAGTCCCGCACGAACACCTTCTGCGAGTCGCTGGACGCATACACTTCCACAAGAGCCCGGAGTTGAGCATTCGAGCCGAAGACGAGATCAGCCACTGTGCCGGTCCACTTCAGCTCACCGGTAGCCCGGTCATGCCCTTCCAAAACTCCCTGCGAGGTTGCGGACGGCTTCCACGTCGTGTTCATGTCGAGGAGGTTGAAGAAGAAATCGTTGGTCAACGTTCCGGGCTGCTTGGTGAAGACCCCTAGCGAGGACTGACCGAAGTTCGCGTTCAGCACCCGCAGACCTCCGATCAGAACCGTCATCTCGGGAGCCGTCAAGGTCAGCAGGTTCGCCTTATCCAACAACAGCTCCGCGGCGAAGCTCTCATGTCCCTTGCGGATGTAGTTGCGGAACCCGTCCGCAACAGGCTCCAGCACGGCGAACGAGTGGACATCAGTCTGCTCCTGCGACGCGTCGGTACGGCCCGGCGAGAACGGAACCGTCACATCGTGACCGGCCATCTTCGCCGCCTGCTCGACGGCTGCCGTACCTCCCAGCACGATCAGGTCGGCGAGCGAAACCTTCTTCCCGCCAGTTTGCGAGCCGTTGAAGTCCTTCTGGATTGTCTCCAGCGTGTCGAGGATCTTCGCGAGCTCAGCCGGCTGGTTTGCCTCCCAGAACTTCTGCGGAGCCAGGCGAATACGCGAACCGTTCGCTCCTCCGCGCTTGTCGCTGCCGCGGAACGTCGAGGCCGATGCCCAGGCCGTGCTGATCAGCTGCGAGGTCGTCAATCCGGATGCGAGCACCTTCGCCTTCAGGTCGGCAATCTCGGGCTCACCGATCAGTTCATGATCGACGGCCGGAATCGGATCCTGCCAGATGAGAGGCTCTGCGGGAACGAGCGGGCCAAGGTACCGTGAGATTGGGCCCATGTCGCGATGCGTCAGCTTGAACCAGGCCTTGGCGAAGGCGTCCGCGAGCTCCAGTGGATGCTCATAGTAGTGCCTCGAAATCTTCTCGTAGACGGGATCCATCCGCAGAGCGAGGTCCGTCGTGAACATCACTGGAGCATGCCTCTTCGAGGGATCGTGAGCATCCGGCACGGTCTCCGCGGCCGATGAATCCTTCGGCGTCCACTGATGGGCTCCGGCAGGGCTCTTCGTCAGCTTCCACTCATACTCGAACAGGTTCTCGAAGTAGTTGTTGTCCCACTTCACCGGGTTCTTGGTCCACGCTCCCTCGAGCCCGCTGCTGATCGTATCGGCGCCATTGCCGCTGCCATAGCTGTTCTTCCAACCCAGGCCCTGCTCCTCGATAGGAGCTCCCTCGGGCTCGCGTCCAACATACTTGTTCGGATCGGCGGCGCCATGAGCTTTGCCGAAGGTGTGGCCGCCTGCGATCAGCGCCACCGTCTCTTCGTCATTCATCGCCATGCGGGCAAATGTCTCCCGAATATCTCTCGCTGCTGCAAGAGGATCGGGGTTTCCGTTCGGGCCTTCCGGATTCACATAGATCAGTCCCATTTGTACGGCGCCGAGAGGATTTTCCAGCTGGCGGTCGCCGGTGTAGCGCTTGTCGCCAAGCCAGGTCGCCTCGGGGCCCCAGTAAATATCTTCCGGCTCCCAGATGTCTTCGCGTCCACCCGCGAACCCGAACGTCTTCAGGCCCATCGACTCCAGCGCGACGTTCCCCGTGAGCACAATCAGATCCGCCCAGGAGAGCTTCCGTCCGTACTTCTGCTTGATCGGCCAGATGAGCCGGCGAGCCTTATCGAGGCTAACGTTGTCCGGCCAGCTATTGAGCGGAGCAAAGCGCTGTGCGCCCGATCCCGCTCCCCCGCGGCCATCGGCGATGCGGTACGTGCCCGCGCTATGCCACGCCATACGAATGAAAAAGGGGCCATAGTGGCCATAGTCCGCAGGCCACCAGTCCTGCGACGTCGTCATCAAGGCATGCAGGTCCTTAATCACTGCCTGCAGGTCGAGGGTCTTGAACTCCTCGGCATAGTCGAACTCCTCGCCCATCGGATTAGACAAGGGGGAGTGCTGGCTCAGTAGCCTGAGATTCAGCTGATTCGGCCACCAATCCGCATTCGTATGGCTTCCGGCCAGGGTGGAGCTGCTAACGCCGTTCGACATGGGACACTTAGATTCGTTTGACAAGATTCTCTCCTCAGTACAACTGCAGTTTATCAGTCTGGACAGTGCAGAATGCGTCCATCGATCCATCGATCTACGACGCGTTGTGATGGCATCCATCGTACTGCGGAACCGTACGGCAATTGCTGAAAATCTGCACAAATTATCTTCTGCAACGCAGCCCAGACATCATCGCGCCTCGGCCCGTTACGTCCCGCAAAAGGTGTGCTCCACGCACTCCTCGGCAAGTGCAGGGACGCTGTATCGTTCGAGTCCCGGACGGTCGTCGTAGGGCCGCGAGACCGCATCCAGCAGATCCTCAAACTGCCGGAAGTCTTGTCGCTGGGTGGCTGCCTGGAGCGCGGCTTCCACCAGATGGTTCCGGGGGATAATCGCCGGATTCACCCTCCGCATAGCAGCCGCCCGAACCCGCCCGGCGTCCGTCTCCTCTTCCAACCGCCGTCGCCATCCAGCAGCCCAACCGTCGTACGCCGCAGGATCGGCAAACAAGGCTCGCACTCCCGCATCGCCCTCCGTCCCGGCAGCGGCATCGCACAGCCGTCGGAACGTCAAGGTGAAGTCAGCGTCGTTCGCGGCCATGCGCTGCAGCAGATCTTCGGCCAGCGCAGCATCGCCCTCGCGTTGCGTCAGTATCCCAATCTTACGGAGCAGGCCTGCGGTGCGGGCGGCCTCAAACTGCGGCACGAAGTCCGTGAGAAGCTCGTTGGCCACCGCGATCGCCGCCTCTTCGCCGCCCGCCTCAATCGCCAGAAGGGGAAGCAAGGTCTCCGCCAGCCTCGCCAGGTTCCACTGCGCCGCGCGAGCCTGGTTTCCATACGCATAACGGCCGCCGTGGTCGATAGAGCTGTACACCTTGGCCGGATCGTATGCCTCCAGAAACGCGCACGGTCCGTAGTCGATGGTCTCGCCCGAGATGGACATATTGTCCGTGTTCATCACCCCATGGATAAACCCGAGCAGCATCCACTGCGCGATTAGCTTCGCCTGCCGCTCCATCACTCCGGCCAGCAGGGCGCGGTAAGGCTGCTCAGCCTGCGACGCTTCAGGATAGTGCCGACGAATCGCGTAGTCGGCCAGCACGCGCACGCCGTCTGTGTCGCCGCGGGCAGCGAAGTATTGAAACGACCCGACGCGCAGATGGCTGCCCGCCACCCGTGTCATCACGGCACCCGGCAACGCCGACTCCCTCAGCACGTGTTCGCCGGTCGTTACCGCCGCCAGCGCCCGCGCGGTGGGCACGCCCAGCGCTGCCATCGCCTCGCTAACAAGGTACTCGCGCAGCACTGGACCCAATGCAGCCCGGCCATCCCCTCCGCGTGAAAACGGTGTGCGCCCCGAGCCCTTGAGCTGAATATCGTAGCGCCTCCCGTCGCGCCCCACCACTTCGCCCAGCAGGTTCGCACGCCCATCGCCGAGTTGTGGCACGAAGTGTCCAAACTGGTGTCCGGCATAGGCCATCGCCAAGGGTTCAGCTCCCTCGGCCACAAGGTTCCCGGCCAGAATTGCCACGCCTCGATTGCTCTTGAGCTCCTCCGGATCGAGCCCCAGGCTCATTGCCAGCTCTACGTTCAGCTTCACCAGCCGTACCTCTGCCACGGGGGTAGGATTCACTCGCGCATAGAAACGCTCCGGCAACTTTGCGTAAGTATTGTCAAAGCCAAATCGAACCGTATCGCTGCCCGAAAGGGTCGACGCCTGCGACGTGCTGGGACGTATATTCGGTGAATCCATGGCCATTGGATGTGCGCAATCGGATTCGGTCGCGTTCCGGCAGGGAACTACCGCTCGCGGCGCAGTATCGAATTAGTGATCGTTGCAAGTCAAAGGTCGCTAAATCCATTTATCGTGGGTAATGCTTCAGAGTAGAACCTCGCACCCAGCGAACGATCATTTAGTGGTTCATCTTTTCGTTTCTACAACCCCAGCACCATTGATCCGGGCAGCACTCCTGATCGTGGTTGGCTGCCTCTCAGCGTGCCTTTTCTCTTTGTCGGTCTGGGCTCAGGCCTCCAATCCAGCCAGCACGAGCTGGGGAGGCATCGTGCGCGACGCCTCCAATCAGCCCGTCGCCGGAGCCACCGTCACGATCATCCTGCCCGCGGGCACGCTCACCAAAACTACCGGCGTTCATGGAGACTTCCGCTTCCTGAACCTCGCGCCGGGACGGTATACCCTCACCGTCCGCCTGCCCGGGCTAATGCCTACACCCGCCACGCCGATTCAGATCCCGGGGCCGGACGTCTCGCTCGCTGTCTCCCCGCAGAACATCCTCGCGGTCAGCCCGGCACCTGCGGCAGCTCCCGCCACCGGAGCAAGGTCTGTCGCCGGAGCAACGGCTGCCTCAGCCAACTCCACCTCGGGAGGCGAGCAGCTCTCCAGCCAGGCCGTCAGCGAACTTCCACTCAACGGCCGCGACTTCAGCACACTTCTGCTGCTCGCCGCGGGTACCATGACCGACGTCAATGGAGCGACCAACTTCACCCAGCAGTTCGCCATCAACGGCCAGCGTGGAGTGGAAGCGACCTTTGCCATGGACGGCGCAGACATCAGCGATCCCGAGATGGGAGGAGCCGCCTTCAGCAACTTCAATGTCGATGCGATCGAGACCATCCAGTCCAGCTCCGGCTGGATGCCTGCCGACATTGGCCGCGGCGCGTCGGGCTTTACCAACATCCTCACCCGCTCCGGCAAGAGCGGCTTCCACGGCTCGTTCTTCGAGTTTCTGCGCAACTCAGCCTTCGATGCGCGCAATTACTTCGACTACCCGTCGATCGCTGAGCCGGGCCGCATCCCACCCTTCCATCGCAATGAATTTGGCTTCACGAACGGAGGCCCCGTGTTCTTGCCTCATGTGTACGATGGCCGGGGCCGCACCTATTATTTCGGCCAATATCAGGGCTTTCGGCAGATCCTTGGAACCACCCAGGTGCTGGCTGTCCCGACCCTTGCGGAGCGAGCCGGAGCCGACACCGTCACCTACTCCGATGGCAGCACCGACACCCTCACCATCCCTGTCGATCCTAAGATTGCCGCCGTCCTCGCTCGCTATCCCAAGCCCAACGATCCGACCGGAGCCTACGGTGACCGGACCTATGCCGCTCCATCCAATGTTGTCACCAATGCTGATCAGTTCTCTATCCGGCTGGACCAGAGGATGGGACCGAAGGGCCAGTTCCTCGCCCGCTTTACCTACGACAACCTCACCGGGCCAACCACCAACCCTGATCAGACGATCATCGACCCAACCTTCGGCGTCCAGTATGTCGACCGCCAGCGCAACGTCGTCTTCACCTATACGCGTGAGGCCACGCCACGTTTCGTGTGGTCGTCGTCCTTCAGCATCACACGTACCACTCCGTCTTTTGACACGCCCAATCACACCGACCCGGCAGTGAAGCTGGTCGATGGGCTCTTTGAAGGATTCAATCTCGCCGCAGGATCTGTCATGTCCTCCTTCGGCAATCTCTTCCAAGGACAGCAGAACTTCTCCTGGACAACGAAGCGCCATGTCCTGAAGTTTGGGATCGAGGCCCGGCTCAACCGCGACTCCACCTACTTCGGCATCAGTCCCAACGGGGAATACGACTTCG
The DNA here is from genome assembly GCA_027452215.1 of Granulicella sp. GTDB lineage: Bacteria > Acidobacteriota > Terriglobia > Terriglobales > Acidobacteriaceae > Granulicella. The sequence goes on along the minus strand of DAIDGQ010000039.1, from coordinate 67,705 downwards.
GAGGGGGAACCGTCTACTCTCCCTCCTTCATCCCTTCCGCCAGCGGCACGCACGACATTCAGCCCGGCGACCCACTTCCGGATACGCTTAGCAGTCTGCTCATCGGCTATCCCTACAGCTATACCGTTGCGGTGGCTCCTCCTTATTTCTCAAACGGCCCCCACATTGGCCCCGCCGCCATCAGTCGCAACGACGTCAACGTCTACGTCGAAGACACCTGGAAGATCAGCGATCGATTCACACTGGATTACGGGCTCCGGTACGAGTTCTATTCGCCAATCACCGAGCGAGCCCACCGCACCTCGAGCTTCCTCGAAGTGAATCCTCCAGCAGGAACCCCCCAGCAGTACGTCATCAATCCGCAGCCCGGATATCAGTCAGGGTGGAATGGCTGGGGTCCTCGTGTCCAGCTTGACTGGCAGGCTCCGAGCAAGTTGTTGGTGCATATCGGAGGAGCGATTACCGTCATCCCACCGAACATCTGGCAGGACAACTTCCTCACCGGCTCAACTCCCTTCGCCGTCTATCCGCGCGTCAACGCAGCGAAGAACGCCGAGATTCCCTACGGCTTCCAGATCACTCCCGCCGAGCTTCCCCGCGCCTACACTCCCGCCGGAAACGACATCTTCGCCAGCGGCGACCCCAAGCAGGTTCCAGCCAACACCGTCATGGATGTAAACCGCTACGAGCACGATCTCGCGTCGCTCGCGCCCGGCCAGCAGTTATCCCTGCTCAATCTCAGTGCCATCGACCGCAAATTCGGAGATGGCTTTCTCCAGACCTGGACCCTCGGGATCGAGCGGCAATTCGGTGGCCTCACAGCCGACGCGACCTACATCGGCACCGCAGCCTTTCGCCTCCCTCGCGTCTCGTTTCCGAACGCCTTTCCCGGGGCGGACCCCGGTTTTGCTCCCTACACCACCTTCGACAGCACAGGAGCCGTGACCGGAGGCTTCGGCTTCGAATCCGTCATCACCGATACCTCCCACTCTTCCTACAACGCTCTGCAGACCTCTCTCTCCGGCTCTATCGGGCACGGCGGCCCCAGCCTTCAGGCCGGATACACCTGGGCGAAGTCGCTCGACGATCTCAGCGGTCTGTCAGGAGGAACTGGCTCGACCGGTGCAGTCGCTATCCCTTTTCCGCAGAACCCCTTCGATACGCACGCGGAAAAGGGTCCGTCCAACTTCGACGTAGCTCACGCCTTTACGCTGAGCGCGGCCCAGGACCTGCAGCTCCAGAAGATTGGCTTCCTCCGCCCCGTCAGCAAGGCCGTGACCGCCGGCTGGGAGCTGCTCAGCATCTCCACCATCACCAGCGGCTCTCCCTTCACCGTGTACTCCGGAATCCAGCAGACGGGCGCGGGCACCTACGGCACAGACCGCCCCGACCAGATTGCAACTCCGCATCTATCCACCGCGCACAGCTCTACCCGCAAGCGCGAAGACTACTTTGGCCGAGGCACCAACAACGGCTCTTTCTTCTCCATTCCCATTGGTATTCCCGGTGGAACCGGCCCAAACTCGGGCAGGTTTGGCACCCTGGGACGCAACACCTTCTTCGGTCCGGCCTACTACGACTTCGACTACGCTCTGATCAAGAGCACCCCCTTCGGACACCGCGCAACCGGCGCCGAACGTGCAGACATTCAATTCCGCGCCGAGTTCTTTAATATCTTCAACGTAGTCAACATGGGCCTTCCCGCCAACACCATCAAAGGTTCAGGCTTCGGCATTATCAGCAAGACGGCCGGTACCTCCCGGCAGATTCAGCTCTCGGTGAAGCTCATTTACTAGCGCTCTGCCCGCTTACCTCGTGATCCATTGACACTCCGCTCAGCGAAGATACTTTCTTCCCACGCCTCAACACGCCCCGGAGGCCCTCCGAAACCCACGGCGGACGATCTTTGCTCAACATCAGAACCAGTCCAGAATCAGCCAGCCTCGACAGCGTCCGAGACGTGCCAAATCTCAACGTAATGAATTGAATTCAATTGACTTTCCCCCGTTCGCTCAGCTACCGTCCTCACCATCAGGCCCCACAATTTCTCGCACCCTCACGCAGGAGGACACGCACGTGGCCACAGCTCCCCCCATTACCGGGCTAAAGACGATTCTGCACACCCGAGGTACCTGGAGCGCACGCGACGACCGCGCCCCCTCCGCCATCTGGCTCGCTCTCCTTTGGCTGGGCATGATCCTCGGCTTCGGCTTCGACTTGCGCCGCTTCGCCCACGAGAATCCGCCCGCGCCGCACATCCTCTACGTGCATGCCGTGGTCTTCACGGTCTGGCTGCTCCTGCTCACCGCGCAAGTCCTGCTGGTTCTGGGCGACCGTATCGCTTTGCACCGCAAGCTAGGCTGGTTCCTTGCCGGCTGGGCGTGCCTCATGGTGGTTCTCGGCCCGTGGGCGGCCATCGCCTCGCAAGCCGTTAACTTCCACGGCCCTCTCGGCGACCCGCCGTTCCTCTCCGTCAACATCGTGAACATGATCGCCTTCACCGGCGTGCTTGCGTGGGGCATCGCCCTGCGAAAAAATCCCGCCGCGCATCGTCGCATGATGATCCTCACCACCGTCGCCATCGCCGACCCTGGATTTTCCCGCTTCTCCGGCTATCTCTGGCCGAATGAACCCCACTCCGTCCTCGTCTGGTTCCTCTACACTTTCTACGGCAACGCCCTCGTCATCCTTCTCATGGCCGCATGGGACTGGTACCGCAACCGCCTCATGCGCTCCTTCATCCTCGCCTCCGCCAGCATGCTCGCCCTCGAGTTCGCAGCCTCCGTCCTCTACTTCTGGCAACCCTGGAAAGCTCTCACCTTTAGCTGGGTCCAACTCTGGGCCAGGCACTTCGCCTAGCCGGGGCGGGAGTCTGATCTGCCAGCCTCAACGAACACTGCACGCACATTCACCTGCCGTTCATGCCTCAGTCACATAGCCCGACTAGCCTCCACACTATGTAAGTTTGGGGGTTACGAATGAAGTTGCATTCTGCGGTTGTATGTGTGGCACTAACGGTCTGGCTTACCGGTTGCTCCAGCCTTCCGCCCAGCATCACCGTGACGCCGTCTCCTATCTCTGTACCGACATCGGTGACGGGTACCCAGGGTAGCGCTTTTGCGATATCCGTGTTCGCAAAGGCACCGGGTGCGCTGGTCCCAGACGACATGGTGCAGTTGGGAACCTCTGTCTTCGTCATCTACCAGAATAAGAACGTTAGTCCTGACGGCACGTTCGTCCCCGGCGCTACCTCCCCGCAGGCCGAGGTGATCGAGTATGACGAGAAGGGCAATACGCTGCAAACCTTCAAGGTCCCCGGCCATCCCGACGGTTTGGTCGCCTTCAACTCCACCACCGTCTGGGTCAGCAGCAACGAAGATGCGAATCCAGTCATCACGTCGATCAACACGACCACCAACACTCTGCAGTCGTATACCGCTGACGTTGCGCAATTGCCACACGGCGGCGGTCTTGATGACATGAAGGTGATCAACGGGGTCGTCTATGCGAGTGCATCGAACCCCACGACCACCGCGAACCCAACCCCGAATATGGCCCCCTACTCCACTGACTCCAGTGGTGCCACCGCCGAATACGGCGTGAATACCGGTCCCATACTGTACGCTGTTTCACTCAACAGCGATGGCAAGACCTTCCATTCAACACCCGTGCTAATGTCCAGCACACCGTCTACCTCGATCATTGGCAATATGCCCGTAACCCTGAACATGACTGACACGGACTCTTCCATGGTAGATCCGGCTGGCGATCTGGTGGTCGACAGTCAACAGGATGCGGAGTTGGTGTTTGTCAAGAACATTGGCACCGCGATGCAATCCTCAAGCGTGTTGAATGTAACGCTCTATGGCAACCCGTGGCCATTGGACGACACCCGCTGGTCTCCAGCCAGCGGCGCTTCTTTCATGCTGGTCTCCGATAATCCGGCTCAATTGATCTATCGAATCGATGCTACGAATGGGTTTACGCCCAGCACAGCCTTCAGCGCCGGTCAGGGCACCGTCTTGCAGACCAACACAGCCACCGGAGCCATGACGCCAATCTACGTGGGGATGAAAGGCCCGCATGCCCTGATCTTCGTAACGGAGTAGAGCCTCGAGTCAACTGGGGGTGCGGTGGTGATCGGTCGGCTTCCGCGGCTGATACTCATCACCCCCGCACAACCGATTACCTGCTCCGGCATTCGGAAGCCTCCCGCCCGTCCCCCACCCCAGTTGACATCGCCCCACTCCACGATTGATCCTTTGCATTGCCCGTACCGCGCGCTGGACTTCCGCGCCAACCCGGGCACGCAGGAGCACCGCTATGGCAACACTCGTCCAGAACACCCCCGATACCTCTACCGATTTCCTCCCCCTCAACGGCACCGACCACGTCGAATTCTACGTCGGTAACGCCCGTCAAGCCGCCTACTTCTACCGCACCGCCTTCGGCATGAAGCTCATCGCTTACGCCGGCCCCGAGACCGGCCAGCGCGACCGAGCCTCCTACGTCCTCGAGCAGGGAAAGATCCGCTTCGTCCTCACCACCGCCCTCCGCTCCGACTCCGAGATTGCTCAGCACGTCGCCAAGCACGGTGACGGCGTCCGCGCCATCGCCCTCTGGGTCGACGACGCCGCCAGCGCCTGGCGCGAGACCACCAAACGAGGTGCCCGCTCCGTCCAGCCTCCCACCACCCTCTCCGACCAGCACGGCTCCGTTGTCATCTCCAGCATCGCCGCCTATGGCGACACCCTCCACACCTTCGTCGAGCGCAAAAACTACTCGGGCCCCTTCTTTCCCGGCTACCGCGCCCTCGTCGAAGACACCGTCGCTCGCCCCGTCGGTCTCCTCCACATCGACCACATCGTCGGCAACGTCGGCTGGAATGCCATGAACGACTGGGTCGACTTCTACTCACACGTCATGGGCTTCACCCTCTACCAGCACTTCGACGACAACGACATCTCCACCGAATACTCCGCCCTCATGTCCAAGGTCATGGCCAACTCCAGCGGCTACGTCAAATTTCCCATCAACGAACCCGCCGAAGGCCGCCGCAAATCTCAGATCGAGGAGTACCTCGACTTCTACAACGGCCCCGGAGTCCAGCACCTCGCGCTCGCCACCCACGACATCCTCGCCACCGTCTCCGCCCTCCAGCAGCAGGGCGTCAACTTCCTCACCATCCCCCACAGCTACTACACCGAACTCCAGGCCCGCGTCGGCAAAATCGACGAGCCCATCGACGAACTCGAGCGCCTCGGCATTCTCGTCGACCGCGACAACGAAGGCTACATGCTCCAGATCTTCACCCAGCCCGTCGAAGACCGTCCCACCCTCTTCTACGAAATCATCCAGCGGAAGGGAAGTCGCAGTTTCGGCAAGGGAAACTTTAAGGCTCTCTTTGAAGCCATAGAAAGAGAACAAGATGCACGTGGAAATCTGTAGTCGACGGGATGCTCGTGGCAACCTCTAATCGCCCCGGAAAACTCTACCCTGATGCCCACGCTGCGCTAGCCGACATCGCCCAGGACGACATGCTCCTCGCCATCGGGGGCTTCGGCCTCTGCGGCATCCCCGAGGCTCTCATCGCAGCCCTCCGTGATACTGGAGTGCGCAACCTTACCATCGCGAGTAACAACGCCGGCGTCGACCAGTGGGGAATCGGCCTCCTCCTCCAAACGCACCAAGTCAAGAAAATGATCTCCAGCTATGTAGGAGAGAACGCCGAGTTCGAGCGCCAGTTCCTCTCTGGCGAGCTCGAAGTCGAGTTCGCCCCCCAGGGCACTTTAGCCGAGCGCATGCGGGCCGGAGGCGCCGGCATCCCCGGCTTCTACACTCGCACCGGCGTCGGCACGCTCGTCGCCGAGGGCAAGGAGCACAAGGACTTCGACGGCCACACCTACATCCTCGAGCGAGGAATCCGCGCCGACCTCGCCCTCGTCAAAGCCTGGAAGGCCGACACCCTCGGCAATCTCGTCTACCGCCGCACCGCCCGCAACTTCAACCCCCTCGCCGCCACCTGCGGCAAGATCACCGTAGCCGAAGCCGAGATCATCGTCCAGCCCGGTGACCTCGATCCCGACGAGATCCATACCCCCGGAATCTTCGTCCAGCGCCTGGTCCACAACCCTCATCCAGAGAAGCGGATAGAGAAGATAACTACCAGAGAGGTTTAATTCAGTGTCCTGGACCCGTAACCAGATGGCTGCACGAGCCGCCCTAGAACTCCGCGACGGTTTCTACGTCAACCTCGGCATCGGCATCCCCACGCTCGTCGCCAACTACATCCCCGCGGGCATGACCGTCACCCTGCAATCCGAGAACGGACTCCTCGGCATGGGCCCCTTTCCCCTTGCCTCCGAGGTCGACGCCGATCTCATCAACGCCGGCAAAGAAACCGTCACCTTCGTCCCCGGAGCCTCCACCTTCTCGAGCGCCGACTCCTTCGCCATGATCCGCGGAGGCCACATCGACCTCGCCATCCTCGGAGCCATGCAGGTCTCCTCCACCGGCGACCTCGCCAACTGGATGATCCCCGGCAAGCGAGTCAAAGGCATGGGCGGCGCCATGGACCTCGTCTCCGGAGTCCGTCGCGTCGTCGTCCTCATGGAGCACACCGCCCAGGGCGCCCCTAAGCTCCTCCCGGCCTGCACCCTCCCCCTCACCGGAGCCGCCGTAGTCAATCGCATCATCACCGATCTCGGCGTCTTTGACATCACCCCCACCGGCTTCGAAGCCATTGAACTAGCCCCCGAAGTAACCCCAGCCCAGGTCCAGCAAGCCACCGCTGCCCCCATCCACTTCAGCCACCAGTCTTAACCCTCGCCGTCCGCGCAGGACGACCATACAGGCCTCCGCTTCTCCAAAAACGCCGCCACACCCTCGCGAAAATCCGCCGTCTCCCGCGCCCCCGCGTTCGCTGCCATCGCCAAGTCAAGCGCCGTATCCAGCCATGCCCGATTCTGCTCCGCCAGCAGCTTCTTGGTAGCCCGCAACGACGCAGGACTGTTCGCCGCCAATCTCTCCGCCAGCGCCTTCACCCGCCCCGGCAAATCGTCGACCACCTCATTCACCAGCCCCAGTCGATACCCCTCCGCCGCATCGAACAGCCTCCCCGTCAGCAATAAATCCCGGGCAGCCTTATCCCCAATCTGCAGCAGCAAATAAGCCGACACCACCGCCGGTACAAAGCCAATCCTCGCCTCCGTATACCCGAACTTCGCCGTCGGCGCCGCCAGTGTAAAGTCGCAGATCGTCGCCAGCCCCGCCCCCCCCGCCACCGCCGCTCCTTGCACCGCCGCAATCGTAGGCTTGGGAAGCTCATAAAGCGTCCGAAACAGCGTCGAAACCCTCGCCGCGTCCTCGCGATGTTCCGCCGCGCTCTTATCCTTCGCGCCCTGCAGCACCGTCAGATCCAGCCCCGAGCAGAATGACTCGCCCGCCCCCGCCAGCACCACCACCCGGCAATCGCTCGCCCCCGCCTCCTCCAGCGCCCGAATCAACTCCACCTGCATCTCCGGAGTCATCGCATTCCGTCGCTCCGGGCGATTCAGAGTAATCGTCCGAACCCATTCCTCGTCCGCAATCAGGATTGTTTGGTAACTCAACGCAATCCCCCAAACTCCTTCGCAATCTGCATATTGGCCCTCTGTACCTCGCCTAACGCATGAAATACTGGCAGCTCTGCCCTCAGATCACGCAACGTTGCAAGGAGCGTCTCCGTAGGAATATTTCCCACCAGCGCATCCTGCGCAAACGGGCACCCGCCAAGCCCTCCCATCGCCGCGTCGAACCGCCTCGCGCCCCCCGCATACGCCGACCGAATCCGGTCATCCGCCTCCTCGGGTCGAGCATGCAGATGCACCCCAATCTCCAGATCCTCATGCTCCGCGACCACCTCGCCGACCACCTCCATAATCTGCAACGACGTCGCCGCTCCCACCGTGTCGGCCAGTGAAATATGTGTGATCCCCATCGACTTCAACGTCTCAACCGCCTGTAACACCAGCGCTAAGCTCCACTCATCCCCGTAAGGATTTCCAAAAGCCATAGATACATATGCAACTAAATTCAACCGTGACTTGAAGGTTAGCCGATGGATTGCTGCCAGCACCGCCAGCGCCTCCTCCTGCGTCTGCCGCTGGTTTCTCCCCAGGAAACTGGGAGAAATCGAGTAAGGAAAGCCCAGCGTCCGCACCGCGCCCGTCGCGATCGCCCGTTCAGCCCCCTTCGCATTCACCACAATCCCAAGAATCTCCACCCCATCCAAAGGCCCCGACGCCCTCAGCATCTCCAGCACCTGCTCGGAATCCGCCATCTGCGGCACCGCCGCCGGCGACACAAAACTCACTGCGTCGATATGCCGGAACCCCGCATCCACCAGCCGCCGCAAATAGCCCGCCTTCACCTCCGCCGGAATCATCCCCGGCAGCCCCTGCCACGCATCCCGCGGGCATTCGACAATCTTCACCACGTAGCTTCCTCCTCAAACCCGGCCGCCCGCCCACCCGCGCGCCAAACTACCCGCGAGAAGGATGGACCTTCAAAATCTCCCTCGCGATCACCATCCGCTGAATCTCGCTCGTCCCTTCGCCAATCGTGCACAGCTTCACATCGCGATAATACTTCTCAGCAGGATAGTCCTTGATGAACCCATATCCTCCAAACAACTGCACGGCCTCATCGCATATCCGCACCGCGACTTCGCTCGCGAACAGCTTCGCCATGGCCGACTCCCGCGTCACGGTCCGCCCCGCATCCTTCAGCACCGCTGCCCGCTGCGTCAGCAGCCGCGCCGCATCCAGCTCCGTAGCCATATCCGCCAGCTTCCACTGAATCCCCTGGAACTCGGCAATCGCTTTCCCGAACTGCCGCCGCTCCTTCACATACTTGGTCGCCGCATCCAGCGCGCCTCTCCCAATCCCCAGGGCCAGCGCAGCAATCGAAATCCGGCCACCATCCAGCACCCGCATCGCGTCGATAAACCCCTCGCCCTCAACGCCCAGCAGGTTCTCCGCCGGAATCTCGCAGTCCTCAAAGATCAGCTCGCTTGTATCGCTGGCCCGCAGCCCCATCTTGTTCTCTTTCTTCCCAGGCCTGAACCCCTTCGTCCCTTTCTCCACCACAAACGCCGATAGCCCATGGGTCCCCTTGCTCTTATCCGTAACCGCAATCACCACGGCTGTATCCGCATAGCTCCCATTAGTGATGAACGTCTTATTACCGTTCAGTACATATTTGTCGCCCTTGCGCACCGCCGTCGTCCGGGCACCGCCCGCATCCGACCCCGACCCCGGCTCTGTCAGCCCCCACGCTCCCAGCCACTCGCCGCTCGCGAGCTTGGTCACATACTTCTTCTTCTGCGCCTCATTGCCCGCCAGAAAAATATGGTTCGTCCCCAACGAATTATGCGCAGCCACGATAATCCCGATCGACCCATCCACAGCCGACAGCTCCTCAATCGCCAGCACATAATCCACATAGCCCATCCCCGAGCCGCCGTACTCCGGAGGAAAGATCACCCCCAGCAGCCCCATCTGGCCCAACTTCTTCACCACCGCAGCAGGGAACTCGCTAGCCTCATCCCACTCCATCACATGCGGGGCAATCTCCCTCGCCGCAAACTGCCGAATCTCTTTCCGCAGAGACTCCTGGTCTTCCGTCAGCACAAACGGATACAGACTACTTACCTTCTCCATCGATTCCATAGCAACAGCCATCACGCCAACTCCTTCGCGCGCCCATCGCGCTCCATCGGTAAGATGCCGCATTCGCAACGCTGCATGCGGCAACGCCGAATCATACAGCGCACTCTTCGCCGCTGTCCCTCACTCCTGCGCGAATATCAGCCTACGTCTGCAGCACACCCGGGTTGAACTTCGCCACCTCAAAATTCAGTGCACAAGCCTCCAATGCCGTCATCAACACCTCGCGTGTCTTCGCCGGATCAATGATCGCATCAATCCACAGCCGAGCCGCCCCATACCTCGGATCAGCCTGCGCATCATACGAGTTCTTGATCTCGTCGTACACGGCCTTCTTCTCGGCGTCGCTCAACACCTTGCCTCCGCGCTCCATCTGCTTGGCCCGAACCTCCGCCAGCGTCCCCGCCGCCGACGCCCCACTCATCACCGCGTACCTCGCCGTCGGCCACGCAAACAGAAACCGAGGGTCATACGCCTTCCCGCACATCGCATAATGTCCCGCACCAAAGCTCCCCCCGACAATCACCGTAATCTTCGGCACCACACTTGTGCTGACCGCGGAAACCATCTTCGCGCCCGCTCGAATAATCCCCGACCACTCCGCATCTTTGCCCACCATGAAGCCGTTGACATCGTGCAGAAAAATCAGCGGCACCAAATTCTGATTGCAATCCATAATGAACCGCGCGGCCTTCTGCGCACTCTCCGTATAGATCACCCCGCCGACCTCAATCCGCTTCGTGCCGGCCTGCGGCCCCATCGCGACCGTCTGCGACTGGTTCGTCTTCTGATTCGCAACGATCCCCACAGCCCGCCCGCCAATCCGCGCGTACCCGCACAGCAGGGTCCGTCCAAAGTCCGCCTTGTACTCGTCGAACTCGCTGCGGTCGACGATCCGCGCAATCACCTCGCGCATGTCGTATACGTTGCTCGCCCCCGGAGCAGGGTTCAGCAGCCCATACAACTCCTCCGCAGCAAACCTTGGAGCGTCCCGCACCGCATCGAACACGATGCGAGAGAAGGGCGCAGACGTCCCTTCCTCAACGACCTCACTCGCCGGCTCGCTGAGCCTTGAGCCCTGAGCCCCGGGCCCTGCACTCCTAATCCCTAATCCCTGTCCCCTAATCCCTGATCCCTGCCGTCTCCCCATCATCCCCACCAAACTCCGCAGCCGCGCAAGACAAAGATGATCGTTCGGCTCCTTGAAGTCCACGGTTCCCGAAATCTCCGCATGCATCGCGGCGCCACCCAACTCCTCCGCGCCCGTCTTCTGCCCAATCGCCGCCTGCACCAGCGACGGCCCCGCAAGAAACAGCCCCGACCCCTCCGTCATCAGCACCGTATCGGTCATCACCGGCAGATACGCTCCGCCCGCCACGCACATTCCCATGATCGCCGTAATCTGCGGAATCCCCAACGAACTCATCACCGCGTTATTCCGAAACACCCTCCCAAAATCATCCGTGTCGGGGAACACGTCCTCCTGCAACGGCAGAAACACCCCGGAAGAATCCACCAGATACAGCGTAGGAATCCGGTTCTCCAATGCAATCCGTTGCGCCCGCAAAACCTTCTTCGCGGTCATCGGGAAGAATGCCCCGGCCTTCACCGTCGCATCGTTCGCGATGATCATGCACACCCGTCCGCACACCCGCCCCAACCCGGTCACGACGCCCGCGCCCGGCGCTCCCCCATACTCCGAGTACATTCCAAACGCCGCCCACAGCCCCAGCTCCAGCAGCTCCGTCCCCTCATCGAGCAACAGCGCCAGCCGCTCCCGCACCGTCAGCCGCCCCTTCGCCCGCTGAGCCTCAGCGGCCTTCACCCCACCTCCCAGCCGAATCCCGTCTTCCTCCCCACGCAACGCCGCCAGCAGCGCAGCCATCGCCGCGCGGTTCTCCCCAAACTTCGCAGCCCCCGCCACTACCTTCGACTCCAACCGATTCTCAGCCTTCAACTCATCCGCCATGCACACCGCCTCAGCCCGCCGAGAATACCATCTCGACCATATCCAACGCGAAGCGGTAGTGGGTCATGTTGAACCGAATGGCGGACACTCACTCCATCTCTGATATTGTGCCAACATGTTGGCCTTCGCACTAGCACTCGCGCTTTCCGGTGACCAGGAACTCAGCATTTGTGAAGTACTAAACAAGCCGGCCGCTTACAGGAGTCGGACTTTGCATCTGCGCGCCGATATCCTGCTGGCGCTCCCGCATGGAGCGATGCTTTTGGACAAACACTGCCAGAAAGAAGGGCTGAGATTTGGTTACGACCTACCGGAAGCGGACTCCACCGCAAAGAATCTGGTCTCTTCGATTCTGGAAAACTGTTCCACCGACGTCAATCCAAATCCAATGCCGGGCCTTTTCACTGGCAAACTGGCCTACTCGGCTAAGGGACATATCGAATTCCGATTGCTCTCGGTAAGCCAGCTCCAGAATCACCCCTGCCCTCAACCTGGTCAGCCCCTTCCAAAGGTAGATTTACGAGGGGATCCCCATCCTCCAAATACGCGATAAGCGAGCAGAACATGCGCGTTGACCGTCTTGCCTGCAACGCCTTCATACCAACCACCCTCGCCGTCCGCGCAGGACCGCAGGACTTATACTGGTTCTTGCGAAGAACTCTCCCCGCAAAGGCTCCCTCCCGCTCCTATGAAGACCTTCTACATCGAAACCTTCGGCTGCCAGATGAACGCCCACGACTCCGAAAAAGTCGTTGGCACCCTCCTCAACGAGGGCTACACCCAGACCGCCGACGAAGCCGACGCCGGCCTCATCCTCTACAACACCTGCTCCATCCGCGACAAGGCTGAGCAGAAGGTCTTCCACCGGCTCAACGAGTACAAGAAGCTCCACGGTGAAGGGAAGCGCTTCGCCGTCATCGGCTGCGTCGCCCAGCAGGAGGGCACCAAGATCTTCGAGCGCGCGCCCTACGTCTCGATCGTCGCCGGCTCGTCCTCCTACCGCAATCTTCCCGACATGCTTGCCCGCCTCGAAGCCGGCGAGACCCGCATCACCGGCCTCGACGACCGCCAGACCGACGAGACCTTCGACACCGAATTCACCGCCCGCACCAATCCCCACCGCGGTTACATCACCATCATCGAAGGCTGCGACAAATTCTGCGCCTACTGCGTCGTCCCGTACACGCGCGGCAAAGAACGTTCGCGCACATCGGCTTCCGTTCTCGCTGAAGCCCAGCGCATCGCCCAGTCCGGCTTCACCGAAATCCAGCTCCTCGGCCAGAACGTCAACAGCTATCAGGACCCCAGCGGCAAGCGCAGCTTCGCCGAACTTCTCGCGGCGGTAGGCGAAGTCAACGGCATCCAGCGCGTACGCTTTACGACCTCCCACCCGCGAGACTTCACCAAAGACATCGTTGATGTCATCGACGCCGTCCCCACCCTCTGCGACCACGTCCACCTCCCCGTCCAGTCCGGCTCGACCGCCGTCCTAAAGGCCATGCAGCGCGAGTACACCCGCGACTGGTACCTCGAGCGCATCGCCTGGACCAAGGCCGCGACGCGAGACATCTCCCTCACCTCCGACATCATCGTCGGCTTCCCCGGAGAGACCGACCGCGACTTCGAAGACACCATCACCCTCCTCGAAGAAGTCGGCTACGACGCCATCTACGGCTTCAAATATTCGCGCCGTCCCAACACCCCGGCCATCCACATGGAAGACTCCATCCCCGAGGAAGTAAAGATCGAACGCCTCGCCATTCTCAACGCCCGTCAGCGCGAGATCCAGCGCACAAACTACGCGCGCCACCTAGACCAGGTCATGCCCATCATGGTCGAGCACGGCGCTAACTCCCGAGGCCAGATCACCGGCCGTAGCACCCAGAACAAAACCGTCAACTTCGCCTGCGACACCACGCCCGCAATCGGCAGCTACGTCGACGTGCGCATCACCCAGGTCTTCCCCAGCTCGCTCGTAGGCGAAGCCGTCTCCCATCCCACCGCCCCCTCCCCAGCCGCGCTCGCCCAGGCCGCGCTAAACGCCCGCATCCAACCCCTGATCCCTCACCCCTAATTCCTGCCGTTCAGCGGTACACTACCTCCATGCATCTTCCCGGCTTCAAGTCCGAGTCCGAAACCCAGCCCGCTCCCGAGCCCGAAGTTGAAGTACGTATTCGCGGCCTCATGATGGACCCCTCCACCAAGATGCCCATCGTCGTCCTAAACGACCTCGCCGGCGAAGTCGTCCTCCCCATCTGGGTCGGTCTCTTCGAGGCCAACGCCATCGCGCTCGAAATCGAGAAGGCCACCACCCCTCGCCCCATGACCCACGACCTCCTGCGCTCCGCCATCGACGGCCTCAACGCCCGAGTCACCCGCGTCGTCGTCGGAGCCCTCCGCGAGGACACCTTCCACGCCACCATCTGGATGGACCACGCCGGCGAAGTCGTCGCACTCGACGCCCGTCCCTCCGACGCCATCGCACTCGCCCTCCGTTCCGACTGCCCCATCTTCGTCTCGCACGCCGTCTACGAGCACGCCCGCAAGGCCTCCAACGGCTCCACCTCGCTAAGCCCCGAAGACCTCCGGCGCTGGCTCGAAAGCCTCAACGACGACGAGATGGGCCGCTACAAAATGTAGTCGCGACGTTCCGCGAAAGGTGAAACGCGGCCACTGAATCCGTCGTATGCCAACCTCTGCCACCACCAAAGCTTCGTCGTAAGCAAACCCCCTTTCCGCAAAAAATCTGTCATCTAGACCGAAGCCAGACGGCCTCATCCTTTGGCGCAGCGGAGAGACCCGCAGTCTGCCCGTACCGGCACACATCACGCCCCACCTATCCACCAATGCTCCCAACTCCCGCCGTCCGCGCAGGACTTGGTATCCTCAAGCTATCGCTAAGCTGCTCAAATCCGTCGCTCTCATCAACCTCGCCGAGGTCGAGCGCCTCCTCCACCCCACGCAGCCCGAGCTCGCCGACATCCGCAACTTCCTCCTCCTCCAGTACCCCCTCGCGCTCGGCACCGCCATCCACGCCACGCCGCTGATCGCCGCCATCCACGCGGCTATTCCCGACGCGCGCATCTGCGCCGCGGCCAGCGGCTTCGCCCTCGAGATCCTCCGCAATAACCCAGGTCTCGAGCGGTTAGTCCCCACGCCAAGCCCCCTCCGCGAACTTCTTCCCGCAGCGAACACCCTCCGTAAAGCCCAGCCCTTCGGTCGCGAGCGCTACGCAGTGCTCCTCACCACTGGCAACGAGCGCTCCCGTATCACCCTCGCCGCCATGCTCGCCGGAGCACCCACCCGCGTCGGCTTCACCGTAGTCCCCGAGCTAGCCCGCGAGCACCTCCGCTTCGATCCGCGCATCAGCCAGATCGCCAACAACCTTCGCATCCTCGAAGCCCTCGGCCACGGCACCGCGCTCCTCGCACAGCTCAACGCCAACCCGTCACTCCTCGAGCCCCAGGTCTTTCCCTCCGCAGACGACGTCGCCACCGCGCATCTCCTCCTCCGCGAGCAGGGAATCGACGAGTCCAAACCCATCGCCGTCTTCATCACCCAGACCAGTCCCACCCAGCGCAAGTCATGGCGCGAGGACCGCTTCCGCGCCGTAGCCGAAACCCTCCACCGCGACTACGCCATGCAGATCGTCTTCGCCGGAACCTCCGCCGAGTCTCCTGCCATCGAAGCCCTCCGCTCCGGGCTCTCGTTCCCCACCGCCAGCGTAGCCGGCCAGACCAGTCTCCTCGAACTCTCCGCCATCATGGGCCTCTCCGATATCGCCCTCACCCTCGACACCGGCCCCATGCACCTCGCTCGCGCCATGCGTCTCCCCATGGTCATCATCGCGCCCGCCTGGTCCCCCGCAGTCGAGTGGCTCCCCCTCAACAACCCCCGCGCCCGCATCCTCAAAAACCTCGACCTTCCCACCGCTCCCGCCGACTACGTCATCGACGAAGTCACCGTCCCCGAAGTCGAGCAAAACCTCCACGATCTCCTCAAGCTCTACCCACCCCGGACCTTCACCCAACGGACGCTCACCAGCTCATAACTCTAGCCATCCGCGCAGCACTTATCTGATCGCCAGTTCGTCCAGCCACGTATAAAACTCCGGGAACGAAATACTCGCTGCCTCGGCCCCGCGAATCTCCGTCTCTCCCTCAGCCCTCAGTGCCGCAATTGAGAACGCCATCGCAATCCGGTGGTCCATCCCCGAATCGATCACGCCGCCCCGCAGCGTCTGCCCTCCCGGAATATCCATCCCGTCCTCGTGCTCCACCACCTCCGCTCCCATCGCGCGAAGGTTCTTCACCACCAGCGCAATGCGGTCGCTCTCCTTCACCCGCAGCTCCTTCGCATCGCGAATCTTGACACCGCCCTCCGTGTAAGGAGCGATCGCCGCAATCACCGGAATCTCATCGATCAGCTGCGCCGCCAGCGCTCCGGCAATCTCAATCCCGCGCAGCGTTCGGCCGCGATTCACCTGGATCGTTCCCGACATCTCCCCGTGCATCTCCTGCACGTCGAGCACCTTGATCACCCCGCCCATCGACGTAATCACATCCAGCAACGTCGCCCGAGTAGGATTCATCCCCAGCGCGTCCAGCACCAGATTCGAATCCTCAAACAGCAGGGAAGCGCACAGAAAAAACGCGGCCGACGACATATCCCCGGGCACCGTAGCCTCGATCGCCCGCAGCTTCTGCCCCCCCTCAATCACCAGCCGTCCGTCCGCGCGTTCCAGCCTCGCGCCAAACGCCCGCAGCGCATGTTCCGAATGATCCCGCGTCCGCACCGCCTCCGCAATCGACGTCGTACCCCGTGCCTGTAGCCCCGCAAACAGCACCGCCGTCTTCACCTGCGCGCTCGCAATCGGAGCCTCAAAATCAATCCCTTTCAACGCCCCGCCGCGCACTGTCATCGGAGCATGACCCTCGGTCAACTCGATCCGCGCGCCCATCAGCTCCAGCGGCTTCCGAATCCGTTCCATTGGCCGCACCGTCAGCGACTCATCGCCGACAAACCGATACACCCCCTCCTGCGCCGCCACCAGCCCGGCCAGCATCCGCATCGTCGAGCCTGAATTTCCGCAATCCAAATCCCCCGCAGGCTGGCCCAGCACGCCCGCCGTGCCCGTCACCGAAATCGTCTTCCCCTCAAGCGATACCTTCGCCCCCATCGCCTCCATACATCCCAGCGAGCTATGCGGGTCCGCCCCCGTAGAGAAGTTCGTCAGCCGCGACGTTCCTTCGGCAAACCCCGCCAGCATGGCATAGCGGTGCGAAATCGACTTATCGCCAGGCAGCATCAACGACCCGCGAAACCCACGCGCCGGCCGAACAACTTGCGTACTCAAAGAAGCAGAAGACATCCCACCATCTTAATGCATTCCCGAATCCCTGCTCCCCAACCCCTACCCTCAGTGTCCCGGAGGATTCTCCGGATAAATCCGAATATCCGGAATGCCGCGATACCGCTCCGCATAATCCATCCCGTAGCCAATCACAAACTTGTTCGGAATCTTGAAGCACGCATAGTCGGCCTCAATCGGCACCAGCCTGCGCTCCGGCTTATCCAGGCACGTCGCAATCTTCAGCGACGCCGGCTTGTGCTGCAGCATCAACCCTCGCAGATAGCTCAGCGTCAATCCCGTGTCGAGAATGTCCTCGACCAGAATCACATGCTTGCCCTCAATCGGATTATCAATATCCTTGATCAGCTTCACCGCGCCCGACGACACCCTAGCCCGCCCATAGCTCGACACCGCCACAAAATCAAACGTATTGTCGACCTTGATCGCCCGCGCCAGATCCGCCAGAAAAATCGCCGCACCCTTCAGCACGCCAATCAGCACAATCGACTGACCCTCATAGTCTTCAGAGATCTGATGACCAATCGCTTGCACGCGCTCGGCAATCTGTTCTTTAGACAGCAGGACATCCATCACATCAGGGGACACAAACGCAGGAAGAGGACTAGCCATGCGCTTAGACTACGCGAAATCCCCGGTAACAAAACAGGGTTACCCCTGGCCCTCGCATGAGGAAAACCCGGCACAAATCCTCCCACCCACATCTTGGGTGCCCCATTCATGACGGCTTCATCGTCATGGGTGGGGTAGAGGGTGCCAGTTCCGACTACGGCTCCCGCTATACTGAAGCCTGCATGTATCCCTATCTAAATCTCGGATTTGCTCACATCGGAACCTTCGGCCTGCTCCTCTGGCTCGCCGCCGTCTGCGGGACAGTCCTGCTGCACAGAAACTTCGTTCGCAATGGCGTCGACGCCGACGCACTCAACATCGTCACCATGGTCGTCCTCGCCGGAATCATCGGCGCAAAACTCTGGCACGAGTTCGAAAACGTCCGCGAGCTGGTAGGAGCCTGGCACGTCATCCTGCTTCCAGGCTGGCAGCACCCCGGCGACGTCCTGCTCAACTTCCTCCACTGGTTCCAGGCCGGCTTCGCCTGGTTCGGAGGCCTGCTCGCCGGCGTCGCCATGCTCATGTACCAGGGCCACGTCAGCAAGCCCAACGGCCTCCGCGCCCACCGCGCCGCCCTGCGTATGCTCGACCTCGCAGCCCCCGCCGCCGCCATCGGCTACGGCGTCGGCCGCATCGGCTGCCTCACCTCCGGAGACGGCGACTACGGCATCAACACTACCCTCCCCTGGGGAGTCCACATGGCCCCCAACGCCCTCGTTCCCCCCAACCCTCCCAACGCTCTCGTCCAGCCCACCCCGTTCTACGAGTTCCTCTTCGCCCTCGCCCTCGCCTGGTGGCTCTGGAAGCGTGGCTCCAAACCCCGTCCCCTCGGCTTCCTCACCGGCGAATACCTCGCCCTCAGCGGCATCGGCCGCTTCCTTGTAGAGTTCGTCCGCATCAACCCCCGCCTCTACTGGGGCATGTCCAACGCCCAGGTAGCCGCACTCGGCAGCATCCTCTTTGGCATCGCCATGATGTTCTTCACCCGCAACAACGAAGCCATCATCTCCACCCCCCTCCCCAAGACACCCAAGGACATCCCAGCCACCGCCTAATTTGCAATTGCCACAGCCTTTGCCCCCGCCGCCGTCGCCGTCGCCGTCGCCGTCGCGATTGCCGTTACCGTTGTTGCCTTTGCGACTGCCATTGCCGTGTTATCGCTTTTGCCGTTGCCTTTCTTTCTGTCATTCCCTAAGGGAATCTGCTTCTTCTCTCGCCGTTGCTCGTCTCTCGCTGTCATCCTGAGCGGAGCGAAGGCCCCCGCATTCTAAGGGAGCCTGTACCCCCTGCAATGTTCAGCAGGTGACAAATAGGGCCACACGCCCGCCCTATAACAGCGCAGGCCAAAGGCCTACGTAAACCTGAATTGCCCTCCTCCATGCCACCACAACCCCACCTCGCGCCAAAACCTTGTCAACCCCCTCAAGCAACCAAAAATCACCAAACCCCCTACAAACACAAGCGATATATATTCCGAAAACCTGGCATCCTCACCCCACCCAACTTGATAAACTAGAAGTAGAGCCCTTCTCCAAACGTTGCAGCCGCGCCAACAACCGCTGCAGCTTTCACATTTAAGCCCCTAACTCCATCCGAATGAATATTATGCGCATAACTCATTTAGAATCATAATTTTGAAAGCAGCCTTCACTCGGTAACCAGCACATTCCAAACAACTTCGCTAAGCAAAAGTGAAAGCAGGGGGGAGGGGGGGATACCAACCCCGCCTCGACTCCCACAACCGCGCACCTCTTAACTCCCGCCGTCCGCGTAGGACCCGCAGGACACTAGAGTCGCTTCAGAAACGCCTTGGCCAGCTCCAGTTCCGGAAACAGCCGTTCCTCCGCCTGAAACTCCCGCGAGTGCACGCACCGCCGGCCCGCTCGCACCCTCACCGGATGCTTCAGGTGCAGCATCTCGTGGTACAGCAGGTATTCAATCGCATACCGCGGGGTGCCCGGCCGGTCGAACACCCGACTCACCACAATCGTGTTGTGCGCGGCATCATAGTGCCCCAGCATGCGCTTGGCCACATGCGCGCTCCACGTCAGCGTTGGCCGCCCCAGCAGCCCATGGAAGAACCTACGATTCACCGCCTCGAACACCTCTTCAAGATCGTAAAGGTGTCCCTGCGGCGAGCTCAGCACCTTCCGTCCGCGAGTCTGCCGAATGCGTTCCGCCTGCTTGGCCACCGCCTCCGACTGCGTATACCGCCGATACCGGTCCGCAAACACCGGAGCCACTGGCTTCCGGTAGAGCTTCGCCAGCAGGATGTGTGCAATTGCCTGGTGAATCGTCTCAGGAGCGTGCTCCAGCAGGTCGGACAGCCGCACAATCAGCTTCCCATCGCGCAGCCGGATCGTCGTATTCAGGCTCGTAAATCGACGGAACTTAATCTCCAGCTCGGGCATCGGAGCTCGCGGTCGCAGCGCGCGATACTCCTCCCCGAAGATGGAGAGAACGGAAGCGGAAACAGGAGGCAAAGTTGAGCGCGGCACGCACCGTCAGGCTACCACGCCAGCCGCAGAGGATTTCCCTCCACGCTCCCCCTCTACTTCATGTGGTCCAGTGCCACCAGCCGGTGCTGCGCCTCGAACTCCTGATCAGGAAACTTGCCGCCGGCCAGCGCCAGGAACGCACGATACGCCTTCGCTGCCTCTTTGTTCTGGTGCAGAGTATCCAGCGCCGTAGCCTGCAGAAACAGGGAAGTCGGCGAGTTTGGCAACACCGTCGCCCTCGCCGCCAGCGCTTGCAGACAGGTCTTCGGATCCTTGTTCTTCGACGCAGCAAACGCCAGATGTCCCGCTGCTTCACCCCACGCTGCATCGTCGTGGAATTCAGTCCGCAGCGCAACCGCCTTCTCCAGCGTTGCCTCAGCCTCGGCATCATGGCCCTGCTTCACCTGCGCACTGCCCAGGGCATCCAGCAGCACCGGGTCATTCGGTGTCTTCGTCAGCAATTCCGTATACAGCTTCTCTGCATCAGCATTCTGGCCACTCATGTAATACAGCCGAGCCAACATCTGCGTCGTATCCGGATCGGCTGCAACCGAAGCATCAGCTGCGCGCAACTGCTCCAGCAGCGGAATCGCCTGCGCCTCCTTGCCCTCAGCCGCATCGAGCGAAGTAGCCTGTGCCACCAGCCGAGCATCGTTCGGATGCTCCTTCATCGCCGCGCTGAGCACCGCATCCGCGTCCGTCAGCTTGCCTTGTTTCTGCAGAGCGTGGGCCAGTCCAGCAGTCGCGTCCACATTGTCCGGCATCAGAGTCAGCGCCCGTCGATACGCTGCTTCCGCATCCGCAGCATCACCCGCGCGGTCGGCCAGCATAGCTCCAGTCAGCACATCCTCGGGAGTCTCAGGGCTGAGCTTCAGAGCCGCGAGCAACTCCTCGCGTGCAAAGTCCGGATGAGTCCGCTCGTCCAGTTGAGCCAGTGCCCGATATGCTCTCGCCCTTAGCTCAGGCGCAGCCGTTGAAAGGTTTGCCACATCCAGCAACTCACGATGCGCCGCATCCGTTCGTCCTGCTCGCGCATCCAGCAATCCCAAAGCCATCTTCGGCTCCGCAAATCCCGGAATCGCTGCCGACGACGCAGCGTAAGACTCCGCTGCTGCAGCTTCTTCGCCGTTACGCTCCTCGGCAAATCCAAGGTCATACAACACACGACCATCCTTCGGATTCGCCACCGCCAAAGCCTTCAGCGTCGTCTCTGCGCCCTTGTAGTCCTGCTTCTCGAGCGCACTCTCTGCATCGTGAATCTGCTTGGTCAACTCATCATGGCGTGAACGATCGTCCACGCTCCGAGTTCCAGCAGGAAGCTGTGCGAACGCCGAACTCACGACCAAGGCGAGCAGTGCAGGGAAGACGATCTTCTCTCTCATCACGCGACCTCACGCTTGCGTTGCGCTCCGCCCTCGAGCACCGGTCCAAGCCAGTGGCCTGTGTACGATTCCTTCACCTTGGCAATCTCCTCAGGAGTTCCCGTCGCTACAACCTGGCCTCCTCCCGATCCGCCCTCAGGTCCCATATCAATCACCCAATCCGCGCACTTGATCACATCTAGGTTGTGCTCGATCACCAGCAGCGACGCTCCTCCATCGATCAGCTTATGGAACGCAGCCAGCAGCTTCGCCACATCCTCAAAGTGCAATCCAGTCGTAGGCTCATCGAGGATATACAGCACTCTGCTCGCCGCCCGCTTCGCCTCTCCACGAATGCCAGCAGCTCCGCCTGAAGACCCAGCGCGTGTCGACCCAAGATGCTGCGCCAGCTTCACTCGTTGAGCCTCTCCTCCGCTCAGTGTCGTCGCACTCTGTCCCAGCCGGACATAGCCCAGACCAACCTCGTCGAGCACCGCAAGCTTGTCCACAATCTTCGGATGTCCAGCAAAGTAAACCAGCGCTTCACGCACTGTCATGCCGAGCACTTCATTAATATTCTTGCCCTTGTACTTCACCTCAAGGATGGACGTTTTGTACCTAGTTCCGTTGCACTCCTCGCAAGGCAATTCCACATCCGCAAGAAATTGCATCTCGACCGTAACTGTTCCGTCGCCCTCGCACACATCGCATCGTCCGCCCGGAACGTTGAACGAGAACGATCCCGCAGTCAGACTCTTACGCCTCGCATCCGGCTGCGCAGCAAACAGCTCGCGGATCGCATCGAACGCCTTGATGTACGTGACAGGATTCGATCGCGGCGTGCGACCAATCGGCGACTGATCCACCAGCACCACGTCATTCAAATACTGCGACCCCGAAAATTCGCGGTACAGATTCGACGTCTCTCGTTCGCTGCCCTCAGCCTGTCCCAGCGCCTGCATCAGCGCGCGATACAGCACCTGGTGCACCATCGTCGATTTGCCCGATCCCGACACGCCCGTCACGCAGCACAGCAGACCCAGCGGAATCTCCATATCCACTCCGCGAAGATTGTGAATCCGTGCCCCGCGAATCACCAGCTTCTCGCGCCCCGGCTCCAGCCGATGCTTCGGCACCGCAATGCTCGCACGCCCACTCAGATAGCGTCCCGTCAGCGAGGCCGGATTATCTCGCACCTCATCCACAGTTCCTGCAGCCAGCAAATGTCCGCCCAGCTCTCCCGCTCCCGGACCCAGATCGAGCAGATGATCCGCAGCGCGAATCACATCCGGATCATGCTCGACGACCAGGATCGTATTCCCCAGATCGCGCAGCTCCTCCATGATCGTGATCAGTTTCGCCGTGTCGCGCGAATGCAATCCGATCGACGGCTCATCGAGGACATACAGCGCCCCAACCAACCTCGAACCGAGACTCGTCGCCAACTGGATCCGCTGCGACTCTCCTCCGCTCAACGTCGAGCTCAGCCGGTCCAGGGTCAGATACTCCAGCCCCACCTGGCGTAGAAAGTGAACTCGCTGCCGCACCTCTTCCAGAACCTTGCCTGCGATCTCCTGCTGCGACGGACTCAGCGCCAGCGAGCCAAGAAAATCCTGCGTCTCGGTGATCGTTAGCGCGCAGACCTCGCATATATTTTTGCCCTCGATCAGGACAGCGCGTGCCTCGGCTCGCAGTCGCTGTCCACGGCAATCCGGACAAGTCGCATACCCGCGATACTTCGAAAGAAACACGCGCACATGCAGCTTGTATTTCTTACGCTCCAGTTCTGCAAAGAAGCCGCGTATCCCAGGCCAGCTCCCTCGTCCTTCTTCGATGAATCTCTGTTGCGACTCATCCAGATCGAACCACGGCACATCCATCGGAATGCCCTCACCCTTCGCCGCCCGCTTCATCTCTCCATGCCATGCGCGATACTTCGGCTTCGTCCACGGATCAATCGCGCCTTCTTCCAATGTCCGCGAGCGGATC
Organism: Granulicella sp.; assembly: GCA_027452215.1. Classification (GTDB taxonomy): domain Bacteria; phylum Acidobacteriota; class Terriglobia; order Terriglobales; family Acidobacteriaceae; genus Granulicella. The sequence continues at coordinate 44,198 of DAIDGQ010000039.1, read as the reverse complement.
GGAATGATCAGATTAGGATCGAAGTCGATCGTATTGCCGAACCCCTGGCAACGAGGGCAAGCTCCATAAGGATTATTGAAGCTGAACAGCCGCGGCTCCGGTTCGCGATACGCCCGATGACAACTCGAGCACTCGAACGCCGACGAATAGCGCAGCGCCTCCGCGGCCTCCGACTCCTCTCGCGGAACCGTGCGAAGTACAATCTCTCCGGCCTCGCGATACCCCGTCTCAATCGCATCCACCAATCGGGCACGTGTCTCCATCGAAAGCGCCAGCCTGTCGGCCAGCACGTAAATCGGTCGCGTCTCCACCGCTCCAAAGTCCAACTCGAGCAGTGATTCCGGCGTCGAAAACTCGACGATCTTTCCTGCACCTACGGCATCATCCCCCTGCCACAGTCGGTTGTAACCGCGTCGCCGCAGCTCTCCCAGTCTCTCCTTCAGCGACTCCGCCAGATTCACTACCGCAACGGAGGTCTCCTTTTTCGCAGCCTTCTTTGCCGGCTTCTTCACCGCCGCAACAGCTTCGACGACGGCCTCAGCCGCAGGCCCCTGCATCGCCTCGAGCTTCACCTCTCGCCGCACAATCGGGAACAGCGCATACACCCTCGTCCCCTCAGGCATCGTCAGCACGCGCGTAACAATTTCATCGACCGTGTCATGCCGCACCACGCCGCCGCAGTGCAGGCACGTCACCGTCCCGCAGCGGGCATACAGCAGACGCAAGTAGTCGTAGATCTCCGTTGCCGTTGCCACAGTCGATCTAGGATTCCGCGTCTGATTCTTCTGCTTGATGGCAATCGCCGGAGCGAGTCCATCCATGAAGTCCACATCGGGTTTCTCAATTCGCTCGAGGAACTGCCGAGCATACGCCGACAGGCTCTCCACATACCGCCGCTGTCCCTCCGCGTACACCGTGTCGAACGCCAGCGACGACTTCCCCGATCCCGAGACACCACTCACCACCGTCAGTGCATTGTGCGGAATATCGACGTCGATGCCCTTGAGATTATGCGTTCGCGCTCCGCGAATCGTGATCTTGTCATTCGTCCCCCCGATCGCCATGCCGCTCACTCACTCCTCTGTGGTCGCAACATCTCCAGCAGCAGCAGGCAGGCACCCACCACAATCGCCGAGTCCGCAACATTGAAGTCCGGCCAGTGATAGTGAACGATATGTACCTCCAGAAAATCCACCACATGCGCGTAGCGAATCCGGTCATACAGATTCCCAACAGCACCGCCGAGGATCAATGCCAGCGCCACCGACATCAGCGTCACCCTGCGTCCCATCGTCCAGATCAGCACCACCACCACAACCACCGCCGCAATCGAAAACGCGATCAGAAGATTGCGCACCAGCAGCGGCGAAGCACTGCTCTCAAACATGCTGAACGCCGCGCCTGTGTTGAGCACATGCGTCAGCCGAAAGACCTGCGGAATCACAACAATTCCGTGTCCGGGTTTGATGTGTGCCATGATCCAGAGCTTCGTCACGCGATCCAGAGCAACCACCACTGCAGCAATCACCACCATCACCCAGCGCATATCGCGCCCACCAGAACGAATCGACATTACGCAGCCTCCCCAACCATTGGCGCAAAGCCAATCGCATCCAGCGCCTCTGCGCAGCGACCACATACTACTGGCCAACGATCATCCGTTCCTACGTCAGGAACCACGCGCCAGCAACGCTCACACTTCGCACCATCCGCAACCTGTGCTTCGATCAGCACGGCCGCCTGCTCCGGCGTAGCGCCGACCACCTGCACCGTCGCCTGCGATACGTTGAAGAACTCCGCAAGCGCGCTCTCGTACTTCACCAGCACCAGAGCCTCAGGAGATCCCTCCGTCACCATCACGCGCACACTTGCATCCAATGATTTTCCAATCGCCTTCGCAAGTCGCAGCCCCTCCAGCTCAATCATCACGAGCTGCCGAATACTCATCAGCTGCTTCCAGTCAGACTCCACCCCGGCAATGCTTCCCGGCACAATCTCAGCCACATGCGGGAATAGCGAAAGATGCACGCTCGACAAGCGCCCATCGATCTTCGGCAGGTACTGCCACACCTCATCGGCAGTGAACGACAGGATCGGAGCGATCAGCCGAGTCATCGCTTCAGCGATCCTCCACATAGCCGTCTGCGCACTGCGCCGCGCCGCACTCCTCGGAGCAAAAGTGTACAGCCTGTCCTTCACCACGTCGAGATACAGCGCACTCAAATCGGCATTCGTAAACTCGTTCAACGCCTGGTACGCTCGGTGGAATTCAAACTCGTCATAAGCCTTGCGAATCGCTACATCCAGCTCCGCCGTCTGCGCCAGGATGTACTGATCCAGCGGTTGCATCGCTGCAAACTCCACCGCATCGGTCTGCGGATCGAAGTCCGCAAGATTACTCAGCAGGAAGCGTAGTGTGTTGCGCAGCTTGCGGTAGTTGTCGCTCACGCGCTGCATCAGGTTCTCGCTCGCTGCTACGTCTTCGCGGAAGTCAACGCTAGCCACCCACAGCCGAATAATCTCGCCGCCTAGCCGGTTCGCCACATCCACCGGATCGACGCCATTGCCCAGCGACTTCGAAAACGCGCGGCCCTGTTCATCCAGCGTCCATCCGCTCGTTGCCACCATCTTGTATGGAGCCGCATCGCGAATCCCCACCGAACTCAGCAGGGAAGAGTGGAACCATCCACGGTGCTGGTCTCCTCCCTCGGTATACAAATCAGCCGGCCAGCGCAGCTCCGGTTCAATGTCGAGCACCGCATGCCAACTCGCTCCGCTCTCAAACCACACGTCCAGAATGTCCATCTCCTTGCGAAACTGCATCACTGCACCGCAGGCCTTGCACGCAGTGCCTGCAGGCAGCAGGGCATCGGGGCCGTACTTGTACCAGGCATCCGCGCCCTCCTTCGTAAACAGTTCAACGATGCTCCGATTGACGTCTTCATCGTTTAGCGGCTCATGGCACACCTCACACAGGAACACCGCAATCGGAACTCCCCAGATGCGTTGCCGCGAGATGCACCAGTCCGGCCTCGTCGCGATCATGTTCGAGATGCGTTCCTCTCCCCAGGCCGGATCCCAAGTCACTCGCGAGATCTCATCCAGCGCCCGCTCGCGGAACGTTCCATTGCCCTTCGGTGAAAGCACCGGAGTCTCCATCGAGATGAACCACTGCTCTGTAGCGCGGAAGATCAGCGGCTTATGGCAGCGCCAGCAGTGCGGATAGCTGTGGGTCAAATCGAATGCTCCCATCAGCGCGCCCTTTTCGTGCAGCAGTTCCTTGATGACGGGATTCGCCTTCTGCACAAACATCCCGTCGAACGGCTGCCCATCGTAGTTCCGCAGTTTGCCCTGCGCATCCACGTTGCACACCAGCGGCAGCCCGTACCTCTGGCCCGTCGCAAAGTCATCCGGTCCATGGCTCGGCGCCGTATGCACCGCACCCGTACCCTGGTCGGTCGTCACATAATCCGCATTCACCCCCAGGATCTCGCGATCCAGAAAGGGATGCGCAAACGTCGCACGATCAAGCATCGCTCCCTTGAACGGCTTCTGCCCTTCGATCATGGCGACAGCGCCGAATCCGCACTTGTCGAGAACCTCAGGCAGGAGAGCTTCCGCAACGATATAAACCGATCCGTCGGTTGCTTCAAAATCGACGTACTCGACCTCTGGCCCGAACGCCACTGCCATGCTCGCCGGCAGCGTCCAAGGAGTCGTCGTCCAGATAATCGTGTACACATCAGTACGCCCCGCAAGCCGTGGATGGATCTTCGCCGGGTCGCTGGTCAACCGATACCGCACATACACACTCGGAGACGTGTGCATCTCGTACTCCACCTCAGCCTCAGCCAGCGCCGTATGGTCATGCGAGCACCAGTACACCGGCTTCAGCCCCTTATAGACAAATCCCTTTTCATAAAATCCATAAAACGTCTCAAGAATTCGAGCCTCATACGGAAAGTCCATCGTCGCGTAGGGCTTGTCCCACCGTCCAAACACCCCCAGCCGCTTGAACTGGGAGCGCTGCAGATCGATAAACTTCGCCGCATACTCGCGGCAGGCCTGTCGTACCGCGACTGGATCCATCTCCAGCTTCTTGCCGCCTAGTTTCTCGTCCACCTTGATCTCGATCGGCAGCCCGTGGCAGTCCCACCCCGGCACATACGGAGCATCGAAACCCGCCATCGTCTTCGTCTTGACCACGAAATCCTTGATGCACTTATTCAGCGCATGGCCCAGGTGGATTGCCCCATTCGCATACGGGGGCCCATCATGCAGAATGTACTTCGGGGCATCCGCGCGAGCGGCCCGAATCTGCTCGTACAGCTTCGCCTCATCCCATCCCGCCAGCCGGGCAGGCTCATTCTGAGGAAGGTTCGCCTTCATTGCGAACTCGGTTTTCGGGAGGTTCAGTGTCCCTTTTAGGCTCTTCTTCTTGTCATCGTCCGACATTGACATCTCCATTGCTCCCGGCGGCCAAAGAAAATACTTCGGCATGTGTGGCCAAACTTCTATTGTAAAGGGCAGAGTATTCTGCTCGCCCAATCACTCCCACCGGACACTTTAGTTCGTCGGTGAACTACTTTTCGTGTTTATGCGTCTAATCTAGAGAGCAGACCCGGGCTAGAGTTTTGTAGAATGATTCTGGGCGAAGTGATGAATCTTCCAGAAAGCAGAAGACAGCATACGCCGCATGCATCCTAGTTAGAGAAACTTGCGTCGAACCCAATTCCTCCCCTATGGCTGATACTGATACCCTTCCACCGCCGCCCAAGAATATGATCGATCCCGATCACGCCCCTCCAGCACCCCGTCCGGTCGACGAAATCGTCCATCTCAGCGGTGAACTCAAGGAAGAGGGAGTCTTTGCCTCCCTGATCTCCAGCTTCCGCGACGTCTTCTTCCCGCCCAAGCTTCCTCCGCTGGTACTTCAGTCCAAGCCCATCGCGGTCCCGGACCGCATGGCAGTTAAGCGCAGCCCCGCTTCCACGGCCGTCGCCGTAGGTCTGCACGTCCTCGTCATTTTGCTGGTCGCCATCTTCGTCGCGACCCAGGTTCACGTGACGCAGGCCCCCAAGATCGCCGTCACGACCGTGACAGCCCCGCCTCCTCCCCCCATCCTTCCAAAGGAAGTTCAGATAGGCGGTGGTGGTGGCCAGCATGACGTCGCCCCCGTGACCCAGGGTCGTCTGCCCAAACTCGCTCAGGAGCAGCTCGTTCCTCCCAAGGCTCCCCCGACCATCGCTCCAAAGCTCGCCATTGACCCCACCGTCGTCGTTCAGAAAGACCTCAAGATGGCCACCAACGATATGCCGAACCTCGGCATGCCGAACTCCAACCTCAAGGGAGTCTCGTTGGGCAATGGAACCGGAACCGGCCTCGGTGCAGGCAATGGCTCAGGTATCGGCCCTGGCTCCGGAGGAAACACCGGCGGAGGCGTCTTCCACATCGGCGGAGGCGTCAGCAAGCCCGTTGTGCTCTTCGCGCCAGAACCCGAGTTCTCCGAAGAGGCCCGCAAAGCCAAATTCTCCGGAAACGTCGAAGTCTATCTCTGGGTAGATGAAAACGGCAGCCCCTCCCACATCCGCGTCGTTCGCGGAGTCGGCATGGGCCTTGACGAGAAGGCCATCGAGGCCGTCCGTCAGTACAAATTCAAGCCAGCCATGAAGGATGGAAAGCCTGTCAAGGTCGATCTCTACATCGACGTCAACTTCCAGATCTTCTAGCTAAACGCTACGACAGCGACCAGAGCTTCGGCGTCTGCTACCTCGGCGAACGTCATATTCTCCGCCAGGCTCCCCGTCTCCTGCTTCCACCGCAGGAAGAGCTTCCCGTAGCTCTCCGTCGATTGCAGCTCTGGCGCTACCTGGAGTCCCGCCAGCATGGCGTCGATCCACGCCGGAGGGCCTTCGAGCTCTGCCCACACCCCGATCGGCGTCTCATCCAACACCAGGTGGCCAACCTCCAGCTCTAACTCGGTACGAAACTTCTCATACCGAAAGACCGGACCATATCCAAGCTGGGTAAAGATCTCAGCCAAAGCCTGCCCATCCTCAATCACGCTCTCGGTCTCAATGCGGGTCTTATATCGAAGGTCGCCATCGCCTTCATCCGCGACCCGTTTGTGCGTCACCGTGCTGCGAGCGCCATACTGCCGAAGCCTTAGAATTTGCCTCCGACCCCGAAGTTGCCGGTCAGCCGTATCGTAGAGCGTATTGCTCTCGAAGGTCCGCTCTGTGACGACTCTGAACCCCAGCCGATCAGCGGCCAGTAGCAGCGCCTCGCTATCCACCACACCAAACTTCAGCTCGATCTCCGCAGCCTGCATGGCGTCAGTATACGTCCGTATCTCTGGCCACGCAGGAATCTATTCAACCCTGTGGAAGACCTGCACCTCTCTGCAAATTCGCTACGATGAGTAAGTCCGCCATGTCCCGCACCCTCCATCTCGATGCCTCGAACCCTGCGGACCTCCTCCGTGCCGCCGACATTCTCCGCACCGGAGGCCTCGTCGCCTTCGCCACCGAGACCGTCTACGGGCTAGGAGCCAACGCCCTCTCCGCGAACGCCGTCGCCAGCATCTTTGCTGCCAAGCAGCGTCCTTCCTGGGATCCGGTCATCGTGCATCTCGCTTCCGCAGAGCAGCTTAGCACGGTTGCGAACCTCACCCCCGAGCTCGGGTCGCGCGTCAGGACGCTCGCCCAGACCTTCTGGCCCGGCCCTCTCACCCTGCTCCTTCCGCGTCTGCCCACCATCCCCGACGCCGTCACCGCAGGCAGGGAACTGGTCGGCGTCCGCGTCCCCGCCCACGCCGTCGCGCACGCTCTGCTCCTCGCCGCCGGCCTGCCCATCGCCGCCCCCAGCGCCAATCTCTTCGGCCACACCAGCCCCACAACCGCCGCCCACGTCCTCGCCGACCTCGACACCCGGATCGACGCTGTCCTCGACGCCGGCCCCACCTCTATCGGCGTCGAATCCACCGTCCTCGATCCCACCCAGACCCCCATGCTCCTCTACCGCCCCGGTGCCGTCACCGCCGCGCAGCTCACCGCCGCAACCGGAGTTGAGGTCGAGGTCTTCCTCCCCCAACGTTCCTCGCTCCAGCATCCTCCTGAGTCTCTGCCATCCCCTGGCGTGGGAATTCGCCACTACGCTCCCCGCGCGCGCTTGGTGCTCGTCGAAGGCTCAGAACTAGCCCTCCGGAACGCCGTGCCGCACCCCGCTCTGTCTTCTGTAGGAGTCATGCTTCCCACCGGCTGGTCTATCTCCGGCGACGCAGTACTGCAGCCCTGGGCTCACTGGGATGACCCAGAAGGCCTCGCCGCCACCCTCTTCTCCGGCCTCCGGTCCCTCGACGACCGGGGAGTCTCCCTGATCCTGTGCCCGCTGCCGAAGCCCGGAGGCCTGGCCGATGCCATCCGCGACCGCCTACAAAAGGCCGCGCGAACCGCATAGCCGCCCCACCAATCCCACCTAATCGGTCCCGCTTACTTCATGACGCCGCTCGCCGGCCGGCCTTCGCTCGCCTTGTACAGATACTTGATGCAGGGCTTATAGATCAGCACCCGGTTACGTCCCACCTGCAGCTTCACTACGCACTTGTCATACCACTGGATAAATCCGTGCAGCTGTTCGCCGTCCTCGAGCACCACCGTCATCTCAGTCTGCTGTTGCATCTGTTTCTGAAAGTAGAACGCCTCAGCATGAGAGCTCTCCGGAACCCCATGTCCGTCGGAGATCATCGCATGCGTCAGTGGATCATCGGTATGCACGGGATCGCGCCTGCGTTCCGTCGGTGGAAGATGCGGGCGGATAAGTTTGCGCGTTCCATTGAACGTATTGTCCTCGTTGCGTGGTGCGCTCTTGTGTTCAACCAAAGCTTTCTTCAACGCCATTACGACTTCTCCATGGGAGGGCTAGACATACAGTACTGCAAGCAGGAAACTGTGCCGTGACCCGAGTTCGTCAAACTTGGAATCGCACCCGGTGTATTCAGATAATGTGGTTTCGCAGGTATACAGATGCTCTGACGAGCTTTGCGGGTTGTTTGTTTCATCCCTACCGTCGCCCACCCTCTAGTTCCATCGCCAGCGAGTCCAGGCTCAGCGAGCGAAGCAGATTACGCCGCATCCCGCTCTGCACCGCGTCCATCCCCCGCACCGCCGACTCGATCCACTCGAAGCTGAACGTGTCCGCCATGCGTTGCAACTCACCGCGCTTGTCGATGTTCCGTACTCTGTCCCCAGCCCCTGCCTGCAGCAAAAGAATGTCCTCCAGCAGGCTCGATACCGCACGCAGCAGTGCCGTCGTCTTGCTCTGACCCTCGGCCCCCGCGCGGTACGTCTCCGTCATCCGAAACAGCACCGAATGGTCCTGGTGCCCTCCGCTATTCTCCGCCGTATGCAGCATCGTCAGCGCATCCGCGCGGGCCGCCGCATACTCCGCCAGGTTGAACCCCAGCGCTCGTCCAGCGGCTCCCTCGCTCAACCTCGCCGTCAACTCTCGCTCCACTTTATTCAACTCCGGCCGCCGCTCTCCCAGCAGCGACGCAATCTCTTCCACCGGCAGAGCCCCCAGGTGCGCCACCGCACAGCGCGACCGAATCGTCGGCAGCAGCTCTCCCAGATTTTCGGCCATCAGCAAAATGTGTACGTACGCCGGAGGCTCCTCCAGCACCTTCAGCAGCGAGTTCGCCGCCTCCTTCATAAACGCCGCGGACGTTAGCAGAAATACCTTCGCCCGAGCCTCCGTCGGAAGATACTGTGACCGATTAATCAGCGTGCGAATCTGCCCCAGCTTGATCAGCAGTTGTGGAGGATCAGGAGGAATAATCAGCACATCCGGATGCGTCTGTACCAGCACGCGCGTGTCCTTCTTATCGGTCTCGCGCATCTCCTCGCGAACGGCAATCGCCTCCTCGATTCGTGCCTCAAGGTCCGCTCCCTCCGCGATCCGCACGCAGTTGTGGCACACCCCGCAGAACCCCGCCAGCTCGCGGCCTTCGTTCACTCCCTCGCCCGCCAGTTCGCGAGGCTGCCGCTCACACTCCAGCGCCATCGTCAGTAGCAGAGACAGCGTAAACTTGCCCGCCCCCCTCGGTCCCAGCAGGATCAGCGAGTGCGGCAACCGGCCTGCCGCGATCGCCGCGCGAAGGCTCTCGACCACGCTGCGGTTGCCAATAAATTCGTCGAATGATTTCGGAAGCGCCACCCCTCCAGCTTACCTCGTCTGCCTCTGCACTCCCGCACCTTCGACCCGCATCATCATCGGAAACTTCGGCCGCAGCGTGATCCTCGCCTGCTCCACCACGGGATGCTTCGGGACAAAGTGCAGCCGCCACCGCTGCGCAATCGTCGCCAGCGAAAGCACTCCCTCCATCCATGCAAACCCCTCCCCAATACACTGCCGTCCGCCACCGCCGAACGGAAAATAGACGAACCGTGGCCGACTAGCCTTCGCCTCCGCCGTGTGTCTCTCCGGACGAAATAGCAGCGGCTCGTCCCAGAACTCCGGTGACCTCTGCATGATGTATTGGCTGAAGAAAAAATGCGTGTCCGGAGGAAATCTGTACGGTCCAATCTCCACCGCCTTAGTCGACTGTCGTCCCATCGCCCACGCCGGAGGATACAGCCGCATCGACTCCGCAAACACCATCTCCGTGTACTTCAGCTGCGAAAAGCTCTCCATCGTCGCCGTCGAATCACCCAGCACCCGCGCCACTTCCGCATACATCGTCTCCGCAGCCTCAGGGTTCTGGCTCAACAGATACCACGTCCACGTCAGAGCATTCGCCACCGTCTCATACCCCGCCAGAAAGATCGTCAGCACCTCGTCGCGCACCTGCGTATCGGACATCCCGCCCGTGCCTTCCGCCCCAGCAACCCCCTCGTCGCGAGCGGCCACCAGCATCGACAAAAGGTCTCCGCGCTTCTCCAGCTCCTCGCGCGTCAACGATCGCCGGCTCGCAATCATCGTCGCCACCAGCGCATCCAGCTTCGCACGCGATCTGCGAAACTTCATCACCCCCGGAATCGGCCAGTGCAGCACGCTCTCCAGCTTCGGAAACGCGACCAGGAAGTTGTACAGCCCCATGATCGTGTTCACCTCATCGCGCACCGACAGCACATCCGCCGTCACCTCGGAATCGAACAGCGTCTTCGCCACAATGTGCAGGCTCAGCTGCATCATCTCGTCGGCAATATCAATCTCCTGACCATCGCTCCACCTCTCCGCGGACGCCGCTGCATTGGTAACAATCTGGTCCGCATAGCCTGCAATTCTTTGCCGATGAAACGCCGGCGCCGCAATCCGACGTTGCCGCATATGAATCGGGTCATCGGACGTAATCAGTCCCTCGCCCAGCAGGATCTTCATTCGCTTCAGCGTGCGTTCGCGCACGAAGCTCCCCGCTTGGTTCACCAGAATCTCGTTGATCCACTCCGGCTCATTGATGAACACAATCGTCGTTCCGAGAAAACGGTAGTGAGCAATCTTTCCGAACACCTTATGCAGGTGTTCGAACAGCGGAATCGGCTCGCCGAAGTTCACCCACTTGCGTCGCGCATAGTAGGGAAGCGCCCGCCTCAGCCCGGGAGGCAGCCGCCACTCCCCCTTCGTCGAAGCCGGCACATAGTCATACTCTTTTTCAAAATCTCGCATTACTGGACCGCAGATCTCTCCGCACTCGCAGCCATCTCTTCCAGCCGCGCATGCACTACTTCCAGAATGCGCGATGCGATGGCCTCAATGGGAGCCTCATCCGCAATCACCACGACGCGCTTTTCCTCTCGCCGAGCAATCTCGCGATATTGTTCATGCACTCGAGTGTAAAAATCATCGCCCTCGCGCTCAAAGCGATTCTCGTCCGTCCCATGTTTCTGCGCGTGCCGCTCATTCCGTCGCCGCGCACGATACAAAGAGCTCTGCAGCCTCGGCAGCAGCAGCACCGTCAGCCCGGGCTGAATGTCGTTGCACACCGCCTTATGCATCGCCAGAATCCGTTCACTCCCCAGCCCGCGCCCCGCTCCCTGGTACGCCTCCGACGAGTCCGTATAGCGATCGCACAGCACAATCGCTCCCTCCGCCAGCGCCGGCAGGATCACCTCGCGCAGCGACTGCGCTCGATCTGCAAACATCAGCGCCATCTCCGCCTCCGGCGCAATCGCGCCCAGCTCCGCCTCGCTGCGAGAGTCCAGCAGCACCGCTCGAATCCGGTCACCCAGCGCCGTACCGCCCGGCTGCCGCAGCGTCACAACGCGCCGCCCCTCGGCCTCCAACGCAGCGGCCAGATGTCGTATCTGGGTCGTCTTACCCGACCCATCCAATCCTTCAAACGTGATGAATAATCCGTGGCTCACGACCCGAGTCTACTGCACCCGAACTACGGCCGCAGTCCCGTGTTCCACAGGGCCGTGCTGCCCGTGATCGTCACCGTCAGCGTACCCTCCTGACCCTCCTGCAGCGACGGCCCCGAAACGTTGTGGTCCTGCCTCTGCGCATCCGTCCACAGAATCTTCGTCGGCCCGCTCCCCAGGATCTTGAACCGGTAGTGATAGACCGCCCCACTCGCCAGCGACTCCGTCCCAAAGCTCGCGCTCGGGTAGTCCACCTCCACCAGCGACACGGCCGCCCCTGAATCGTTCTTCACGTCCGCCTCAACATAGTGCGAGTGGCACCCCGTCAGCCCTGCCAGCGCAATCATCGCCACGCCCATTCCCACTCGCTCGATCGTCGTCTTCATCTCGAAACCCATCCGTCCAGCCTACCAGCCGCACTCTCGCTATTTCGTCTCGTCCGTCATCTGACCCTTCATCCAGGCCTCCATCGACTTCACTCTCTGCATCAACTCCGGCAGCCGATTCACCGCCGCCACCGTCCGCAGCCAGCTCCTGTTCTCCATCGCCGGATACCCACTGACCACCGCCCCCGGCGCTACATCCGACGGAATCCCCGTCTGCGCCGTCGCAATCGCCCCATCCCCAATCGTCAAATGTCCCGCCGCCCCCACCTGTCCCGCCAGGATCACGTTGTTCCCCACAGTCGTCGACCCAGCCAGCCCCACCTGCGAGCACAGCAGCGTATTCTCCCCCACCGTCGACCCATGTCCCACCTGCACCAGGTTGTCGATCTTAGTCCCCGCGCCAATGCGCGTCTCTCCGATCGACGCGCGATCAACGCAGGCATTCGCCTGCACCTCCACCGCATCCTCCAGCACCGCCGGCCCTGCCTGCAGAATCTTCACCCAGCGACCCTCGGCACTCTTCGCAAAGCCAAATCCGTCTGCCCCAATCACCGCTCCGTTTTGCAGCACCACATCATCTCCCAGCCTGCACCCCTCGCGAACCACCGCATGGGCATGCGCCAGAAACCGATCGCCGACCGTGACCCCGTCATAGAGCACCACATGCGGAAGCAGCACCGCATCGTCGCCCACCACGCACCTCTCCCCCACCACCACATACGCCCCAAGATGCGCCCGCGCACCGATCCGCGCCGTATCTGCCACCACCGCCGTCCGATGAACTCCGGGCTCATACCGCGGAGCAGGATGGAAGACCTCAATCGCCTTCGACCACGCCAGATACGGGTTCGGCGTTCGCAGCGTCGCCGTCTTCAGAGCAGGGAAGCCCGGCTCCACAATCAGCGCCGCCGCCCTCGTCGTCCGCGCCAGCGCCGCATACTTCGGATTCGCAACGAACGTCACGCTGCCCGGTCCCGCCGCCTCAATCCCGGCCACACCGTCGATTACCCGAGCCGCCGCCGTCTCCGGGCTCTCGCCCTCTCCCGCCACCAATTCGGCTCCCAGCCGCTGTGCCAACTCACCCAGGTTCATGCTGCAGATTCTACTCGCCAAAGAGCTTCGTCTGGGTGTCAGCCGTCACCGCCCCCGCCGGCTTCGCTCCCATCCGCTTCGATGGGGCGCTCACCACCCCCAGAACCTCCATCGATCGCAGCGCCAGCCGGGGCACAAACAGCCGCTGGGTATTCGCGCGCGCGTCCGGAGGAGTCATAAACAGCCCCTGGTCCTCCAGTAGCGCATCCGCGAACCCGATATCGAAGCTCGTCAGCCCCTCCAACTCATCCCCATCGCGAAACCCCAGCTTCAGCCACAGTCCATCGCCCCGTGGCCGTGCAGGGAACGCCTTGCGCCCCATCCGCTCCGGGTTTACCGAGTCATCAAGATTGAAATCCCGCACATAAGCTATCGTCTTTATCTCATGGAGAGGATAGCTAGTTACACGGCCATCCGTTCCCATCAGCTCCACCCCGTCGCGGCCCAAGAATCCCCCCTGCGGAAGATACCCCCACCTGAGTTCTCCGGTAAATGCTCGTAAAACCACCTTCTTCTGCGCTGCAGCCATTGTCTCGACGCACCCGTCCTGCCATTCGCCACAATCATAGTGCAAAACAGTAGCCAAAGGTCTGCAAAGCGTGTAGAATCTGAAGTTGCGTCTACTTGCACCATTGCCGTAAACGCTTGATCTGCAGCAAGTTAGGATGATCGTGGTACGTTCACGGCCCCTCGGAGCAAGAAACCCTCATGGCTGATTACATTTACCTATTGCAGACGCGCCTCACTCCGGCTCAACAATCTACCCTGGAACACGTGCGCGAAGCCGCCCGCTCTCGTTCCATGACCGTCTTCCTCGTCGGAGGAGCCGTTCGCGACCTCACCACCGGGTCTCCCATCCGTGATCTCGATTTTGCCGTCCAGGGCAACGCGACCAAGTTCAAAAAAGATCTCCAGAAGGCTGGAGGAATCCTCGTCGGAGAAGATGAGCCCACCCAGACCCTCTACTTCAACTTCCCCGGAGGAGTTCGCCTCGAGGTAGGTTCGACCCTCAGCGCGACGTACCCCAAGCCCGGCAAGCCCGTCTTCAAGCCCGCCAACATCCTCGACGACCTCCGCCGCCGCGACTTCACCGCCAACGCCATGGCCATCTCCCTCAACGAAGGCTCCTACGGCCTCCTGATGGACCCTCTCAACGGCATCGCCGATCTCGAAAACCGCGAGCTTCGCCTCGTCTCGAACTATGGCTTCATCGAAGACCCCGCCCGCATGATCCGCGCTGTTCGCTTTTCCGCCCGCCTCGGCTGGCAGATGGAAGAGAAGACCCGCCAGCGCTACGAGACCGGCAAGGCCGAAGGCTATATCTCCGCCCTCCATCCCACCCTCCGCAAATATGAGCTGGAGGAGATCTTCCACGAAGAGGATCCCCTTCGCGTCCTGCGCCGTCTGGAGGCCGAAGGCTGGGCCAAAGTCCTCTTCCCGGCCTGGACCTCCGCCAAGGTCAACGAAGCGGAGCTGGATCGCCTGCGCGACACCATCGGCCAGCTCGAGTCCATGGGCATTCACCCCGACCCCTCCGCCGCATACTTCCCCCTGCTCACCGCAAAGCTCGCTCCCAAGGACGTCGAAGCCCTTAAGGCAAGCTTCGCCCGCCCCGGCTTTGTCGATCAGATCGAGGCCCTCGACGCTGACACCAAGGCCTTCGCCGCCCAGTTCTCCAGCAAGGCTGCCGCTGCACCGTCCGACGCCTGGAGAATGCTCTACGCCGCTCCGCCAGAGTCCGTTCTCTGGCTCGCCCACACCACCAAGAGCGCTCCGTTGCTCGCCAAATTCAAGGCCTTCTTCGGCGATTGGGCGCAGTCTCGCCAGAAGATTCCTTACCAGCTGATGCAGGAGATGCGCATCACCCCCGCGCTCCCCGGCTACGACGCCCTGATCGACCAGCTCTTCTTCGCCGTGATGGACGGCAAGCTCGACACGCCCGAGTCCGCCCGCGCCTTCCTCGAGCCCTTCTCTCCGCCCGCCCCGCCGCCGCCCGTCAACATGCGTCGCCGCGCCGTCAAGCGAGAGGCCAAGGTCCCCAAGCCCCGTTCCAAGAAGGCCGCCGCAGAGGCCGCTCCCGACGACGTCGATCTCAGCGCCGAGAGCGAAGCTCCAACCCCGGCCGCTGCCCCCAAGTCTGCCGCCGCCAAGCCCCCCGCCAAGCCCGCAGCGAAGAAGACCGCCCCCCCCGCCAAGCCCGCAACTCCTGCTCCCAAAGCAGCTCCTGCGTCCAAAGCTCCGGCCTCCAAAACCGTTACCTCAGCAAAGAAGGCGGTACCTGCCAAGGCCGCCGCGAAGCCAGTAGCCGCAAAGAAGGTAGCCGCGAAGAAGGTAGCCAAGCCTGCGCCAAAGAAGGCTGCACCCAAGCCCGCTGCGAAAAAGGCCGCGCCCGCGAAGAAGGCTCCCGCAAAGAAGGCCGCAGTCAAGCCCGCTGCGCACAAGGTAGTCCGGAAGCCTGCTCCTCCCGCAAAGAAGAAGCCCGCGGCCAAGCCCACGCCAGCTTCGAAGGCAAAGCCTGCAGCGAAGAAGGTCTCCAAACCCGCACCAAAATCAGCCGCGAAGTCCTCAGGCAAGCCCAAGTCGAGACGCTAGCGTTCGTCCCCTCGAGGCCGCTAGCTCAAGCAGCGCACCAGTCCGGCAACCTACTCGCGCGAACGCTTCTTCAAGCTGATATTCAGTCGCTTGATTTTCTGGTTCAGCGTCGATAGCGGAACCCGGAAGAACTCCGACGCCTCCGTCTGGTTCCAATTGCAGCGTTCCAGCCTGTCCGCAATGATTCGCCGCTCGATATCCTCCATCACATCAAACAGGGAAGCATCCGGCCGCTGCTCCAGCAGCGCAGTCGAATAGGTATTGCCCCGCAACTGCGCCGGCAGAAGATCGGCCGTCAGCGTAGGTCCGTTCGATAGCACGACCCCGCGTTCCATCGCATTCTCAAGCTCGCGCACATTGCCCGGCCACTCATAGTCCATCAGCAGGCGCAGAGCATCGGTCGCCAGCTCCGGAGGAGGAAACCCATTCTCCTCCGCATAGAACTTCAGGTAGTGATTCGCCAGCAACGGAATATCTTCCTTCCGGTTGCGCAGCGGAGGAAGCTCCAGCGAGATCACGTTCAGCCGATAAAACAGATCCTCCCGGAAGCGGCCCTCTTTCACGGCCTGCTCCAGGTTCACATTGGTTGCCGCCACAATCCGGACATCCACCTGGATCTCCTGCGTCCCTCCCACGTGCATGAACCGGCGGTCCTGCAGCACGCGCAGAATCTTCGCCTGCATATCCATCCGCATCGTGCCAATCTCGTCGAGGAACAGCGTTCCCCCATCCGCCACCTCAAACAGCCCCTTCTTCGCCGCCACCGCCGAAGTGAACGCTCCGCGCTCATGTCCAAACAGCGTCGACTCCAGCAGGTCCGAAGGCACAGCTCCGGTATTCACCGGAATAAACGGCTTATCGCGTCGCGGGGAGTGCGCATGAATCGCCTTCGCGATCAACTCCTTGCCCGTCCCGCTCTCTCCCTGGATCAGCACGGTCGACCGGCTCGGGGCCACCTGCGCCACCAGGTCGAACAGCTGCAGCATCGGCTCACTCTTCCCGACAATATTTTCAAACGACACGCGCTGCTTCAGCGTGCGCTTCAGATGGACCACCTCTTGCTCGGCGAGATTCTTGCCAATCGCCACCCGTATATCCGCTAGCAGCTTCTCGTTGTCCCACGGCTTCTGAACAAAGTTCGACGCGCCCGCGCGAATCGCATCCACCACGTTGCCCACCGTGCCGTAGGCGGTAATCATAATCACCGGAAGCTCCGGAACCAGCGACTTGATCCGGGGCAGCAGATCGATGCCACTCTCTCCCGGCAGCGCCAGATCCAGCAGCAGCAGGTCGTACGTGCTCCGTGTCAATTGATCGAGTCCCGAAAAGCCATCGCTCGCAAGGTCGACTCGGAACCCTTCCAGGGTCAACAGCGTCTCCAACGAGTCGCGGATTGCGGCCTCGTCGTCGATGATGAGAATTCTCTGTCCCGGCGTCTGAGCCGCCACCTTCGGCGAATCGATCCGCTCACTGACGACAACGTTAGACATGGACTACCTTTCCTTCAACGCTGCTCGGCTCCTCGCCAGGCAGCGTCTTTTGTTTCGACCGCTGAACCGCTCCATCCGCAGCCGGAAGTTCCAGCCGAAAGACCGTCCCCTCTCCGACTGTGCTGTTTACTTCAATCGTTCCCGCATGTTCTTGGACGATGCCGTACGTCACCGCCAGCCCCAGCCCCGTACCCTTGCGCTGACCCTCCCGAGGATTACTCTTAGTCGTGAAGAACGGGTCATAGATCTTGCGCAGCACCTCCGGCGACATCCCCGCGCCATTGTCCTCGACGCGAAGCTCTACCCCCTTGGACGTCCGTGCCGTCAAGATCCGTACACTGCCGCTGCCTTTCTCCATCAGCGCGTCCTTCGCATTCAGCACCAGGTTCACCAGCACCTGCTGCAGCTTGCCGCGATTGCCCGCGACCACCGGCAGATCGTCGCTCAACTCCGCCGCCACGCCCACGCCCGCAGAACGCATCTGGTGCTCCAGCAGCAACACCGTATCCCGAACCATCGCGTTCATGTCCACAAGCCCAAAGTCGACGCTGCCCATGCGCGAAAAATTCAACAACCCATTGACAATCTCGGAGGCTCGGAACGTCTGCTGCGTAATCTTCTCGAGCACCGGAGCCAGCCTCGCGTGCGTCGCCTCGTCCGCCCGCAGCTGCTTGCCCAGCATCTGCGCATAGCTAGAAATCACCGCCAGCGGAGTGTTCACCTCGTGCGCCACACCCGCCGCCAGCAGCCCAATCGACGAAAGCTTCTCTGCCTGCGTCAGCTGCGTTTCCATGTTAATGCGGTCCGTAATGTCGTCCACGATCACAATGCGGCCCACCGCATGGAAGTCGCGGTTCAGCAGCGGAGCAATCGTGATGTTCGCAATGCGAGCCTCGCCAGTCGGAGTCGGAAGCCGAAACTTGTACAGTGTGGACACGCCCTGCTCTCCGCGCAGCCGGTCGAACTCCTGCAGAAACTCAGCAGGGAAGACGTCGCTCAGCGGATGGCGCAACGCATCCGCGCGAGGCGTTGCATACATCACCTCCATCTGCGCGTTCCAACTCTCCACGCAGTCTTCGAGGTCCACCGCAAACACGCCAATATTGATCGACTCAACGATGTTCTCGTTGAAGTCGCGCAGCCGCTCGAAGTCCAGGATCTTCTGCTCCAGCCTGCGGTACAACTGCGCATTCTGGATCGCGATCCCGATATATCCCGCCAGCGATTCCAGCAGCTCCATGTCTTCGCTCGACAGGAAGTCGCCATCGCCCGTCCGTCCCAGCCCCAGCACTGCAATCGTGCTCCGCCCGGTCCCCTCATGTCGAGCCGCGCGGCACGGCACGTAGTAGTTCAGATCCAGCGAAGCCGCCGTCTGCCTCTCCGCCTCCGGCAGCCGCAGCACCATCTGCGGAGTCTCGAAGAACAGGTGGCTGCTGCTGTCGCGGCGATCGAAATCCAGGAACCCCAGCTCCAGTGAATCCGCATTCGAGAGCACCTGCTGCGACAGTCCGTGCGATGCCGCCAGCGAAAATTTGCTCTTCCGTCCCAGGTACTCTTCCTGCGCCAGGAACACCGCAACCCGCGTCACCAGCAGCGTCTCAGGCAGTCGCTCGACGATCGAATTCACCAGCGCTCGCAGATCCGTCTGCGCATTCAGCTCGCTGCCAAACTCCACCAGTGTCTCGCGGTAGTCGATGCTCTTCTGGTCGAACACCCGGTCCATATGTCCCTGGATCATCCGCTTCAGCGGATCGAAGACCAGCCCCGTCACGATCACCGCCGCCACCAGCCCCCACTCTCCAAAGTGCTGAAAGCGGGTATGCACCATCTCTGCGGTCAGCGCCACCACGCCAAAATAAACTCCGACCAGCGCAGCCGTCGCCAGCGTGTACGACGCTCCGCGCTTGAAGATCAGATCCACGTCCATCAGCCGGTACCGGACGATAGCCCAGCTGAACGTCAGCGGCAGCAGAATCAGCGACAGCAGCGCCAACCTGGTCAGCGTGCTCGGCATCGCAGCGTTCAGCAGAAACGGAATCACATACAGCGCCGTGAAGGGAACGACCGTCAGCGCGGTTCCACGCGAAAGCCACTTCAGTTGCTGGCGTTTCAGCGGCTGCGCCTCGCTGCGATAGCTCACCCAGAACAGGATTCCCGCAAGAATGTAATACGCCGCCAGATACGCGTAGTCGAACTTGTTAAGCCGGTCCTGCAGCCCTCCGGTCGCCGACCAATGCGTGTACGACAGATAGCGCAGCACCCCCAGCACCAGTCCCGGAACATAAATCAGCGGATACAGCAGCCTCCGCCCTCGCCTCGTTGATTCATCCGTAAAGCTCATCGCGAAGTGCAGAAACAGCGCTGGCTGCAACTCCGTCGCAATCACGTTCCCGGTCAGAATCGTGATGTCCAGCCCGTCCAGAATTCCCGTGTACTTGAACGCGTACAGAATGAACGACACCAGGCAGAAGACAAAGAAATGCGTCGACTTCGGAGCCGTCCAGCGTCGAAACAGAACGAACAGCCCAATCGCCAGATACACCAGCGCAATCAGCCGCTCCACCTGAAAATCCGTGCGGTCGGTCGGCTCCAGGTACACCACCACCGGGACGTCCACAGCCGTCGCTGCACCCGGCGACGTCCGCATCAGCGTATACGTCGCATGCGACCACACTCCGCTCCGATAAATCTCCCGCTCCAGCGACGCCAGCCGAGGTGTCGGAACATCATTGATCGCCGTAAGCACATCGCCGACCCGCACCCCCGCCCGGTGCGCCGGGGTGTCCAGCGGCACCATGTACGCCCGCAAGCCTTCCGCCGTCTCTGTCCACCGAGCCCCATCCGTCGGAGGGGTATAGCTACTCTCCTGCTCCAGGTTCGCAATAGCCAGCCCCAGGGCCGCCAGCGTAAACACCGCAAGCACAATCGCCAATAACCGAGTTTGAGCGCCGCTCTTCACGGAGAGTACCGTCTTTCACTTTAACTCATGCAAATCATCTGCCAAAGACGGCACGTCCATAAATAAGCTATTAAATACAGAAGAATCAGCTAGATTCCATGAACGTTTGGCACTGAAATGCACATAATCATAGGCGTATACGCAATTCAGAATAACTTGGTTCCGCGCGGTAATGCGATTGGATGCATCCAGATGGGTTCAATGCTGCCTCAAAACTTGACCCCAGCGCCGCACTCCTGTGTGATGGTTAAATCATGTTTGATCTTCGGCAGGATGCCGACGCCCTCAGTATTCTTTCCCGCGACTCGGAAACACTTCTTCCCGTCTACGCCCGCTACCCCGTTGTCATGGACCATGGCACCGGAGTCTATCTCTACGACTCCTCCGGCAACCGCTATCTCGACCTCATGGCAGGTCTGGGCGTCAACGCCCTCGGCCACGCCCACCCTCGCATGGTCGCAGCCATGGCCGACCAGGCCAGCAAGCTCGTCCATCTCTCCCCGCTCTACGCCAGCCGCTATCCCGGCGAGCTCGCCGAGCGCCTCTGCGCTCTCTCCGGGCTCAAGGGAGTCTTCTACTCCACCGGTGGCTCCGAGGCCGTGGAGGGCGCGCTCAAACTCGCCCGCACCCACGCCCGCCAGAACTTCACCCACCCCAAGCACGGCATCGTCGCACTGCGTAACTCCTACCACGGCCGCACCTACGGCTCGCTCTCCGTCACCGGACAGGACAAGTACCGCCTCGACTTCGGCCCCGGCCTTCCCCACGTCACCTTCGTCGACCGCGACAACCTCGAGCAGCTTCGTACCGCGGTCACCGACGCCACTGCCGCCATTCTCATCGAGCCCATCCTCGGCGAAGGCGGAGTCCACATCATCGACGATGCCTTCCTCGTCGAGGCACGCCGCCTCGCCGACCAGCACCACGCTCTCCTCATCTTCGACGAGATTCAGTGTGGCCTCGGCCGTTCCGGAGACTGGTTCGCCTACACCCGCTCCGGAGTTCAGCCCGACGCCCTGATCCTCGGCAAGCCCCTCGGCGGCGGCATCCCCCTCAGCGCTCTCGTCGTCAACGAGAAGCTCTTCAACGCCTTCGGCATGGCCAAGCACGGCAGCACCCTCGGCGGAAGCCCTCTCGCCTGCCGCCTCGGCCTCGAGTACCTCCAGATCGTCGAAGAGGAAGGTCTGCTCGCCCAGGTCACCGACACCGGCGACTATCTGCTCCAGCAGCTTCGCCAGCTCGCCCTCGCCAGCCCCATCGCCGTCGAGGCCAGAGGCCGTGGCCTCCTGCTGGGCCTCGAGATCACCCAGCCCGCTCGTCCCATCGCCGAAGCCGCGCTCGAGCAAGGCCTGATGCTCAATGTCGTGCAGGGAAATGTCCTTCGCTTCCTGCCCTCCTTCCTTCTCGAGCGAAAGCACGTCGACATTGCCATCGAGCTGATTTCACGTATTCTTAACATGGGCGGCGACGGAAGTACGATCTCCTCGTCCGGACTCGGCTCCAGCAAGCAGGCTGCCGTCTCCAAGGTCGATTCACTCGAACCTGCCACAGTCTAGAAAAGAAGATCATCCCGCAATGATCGAACGCCGCGAGCTCTTTATCGACGGCCTCCGTCTCTCTTACCTTGAACAGGGAAGGGCGGCGAAGCATCAGCCGTCTCTCATCCTTCTCCACGGCCTCATGGGCTGCGCGGATACCTTCGTTCCGCTCATGCAGGAGCTGCGTCCCGACCTCCACGTCATCGCGCTCGATCTCCCCGGAGCAGGCCAGTCCGAGCGCCGCGACACCCTCGACGCCAGCCTCTACACCACCGCCAAACTAGTCGACCGGTTTCTCGCCGTCATCGGTCTCCAGCAGCCCATCGTCCTCGGCCACTCCCACGGAGGAGCCGTCGCCATGAGCCTCGCAGCCCATCGCCGCGACGGCCTTCGTTCCCTCATCCTGCTCTCGCCCGCGCACCCCTTCTTCGACGAAGGCAACCTGCTCATCCGCTTCTATCTCTCCCCCCCCGGCCGCATCTTCGCCTACGCTCTCCCCTGGTTCCCCGAGTGGCTCCAGATGTTCGGTCTCCGCCGCATGGCCGGCCCCCAGGGAGGCGACACCCCGGCCCGCCTCAAGCCCTATCGCGATAACCTCCGCACCCCCGGAACCGTCTACCATCTCCTTCGCCTGCTCCGCACCTGGCACAAAGACATGTCCGGTCTCCGCCGCGCCCTCCGTCGTCCCCTCCGCACCCCCTGCCTCATCCTCTGGGGAGACTGCGACCGCGCCGTGCCTCTCCACTCTGCCGCCAAACTGCGGACCCGCCTGCGCCACTCCGAGCTCATCACCCTCCCCGGAATCGGCCACCGCCCCGCCGAAGAGTCCCCCAGGCTCATCGCCGAGTTCGTTCACCTCTGGCTCGAGGAAGACGCCTCCCCGGCGTCCCTGCGCTACAGCCCAAACTCGTCCGCAACCCACTCCCGTATCGCCAGGCTCATCACCCCCAGCTTGGAACCCGGGGACTGATCCGTCCCTGAAAAGAAGTGGTCCGCACCCTCCACCCACACAATCTTCTTCGGCTCCGCCGCGGCCACCAGCACCGACTCCAGCACCCCGCGTGGGCTGAACTCGTCGTTGTCGCCGCTCACAAACAGCTTCGGTACGCTCCCGCACCCCGGCAGAAATTCATAGCTGTAATCCCGTCCTGCCGCTCGTACCGGAAGCCCCAGCCCCACCAGTCCGGCCACGCGAGCATCGCCGCAGCAAGCCCGCAGCCCCACGTTCGATCCAAACGAAAACCCCGCAAAGATCACCGGCAGGCCATACGTCGCCACCAGCCAGTCCACCGCGGAGCGAACATCGTCCACCTCGCCGTAGCCCCGGTCATACTGACCTTCGCTCAACCCCACGCCGCGAAAGTTGAACCGCAGCACGGGCAGCCCAAAGCTCGAAAACGCCTTGGCCGCGTGGTACACCACCCGGGTATGCATCGTCCCTCCGCTCGGAGGATGAGGATGCGCAATCACCACCGAATACAGTGCATCCTCGCGCCCCGTATTCAACAAGGCCTCCAGCCTTCCGGCTGGACCACGCAGGTCGTCCACCGCCTTCACATGCGATTTAAATGGCATTTCACTCATCCACCAAGTCTACCGTTCGAGTTTCATCCGCGGCGTCGAGTATCCTGACAACAATGCCGATCGATCCTATCCAACTCACCAAGCAGCTCGTCGACGTCGAATCGACCACCTACCACGAAGCCCCCGCCGGCGAATTCCTCGCCACCTATCTCGCCGCCCAGGGCTACGTCATCGAGCGCCAGCCCGTCCCCCAGCCCGATCCCGCCAAAAATCCCAGCGCCGGAACCGGCCCTCGCTTCAACGTCTACGCCTCGCTCCCCGGCGTCACCCCCGACATCGTTTTCTCCTCCCACATGGACACCGTTCCGCCCTTCCTCGGCCCCTGCCGCGAGGACGCCGACTTCCTCTACGGCCGCGGAACCTGCGACGCCAAAGGCATCATCGCCACCCAGATCGCCGCCGCTGAAAAGCTCCACGCCGCCGGCAAGCGAGTCGCCCTGCTCTACGTCGTCGGCGAAGAGCGAGACTCCGCCGGAGCTCTCATCGCCAACGAAAGCCCCAAAGGCTCCCGTTTCATCATCAACGGCGAGCCCACCGACAACTGCCTCGCCCTCGCCTCCAAGGGCTGCCTCCGCGTCGAGCTCAAGGCCCACGGCAAGATGGCCCACTCTGCCTACCCCGAGCTCGGCGACTCCGCCATCGACAAGCTCCTCGCCGCTCTCCACGACATCCAGGCCCTCCCCCTTCCCGTCGTCGAAGGCATCGGCGACTGCACCCTCAACATCGGCACCATCCGCGGTGGCGTCGCCCCTAACGTCATCGCCGACAAGGCCGAAGCCCAGCTCCTCATCCGTCTCGTCGGCCCCGCCGAAGACATCATGGACTCCATCGTCCGAGCCGCCAACGGCCGCTGCGAAGTCAACTTCACCCTCAAGCTCCCCTATCTCCACATGCGTGCCGTCCCCGGCTTCGGCACCATGATCGCCAAGTTCACCACCGACATCCCCTCCCTCACCAACTGGGGCGAGCCCTTCCTCCTCGGTCCCGGCAGCATCCTTGTCGCCCACACCCCCGACGAAAAGATTCGCAAAACAGAACTTCTCGAGTGTGTCGACCTTTACGAAAAGCTAGCCAACAGCCTCCTCGGTTAGCCTTAAGGAAGTCTCTTCACAAGTCTTCATTTTTGAAGGGGAGGGACTTAGTCCCGCCATAAGTTCAGCCAGTTCAATTCGGCTTTACCCGTCGAGGGAATGCTGGAGACCTGTTCAGACCTTCCTTAGCTTGCAATTCACCGTAGCGAGCTCTTCGCTGCAGTCAGTAATTCACAGTCGCCCGGTAGTCTGGTCCCTATGTTTTCTGCTTTGACAATGCTCTTCGTCTTCATCGTGCTCGGTGTCCCCGCAGCGCTGGTTGGAATCCCCTGGTCGGCCCTCCGTGGCAACTTCAGCACCATGTACAGCTGGGGAATGGCCGTCTTGCGCCTCGGCATCCGCGCCGGAGGAATCCGCGTCCGCATCGAAGGCCGCGAAAACATTCCCCCCGGCGAGTCCTGCATCTTCCTCAGCAACCACGTCTCGAATCTCGACCCGCCCATCCTCCTGCCCTCGCTCCCCGGCATGAGCAGCGTCTTCCTCAAGAAATCCCTCATGAAGATTCCTCTCCTCGGCATCGCCATGCGCATGGGAAAATACGTTCCCGTCTCCCGTGGCCACTCCCGCGAAGAAGCAGAGAAGAGCGTCGCCATCGCCGCCGACGCCCTCCGCAGCGGCCTCCACATCTTCATCTTCCCCGAAGGAACCCGCTCCCCCGACGGCAACCTTCTGCCCTTCAAAAAGGGAGCCTTCTTCCTCGCCGCCGAGACCGGAGCCCCCATGGTTCCCATGGTCATCACCGGAACCGCCCAGATGATGCGAAAGGGAAGTCTCAAGCTCTTTCCCGGCGAAGCCATCGTCCGCTTTCTGCCCGCACTCCGTCCCGCAAACTACGCCACAAGGGAAGAGTTGATGGAAGCCGTTCGCCTCGAGATGCAGGCAGCGCTCGCCGAAGCCTGAGCTCGCCCCGCCCCGCGTCCGGCCTACTTCACGATCGGCTGATATCCATCGGCGACCAGCTTCTGTTTCGCCGCCTCCGCGTCCTTACGGCTCGCATACGGTCCCACCTGGATGTGAAAGAACTTGTCCTGCGGCTCCGTATGCGCGCTCACCGGATAGCCCTTCGTCCGCAGCGCGTTCACCAGCAACTCAGCATCTTCCTGGTGCGACACAGCCGCAATCTGCACCACAAATCCCGCCCCCGTCACCGGTGCAGAAGCAGCCGCTACGGGAGCCTCTGCTGCTGCAGCGTTCCGAGCTGCCGCCGCATCTTCGCGAGCAGCGCCACTCGATTTCTCCCCTTTGGTCGAACCACCCGCAGGCTGGGGTGCTTCCTCTGCAGCCGCCTCTGCGGCAGCCGCTCGCGCCGCCGCAGGGCTTGCTCCAGCAGGAGACCCAGCCGCCGGCTTGAAGCTCCCAAAGTCGGTGGCCGGAGGAGCAGAGTTCTCCGCCGTCGCCGCCTGCACCGGCTCCATCGGCTTGTGGCTGCCCATCTTGTACCCAAACCCGAAGAAGAACCCGCACAGCAGGATCAACCCGAAGAAGATACCCAGTATCGTCCCCGTGCTTAAGGTCAGCTCGCGTTCCGGGCGATCCTGTTCTTCATTCTCATCATCCAGCAGAGAGTTCATGTCAGCAGGCTCGATCCTGTAGGGTTCAATCGCATAGCAGGTTCAACCACCTAGTAGCGGAGGTAGAAGCCGATCCTCGGCTCATACGTCGTCACATACTTCAGGATCGTCAGATAGTTCTGGCCAAAGTCCGGTGCCAGGAAGAACAGCTGCCGATAGCCAAACTGAAAGCCGAAGTGAGCGTTATATTCCTTCGTCAGACCCAGTCCGTAATAGTAGGTCATTCGAGCCTTCTCCGGCTCTTCCTGGCCACCAAACGCCGTCGGCTTGAAGGCCTGTGTCCCCACTCCCACCGATGCATACGGATGCATCCCAAGGATCGGGTGAGGAGGATTCACCAGGTAGCCCAACGTGTACTCCGACGCCTTGGTCTGCACCTGAAATACAGGAGAATTTAGCGGTACGAAGTTCTGGATGCCGGGGCCCTCAAAGTTCTCGGTATACCGCCCGTATCCATAGTTGAACTCAAGCCCGATGTACGGCTTGATCGGATAATGGATCGTCATCAGCAGGCCGGTGGTGTTTGATCCGAACTCTGTGATGCTCTCGCCCTGGTTGGTTGCCAGCAGACCGCTGACCACGTTCCCAGTAGCTTTGGAGTTGAACAGACCCACGCCCGCAAGCGAGAGATCCAGCTTGTGAAGCTGTTTCTCCAGCGGAGTAGGTGGTGCTGCGGTCTGGGCAGATGCGCTACCGAACGTGCTTGCAAGAACTACTGCGGCGAGAAAAGAAAAGGCTTTGCGGATCAAGTCGTGAAGGCTCCGGGCGCGAAAATGCGCTCACCTCTAGTCTAACCCTTTGTTGGTGCGGGCGCGTCGTGCGATGCGAGTAAGAATCGAGGTTCCTGCCCCGATCACCACTCCCCCCACCGCCGCCGCCAGCGGATCGACTCGCTCCGCCCCTGGTCCCGCCACCAACTGCCCCAGCCCCAGCACCAACGCCACCGTAGCCGCCACCGCCACCATCGCCGTCGTGCGCCGCCGCAGTCCAACCGCCAACACCGCCACCGCACTCCCCACCAGCACCACCGCCCCCGCATTCAGCTCCACCCGCAGCAGCGACGCCACCCCGAACAGCACCGCCAGCAGACCCACCGCTCCACTCACAATCCATCCCGGCCGGTTCAGCTCCACATAGATCAGCACCACGCCCAGCGTGATTACCAGGATCGCGGCATCAGGCGAAAGCTGCGCCATCGCCCGCAGCGTCAACACGGCGATTCTCCTGCGCCATCGGCCTGTCTCTCCACGCCCACCCTCCCTCGCCCGGCATCCCACACCCATCGCAGCGCAACCACACGCCGCAGTCTACGGAACACTCTGCCCATGCTCCTGCAGCACCATTCGCAGAGCAATCGCCTCGGCATTCGCAGGCTCCATCTTCAGCACCCGCGACACGTCGTCCGCACTCGCCGCAAAGTTCTTATCCGCCAGATCCAGCCGTGCCAGCACCAGCAGTGCCGCTGCATTCGGTTTCATAATCAGCGACGTCTTCGCCTCATCCCGAGCCTTCGCCGGGTCTCCGCTCGCCTCCCGCAGTTGGGCCATCCCCGCATGAGCCTCCGCCGAGTTCGGGCTCGCCGCCAGAGCAAACTGGAACTGCGTCTCCGCCTCCGGAAGCAGTCCCTCCGCCAGGTACTGACGCCCGAGTTGCGTATACTCCACCGCCCGCTGCCCCGCCGGCAGCGTCGCCATCCGTGCCGCCCTCAGCTGGTCCATCTGGAACGCCGCCTGCCTGAATCCCGTCTCCGAGTAGCTCCTCCGAATCCTCTCCAGAGGACTAAACCCGCTATCCGCACTCGCATTCAGCCGCTCTCCGGCAGGAGCCGCCTTCAGTTGCGATAGCAACTCAGCCGCCTCATTATCCGAAGGCTTCAGCTTCAACGCCGCATTTACCTCCAGCGTCGCTCCCACCGTGTCTCCCCGCCGGAACATCGCCACCGCTAGGTTGTAGTGGTAGTCCTCATCGGACGGGTCAGCCTGCGATGCGCGCTGAAACTCCGCCACCGCGTCCTTGCCCAGCCGGCTCACCGCAACCCCCTCGTTGTTCACCACCTCTGGCAGAGGAAGTCGTCCCGCCACAAATTCAAACGCCTTCTGCGCCCCCGAATAGTCCGCTGAATTAAACCTCGCGAGCCCCAGGTAAAAGTTCGCCTCCAGCGCCAGCCGGTCCGTCTTTGGAACCTTCGCCAGCGTCGCTGCAGCGGCATCGAATTTGCGCTCGGCATACTGCTCCTTGCCCAGCGCCAGCAGCGCATCCGCATAGGTTGGAGCCAGCGCAACCGCACTCTCCAACCGCTTCAGCTTCTCCGTATCGCTCCCCGCGTTCGTCCCGCGAATATAGTCTTCAAACGCCGGCAGAGACACCGCTCCCTGCGCTGCCAGAAACGTCTGCTCCGACGCTGAAAAGTGTGGGTCCAGGACCCCCGCCACCTTCCACGCCACCGCATTCTCCGCATCAAACAGCCGCGCCAGCTCTGCCGAATCCTCTATCGCCTGCGACAGTCGCAGCGAATCAATCGACAGCACCTTCGCCTGAATCGTGATGCGATTCGCGCCCCCGTTTCCAGCCTCGGCCTGCACGCTGTAGCTGCCCAGAATCACATAGTTCGCATCCAGCACCTGCGCCATCCGAATCGTCGTCGCGCGCGTCGGCTTGAAGTCCGCCGGAAGCCCCATATGCTCATAGGCAAACGTCCGGTCGTCGTGCGAGATCGTAAGAAACCCCGCAGAGTTCAGCCGCTTATTCAACGTGTCCGGAAACGAATCCCCAATCCAGTTCAGCGAAGCGTTGCCCGAGTGATTATCAAATGGCAGGACCAGCACCACCCTGCCTCCCGGGTCCGAAGGAGCTTGCGCAGAGACAACTGTGCGGAAGGCGAAGACCGCCACCAGAGCGAGATACAGGGCGATAGACTTCGTTATTGACCGCATTCCCTCGATTATAGGTGCTTGCCTATTGCCCCTCATCTATACCCGCTCGCATAGCACCCACTCCCTCCCTCCCAACCTCCACCCGCCCCATCACCAAATATCCGCTCCCACACGGATATCGGCAGAACCGCCAACCGCATCCTATGGCCGCAGGAGGTGAAATGCATCTCAACCTATCCACCACAAACCTGGTGATCGCCCTGATCGCGATCACTCTTGTCGTCATCATCACCATCGCGCTCTACCAGAATCATCGTCGCAACACCGCCGCCCATCTACGCGAGCGCTTCGGCTCCGAGTACGACCGCACCGTCCTCGAGCATGGCTCCGAAAGCCGCGCTCAAGCCAACCTCGCCGCCCGTGAGTCGCGCGTCGAACGCCTCCAACTCCGCGACCTCACCCCCACCGAACGAGAGCGCTCCCTCGCCGACTGGCAGTCCATTCAATCCCGTTTCGTCGACCATCCCAAAGGAGCCGTCATCGAGGCCGATGAGCTCGTCTCCTCCCTCATGAACGCTCGAGGCTACCCCGTCGCCGACTTCGATCAGCGGGCCGCCGACATCTCCGTCCACTACCCCCGCGTCGTCGAATCCTACCGCTCCGCCCACGCCGTCGCCATCCGTCTCAACAGCGACGACGCCACCACCGAGGACCTCCGCGGCGCCATGATTCAATACCGCACTCTCTTCGACGAGCTCCTTCAGCTCCGCCCATCCGGTCAGCGCGAGCACGCAGCCTGACTCTCACCGCCTGCGAGGATCTCGGTCCATCGCAGGCGGCTACTTCTTCCCAAACACCTCACCCATGCGGCGAATCTGCGCCCCCACCCCGCGCAGCTTCTCTTCCAGCCGCTCATACCCGCGGTCCATGTGGTACACCCGGTCCAGGATGCTCTCCCCATCCGCTACCAGCGCCGCCAGCACCAGCGCCGCGCTCGCCCGCAGGTCCGAGCACATCACCGCAGCCGACTGCAGCTTCGCCCCTCCGCGCACCGTAGCCGACCGCCCCTGCACCGTAATATTCGCTCCCATCCGGTTCAGCTCGCCCACATGCATAAACCGGTTCTCAAAGATATTCTCCGTCACAATCGACGTTCCCTCAGCCTGCGTCAGCAGCGCCATAAACTGAGCCTGCATGTCGGTAGGGAAGCCCGGATACTCTTCCGTCGTAATGTCCACGCCCACCAGCTTGCTGCCTGAGTGCACCCGAACATTCTCCTTCCCAACCTCCAGCTTCACGCCGCACTGCTCCAGCTTCGATAGCAGAGACCCCAGGTGCTCCGGATTGCAGCCATCCACATTCAGGTCGCCCCCGGTGATCGCTCCCGCAATCAAAAACGTTCCCGCCTCAATGCGGTCCGGGTTGATCCTGTGCCGCGCCCCATGCAGCTTCGCGACGCCCTTGATCCGTATTGTCGACGTCCCCGCGCCCTCAATCTGCGCTCCCATCGCATTCAGCAGAGCCACCAGGTCCGTCACCTCCGGCTCCCTCGCGCAGTTCTCAAACAGCGACTCGCCCTCCGCCAGCGCTGCCGCCATCAGCAGGTCTTCGGTCCCCGTCACCGTGATCTTGTCGAAGACAATATGCGCTCCCCTCAGCCGCTCCGTCCGAGCCTCCAGATACCCATGCTCCTGCGTAATCGTCGCTCCCATCGCCTCCAGGCCCTTGATGTGCAAATCGATCGGCCGCCCCCCAATCGCGCATCCCCCCGGCATCGCGACCCGCGCCATCCCGGTCCGCGCAATCAGCGGCCCCAGCACCAGCGAGCTCGCCCGCATGGTCTTCACAATCTCGTACTTCGCCACCGGATCACTCAGCACCGCGCACCTGATCGACGTCCGATGCTGCGCCCGCCCATACCCCAGCTCAACCTCCGCGCCCATCGACTCCAGCAGCTTCCGCTCCGTCTCGATGTCCCGCACCTGCGGAATGTTCTCGAGGATCACCTCGTCCTCAGTAAGAATCGCCGCCGCCATACACGGCAGCGCTGAGTTCTTCGCCCCCGAAACCCGAATCGTTCCCAGCAGGGGATTGCCCCCGCGAATAACAAACTTATCCATCCCTCCAGTCTACGGAAGGCGATTGAGGAAAGGGGGTGATGAGGTGGGTGCGTATATGGATCGTTTACCGGGACGCCCGGCCCTACAGCTCCAGCCGCGAGTCATCGATGGCCAGCCGAACATTCCCATCCGACTGCTGCAACCGTCGCACGGCCTCCATCTTGTCGACATTCGCCTTCAGCATCACCACCGCAATCGGAATCGACTTGCCCGCCGACTTGATCGTCCGAATCGCCGTCTCGCGGTCGATATTGCACACGCTCATCAGCACCCGAATCCCGCGCTCCACCAGCTTGGCATTCTTCATGTGCACGTTCACCATCAGGTTGTCGTAGACGTAGCCCAGCCGCGTCATCGCCCCCGTGGTAATCATGTTCAAAATCATCTTCTGCGCCGTCGACGACTTCATCCGCGTCGACCCCGACAGAATCTCCGGCCCCACCTCAGCACAGATCGTCACGTCCGCCACCTGAGACAGATCCGAGTTCGGATTGCAGGTAATCGCCGCCGTCTTCGCTCCGCGGGCCCGCGCATACTCTGTAGCTCCCACCACATAAGGAGTCCGTCCCGAAGCCGAAACCCCAATCACAATATCCTTACGAGTCGGCCGCCGCCGGGCAATATCTCTCTGCCCAATCTCCGGCGAATCTTCATTCACATCCGAAGCGCTGGCCAGCGCCTTCGGCCCGCCCGCCATAATGTACTGCACCTGCTGCGGTGCCGTCGAAAACGTCGGTGGGCACTCCGAAGCATCCAGCGCCGAAATCCGTCCCGACGATCCTGCCCCCACATAGATCAGCCGGCCGCCATCCCGCAGCGACCGCGCCACCGTGTCGATCACCAGCGCGATCTCCGGCAGGGCCTTCTTCACCGCCGCCGCTACCTTCGCGTCTTCGTGATTAATGATCCGCGCAATCTCGATGGCTGACTTCGTGTCCAGCCCCTCGGACGCTTCGTTTGGCCTCTCTGTAGGGAGGCTCTGTAGGTCGGGTTCAGTCCGTATCAGGGGCTGTTCGATCGGTGATGAGGACATAGTCAAGGTTGACATGGAAAATAGGCCGTTAACTTGATACTACTGCATTCTTCGGTGCAGTGTCGCAATGAGGGAATCTTCGTAGGAGCCCCCTGCGGCGACCCCTCGCAGGGTCTCCCCCGCAACCCCGCGTATCATCTTCGTCGAGGGATCACTTCATGAAGATTACAGCCACCCCTGCGCCTCTTCCTGCATCCAGGCCGAGGCTCAGCCTGCTCGCCGCCACGCTCCTCATCCTCGCCCAGACCCTCGCGTCCACCCTATCGGCCGCCGCGCAGACCCCCGCGCCCGACTCCCTCAGCTCCACCCTCCAGCACTTGGTCGACGCCCGCTCCTCCGCCGGCCTCGGCCACACCGCCCTCTACGCCATCCAGCTCAACACCCACCGCTCCGTCGGCATCGACCCCGATCTCCCCGTCCAGACCGCCTCCGTCATCAAGCTCGCCATCCTTTACCAAGCCATGGCCCAGGTCCGCGCCGGCAAGGCCCGCTGGGACGAGCCCATCACCCTCCATCCCGGCGAAGCCGTCAATGGCTCCGGTCTCCTCACCTCCCTCGACACCCCGGTCACCCTCACCCTCAAAGATGTCCTCACCCTCATGGTCATCGTCAGCGATAACACCGCCACCAACCTCGCCATCGACCGCTTCGGCATCGACCCCATCAACGCCCGCCTGCAGTCCCTCGGCCTCGAAAACACCCACCTCTACAAGAAGGTCATGAAGCCCGCCTCCGGCCCCATGCCCGCCGACCAGCCAAAGTTCGGCTTCGGCAAAACCACGCCCCGCGAGATGGCCACCCTCATGAGCTACATCGGCGAATGCCAGCTCCACCAGCAGGGAACTGCCATTACCCCCGGCACAGCCAGCTTCGCTCCCCCCAACGCCGCCGACCTCGCCGTCTGCACCGTCGCCCTCAACATGCTCAAAAATCAGTTCTACCGCGACACCATCCCGCGCTTCCTCGAAACCGTCGACACCAGCGAGACCGGCACCGCCATCGCCAGCAAAACCGGCTCCCTCGACGATGTCCGCAACGATGTCGCCATCGTCATGGGCAACACCGGCCCCATGGTCCTCTCAATCTTCACCTACGACAACCGCGACCACGGCTGGACCGTCGACAACGAAGCCGAGCTCACCATCGCCCACCTCGCCAAACAGATCGTCACCGCCTGGTCGCCCACCGGAATCAACGGCAAAAACCTCGTCCCCGGCCTCGGCCTCGACCAGAATTCACCCAAACCCAAGCCCTCAGCTCCCTGACCGTAGCCAATGATTCACATAGTTCGTCTAATCTATTAATGGTGCCCATCCGTGGACGGGCGCATGGGAGGCTTTTGCCGGTGCAAGACACGCAGCACGAAGATCAACTCCAGCAACTCCCCGATCCGGCCCCTCCCGCCGCCTCCCCCGACCCCTCCGGCTGGCGCTCCTGGTCCCGCGACCTCCTCATCTCCATCGCGATCTCCATGTTCATCATCCTCTTCCTCTACCAGCCCGTCCGAGTAGAAGGCACCAGCATGCTCCCCATGCTCGAGGATCAGGACCGTCTCTTCATCAACAAGTTCGCCTACCGCTTCGAGGACATCCACCGCGACGACGTCGTCGTCTTCCTCTACCCGCAGGACCACTCCAAGAGCTACATCAAGCGAGTCATCGCTCTCCCCGGCGACCGCCTCCGCATCGACCACGGCACCGTCTGGGTCAATGGCGTCGCCCTCACCGAGCCCTACGTCCCCACCCGCTTTCAAGACGATCGCTCCCAGCCCGAGATGATCATCCCCCCAGGCGAGTACTTCGTCATGGGCGACCACCGCAGCATCTCCAGCGACAGCCGCGACTTCGGCCCCGTCCCCCGTCCCCTCATCTACGGCAAGGCCGCCTTCGTCTACTGGCCCATGGACCAGGCCGGCCTCGTCCACTAACCCAAGTGAGTAAGGAGCAGAGAGCAAGGAGTAGAGAAAAGGCGGTTTTTCTCTACTCCTTACTCCTTACTCTCTACTCCTTGGTAGTGCACGATCTCCGCAAACGTAGTCGGCACCAGACTAGCCCCACCCACCAGCGCCCCATCAATATCCTCCTGCGCCATCAACGCCCCGATATTCTCCGGCTTCACCGATCCTCCATACAAAATCCGGGTATTCTCCGCCGTCTGTTCCCCGCAGCAATGGCTCAGCTCGTTCCGGATAATCGCATGCGCCTCCGAAGCCACCTCCGGGCTCGCCGTCGACCCCGTCCCAATCGCCCAGATCGGCTCATACGCAATCACCAGCCGCCGAGCCTCGCTCGCCGAAATATTCCGCAGCGCCGCCCGCACCTGGTTCCGCAGCGTCTCCTCCGTCCGCATGTCCTCGCGCTCCGCCAGCAGCTCGCCCACGCACACTATCGGAGTAATCCCGTGATTGATCGCCGCCTTCAGCTTCAAATTCACGCGCTCATACGTCTCGTTGAAATACAACCTCTGCTCCGAGTGTCCCAGCAGCACATGCCTGCACCCAATCGACACCAGCATCGTCGGCGACGTCTGCCCCGTATAAGGTCCCTCGTTCAGCCAGTGCATATTCTGCGCCCCGGCCTTCACATTCGTACCGAACGTCGCCTCCAGCACATACCCCAGCGAGCTCATCGTAGGGAACACCAGAATCTCATCCCGCTCATGCCCCTCCACCAGGGGAAAGAGCGCATCCAGAAACGCCAGCGACTCCTTCGGCGTCTTGTACATCTTCCAGTTTCCTGCAATGACAGGCTTCCGCATTCATTCTCCTGCTTTACGTTAGTGGAGACTACGGGCGCACCGCAGCATCTGGCAAGAGTTCTGCCCGCCTATCGCACACTACTTCTCCGTCAGAGCCGCAACCCCCGGCAGCGTCTTGCCCTCTAGAAACTCCAGGCTCGCTCCGCCACCCGTAGAGATATGCGTGATCTTGTCCGCGACGCCAGAGTTATGCAGCGCCGCCACCGAATCCCCTCCGCCCACAATCGTGATCGCGTCTTCATTCTTCGCCAGCGCCTTCGCAATCGCGTTCGTGCCCTTGGCAAACGGAGCCAACTCCGCCACGCCCATCGGCCCGTTCCACACAACCGTTGCAGCGTCCGCAATCTCCGCTGCAAACATCTTCACCGTCTCCGGCCCGATATCCAGCGCCATCCACTCCGCGGGGAACGGCCCTTTGCCGCTAAAGATCTGCGTCTTCGCATCCGCCCCAAACCTGTCCGCCAGCACATGATCGATCGGCAGCAGAAACTTTACGCCGCGCTCATCCGCCTTCTTCAGCGCCGCCCGCGCGATGTCCGTCTTATCGCCTTCCACCAGCGATTTGCCCGTCGACTGTCCCTGCGCATTCAGAAACGTATACGCCATCGCCCCGCCAATCAGCAGCGAGTCCACCCTGTCCAGCAGAGCATTGATCACCTCAATCTTGTCCGACACCTTCGCCCCGCCAATGATCGCCACAAACGGCCGGAACGGCTCCGTCACCGCCTTGCCCAGGTAGTTCAGCTCTTTCTCCATCAGCAGTCCCGCCGCCGACTGCGCCACAAAATGCGTAATCCCCTCGGTCGACGCATGCGCTCTGTGTGCCGCCCCAAACGCATCGTTCACATACACATCGCACAGCCCCGCCAGCTCCTCCGCAAACCCCGGATCGTTCCCCTCTTCGCCCGCATGGAAGCGAAGATTCTCCAGCAGCAGCGTCTGCCCTGGCTCCAGATTATTCGCCATCTCCAGCGCCACCGGCCCCACGCAATCCGGAGCGAACGCCACGTTCTCATCCTCATCCAGCACATGGTCCAGCAGCATCCGCAGCCGCGCCACCACCGGCCGCAAACTCATCGAGTCCACATGCTTGCCCTTCGGCCTTCCCAGGTGTGCCGCCAGAATCACCTTCGCCTTCCGCCGCAGAGCATACTCAATCGTCGGGATCGTCTCGCGTATGCGAGTATCGTCCGTAATCGTGCCCTCCTTCGAGAGAGGAACATTAAAGTCAACGCGGATGAAAACACGTTTGCCGGTCAGGTCAAGGTCGCGAATCGAAAGCTTGGACATTGCGAGAAGGATAAATGACTCAAGCCCGAATGGACAGCACAAGGCCCCTCCGGCTGTGCGAAACATCGCACAAAAAGCCGTCGGGGCCCAGCCAAGCATCCAGCGTTGCTAACCTTACAGTTTGATCGTAACCGCCTTCACTTCGGTGTAGTTATTCAGCACCTCCGCGCCCATTTCGCGTCCCCAGCCCGACTGCTTATACCCTCCAAACGGCAGCGCCGCGTCGAACACATTGTGGCAGTTCACCCACACCGTTCCCGCCTTGATCCGCCGCGCCATCTTGTGTGCCACTGAGATGTCCTTCGTCCACACACTCGCCGCCAGCCCATAGATCGTGTCGTTCGCCTGCGCCGCCAGCCGGTCCAGGTCCGCGTCCGTAGCAAAGCTCTGCGCCACCACCACCGGCCCAAAGATCTCCTCGTCCACCACCTTCATCCCCGGCCGCACATTCGACAACACCGCCGGCTCCACAAAATATCCGCGCCCTTCATGCATCCGTCCTCCCGCGCCAAACGACGCACCCTGTTCGCGTCCGCTCTTCAGAAATCCGTTCACGCGAGCAAACTGCTCATCGCTCACCAGCGGTCCCAGCTCAGTCGACGGATCGAGCCCCGGCCCAATCTTGATCTTCGTCGCAATATCGCTCATCCCGCTCACCACCTGGTCGAACACGCTCTCATGCGCAAACAGCCTCGACCCCGCACAGCAGCACTGTCCCTGGTTGAAGAAGATCGCCGAAGCCGCTCCCGCAATCGCAGCGTCCATATCCGCATCCGGAAAAATAATCGCCGGGCTCTTGCCTCCCAGCTCCAGCGTCACCTTCTTCAGGTTTCCGGTCGCCGCCTTCGCAATTAATTTCCCCACCTCGGTCGACCCGGTAAACGCAACCTTGTCCACCAGGTCATGCGCCGCCAGCGGAGCTCCGCAAGGCTCACCGAAGCCCGTCAGAATATTCACCACGCCAGCAGGGAAGCCGGCCTCCTCAATCAACTGCGCCAGCCGCAGCCCCGTCAACGGAGTCTGCTCCGCCAGCTTCATCACCACCGTATT
The DNA here is from genome assembly GCA_027452215.1 of Granulicella sp. Lineage (GTDB taxonomy): Bacteria > Acidobacteriota > Terriglobia > Terriglobales > Acidobacteriaceae > Granulicella. The sequence continues at coordinate 7,415 of DAIDGQ010000039.1, read as the reverse complement.
GCCCGTCGCCAACGCCGGCCCCAGCTTCCACGCCGCCATCAGCAAGGGAAAATTCCACGGAATAATCTGAGCCACCACGCCAATCGGCTCACGCACCGTATAGCTCAAAAAATCATTGCCCGCCGACAAAGGAATCGTCGACCCCAGCGTCTTCGTAGCCCATCCCGACATATACCGGAACAGGTCCACCGCCAGCGGAACATCCGCCACCCTCGCCACAGACACGGGCTTCCCATTGTCCAGCGACTCCAGCTGCGCAAACTCCTCCGTATGCTGCTCCAAAAGGTCCGCCAGCCGGTACAGCAGCTGCCCGCGCTTCGACGGCGACATCGCAGGCCACGCCCCTCCATCAAACGCCCTGCGCGCCGCATGCACCGCCCGGTCCACATCCACGTGATCGCCCTCGGGAACCTGGCAGATCTCCTCCCCCGTAGCCGGATTGAAGACCGCAAACGTCTTTCCCGCCGAAGCCGACGTGAACTTTCCGTCGATATACATCTGGTGCTTGCTGGTGACGAACGCTGAAGCTGCGGCGCCCAAACGGGCGTCGATCACGGGTGTAGTCGCTGTTGCCATGGGGAGGCTCCTCGGTAAAGCAGCTCTCCCGGGCACGCCTCGGTTCGAGCCGCCGTTTTGCTAACCGCAGAACTCTAGCACCGCCGCAGCACGTCTGTCCTTACAACCGCAAAAGCCATTTTGATCGCAATAAATCCACCCTGCCGCAACCCACATCACCCCCGAAATCTGGGTGCCCCACATCTCGCTTCTGAGATGTGGGTTTCCACAGACCCTCACCCACCCACCACGGCCTCAGCCTCAATCTCCACGCGCCACTTCGGGTTCAGCAGCGCCGCCACCACCATCGTCGACGCCGGGCGAATCGTTCCAAACACCTCGCCATGCGCCCGCCCAATCTCCTCCCAATCCTCCGCATGCGCCAGGAACATCCTCGTCCGCACCACATCCTCAAAGCTCGCTCCCGCCTGCTTCAGCGCCGCCTCAATAATTCCCAGCACCACCCTCGTCTGCTCCGCAGCCGGCAACTCCTCCGCCCCCACCGGCCCTGTCCCCGACACATGCACCACATTCCCAATCCGCACCGCGCGTGAGAACCCGATGATCGGTTCATAAGGAGACGTTCCAGCAATATTCGTTCGCAAAGGATTTGAGCTCATCCCTAAATCATATCCGCAGAACCGACACCGCCCACCATCTGCGCTATCATCTCCAGAACCCGAGGTCCTCCCCATCATGTGCTTCTCCGCAACCGCGAACTTCGTAGGCAGTGGCGTCCTCGGAGTCGTCGGCGTCGTCACCCTCACCCAGGTCAAGCACCGCCGCGAGCTCCTCTTCGCCTCGCTCCCCACCCTTTTCGCCATCCACCAGTTCATCGAAGGCTTCGTCTGGCTAGGCCTCGACGGCTACGTCTCCCCCACCGTCCTGCACAACATGGGAGCCGCCTTCATGCTCTACGCCCAGGGCCTGCTCCCGTTCCTCATCCCCCTCAGCGTCATGCTCTTTGAAGCCTCCGCCAAAAGCCGCCGCCGCATGTGGCCCTTCCTCATCATCGGAACCGGCACCACGCTCTACATGCTCTGGGCGCTCATCGCCTACCCCATCCACATCTCCGTCCGCGGCGACAGCATCGTTTACATCAACGACGCCACCAACAACACCACCCTCGCCATCCTCTACGTCATCGCCACCTGCGGCTCGCTCTTCTTCTCCAGGGTCAAGGACATGGTCCTCTTCGGCGCCGCCAACCTCATCATCCTGCTAGCCGTCATGGCTGTAAAACGCTACGCATTCACCAGCCTCTGGTGCGCCTACGCCGCCGTAGCCAGCATCATCATCCTCGCCTACTTCTGGAAGTCCGCCGGCATCCGCCCCTTCAAATACGTCACCGCGATTTAGGGGAATCTACTTCGACACTACAACATCTAGTTGTTATCCTCTTGATCCTGCCCGTATATCGCGCTAGTCTTAGCGCGTATCAATCGATTTCGGAAATGAGGATACGCGAATGCCATTGGTGAACATCATTCTTCATGAGAACTTCAAGTTCGAAAGAATTCCAGACTCAGACCACGAAGTGGTCCGTTCGGAACTCGAGAAAATTGGCTGTTTCAACGTTGTTTCTCAAAACGGGGTCGAGAAGCGTCTGCTTCGAGACAGCTATTACGGAGAGACAGCTACCCGGCCCGAGATCGAGGCAGCTTTTGAAGCCATTAAGAAAAAACTGGACCGCAAAGTTCGTATGCAACTTACGGTAGGTGAAACCTACGCATACGACCTAGAATCGGTTAGCGCTCCCTATACTGCGCTTTCTTCCCTTATAGGGACAGTCCCTTCGATTCCAGTTGCGCCGGGCCCGTCCTTCGCAAATGTGTTCGGCAACTTCCTGAAGGAACCGGGCCCAAACGCGCCGACTGATACGTCTTTTTGGACGTCTCTATTTGGTACGACAGCCCCTGCGATCCCCGATACATTGGGCAAGTCTTTAGCGGAAGTGCTTGGCACCTCCCAGAGGACAACCGTCCCTACAACTTCAACCGATGCGTCTCACTGGACCTCATTATTCGCAGGGAAGAACTAGCCACAATTGGACATTTATTCGTGCCGCAAAGGATTCGGCCCGCTCCACTCAGCGATGACGGTCTCCGTCCCATCGGCATTCCGAATGTACTTACGAACCGGCCCGTCGCGCATATCGCCGATAGGCATCCCGTAGTGTTCAATACTCAGTCGCAAGGTCTCCTCAAAGATTGCCGCACCACCCTGCTTAGCCCAGTAACGATAGCTCTCAGCGCGCTCTTCTTCTGTACGCGTATCGACGGGAAGTTCTTCGCGCATAGGAAAACCCTCGCTAGCTGAAGGGGCCGTTACAGCCCCTTCTTCACCAAAAACAAAATCAAATCCTTCACGCGGCTGGAATAGCCCCATTCGTTGTCGTACCAGCTGATCACCTTGCCGGTATTCCCAACCACCTTGGTCAGCTTGCTATCGAAGATGCTCGACAGCGGATTCCCGCGGAAGTCCGTCGACACCAACTCCTCCTCGGTATACCCCAGAATCCCCTTCAGCTCACCCTCGCTCGCAGCCTTGATCGCCGCATTGATGCTCTTCACATCAATCGGCTTCTCCGCCACAAACGTCAGATCCACCACCGACACATTCGGTGTCGGAACCCGAATCGCGAACCCATCCAGCTTGCCATCCATCGCCGGAATCACCAGCTTCAGCGCCTTGGCCGCGCCCGTCGAGCTCGGAATCATGCTCAGCGCCGCCGCCCTCGCCCTCCGCAAATCCTTGTGCGGGGTATCCAGAATCACCTGGTCATTCGTATAGCTGTGGATCGTCGTCATAATCCCCGACGCAATCCCAAACGTATCGTTCAGCACCTTCACCACCGGAGCCAGACAATTCGTCGTGCAGCTCGCATTCGAGATCACGTGATGCTTCGCCGCGTCATACTTGTCGTCATTCACGCCCAGCACCACGGTCAAATCTTCATTCGAAGCCGGTGCCGAAATAATCACCTTCTTCACCGTCGAGCCCAGATGAGCCTTCGCCTTCGTCGCGTCGGTAAAAAATCCCGTCGACTCCACCACAATCTCTGCGCCCACCGACGCCCAATCCAGCTTCGCCGGGTCGCGCTCGGCAAACACCTTGATCGTCTTGCCATCCACCACAATCGAATCATCCGTCGCCGAAATCTCGTTCTTCAGATTGCCCAGGATCGAGTCATACTTCAGCAAATGCGCCAGCGTCGCCGGAGTCGTCAGGTCGTTCACCGCCACGAATTCAATCTCAGGATTACCCAGCGCCGTGCGAAACACATTGCGACCGATGCGGCCGAAGCCGTTGATGCCTACCTTCACTGCCATAGTCTCTCGTATCTCCTCAATCCCTTTGAGGCTACCAAAGCAGGGAAGTCGCCGCAAACCCTTCACCCGCGTCCCCTTACCCTCTCTCCCGAATACCGAACCGCCTGCACCACTTTTGCGGCAGACCCACGCTTGTGTTACAAACCACTTATGCGCGACTGGTTGCGCGGGACACTCATGAGAAGACGTACGAAGCGTGGTCCGAACGAATCGGAGTCCACGGGCAAGATTGGGCAGGAGATTCCTGCGAACCAACCCGCACCCCTGCGACCCTCCTACCCCGAGCCTTTACCGGCGACCCAATCCGTCGCCGAACCCTCGGCCCCACCCCGTGCCCAGCGCGTCGACAAGGCCGCCCCCGAAGCCGCCAACGAGCCCCCAGCGAATTTCACAGCCGAACCCACCGCCGAGCTCGCCGCTTCCTCCGCCCCGGCCCCCGAAGCCAAGCTCGTCCACGAGACCCAGCCCGAGTCCCTCGGCACCCCTCCCGCCGGCCCCGAGGCCGTCTCCAACAAATCCCCGCGAGGCTACGTCGTCCTCACCATCGGCCTCCCCGGCTCCGGCAAGACCACCTGGTACAAGCGCCGCGGCGTCACCCCGCTCTCCTCGGACATGCTGCGCAACATCCTCTTCGACGACATCACCGAGCAGCGCTACCAGGGCCTCGTCTTCAGCACCCTCCGCAGCCTCCTCCGCGCCCGCCTCATCGCCAAGATGCCCTGGAACTACGTCGACGCCACCAACCTCAGCCCGCACGAGCGCCGCCAGTGGATCAAGATGGCGAAGTCCTTCGGCTACGAGGTCCAGGCCGTCTTCTTCGATGTCCCCCTGGCCGTCTGCCTCGACCGCAACTCCAAGCGCGACCGCCAGGTCACCGACGAAGTCATGCACAAGATGGCCGAGCGCCTGCGTCCCCCCGCCTTCAAAGAAGGCTTCGACAAGATCACTGTAGTCCGCGTCAAGGGCGCCGCCCCCTCCGCCGACACCATAGCCGAACCCGAACCCCACGAATCCTCCGCAGAAGCCGCCCCCGAAACCCCCGTAGAAGGCTAGCCGCTGGGCAGTCCAAACCGTTGGAATCGCAAACTGCTTGGACCGCAATCAGCTTGCAGCCACAAACAGCTTGGAATCGCAAACAGCTTGAATAGCAGAGCAACCAGATTGCCGCTCCTGATCGCATCACCCAAGCTCTCGTCATCCTGAGCGCAGCGAAGGACCCCTGTATTGGCCTTTGATTTTGCTGTTGCCGTTGCTGTTGCTCTTGCCTTTCTGGCTGTCATCCCGTAGGGGTGAATAGCATTTCGGAAAATACTGATAGGAAATAGGCTAATCGGTCTGATTTTGGCTGTGTAGGAACTGTGCAGGCGGATTGTGCAGATTTCGGTGTGAATGACAGCTTTCTCAGCGCCGGAAGAGGGCCGGGAGAAACCCGCAGGGTGTCTCCCGCGCCGCCAAAAAGGCAGACGGGAGCACCTTCGTCCCGTCTGTCTAGTTTTCGTGTCGAGGGAATTGTTACATGATCGCGGGCATAGCGTTCATGCTGCGACCTCAGCAAGTTCCTCGTTGGTTACTTCATCCGCGACGGGCGTCTCCAACGCGGCGAGGATGACGCTGGCGGTCTGCTGGATGACCTCCAAGCTCTCTGCCAACAGGGAGGCATTGCCCTTATAGAGCTGGATGTAATCGGCAGACGCCGAACCATTCACCAGCCCCACAGCCTTCTCGACAACGAACGCGACGGCCTCAGCTTCGGTCTCGCGCATGGTCTTCGTGGTTGCCGTGCGGCGTTCGCTGCGGTGCAGCAGTTCGTGCCCTGCCTCATGCACAAGCGTGCTGAAGGTTTCAGCCTTCGACTGTCCCGGTAGCAGCGCGATGCGTCCGCCGTAGCTCACGCCCAGGGCTGGCGCAATCTTCTCGCTGTAGCTCACTGCAATGCCTTTGCTGGCAAGGAACTCGGTCAGGCGCTCGATGTTCTCGCCGGGATCGCCGATGACGCTCTCCATCTCCGGCAAGTCCACGCCGTTAGTCTGGGAGATGTCGAAGACGTAGGCATTGCGGAAGCCGAGCAGCTGCCTGGTGATGTCCGTCTCGGCCTCGGCGTCCTTCTTGCGGCGAACGCCCACAACCGGCGCAAGAATGCGGATGCCTTTCGCTCCAGCGTTCACGCTACGTCCAAGGTTCTTCCATGTCCAGAACCCGGCCACACGCGACGCGGCGGGCATTTGTCGCGCTATCTCCAAGACGTTCCCGAAGCTGTAGTTGTGGAAGCGGCTCATTGCGTTGAGATAGTGGGTAAGGGCTTCGGAGTGTCCGGCCTCCAACTGCTCAATCAGCAGCTTGATGTTGGCGGCGATGAGTTCCTGCTTGGTGTTGGGCTTCTTGCTGTCGATGGCGGCGATGGTCTTGGTGGTGTTCATGGTGTTATCTCCTTGGGTTTGGCATTTGCACGTCCGCGTAGAAACGCGGCATGTACATGCCGAACGCCACCTGGCGAAGGCGGGGGTAGCAAACGGAAAGGTCTTCGAGCGGAGCTTTTTGGGGGGACCGCTTGCGGGGGAGCCAAAACCCAAAGGGCGAATGGCCTTGGAGAGCGCGGGGGGCAGAGCCCCTTAGCAAAGGCTTGTCAGCCGAATTCGTGCGCATCAGCGCACCAGATCGACAGGGAGGGTGTTGCGGGAGGGAAAGGCCCGGAGAGGAGGGTGGTGGAAGACGCATCGCGGCTGAAACCAGGGAGGGGTGAAACTTCTCCCTTAGCGAAAAAAATGGCAATAGCTGACCAAAAGACAACTTGCTGTGACTAATGCGGTGTAAATGAGTGACTTGGAGATTTTGCACTCTTCGAGATCACAACGGATGAGAATGGCGTTTGCCGGGCGTGATGCTGGTTTAGCACTGCTAGTGGACCCAAGTTGGGTAGCGCCTTCTCTCCTTTGCTTCGCCTTGCCGGGCTTGATCACCGCAGGAATGTCCCGTGTTCAGCATTTTTCGCCTATATGCCGCTTTGCGCCAAACGGTACTTTCTGATCAAACAGGACCACACGGAAGACTCACTGCAAAAGACGCGCAGTTGTCAACGAACCTCGACGCATTCAGACTTGCGAACGTTCTGAATCTGTACGAGTTGAGTCCTTGTTCAAGGAGCAAGACAGATGCAGATTTGGAAAACGCTTTGCACCATCCTGGCGCCCTGCGCCGCTTTTCTCTCGTTTCTCCCCGCGCCCAGCATGAAGGCCCAGACGGCCGCCACCGGAACGGTAAAGAACGTCCTGCTCGTGCATGGTGCATGGGAAGATGGTTCGAGCTGGTCCAAGCTGATCCCGTTGTTGGAAGGCAAGGGGATGCATGTTGTTTCCGTTCAGATTCCGCTAACCTCGTTTGCGGATGATGTTTCGGCAACGCAGCGTGCCATTGCTCTGGAAGACGGTCCGGTTCTGCTGGTCGGTCACTCCTATGGTGGCGCTGTGATCACAGAGGCTGGCAATGATGCCAAGGTTGCTGGACTGGTGTACGTCTCTGCGGTAGCTCCTG
>DAIDGQ010000038.1 GCA_027452215.1 Granulicella sp. | reverse complement strand
CCCGCCTGCCCCGCCCCCGCCTGCCCCGCCGTAGCCTGCCCCGCAGCATCCTGCGGAACCGGAGCCTCCGGCAAACTCCCCACCCCCGCGCTGCTACTCACCAGCACCGGCCCCGCCACCTGCGTTCCCGCCACCTGCTGCGCTCCGGCCGCCCCCATCAAGCACCATCCCACACTCAGCCCGAAGACAACGCTCCTCCGCCAAACCCGTCTCTTACCTTCATTCGTTTGAATCTCGTGCCAGTGGCCCATTCCTTGAGCATAGCGTCCAACGCATCGCCGCGCGAATGACACTTCCGTCACAGGCCCTCCACTTCCGTCTCACCCCACATCATGGCGTCGGTTTTCCAGCAGATATAGTCCCCGTACTCAGCCTCTTCAGCAGGAACTCCTGCAGCAGGTTCCCAAGCCCGGTAAACGCCACCGACAGCGCCCCATTCTCCAGCGTCAACCCCGCCCCATTCCGGTCGCTCGCCGGATAATACAAATTCGAAATCGCCCCCGAAGCAAAGTCTCCCAGCACTCCCGCATACGCCGGCTGCCACCTCCCATTGTCCCCGCGGGCAATCACCGCAGTCGACAGCGCATACTTCGTCCGAGTCCACACGCTCCCCGTCCCCTTGTAAAAATATCGCGGGTCCTGGTGAAACAGCACCGGCAGCACCGCCCCTCCCAGCATCGCCCCAATGCTGCTGTCGGCCAACCCCGCGCCATACCGCTTGCCATACCCCTTCCATCCCTGGCCATACCCGCTGAACTCATCGCTCCCTTGCTCAATCCCCGCAAACCCTGCCACGATCACAAACGTCGCCGGGTCCACAATCGACCGCACCGCCAGCCTGTACTTCTGCTTCGAACTCAGCGCCGCCGCCTTCCAGTCGTACGTCACATAAAAGTTCGGAATCAGCCCACCCAGCCGCTGCTGCTCCTCCGCCTTCATCTGCGTCTCCGCAATCTCCTCCTCACTCAGCGACGACACCTCCACCTGCGTCGTCGTCCCCGCCACTCCCAGCACAATCGCCGGAACCTCCAGCGACTCATCCTCATTCAGCCTCCCCTCCCGCGTCACCCCCTCCAGCCCCTCCGCCGCCACCGTCAGCCGGAACTCCCCCACTGCCACTCCCCCAAAGCTGAACGTCCCATCCGCTCCCGTCACACTCGTCCGCTTCGGAGTCAGCTCATCCAGCCCCGTCGCCCCGCCCTCGCGCAGCGTCACCACCGCTCCCGGAACCAGCGCCCCATCCGCATCTGTCACCACCCCACTCAGCGTCCGTCCCGCCTGCCCCCATGCCGTCTGCCCCGGCGCGACCTGCTGCGGTGCCGACTGCCCCGGTGTGACCTGCTGCGGTGCGGCCTGCTGCGCCCTCCCCACGCCACATCCGCCCCACCCCAGCCCGCACATCCACAGGCCGCACAGCCACGCAAAAACAAATCTCATCCATCAAGCATAGCCGCTCGCCATCCATCACGAAACAAACCATCTCCCTGCGACATATCCCCTCCAAGGCAACCAATCCAGCCCCCCACGGTTCCTACTCTCCAGAACGCCAATTCAATTAAATATCTTGAACTGAGCGAACTCGGGAAACCGCCGTAGCCCATGCACCCAGTGGAACCGCAGCCACCGTAAGAGAGGTTCCAAATGCGTGGATTCAAAACTCTCCTGTTCGCAGGAGCAATCGTCTCAGCCCTGGCCCTGGCTCCCTCCGCCAAGGCTCAAATCAGCTTCGGCATCAACATCGGAGCTCCCCCCGTCTGTTCCTACGGCTACTACGGCTACGCCCCCTATAGCTGCGCTCCCTACGGCTACTACGGCTCCGGCTACTTCTACAACGGCATCTTCCTCGGCATGGGCCCCTGGTCCAACTGGGGCTACGGCCACGGCTGGGGAGACCACCGCTTCGGCGGCGACGGTGGAGGCCGCTTCCACGGCGGCGACGGCCGTGGCTTTGGCGGAGGCTACGGTGGCGGCTATGGCCGCGGAGGCTACGGCGGTGGCGATCACGGCGGTGGCTACGGTCATGACGGAGGCTTCGGTCGCAACGGAGGCCAGATGCGTGGCGGCGGCGGCGATCACGGCGGAGGCTACGGTCGTGGCGGAGGCCAGATGCGTGGCGGAGGCGGCGATCACGGCGGCGGAGGCCCCATGCGTGGCGGCGGTGGCAACCGTGGCGGCGGAGGCCAGAGGCAGGGTGGCGGCAACCGCGGTGGCGGTGGAGGCAACCACGGTGGAGGCGGCGGTGGAGGCAACCACGGCGGCGGCGGTGGAGGCAATCACGGCGGTGGCGGCGGAGGCCATCACTAGACCCCACGCCCATGCAGCAACGGAGAGCGCAAGCCTCGGAGGGAGCAGGGGGTTTCAACCCCCTGAACCCGGCCGAATCGAAGTGGCCTTCACGCCCGGGCCTTCGCCATTCCTCAAGCGTTTGAACGCTCTACATCCGAACTCCCAGGACCTTGTCTGAACCCCCCAGTACCCCTCTTCGGCGCAGCTCATTGCGCCGAAGGGGTGCCGGACCAACCCGGCATCCCCCACGGCATCCCCCACAGCATCCCCCCGCGCTCTCCCAACAACGCGCCCTCAGCACTTGATATCCTAGGTACGTGTTGAACCCGCGATCCCTCTCCCTAGCCTTCGCTCTACCCTCCCTCCTTCTCATCCTCTCCGGCTGTCACGGCCACGCCAACGCCACCGCCGCTCCCACCCGAGCCCAGCTTGACGCCCAGCGTGTCCAGCTCGAAACCCAGCGTGAGCAGCTCGACCGCATCCCCCCTCCCTCCAAAAGCACCTTCATGGCCATCCACAGCTTCGATAGCTGGCAGAACCCCGTCCTCACCGTCCAGCCCTCCATGCTCGAGCTCCAGATCACCCTCGCCGACGCCAACACCACCAACCTCGGCGTCGGTGGCATGCTCCGCCCCATCGGTGCCCGCCGCCAGGAGCTCAACATCACCGCCGACACCCTCGGCGACGCCATCACCGCCGTCCCCGAGTCCTCCTGGCCCTACGGCCGCGTCGTCGCCATCGAGGAGGCCAACAAGACCCCCCACTCCGCCGAACCCGCCGTCCGCCGTAACCTCGAAGTCACCATCAACAAGCTCAACGACCTCGGCATCGTCGTCTACGACCTCAGCGACGGAAAACTGCAGTAACTCCACCTCCCCGATCAGCACGTGAGAATCTCCGTCCGACCGGGTCTTTACATAAAAATATCTTCGGTAGATCATAGGGTTCTGGAGAGAACTTTCATGCGATCAAAGGCTGATGAGGCCCGGACAAACGCTCTAATTCCTCCCCCGTCGCCGGAAGACTCCGACCCCGACCTTCCTCTCGAACCCGGTCCCGACGTCCAGGTAGGAGGCAATGCCGTCGAGTCCCTCATCTCCGAAAAGCACCTCGGCCTTCGCATCCGAGCCCTCCGCCAGAGAGCCTCCATCGGCCTCGTCGATCTCGGCCGCCTCACCGGCCTCTCCGCCAGCTTCCTCTCCCAGCTCGAAACCGGCCGCGTCGTCCCCACCCTCCGCAACCTCGCCCGCATCGCCATGGTCTTCGGCCGCGACCTCAGCTACTTCTTCAACCCCACCCCTCAGACCCTCTTCCGCGTCCATCGCGCCGAAGACCGTGTCCGCCTCCCCCAGTCTGGCTCGGACACCCCAAACTACTTCTTCGAGAGCCTAGGCTACCTCGTCCCCGACCGCCAGCTCGATCCCTACCTCGCCGAATTTCAGCCCGGCAAAGCTCCCGCCCCCAACTTCCATCAGCACGGAGGCTTCGAGTTCCTCTACGTCATGCGCGGCACCCTCCGCATCCAGCACGGCGACGACCTCCACGACCTCCACACCGGAGACTCCGTCTACTTCGACTCCACCACCTCCCACAGCTACTCCTGTGTCGGCGACGACCCCGCCACCGTCATCATCGTCACCCTCCAGCAGCCCACCAACTCCTCCCCGTCGCGACCCTCCAAAACCGCCTCTTCCAGGCCGCGCAACCCGAAGGTTCGCTGAGTCACGGGGTTTGCGACCCAAGACCCGGCCCCGTGCGCACGAAAACGGTACAATCGAAGCATGATCAAGGGATTAACAACCGTGGCGCAGGTCGCCTCGGAGGAAGCTTTCACGCAGCTCGCTGACCTCTTTCGAGCGCTGGGCTTCGAACAGGGAAAAGGCTGGATCGACGCTACTGGTAAGGGTGAATCCTTCCTTGCACCCCTCGGAAATCTGGAGTTTGTCACCGGCCGCATGCCCTCCGTGCCGTCGCTATTGGTTGAAGTTACCCAGCTCGACACCGTCCATGCCGCCGTAGAAGCCTGGCTCATAGCCCATCGCCGCACCGAAGATGTGGCCGCAAGTCTATCTGTGTCAACACTTACGCACTGGAACTCGCGCCTCTTCACCGTCAATTTGACCCCCGAACTGACCCTCGGCTTCTGGGAGTCCGAAAACCCTCTCCACAACCGCCCCATCGCCGTCGAGGGAGACCTATCTGCTGCAGGCAAACGCTTTGCGATCGTTGTTGCCCGCTGGAACGCCGTCATCACCGACCGCCTCCTCCAGGGCTCCCTCGACGCCCTCCACCGCAGCGGCTGCCCCAGGCAAGATATTGAAATCATTAGAGTTCCGGGCGCCTGGGAGATTCCCTCCGCCGCCCGCACCCTGGCCGAGTCCAAACGCTTCGCCGCAATCATCACCCTCGGTGTCCTGCTCCGCGGCGAAACTGCTCATTATGAAGCTATTTACAACGAAGTAGCCAGAGGAATCGGACAGTCCCAGCAGGAGACCGGAGTCCCCCACGCCTTCGGCGTCCTCACCTGCGAAACCCTCGAACAGGCCCTCGATCGCGCTGGCCTAAAGGCTGGAAACAAAGGCTTTGAGGCCGCTATCGCCGCCATCGAAATGGCCTCCATCCAGCAGAAACTGGCCGAGGTGAAAGCCTGATGGGCACTCGCCGCAAGTCACGTGAACTCGCCATGCAGATGCTCTTCCAGGGCGACCTCGGTAAGCAGAAACCCGAAGAAGTGGAACGCCTCTTCTGGGATTCCCGCGACGACGTCGACGACGAAACCCGCGGATTTGCTGACGATTTGCATCGTCTCGCAACCCAGCGCGAGGAGGAAGTCGACGCTCTGATCCAGAAGCACGCCCAGAACTGGCGCCTGGAACGCATGCCCGTAGTCGACCGCAATCTGCTCCGCACCGCCGTCGCAGAGATGCTCGGCTACCCAAAAACTCCCGCCGCCGTCATCATCAACGAGGCCCTCGAGATAGCCCGCCGTTACGCTGCCCCTGAGAGCATGAACTTCCTCAACGGGGTTCTGGACGCCATTGGCCGCGAGCTTCTAAACGCGAGGCTGGGCGCAAAGTAGATCCACCCCAACCCTGAGAACTCTGTGACATTAAGTCATTTTATATCAACAATATAGACGTATTCAGCAGGCTATAAGGTTGCTTGACATGAATGCGCCACACAATAAAAAGGCCCTCGGAATCCGAGGGCCTTTCTGCTGCTTACGACTACGTTGAAGTTAGCTGACGGACTTCTTCGGATGCTGAGCGATCAGGTTCACCGGAGCAAAACCCGTCCCATTTTCAAGAGGAAGATTCGGGTTGAGAGCCGAACCAGGTGCTTCCGTTGCAGTAGGTTGCGCTCCGGTGGGGTACGTCAGCGTAATCTGATGGACCTGATTGTCGCCAGAAGTTCCCACATAGAACGTGAAGTTATCGGTGCTGAAAACGCCGGCGATAGGCGCCGAAGCCGTTGTAGCACCGTTACTTAGAGCGAGGAACTGGAGTGTTCCACTGCCGGTTGCCGGCGGAAAATAAATGGGTAGCAGCCCGCTGGCAACAGTTCCCGCGGATGCCCCCGCTGCCGGTCCGGTGTACGTGACCATAGCCACCTTGGAGTTGCTGGAGGGCACCACACCCGTAATCGCAGAGGCGTTGATTCCCGTAAGTGGCTGCGTAGTGAAGGAGCTGGGGAAGTAGTTTGTGGGAATGACAAGCGGACATGCCGTATCGTTCGGCAGCGCGACGTCAATGTCACTGATCGTCGCTCCCCCATTAGCCGTCGCGTGGGCTCCGAGAATATGCGTGCCGTTGGTCGTTGCTGCGAGTTGGTCCGTAGCAACGGCCTTCTGGTCAGCCAGCGGAATAAACTGATTTGTCACCGTAGGAGGGTTGCCCGCTCCTATGCTGCTCGAAGGACAGTAGCTGCGGGCATCGGTGGTGGAGGGCCCGGCAAAGTAGGCTCCAATGCTCGGCACGGTAACCGCGACGTTGGTATAGACCTCATCCGCGTTCGCTGTCTGCCAGTCTGTAAATGGCGAGTGGGTCAGCACGGCACCGGTCGTGGTTGTGATGTAGACCGTCTGGGTATCCGGCGACCACGAGGCACTTGTTCCGATGCCGCCATAGCTGGTAACAACCGCATTGCTTGACGTTGCAACCAGCGAGATCGTCTGGCGGATAGGATCCGTTACCACGAGCGTATTCCCGTCTGGCGATACCGACAGTACAGTTCCCTGAATCGTCTGGGTGGACGTCCCGAAAGTATTGGTGGATGCGTTGATGGTCATCAATCCCTGGCTGCTGCCGAAGTACAGCGCCGTTCCGGCCAGATTCATCACCATGGAGTTCGGTAAGTAGGGAAGCTTGATCAATGCGCTGGGCTGATTGGTCGTGAAATCGCGGAAAGCTACATACCTCGAGCTTGTGCTCCCCATGTAAAGGACCGTGCTGCTCGTGCCCACGGCCTTGACGGTAATGGGATTAGAGGTGATGGGTTTGCCGTTTCCAAAGAGACCGATCTGACTGAACGGAGCTGTATTACAGGTGGTCGGCTGGCAGACAGCGGTGATATCCGCAGTGCCCGGGAAAAGCGGTGTTACTGATCCGATTGCAGCAGGAATCGTCTGCGGCGTGGTGGAGTTGAACTCCAGTGCGAGACCGCTGATGGGATTGCCGAGGGTATCGATGACGGTGGCAATCAGGGGTTGAAGATTGTTGATGGCGACCGTAACACTCTTGGTTCCCGCAGGTTGGCCTTGAACAGACAGGTTGATGGAGGCGGGAGGGCAGGTGGAGAAGAAGCCTGCGTTGGTGGCAGTAGATGAGTTGGCAACCGTTGCTGTGATGACGGTTGAGCCGGGCTGCTGAGCAGTGGCTGCGCCGTTCTCATCGATGGAGACGATTCCCGGCGACTGCGCTGCGAAGGTAAGATGGCCCACCTGGCAGGTGATGTTATTGGCAGGGCTGGTGCCCGCTCCCTGGTAGACGCGAGCGACGAGTTGGCCGATCTGATTTTGAGACAGGCAGGAATTTGCGGTGTAAACAGGGGCGATAACGGGTATGCCGACAGTGTCGTTGGGGCAGCAGTCGGTGCCAGGATCGATGGTGTTGGCTGGGCAACTGCCATGGGAGGCTCCCGGTGTAGCCGGCCCGAGCACAACCCCGGTAACGACGGGGTGCACGTACACGGGGATGGCATTACTGACGGTGCCTTGGGCGGTCGCAGTTACGTAGGCCAGAGAGGTGGTGGGGGTGGTGGTTGGAGGAAAGCAGGTGGTGTAGTCGGCAATGCCGCCGCCCGTATTACGGTTCCATGTTCCGCCGCAAACCTGTCCGGTGGACGGGTTGATATCCGCAAAGATCACGCCGGTGGTGTTGGCGGAGAAGCTGCTGGTGCTGGCGTAGACAAAGGATTTGACGGAGACTGCATTGCCTTTGCAATCGATCGCAGAGGCAGAGAGCGCCTGGCCTATCTGACCATAGTTGAGGCTTTCGCCAGTGGTGGCCAGATTTGGCGACAGCGTAATGCTGGCAACCTGCCCCACCGTCGGTCCCGTGTCGCCCGTGCTACAGAACTGGACAGGCGCGGACTTCTTGCCGCAACCGGCCACGGACAAGCCAAAGGGAAGCGCAATAAAGAGAAGAGCTACTAGACCAACAAACCTACGCACTGTATTGACGAAAACCAACCGCACTCGAACCTCCCCGTTCAACCGGAACTAAAGCTGAACGGTAATCCCGCCAACTGCTAAATCTTCCGAGACTCCAGTTTAGGGGTTGGACGGTTGCTGAGCAAATGCGATGAGCTTAATAGAGACCAACCGTTGCCAGAAATAGAGAGGCGGCCAGCCATCGGGGGATGGCGGACCGCCTTTTCGGCTTCAGTTTTCGGGAGGAGAGAGGAGGTTATTTTGCCGGCATATTGTCTGCAAACCACTTCACTTCCCGCTCGGCGCGATCGCGGATGTGCTCGGGGTTGCGGAAGCCGTGCCCTTCGTTGGGGTAGACAACGAGTTGTGTTTTGACGCCCTCGGCGCGAAGGGCGTGCCAGAACTCAAAGGACTGCGGGGCAGGGCACTCGCCGTCGCGATCGCCAACGATGACGAGGGTTGGGGTGGTCACGTTCTTGATGTAGTTGATGGCGGAAGATTTTGCGTAGACGGCCGGATCGTCGTAGACGCTGGCACCGAAGAACGGAATCATCCATTGATCGATGGAGTTTTCGCCATAGTAGCTGAGCCAGTCGCTTAGGCCGGCACCGGCAACGGCGGCACGGAAGCGATGGGTCTGGGTGACCCCGAACATGGTCATGAAGCCACCGTAGCTCCAGCCGGTTAGGCCTTCTCGACTCTTGTCGATGGGGAACCTGGCTTCTAGAACGTCCATACCTTTGAGGATGTCGCGGAGATCGCCGTAGCCGAAGTCCTTGACGTTGGCCTGCACGAATTTCTCACCTTGGCCGAAGGAGCCGCGAGGATTGGGCTGGAACTCAAAGTAGCCTTCCTCGGCCCACATGCTACTGCCCCAGCGAGCTCCGACCGAGGCGGATGGGCCGCCGTGCACGCTGACGATAAGCGGATACTTCTTAGAGGAGTCGTAATGAGCGGGGAAGGTGAGCCATCCCTGGACGTGGAAGCCGTCATTATCCCACTCGACGGAGACGGTTTTGGCGAGGGGCTTAGCGTCCGCGTTGAGGTGAGTGAGCTGGTCGAGGTCGCCGGTCTCGCTGGTGAGAACGTAGATTTCGGGCGGGGAGGTGAAGCTGCTCTCGACGAAGGCGACTTTGGCGTCATTGGAGATGGAAACAGCATCCTTGATGCTGCCTCCGGAGATAGTGGCCTCACCGAGATCTTTGGAGTTCACCTCGGAGTTGCTGGAGGTGTCCCAATTGACGAGAACGGTGTGGCCGCTTTGATCTTCGACGAAGCCGATGGCGTCGTTGGAAAGCCAGGTCTCAAAGCAGGGTGTGCCGTCGAGGCCTGGGGTGGTGTTTGTGGGGGTGCCACCGGAGGCGGGAACGATATATACGTCTCCGCCGGTTGAACCCTGGTCGGACATGAGGCCACCGATGAAGGCGATGCGCTTGCCGTCGGGAGAATAGCGAGGAACGGCGATCTGCAGGCCGTGGAGCGGGCCGGAGACGGTGTTGGGGTCGAGGACGGTGTGAAGCTCTTCGTCGACGTGATCTGTGGTGTTGGAGCCGCTGACTGTGTGGGAGTGGCTAGTGATGGTCGCGGTGTAGAGCTTGGCCACCCACCAGTTGTTTTCGCCCGGAGGATTGGCGGCGATGAAGGTGATTGCGGTGGAGTTGGGTGCCCAGTCGAACTCGTAGACGTGAAGCTTGGCTGGAGTGAGGAAGGAGTCGCTGCCGCTTGTGATGTCGACGGAATCGACGCGCTGGATCTCGACGCCATCTTCACCAATGACACCAGACCAGGGCTTCATGGCATCGAGGGCTCCGGCAGAGCGGGTGGCGTTTTCGACGAAGAGGAAGGCGATGGATTTGCCGTCAGGGGACCAGGCAGGCTGCTCGATATTTCCTGTGAGGTGCGAGAGTTGCCTGGTCGCTCCGGTGGCTTTGGACCAGAGAAAGATCTGCTGTTGCGTGGGCTTGGCCTTGTCTCCGGTACAGGTGGAGAGGAAGGCGAGGGTCTGGCTGTCGGGGGACCAGGTGGGCGAGGTGTTAGAGCAGTCCTTTGCACCTTCGACTGCGATGATGTTCGTCTTGGCTGGATCGGCGACTTGAGTGAGGTGGAGGGTGGAGCCGTCGTGGCCGCGGAGGGTCCAGGCTACGGTGGTGCCGTCGGGCGAGAGAGCGACTCCGCCGGGCTGGGCTGCGCGAGTCGTTTGCTGGTTGGGATTGGCGGTATCAGGAGCAGGTGCGAGGGCGGGCTTGGCGGGGGTCTGCGCGGTGAGGGCTGCAGAGAGCAGCAGGGAACAGGTTGCGGCGAAAAGCGGCAGGCGGGCGCGTAGGGGAGAAACGATCATGTTCGCCAGCGTATCACCGGCGCTGATTCGCTGGCAGATGCGGGGGCCATCGGGTTAGCTGGCGCGCTTTGAGGCGGTGCATGTCGACTGCGCGGAGGGTTGGTGGCGGCCCCTTCGGGCCCCAGAGGTCCAAGAACGTCCGCCGGGCCCCCCCTCTGACCCCAGCGGGCCAAGAACGTCCGCCGGGGCCCCCCCCTCCCCCCTGCTTTCACTTTTCCTTAGCGAAGTCGTTTGGAATGTGCTGGTTGAGTAGTGAAAGCTAGTTTCAAACGACTCATTCTAAACGGGTTGCGCGTATAATATTCTTTCTATTGGAGTTAGTGGCTTAAATGTGAAAGCTGCAGCGGCGGATGCCGATGCAGCTTTTGAGCTCTACTTCAAGTGTACCAAGTTGGGTGGGGTAACTATGCCAAGTTTTTGAAATATATATCGCCAATGGTTATAGGGGGTTTGGCGAGTTTCGTCTGTTTGGGGGGCTTGACAGGTTTTGGCGGGCGGCGGGCGGTATGCGTGGTGTGGAGGAAGGCAATTCAGTCGTTACGCCTGCGGCTCCACTCCGGCCTGCGGCAGCGTGGAGCCCACCCATCGCGCAAAAAGCTGCGCGATGAATGGGGCACCCGGCTGGAATTTAATTTGATCCGCTACCAATCTCAAGCTGCGCCATTTTCGGGGAGTGGCGCAACACCTCCACTACCTCGTAGCCAACGTTGGTGAAAATAGTGGATTCAGGTTGACGGCGTTGCGTGATTTTCATTCTCACTTGAAGTTCATCGCCGGGCGCTATTGTGATGCGATGTGCGAAGAAATTGGAATAGAAACTCTGGTCTAAGACAGGGGCTGAAATTTTTACGCCGCGCCACCTGAACTCCCATTTACGGTCGCTTCTCTCCAGAATCGCCTTAACAATTTGAAGGTCACACGTTTCCAAAATGGTTCGCTGGAATGGCTCGTCTTCGCTAACGTTCGGGAGGTACGCTTGGAGACTTTCTTTGGTTATAAATACCTGAGGAGCGGGAGAGTCTATTGAGGGCGCAAAGGACAATCCGGTCAGATCCGGGTCGGCAGCGATTGTGGAAGCCGTTTGGCTGATTGCCGCTGTGAATTGGGGATTGGCCTTTGCTTCTTGAGAAGCTACGTAGACATTCCGAGGAACTATGATCCTATCCTTGCCACGGTCAATGATGACCTGATCGGTCTCGATGATGACGTTGACCGGTTGTGATGGCGGATGAATCATCTCGAAGATAAAGCTCGCAATAACGCTCAAAACAACGGCCCTAAGGGATTCAGCGGAAAAGAGGTTCCCCGCGCCACTGTAGACGGCATTCACTCTTGTTCGGAAGCTGCCTGACGCAAGAGCTTCAACTACGATTTCAATCTCAAAGCCTGGATTTATTGATCTATTGGCAGCCTTCGCAGCGTCGGCAAAACTGACCAAGGCGGAGGCGAGCGTGTACGCGTTTACCCGTTGCTGCTCCGTCTGGAAGTAGATAACAATGCCGTCGCTAAACTCGTCTAAGCGGATCGTTGCCAAGCAGAGCACCTCATTTCGTAAAGGCGTGTCGCTCGCTAGCATAGCGGAAGATCATTCTCTTCGGATGCTGGTTATCGCGATTTGGAGCTTTTGGGAGGTTGAGTCGCATACGCGGAGACATCGCTTGGGATATTGGGATTCGGCGAGTGGCCTTCGAAGGTGAGAACTTGCGGGCAAGTCGTAGGATCATCAGGAGGCGTTGCGCTGGCAGGAGGAGGGTAATTCAGTCGTCGCGCCTTCGGCTTCACTCCGGCCTTCGGCAGAGCGGAAGGCTCCTTCGGAGCGGGACTTTATGGCACGGCTGAAGCCATGCCCCTTCGAGGGAGCTTCCTAATCCAGTCAAACTGACCTACTACCGGGCCGAGAGGAATCTTGACGCTTTCGGCGCTCCTTGATACAGTAAGAAGGTTCCGCGAGTATCCGGAATGTGTCGTCACCAAGAGGCTCAGAGGCAGGCTTTGGTCTGCGCTACACTGGATACAAGAGATTCACCGCAGGATTCGCCCGGATGGTAGTGGGTGAGTCGGTAAGTCTGTGGTTGGCGTTTAGCCTATCTATCGCGCCTGCGACACCCTCCTCCCCGCTGCACCACGGCGGGACCCCATGGGGATGGGCTATGCGGGCCGGAACAGCGAAACGGAGTTGAGCAGTTGGGCGGGCTTGAAAGAGCAGGCACAGCACACCTCGGCCACCGTCGACTGTTATCTCGCTTGAAGTGGTTAGTAGCTTGTGTTGTTAAGTTGTGCGCAGTCAGAAGTAAGGCCGCGTGCAGGATTCAGAACTTCGCCGGGGCATGTCCGCATGTCTCGCCTTCTGTGCGTTTGCAGGTTGCGCGCGGGAGCAGAGTGAGGGAGCTGCCCTGCACCGAGCCCGAATAAGGTTTCGGGTAGTAACTACCTTCGGGTAGAGCCAAGGAGTAGTAAAGTGCCTACGTTTCATCAACTCGTCAAGCAGGGCCGGACGCCGACCCGCTACAAGACCGCCTCGCCTGCGCTGCAGGGTTCACCCCAGCGCCGCGGAGTGTGCACTCGTGTTTACACTCAGACCCCCAAGAAGCCGAACTCGGCGCTGCGCAAGGTTGCGCGCGTCCGTCTGACGAATGGCATTGAGGTCACTACCTATATCCCGGGCATCGGCCACAACCTGCAGGAGCACTCGATTGTGCTGATCCGCGGCGGCCGCGTGAAGGACCTGCCGGGAGTTCGCTATCACGTGGTTCGCGGAACGCTGGATTCGGTTGGCGTTGCAAATCGCAAACAGAGCCGCTCTAAGTATGGCGCGAAGCGTCCAAAGGCGAGCACTAAATAAATCCGGCCTGACTTGAGAGAGTCGGCCAGCAGCCAAGCCCAACTCGTGAGAGGTTCACCGCGTTGGGGGAAGAAGAGAAAGAAGAAGAGATGCCGAGAAAAGGGTTTATTGCCAAGCGTGAAGTTCCAGCCGATCCGATCTACGGGTCGACGCTGGTTACGAAATTTGTGAACAGCATGATGTGGGGCGGCAAGAAGTCTACCGCTCAAGGCATTTTCTACGAGGCGATGAGTAATCTCGAAGCCAAGGGTGGCGACGAGGCTCTGAAGCTATTCAAGAAGGCTGTGGAGAACGTCAAGCCGATGCTTGAAGTGAAGAGCCGCCGCGTCGGTGGAGCAAACTACCAGGTGCCAATCGAGGTCAATCCCGAGCGGCGTACTTCGTTGGCGATTCGCTGGCTCGTGACTTATGGTCGCGCTCGTGGCGAAAAGGGAATGGTTGAGAAGCTCACCGCTGAGCTGCTTGATGCTGCAAATGGTCGCGGCGCCGCGATGAAGAAGAAGGAAGATGTTCATCGCATGGCTGAAGCGAATAAGGCTTTTGCGCACTATCGCTGGTAGCTCAAGAGCAGGGAATCTGGCTTAAGCGTTAGAGCTCCAGAAGCCAGTATTGATTGAACAAGTTTGAATAAGTGCGAGCTTCGACTCGCAGGAAGAAAAGGATCACCGTGGCACGCACAGTACCTCTCGCAAAATGTCGGAATATCGGCATCATGGCTCACATCGACGCCGGCAAGACGACGACGACCGAGCGCATTCTCTTCTATACGGGCATCACGCACCGTATCGGCGAGGTGCACGAGGGCACGGCGACGATGGACTGGATGGAACAGGAGCAGGAGCGTGGGATCACGATCACGTCTGCTGCGACGACCTGCACCTGGAACGGCATCCGCATCAATATTATCGATACGCCTGGCCACGTGGATTTCACGGCCGAGGTGGAGCGTTCCCTCCGCGTGCTTGATGGCGCGGTAGCATGCTTTGACTCGGTGCAGGGTGTACAGCCGCAGTCGGAGACGGTCTGGCGTCAGGCTAACAAGTACAAGGTACCGCGTATTTGCTTCATTAATAAGATGGACAAGGCCGGCGCAAATTTTGAATATGCGACGTCGACCCTGGTTGCTCGTCTAGGAGCAAAGGCGATTCCAATTCAGATTCCGATTGGCGAAGAGGCAAAGTTTGCCGGAGTCGTGGACCTGGTTGAGATGAAGGGCATCTTGTGGCATGACGAGACGATGGGTGCCAAGTACGATGTTGAAGAGGTTCCCGCTGAGTTGAAAGAGAAGGCGGAGAAGATGCGCATCGAGCTCATCGAGGCTGTCGCCGACTCTGATGAAGAGGTAATGCATAAGTACCTCGAGGGTGAGGAGATTTCGGTCGCCGAACTCAAGCTAGCGATTCGCAAGGCGACGATCGCAATGCATGTCTTCCCAGTGTTGTGTGGCTCGAGCTTCAAGAACAAGGGTGTGCAGACGCTGCTAGACGCGGTGGTTGACTACCTGCCCAGCCCGTTGGATGTTCCCCCTATTGAAGGCACGGAGCCTGGCGAGCCGGAAGTCAAGTTGTTCCGCCACGCGGACGACACGGAGCCGCTTGCGGCGCTTGGTTTCAAGATCATGACCGATCCGTTTGTCGGCCAGCTCATCTTTATCCGGATTTATTCGGGCGTGTTGAAGACAGGCGATTCAGTATTGAACCCTCGCACAGGCAAGACGGAGCGCATTGGCCGCTTGCTGAAGATGCATGCAAACAAGCGCGAAGAGATTACGGAGATTATGGCGGGGGATATCTGCGCGGCGGTTGGGTTGAAGAACCTGAACACGGGCGATACGATCTGCAGCGACAAGTCGCCGATCCTTCTTGAGTCGATCGACTTCCCGGCGCCCGTGATTGAGGTTGCAGTCGAGCCGAAGACGAAGGTTGACCAGGAAAAGATGGGCATGGCTTTAGCCAAGCTGGCGCAGGAAGATCCCACGTTCAAGGTTCGCACCGACATCACGAATGGACAGACGATCATCTCTGGCATGGGCGAGTTGCATCTTGAGATCATCGTTGACCGCATGATGCGCGAGTACAAGGTTGAAGCGAATGTTGGTAAGCCGCAGGTGAACTACCGCGAGACCATCCGCGCGAAGGCCGAGGCGGAAGGTAAGTACATTCGTCAGACGGGCGGCTCGGGTAACTACGGCCACGCGAAGATTCGCATCGAGCCAAACGAGCCGGGCAAGGGCTACGAATTCTCGAATGACACCAAGGGCGGAACGATTCCCAAGGAGTACATCAAGCCGATTGACCAGGGTATTCAGGAAGCTCTGCTGGGTGGAATTCTAGCCGGCTATGAGATGGTCGATATCAAGGTAAGCTTGTACGACGGCAGTTATCACGACGTCGACTCGAACGAGATGGCCTTCAAGATTGCCGGTTCGATGGCCTTCAAGGAAGCTGCCCGCAAGGCAAAGCCTGTGCTGCTCGAGCCGGTGATGGCGGTTGAAGTCACGGTTCCTGAGGAGTACATGGGTACGATCATCGGCGATCTCAACAGCCGCCGTGGCCGTATCGAAGGTATGGAGATGGTTGGCGGCGTGCAGGCTATCAAGGCGACGGTGCCGCTATCGACGATGTTTGGTTATGCGACGGCGATGCGTGGATCGACGCAGGGCCGGGCTAACTTCTCGATGGAGTTCAAGCAGTATGAGGAAGCACCGCGCTCGGTCTCGGAAGAGATTATCGCGAAGGTGCAGGGCAAGGACAGCAAGTAACTGGTTGGGCCTTCAGCCCTGCCGCATAACAGATTTCGAACTTAGCAATCCGGAGATAGAGTCATGGGCAAGGAAAAATTTGATCGCAGCAAGCCGCACGTAAACATTGGAACGATCGGGCACATCGATCATGGCAAGACGACGCTGACGGCGGCGATCACGAAGGTGTTGTCGAAGCATAACCCGAAGAACAGCTTCCGC